>NZ_JBQEOD010000002.1:0-603095 GCF_052044955.1 Bacillus sp. 22446
CGTGCTGGTGCTCACGAATGTCAAATTCGCTCCGCGCCAGTACTCGTCCTTCCTAGACTGCAAAGGTTTTCTATCAAGCTGAAAAGAAGACAAAGGGCTAAAATAAAGTTCATTTTAGCCCTTTGTCAACAATCTGGAGCACATCACTTGCGATGTGCTTTTCTTTTTCTAAAAAAATGTAGATATGGGATCACATTTTTCTTTACAATGAGAAGAGGACAAAAATGAAAAGGGGTTCTGTGATTGGATATTGTATGGGGGTATGTACTCGTTTTTATATTGGCTGCTTTACCTTTCTTTGAAGTGGTTGGTGTCGTTCCGCTGGGGATTTTAAGTGGTCTGCATCCTGTGACAACGGCAGTTATTGGATTCGTCGGCAACTTTCTTACCGTCTTACTACTCATCGTCTTCGTGGACCGATTTAAAGCGTGGTGGCTGAAGAGGAAAGAGGAGAAACATGATGAAAAAGGAGAGAAAAAACAGCTGAAAGCCAGAAAGGTTTGGGAACGGTACGGTCTCCCTGGTCTGGCACTTATTGGTCCTTTTATTATTGGCAGTCATTTAGCGGCTTTTATGTGTATGAGCTTCGGTACGAAAAGAAAACAAGTCACTGTGTGGATGACGGTCAGTTTAATCATGTGGACCGCATTAGCTGCTAGTTTAACGGGTGCGGGGTTCCATTACTTTGCCCCAGATTCAAATGGGTTGTTCGGAGATATTTTTAGCAAGTAAGCAGGGGGGATAAAAAATAGCACATCAAACACGGATCGTGCTTGAAACAGAGCGTCTCAGACTGAGAACAATGGATGAAGACGATGCGCCTTTTTTATATGAAAAGCTGTTCCAAGATGCAGAGGTCATGAAGTATTATCCTTCACTAAAGGATGAAAAGCAGACAAAAGAGTGGATTGCTTGGAATCAAAAGAATGACCGCACATTTCATACATCCCTGTGGATCATTGAAGAAAAAGAAACGAAGGAACCACTTGGTCAAAGCGGAATTGTTCTCCAAAACGTCGAAGGACAAACAGAGCTTGAAATTGGCTATATGCTAAAGAGATCGGCATGGGGAAAAGGATATGCTGTTGAGGCTGCAAAAGGCTGTCTTGCGTATGGTTTTGACGAAATGAAGGTGAGGCGAATGGTCAGCTTAATTCGCCCTGACAATGAAGCGTCAGTCAAGGTCGCAATGAAAATGGGGATGAAAAAAGAAAAAACCATTTCAAAATGGGATCAAATGATTGATGTTTACAGTGTTACTCGTGACGGAAAAAGCGGCTCGCTTGAATCATAAGGAGAGCCGCTTTTTCTTTTATAGACGCTGTTCTAACTGAAGTAAATATTTCTTTCGTTCGATTCCCCCGCCATATCCGCCAAGTTCACCGCTTGTTTGAATGACTCGGTGACAAGGAATGATGACGGCCAACTGATTGGCACCATTTGCATTTCCAACTGCCCGAACCAAATGGGGATCGCCAAGCATGATGGCAAGATCTCGATACGATCTCGTTTCGCCTGGCGGAATCTGTAATAGAAGATCCCATACCCTTTTCTGAAAAGGGGTGCCATGTATAGCAAGTGGCACAGTAAACTGCGTGAGTTTCTTTTCAAAATATAAGGCCAATTCCTTTGCTAATTGCTGATGAACGTTTGTTTCTCCAACTAAAATACGGGCATGATGTTTTTTTCTGATGTTCTCAATTTCTCTTTCTAATCCTCGCCTGTCCATAAATTCCAGCAAATACACATGGGTTGCATCTGAAATGCTCATCATCCGCCCAATCGGAGTAGAAATAAAATTCGCATGCAAAATATTGACTTGCGCCTTTTTGGGTGGATTCCCCATGATTTTCGTAAAGGCATCATTGAAGGCACTGGAAGACTCGTAACCGAAGGTGACTTGCTGATCAATGACTTTTTTTCCGTTCAGAATCTCTTTAAACGCTAGCCCCATTCGGCGTGATCTAGCATATTGAACAAAGGTCATTCCATAGATTTCTTTGAATTTTCTCCGAGCTGTTGCAGAGTGAATCCCTAATTGGCGAAAATCTTCTTCTTTCCACCGTTTCTCAGGACTCTCTTCAACTGCTGATACAAGTGTTTTGACTTCTTCTGGAATGCTGTTAGGATATGTTAAAGGCGTGCATCGCTTACACGGCCGATACCCTGCAAGCAGCGCCTCCTCTGCTGTAAAGAAAAACTCGCAGTTCTCATATTTTGGTTTTCTAGCAGTGCACGTGGCATGGCAGAAGATGCCGGTTGTTTTAATACCAGCAAAAAACGTGCCGTCATATTGCGGATTTTTATCAACAAGTGCTTGATAAAATTCGTGTTTTTGTTCGTCGGTCATCATCATTTGATCCACCTCTTGTTTTATTATATCAGTGATGTGGTCGTTCCTCTTTCTATCATTTAGTATACTTCGCTTTCATCCACTTTCTTTCGAAAAATGAACAAGTATATTTGAAGGAAAAAAGCAAAGTGGTAGACCGGCATATCAGGGTGTGATACACTTTTTCATACAGAATCGGCTCTACGCTAGATCTGATTATCATGAATTGGTTTTCTAGGGTTCCGTGCGGGCAGCGCAGTCTGGACCGAGAGAAAACACATAGGGTCTAGACAATAGACCGTATGGACACGGAGGGATAAAAGCCCGGGAGATTTGATCAAACGATCGATTTCCGGGCTTTTTTTATTGCTTGGAATCGGTAAGAAAGGAAGAGATCGAATGAAATGGGGAAATGTTTTGATTGCAGCCGTATTTGAAGTCGGCTGGGTAATGGGGTTGAAATATGCTGGCTCTATATTGGAATGGAGCGCAACCATCGTTTGTATTGTCGTCAGCTTTTATTTACTCCTAAAAGCCACGACGGTACTTCCAGTTGGCACACTTTACGCCGTTTTCACCGGACTTGGAACAGCCGGTACGGTCATAGTAGGGATGGTCATGGGTGAGCCGGTACAGCTAGTAAAATTACTTTTGATCATGGTGCTTTTAAGCGGTGTATTAGGACTCAAATTGACCACAGGTGAAAAGAAAGGGGAGGCTGAATCGTGAGCTGGCTTTTACTCATTGGGGCAGGCATCTTAGAAATGCTTTGTGTCACCATGATGAATCAATTCCAGAAAGATCGCCATGTCAAATGGATTTTCTTCATAGCAGCTGGATTTTCGCTTTCCTTTCTGATGCTGTCTCTTGCGATGAATACAATTCCGATGGGAACGGCGTATGCGATTTGGACAGGAATCGGAGCAGCTGGAGGAGCGATTGTTGGGATGTTGTTTTATGGTGAGTCGAAAGACGCAAAACGTATTTTCTTTATCGCACTGATTTTATCGGCAGCGGTCGGGTTGAAAATCATTGAATAAGAAAAGGCTGGCAAACATGTGCCAGCCTTTTTGCTACATCGAATGATGATTGGAATCGTTTTCATTTTTGCGGTAAAGTTGACTCACAAGCAGAAAACATACACCAAATGTAAGTAAAGGAATGAGTCTTTCTCCGGTCATAAATAGATAAATGCCCGTGATTAGACATACGATGCCGAGCCAAAAGCTCACTTTACCAAACAAAGTCATGCTTTTCATCTCCATCACTCCTTTTGTGATAAAAGGTCTATTCATATTATATCACGCCAGGTGCAGAATTGAATGAATATTCAATAAAAAATACGCCACTTAATTGCTTTTTCTGTTTCCAGTCCAGTATAATATTTCATTAGAATGAAAAACGTAAATGAGGTCATAAGACATGAGAACATTGATTACAGAGAAACTTGAATTACACAGACAAAAGCATGAGCAAAAAGGAAGGCTTTTAGTCAGCTGCCCGGATCAGCCTGGTATTGTGTCAGCTGTTTCTACTTTTTTATTTGAACATGGAGCAAACATCATTGAATCTAGTCAATACACAACAGATCATGAGAGCGGCCGGTTCTTTTTAAGAATTGAATTTGATTGGAAAGACATTTCTGCCAACTTAGATCAATTGAAAAGCAGTTTTGAGCCAATTGCGCAATCATTTCACATGACATGGAGCATGTCGCGTGCAAGTGATCTAAAAAAGCTGGCAATCTTTGTGTCCAAAGAGCTTCATTGTTTACATGAACTTTTATGGGAATGGCAAAGCGGTAATTTAATGGCTGAAATAGCGGTTGTCATCAGCAATCATGAAACGGCAAAGGATACAGTCGAAGCACTCGGCATTCCATTCCACTTCGTGAAAGCAAATAAAGACATTCGCCAAGATGCAGAAAAACAACAGCTTGCCTTATTAGAAGAATATGATATTGATGCGGTTGTGCTTGCTAGATACATGCAAATTTTGACGCCAGCCTTTATCGAACAGCACCCGAACAAAATCATTAATATTCATCATTCCTTCCTGCCGGCTTTTATAGGGGCTAACCCTTACAAGCGTGCATATGAGCGAGGGGTTAAACTGATTGGTGCGACTTCTCATTACGTGACAAATGATTTAGACGAAGGGCCAATCATTGAACAGGATATTGAGCGGGTAGATCATAGAGATGATACAGAGGCATTAAAAAATATTGGCCGCACGATTGAGCGCAGCGTGCTTGCCCGAGCTGTCAAATGGCATCTGGAAGATCGAATCATTGTCCATGAGAATAAAACGATTGTGTTTAATTGACCGCTTGACTTTTCTGAAGCAATTGGTGATAATATAAAAAAATTAACGAGCGTTGAGAAGGAATAGTAAGCAGGACCTGCTGTGTAAAAGAGAGCAAATGACATGCTGAAACATTTGCCGCAGACAGCTGCTGAACCTACCCTTTGAGCCTTAGAGGAAAAATCTAAGCGCATGCCTGGCGTTACAGGAGTTGAGTGGAATAAGCAGACGTGTGCTTATTCAATGAAGGTGGTACCACGGAAAATCCCTTTTTCGTCCTTTACATAAGGAGAAAAAGGGATTTTTTATGTGGTGAAAGGTATAGCGGAGGGAATCAATGATGAAAAAGCAAAGGATCGTCATAAAAATTGGTAGCAGTTCATTAACAGAGCAAAAGGGAGCCATTGATGAACAAAAAATGCAGGATCATGTCAAAGCCATCGCAAAGCTAAAAGAGGCAGGCCATGAAATCATTCTCATTTCGTCAGGTGCCGTTGCGGCGGGATTTGGCAGTTTAGGATATCCGTCAAGACCTGTGACCTTAAAAGGGAAGCAGGCTGCTGCTGCTGTTGGTCAAGGCTTGTTAATGCAGAAATATACAGAACTATTTTCACAGTTTCAGATGACGCCTGCACAAATGCTTTTAACACGTAATGACTTTTCAGATCGTACAAGATATCGAAATGCTTACGCAACGATGATGGAACTGCTCGAAAGAAAAATTTTACCGATCATTAATGAAAATGATTCTGTGTCCATCGAGGAGCTTACCTTTGGTGATAATGACATGTTATCAGCACTGGTCAGTGGCTTAATTCATGCAGACCAATTGATCATTTTAACAGATATCAACGGAATTTATGATGCCAATCCAAGTGAGAATCCTGATGCGAAGCGGTTTGATGTGCTGACTCACATTTCAGATGAATTGTTCTCATATGCGAAGAGTACGGGTTCAAAGGTTGGAACAGGCGGGATGAAATCTAAGCTTTCAGCTGCACAAACAGCTCTCTCCCTTGGCGTTAAAGTCTTCATTGGCACAGGTACAGGGGAAGACAAGCTTCTTCACATTCTCGCTGGTCAAGGGGACGGCACATATATTGGTGAACAAGACTTATCATCAGTCAATAACCGTCGCCAATGGATTCAATTCCACTCACCAGTCTCTGGGAAGATCATGATTGATGCGGGGGCAGAGGCGGCGATTTTGCATAATGGAAGGAGTCTTCTTCCAGCTGGTGTCATTGATGTAGCTGGTGAATTTTCTAAAGGAGAGGTCGTCGAAGTCGTTGGTCCAAACGGGTTAGTCGGTAAAGGGCAAACATTGTATGATTCTGATGAGCTTCTTGGCATTAAAGGGATGCGAAGTCAGGAGCTTTCTTATGAAAAACCTGAAGTCATTCACCGAGATCACTGGGTTCAGCATGTACAAAACTGAGGAGGGAAAACGATGAATGAAGTTCTAAAAAAAGCAAAAAAGGCAAGCGCAGCCAAAGATCAGCTGCTATTAAAAACAACTGAACAAAAGAATGCTGCATTAGACGCTATTGCAAAAGCATTAAAAGCATCTTCAGCTTATTTAATTGCCGAAAACCAAAAAGATGTTCAGGCGGCTATAGACAAAGAGTTCACGCCATCTGTGATCGACAGAATTACATTAACAGAAGAGAGAATTGAAGCGATTGCAGACGCTACGAATCAACTCATTCAGCTCAAAGACCCAATTGGTGAAACATTAGAGACCATTCAAAAAGAAAACGGGCTTCTCATTGAAAAAGTACGTGTGCCTCTTGGAACGGTTGGGATGATTTACGAAGCAAGACCAAACGTGACAGTCGATGCGGCCACTCTTTGCTTGAAAACTGGAAATGCTGTGATTCTTCGAGGAAGTTCATCGGCCATTCATAGTAATAAAGCGATTGTGAAAGTCATTCACGAAGCGCTGCAACCAACGGATATTCCAGTAGACAGTGTACAATTGATTGAAGATACAGGCCGTGAGACGGCTAAAACCCTGTTCACTTTAAATGACTATCTAGATGTCCTTATTCCACGCGGCGGGAAACATTTAATTGATCTTGTTGTGAGAGAGTCTACTGTTCCAGTACTTGAGACGGGTGCAGGGAATTGTCATATTTACATTGATGAAACAGCCCAAAAAGAAATGGCTGAACAAATTGTTCTGAATGCGAAAACACAAAGACCATCTGTTTGTAATGCCATTGAGAGCATTGTCATTCATGAAACATGGGCAAAAGAACATGGCGCTTCGCTTTTTGAAGCACTTCAGACACATGGTGTAGAAATACGGGGCGATGAAGCAGTATGTGCACTTGCACCGAGTGCCACATTAGCTAAGGCCACTGATTTTGAAACGGAATTTTTAGCGCCGATTGTCAGTATTAAAACCGTAAAGACCATGGAAGAGGCGATACAGCATATTCAAATGTATAGCTCTAAGCATTCTGAAGCGATCATTACGGAAAACGAGCAGCATGCGGCACTTTTCTTAACAGCCGTTGATGCTGCCGCTGTGTATCATAATGCATCTACCCGGTTTACAGATGGCTTTGAATTTGGCTACGGAGCGGAAATCGGCATTAGCACACAAAAATTGCATGCTAGAGGACCAATGGGTCTGCCAGCCCTAACCTCTGAAAAATTTGTGATTCGTGGTCAAGGACAAATAAGAGAATAACCCATCCAAAAAGAGAGTCTTATCGCACAAGGCTCTCTTTTTCCTTTCATTTTTGTATTTCTTCGGTCAAGTATGATAAAATATGGTAATGTTTTATATTTTGAGAAGATTGGAGAAGGCAACGTATGGCGAAAATCATTCCCTCTTCGGATATTGGAGTGAAAATCAACAAGTGGTATGAATTAATCCGCAGATTTGATTCAGAACAAGCAGAACAGTTAAAGCAGGAAATTCGCACCTCTCTTGATTCAATGGAAGAAGATCAGAATTTGCTTCTCTATTTTTCTTTAATGGAATTCAGGCATGAGGTCATGCTCGATTATTTAAAGCCATTAAAGGAAGGAAAGCTTCGCGCCAACTTTTCCGAGCTTTCGAAAGAAATAGATGAGCATCAAACGCATGTCACAGGCATGCTTGAATATTACTATCATTTCTTCAGAGGCATGTATGAGTTCGGCCGGAGAGAGTACATTGCTGCCATATCGTCCTATCAAAAGGCAGAGCATAAGCTTTCTTTTGTATCCGACGATATTGAACGTGCAGAATTTCATTTTAAAATGTCAGAAATATATTATCACATGAAACAAACACACATTTCGATGCACCATGCCAAACTAGCGCTGGATGTCTATATTCAGCACGAACTATATGCGCTTCGTACCATTCAGTGTGAATTTATTGTAGCCGGTAATTATGATGATATGAGAAGGCATGAAAAGGCATTGCCACATCTCGAAAGAGCACTTGCAAGGTCAAGAGACTTTCAGAATGTGCGTTTTATTGCTTCTTCTTTGTTTAATATGGGCAACAGTTATTACAGAATGGGAGACTTGAACCGCGCACTCGACTTAATGAAAGAATCCATCTCATTATTTGATCAAAACCAATCTGATCATCTTCGTCGATCGATAGACCCTCTTTATACAGCCGCTCAGATCTTATACAAACAAGGTAAAAACGATGAAGCATTATATTACAGAGAAGAATGTATGAAACGAGCAGAAGCTCTGCAGGATGACATTCATATTCAGAAGACCATTTTTTTAGAAGCGTTGTACTTACGACAAGATGCAGAGCATATTAAACGAATTTTCCATTTTTTAGAATCTTCCTATGCATATCCAGATATAGAAGAGCTGGCTTTAGACACCGCAAAGTATTATAATGAAATGGAGGATTATGAAAAATCTTCCATGTTCTATGGGGAAGCGGAACATGCTCGTATCTATATTCAGAGAGGGGATTGTTTATATGAATTTTAAAAAATGGGCAGTCGTCTGTACAAGCATCACGATCTTGGCATTATGGATCACATCACCTAATGCCGACCCCGATAACAGAAACCATACGCTAGAAAAACCGAATCCGCAGCATATCACGATCTAAAAAGCCCTTTTTAAAGGGCTTTTTTTATTGACCGCTTCAATCATCGTAGGTTGCACATTCATAAAAATAAAAAATGGAGGAAAGATGAAAGTGAGTGTTTTTCATTGACTCTTGAATTTATATTGTGTACAATTCAATTGTAGAAAATATTAATAGAGCGAAAGAGGGTTATATTCATGTCAGAAGTTTTATTTACTGCAACGGTATCAGCTGTAGGAGGAAGAGAAGGTAAGGTTGTGTCAACAGATGGCGTACTAGAGCATGATGTAGCAATGCCAGGAACGCCAAGAGCGAAAAAGCTTGAGAAAGCAACGAATCCAGAGCAATTATTCGCAGCGGGCTATTCTGCATGTTTTGATTCAGCTCTTCAAATGGTCGCAAGACAAGAGCGTATCCGTTTTGAAAGTGAAGTAACGGCACATGTAAGCTTAATCAAAGACAGTTCAGACGGCGGTTTTAAACTAGGTGTCAAATTAGAAGTAAAAGGAACTGGAATTGAGCAATCTGCACTTGATGAACTTGTTCATAAAGCACACGGCGTTTGCCCATACTCAAAAGCAACGCAAGGAAACATTGAAGTAGAATTAGTAGCTGTCGCTGAATAATAGACATCAAAAAAAGGCTGAGGGAATATTCCCTCAGCCTTTTGATTGTGTTAATTTTTGCAGAAGCTCATGTAAAGAAGCGCGAAGTGTTTTCAGCTCTTCTTCTGATCTGCCTGTTCCAGACAGCATTTGAAATGGAATCGAAGTGGCCTTCTCTTGTAAAGCTTCTCCGTATTCTGTTAAACGAATTTGGACCGAACGCTCATCCTCTTTCGAACGTTCGCGGATGATGAGTCCATTTTGTTCCATTCGTTTTAGCATAGGTGTGAGTGTACCGGAGTCTAAATATAAAAGCTCTCCCATTGTTTTCACATTTAATGTCCCATGCTCCCATAACAAAAGCAGTGCCAAATATTGCGGGTATGTGATATTTAACTCTTCTAATAATGGTTTATACTGCTTCGTCATTTCTCTTGAACTTGCATATAACAAGAAACAAAGCTGATTTTCCAGCTTCATATGTTCAAATTCATTTGTCATATCTGTCACCAACTATTTTTTGTCATACTTATCATTGTATAAGATTTTCTTCCTTTTTAAAATAAATACAGACTAAAAATGAAAAATTCTTCAATGTGCCATAAATGTTTGAGCAACGAATAGAACGTGAAAGGTATAAGTAGAAGAAGGAGGAGATCAAGATGAAACCATTATTTACTGCAAAAGTAAAAGCACAGCACGGAAGAGCAGGACATGTTCGTTCTGATGATGGTGTGCTTGACCACAACATTGTGATGCCAAACGCAAAGAAAGATGGAGAAACTGGTACGAATCCTGAGCAATTATTTGCAGCGGGTTATGCGGCCTGCTTCGGAGGGGCGCTTGAACAAGTCGCCAAGAAGCAAGGTGTCGAAATTGAATCAGAAGTAGAAGGACATGTCAGTCTATTAAAAGATGAAAGTGATGGCGGCTTTAAACTTGGCGTGAAGCTGATTGTTTCCGCTAAAGGGCTTGACCATGACAAAGCGAAAGAGCTTGTTGAGGATGCACATGAATTCTGTCCATATTCAAAAGCAACAAGAGGAAACATCGAAGTAGAGCTTGAAGTGGCGGAATCATGAAAAGAAAAAAGGGCTAAAATTTAGCCCTTTCTCAACAATCTACTGACACCTGCTGTGGAGCAGGTGTCTTTTTTTAATATTCTTTCTTTTTGTCGTATGTGTCCCATGCTTCAAATGGAGCAAGGGTTTTTTGAAGGGTCAGCTGGTAAAATGGAATGTTTCTTGATTCGTATTCTTTGTTGATTTCTTCATAAATAAAGGAGTCATCAAAACCAGAAGTCGCTGCATCCTTGTGTCCAGCGGCAAAATATACGGCCTTTGGTCTAGCCCAATAGATAGCACCAAGACACATTGGACAAGGCTCACAGCTTGTATACAAAATACAGTCTTCTAATTGGTATGTATGTAGTGTTTGGCACGCCTTTCGAATGGCTGTCACTTCTGCATGTGCGGTTGGATCATTACTCGTTGTGACATTGTTGCTTCCCTCTGCAATAATCTGACCGTCTTTGACAATGACCGCTCCAAAAGGGCCGCCTGTGCCACTATTTACTCCTTCTACTGCAAGATCAATTGCGCGTTGTAAAAAAGCTTCGTGATTCATTGTCTTCCTCCCTTTGTTCGACTGACTTCTCTAGTATAAACGAATCATGATAGAAAAGGAATCATTGTAGGAGGAGATCGAACAGGACAATTTACGGATAAAAAACCCCTGCCAAATGTTCAGCAGGGGAAGAGTAAGTCCATTATGCGTGCTGCGCTAGCTTTTTACGAGCGACTTCAGCAGCTGTCACCATGTTTTTCAAAGCAGCAATGGTTTCAGGTTCTTGTCTTGTTTTCAGTCCACAGTCAGGGTTGACCCAGAAGCGATCTGTCGGACATACGTTCAGTGCATCATCAATGATTTTACTCATTTCTTCAACAGATGGAACGCGCGGGCTGTGAATGTCATACACCCCAAGTCCAAGGCCTTTCAAATACGGGTGTTTTTCTAAATAATCGAGGAACCCGCCATGACTGCGTGAATGTTCAATCGTAATCACGTCTGCATCAAGGTCTTCAATCGTATCAACAATATCCTCGAAGTTGCTGTAGCACATATGTGTATGAATTTGCGTTTCATTTTGAACAGACGATGTCGATAGACGGAATGACTCTGCTGCCCAGTTTAAGTATGCTGCCCAATCACTCTCTTTTAAAGGAAGACCTTCTCTTAGCGCAGGTTCATCCACTTGAATCACTTGAATACCCGCTGCTTCTAACGCTTCTACCTCTTTACGTAAAGCAAAAGCGATTTGGAAGGCAATGTCTTTACGAGAGATATCTGTTCTTGGGAAAGACCAGTTTAAGATCGTGACAGGCCCTGTCAGCATTCCTTTGACTTTTTTCTCCGTTAAGCTTTGAGCGTAAACCGTTTCTTTCACTGTCATTGGCTCTGTAAATTCTACATCTCCATAAATGATCGGCGGCTTCACGCAGCGTGATCCATAAGATTGAACCCAAGCGAATTTTGTAAAGGCAAATCCAGCGAGTTTTTCACCGAAGTATTCAACCATGTCTGTACGTTCAAATTCTCCATGAACGAGTACATCTAGGCCAATCTCTTCTTGAATATCAATCCATCTTTTTGTTTCTTTTTTAATAAATTCATCATACTCAGCATCTGTCCACTCATTTTTGCGCCATTTTTGACGAGCACTGCGCACCTCAGCTGACTGAGGGAAGCTTCCGATTGTTGTGGTTGGAAGAAGCGGCAGTTCAAGAGATTCATTTTGAATGCGTAGTCGTTCTTCAAAAGCAACTGGACGTTTAAAATCTTTTGATGAAAGATTGTTGCGCTCTGCTGTCAGGTCCGCATTCGTTCCTTTCGCGAATTCTTTTAACGTCAGAAGTGCTTCATTTGCTGCATGGATGTCTGCATCAATGGCAGCCGCTCCTTTTGATAAGCCTTCTTTTAATAGCGTTAATTCAGCCAGTTTTTCAGTGGCATAAGAAAGTCCGTTTAATAGTTTTTCTTCAAGCTGTTCGCTCGGATGTTTTGCAACTGGGACATGTAGCAGGCTGCTTGAAGGCTGCAGCCATACTTCTTTCGGCTGCACGTCAGCAATCACTTCAGAAACAAACGATAATCTTTCTCCTAGATCTGATCTCCAAATATTTCTGCCGTCGATGATACCGGCTGCTAAAATTTTATCTTTTGGGAAGCCGTGTTTTTTCAATTGTTCAAGGTTTCGTCCTTGATCATGGACAAAATCAAGACCTATGGCTTCAACAGGATACGTGACAAGCTCTTCATAGGCATCTACTGAGTCAAAGTATGTTTGAAGGAGAACGTTTAAGGCAGGTACAGCTTCTTTAATCGTTTGATAGATGGCTTTTACTGCTTTCACGTCTTCACTTGAAGCTGTGACTAAAGCAGGCTCATCAATTTGAACCCATTTTACACCGGCTTCTTCAAGCTCTTTTAACAACTGAGTATAAAGCGGCACTAGGCGTTGCTGAATCTCTTTCACTTCATTGGCTTCATAGCCTTTAGAAAGAGAAACAAATGTATAAAGACCAAGAACGACAGGTTTTGTTTCAACACCAAACGCTTTTTTCACCTTTTCGTAGGCTTCAAGCGGTTTGTTATGTGTGAGTTTGAATTCTGTGCTTTTTTCGTATTCTGGAACGATGTAGTGATAGTTTGTATTAAACCATTTTGTCATTTCACTTGAGACAGCATCTTTTGTTCCTCTTGCCATCGCAAAGTATGTATCTAGCGGGTCTTTCAAGCTGCGGAAGCGCTCTGGAATCCAATTGAACATAACGGCAGTATCCAGCACGTGATCGTAGAAGGTGAAGTCGCCAGAAGGAACAACGTCAATTTGTTGATCAATTTGAGTTTTAATAGCGGCTAAAAATTGTTCATCGAGTGTGCTTAAGAGGGTTTCTCGGTCAGTTTGACCTTTCCAATAAGACTCAAGTGCTTTTTTCCATTCTCTGTTTAAACCAATTCGCGGAAAACCTAGATTACTTGTTTTAACAATTGTCAATTCCAATTCCTCCTCTAAATATAAAAAGACACTCACACTCATGGTCAAGATTGATGAGGGCAAATGTCTGGTTTAAAAAGACAAAATGTGTGTGCGAAAGAAGGCGTAAGTATCAATGACGAACGCTTTTCCGACATCTCCTATCAACCGTAGGGGGTTTGATGTGATAGAGCGGCTGGTATCCTGGCTAGTGAATCTGCAAGCTTTTCATCCTTCCCATCTTCACGACAGTGGATGATTAACGAAAAGCTCTCCTCACTTACAGTGGCGGGACCGCGCCGGATTTTCACCGGTCTTCCCAATTAAAATTCGACGTGTGATCGAATTACCGACTCTCAAACTATGAATTTATTGTGTTCGATTATATAACGTTCACTTCATTTCGTCAAAGTAAATTTTGAATAATTTTAATTAAAAAAATCCTGAGAAAATTCTATCTTTTCTCAGGACCTAACATGTACCTATAGAGACAAAAGTTCTGCTTCTAATGTTTTCTCAAGAAGCACATCTGGTGCAGTTAAATATAAAAACCCGTTTCCTACAAGGGTTTTCGATTGTTTTAGCGGAAGGGTTCTTCGTACGAGCTGAGCATATACCTCAGGTTCTGTCAGCTTACGCTGGAACGCTTCTTCTTCGGCATTTTTAATAATGGCGAGTGCACCGCTCACATGAGGGGCAGCCATGGAAGTGCCTGTTAGTCTTCCGTATTTATGGTTAGGGAGAGTGGACAAAATGTCTTCACCTGGAGCGACGAGGTCGATTTCTTTATTCGCATTGGAGAATTCAGAGGATTCTCTTGCAAGAGAGACAGAGCCGACGGCAATGACCTCGTTGTATGCAGCTGGGTAGGAGAACTCTTCAGTACGCTCGTCTCCGTCACCTTCATTTCCTGCTGCGCAGACAACAAGCACACCGCTGCTTACCGCATGTTGGATGGCCTTTTGCAGTTCTGGTTCATTGCTTGGCCCACCGAGAGACATGGAAATGATATCAACTTTCTGTTCAACCGCATAGTTAATGCCATTGATAATCCATTCGTATTTCCCGCTGCCATTTTTCCCTCCAAGAACTTTCACGATCAACAGCTTGGCTTCAGGGGCAACACCTAAAATGCCGCCATTTTGATCCGTTGCTGCAATCGTTCCTGAGACATGGGTACCATGCCCGTTGTAGTCTTTTACATTCTCAGCATCGCCATTGTCATCATCGGTAAAGTTTTTTCCTCCGATAATCTGATCTTTTAAATCGGGATGCTCCGTGTCGCAACCTGTATCAAGGACAGCAATGGTTATGCCTTTTCCTTTGAAGCCACTTGACCAAAGTTCGGGTGCTTTAATCTCCTGAATACTTTCCGGCGTCTCTTTCGCTTCCATCACATTGGCTTTTACTTCATACGGAATTAAGCGAATTTCACCTTTCATAAGAAAGCCCTCCTTATTTTGTTTTCAAAGTAGATTCAGGTTGCGTAATGTTATTGTATAAAACAAATGTTTGATCGGAAAGGGTCAATTGTAATAATTTTTCAAATAATCAAATAATTATTTATTGTGCAGTTCTCCTCATATCTTGCCGAAAGAAGTCACCTTTTGAGGAAAACTCTTAGTATCATATGAAAAAGAATGAAATGTTGCATAGTGAGCTTGCACCTGTACAGATGAAAATGGGTGAAAAGAACTAAAAAAGGCAGATCGAAAAAACAATCATATAAAGAGATAGAGGATGACAGAAAAGAAAAAGGTACATGCCATGTGCAGATAATTGTTTTTTCATTATAATGATCGAAAGAATATAGAATGTAAAAAGTATTTGACATTTTTTAAGCGGATGATATGATTGAAATGTAAAAAGTATTTGACATTTTGATTGGAGGGGACTAACCGTTGGATGTTGTCAAAGATGTGTATTCAGTCATCTTATTAGTGGTCGGACTGTTCATTTTTATCGCGCCCACGATTCAAAAGGGTGATGAAAGAAAGAGATTTATCTACTCAAAAGCTCAATCGTATGCATTTATGGTGGTCATTGGTATGCTTTTATTAGAAGTCGCTGAGTCTATATTTTTAACGACCCAAGGGAACAATTCTGATAAGGGGTTTGGGATTTCTCCCATCATGTTCCTAACTGTGATTTCGGTCATATATTTAGTTACATTACTCATATACAGAAAAAAATATGGTGATTAAATTGCAAAATCATATAAGAGAACTAAGGAAATCCATTAAATTATCCCAAGAAGAACTTGCTAAACGGTGTAAGGTCTCGAGACAAACCATCAATGCCATTGAGAACGATAAGTACGACCCTACTTTACAATTAGCCTTTGACATCGCCTCTGTTTTGAATACGACTGTAGATGAGCTTTTTGTCAGTCAACCTAAAAAGAAGTAAGGGACCAGCCTCAGAAAAGAGGCTTTTTTTGTTGATTTGTGTAATGTGAAAGGATCAGCTGAAAATAAAAATCAACCATATTACATAACAATTCCTCATTCATGAAAAATAGAATATGAAGATTGTGACTGTTCCAATGGAGAAAGGCAACATATAATAATGGAAAGACAAGCTTGCCTTTCAGATAGGAGAGATAGAGATGAACAAAGGGAAGATACTCGTGGTAGAAGATGAAAAGAAAATTGCAAGAGTGCTGTCATTAGAACTTGAATATGAAGGATATGAGGTCACAGTCCAAGATACAGGGATGAAAGGACTCCAGGCGCTCGAAGAGGAGAGTTTTGATTTAGTGCTTCTAGATGTCATGCTTCCAGAATTAAGCGGACTTGAAGTGCTTAGAAGGGTTCGAAAGACAAATACGGCAACACCGATCATTTTGATTACCGCAAGAGGAAGTGTTCCCGATAAGGTCAGCGGTCTTGATCTTGGGGCAAACGATTATATTACAAAACCCTTTGACATAGAAGAATTATTAGCGCGAATTCGTGCACAGCTGAGGTTCAATCACAATGCGCAAGAGGAAAAGGAAATTGAGCTAAGTATTGCAGATTTAACGGTGAATGAGAAAACAAGAGAAATTCAAAGAGACGATCAGACGCTTGAGCTGACACCGAGAGAATATGACTTGCTTGTTCATTTATTGAAACATCAGCAGCAAGTGCTCACAAGAGATCAGCTTTTAACAGCTGTTTGGGGTTTTGATTATTTTGGTGACACGAACGTGGTTGATGTCTATATTCGCTATTTAAGGAAAAAAATCGATTACCCGTTTGAAAAACAATTGATTCACACAGTGAGAGGTGTGGGTTATGTGATGAAAGGATAAAGCATGAGATTAAAAAATAAGATCCAGCTTTATACATCGTTGTCCTTGTTTTTAATGGTGCTGCTGTTTCATACAGCGATTTACTTTATTTTTTCGATGACCTTGACGCAAAAAGATATGTCCAGACTGTCGGAAGTAGCTGAAAATATTGCGATTGCACTAAAGAAGTCAGAAGAAGAGGGCCTTCCATCTTCAGAGCTTCTGAAAGCGTATCTGCCTCAAAATGGTATGATCCGTGTCGTCACAGAGAAAGGTGAATCAAAGCTGACCGTCACGAAGGAATCTACGTTCAGCTCACTTCCTTTTACATACGAATCTGGTCAGACAGCAGAAATTCAAGAATACAATAAGCATATGATTGCGTTCGCGGCTATCCCTGTCATTTGGACAAATGGGGACATTGTGTCGCTGCAAGTATATGAAGAAATTGAAAATACAGAAGAGAACTTGGCGTTATTAAAAATGATTTTAATCACTACTGGCGTTTTGTTTATTGTGCTTTCTTATTTTGCAGGCCACATTTTAACGAAACAAATTGTCCGCCCAATTAGTCGAATGACCAATACGATGAAAGCAAGTATGAGAGAAAAGGCATTTAAACGAATTGAATTAACAGGCGATTCAAAGGATGAACTGTATCAAATGGGTCACACCTTTAATGAAATGGCCGAAATTCTCGAGAAACATTATGAGAAAGAGCAGCAATTTTTACACGATGCTTCTCATGAATTGAAAACACCCATTACCGTCATCATGAGCTACAGCAATTTACTAAAACGCTGGGGGCAAAGCCGGCCAGAGGTCGTAGAAGAATCCTCTCAAGCCATTCATGATGAGGCAAAAAAAATGAAAAGGCTGACAGATCAACTACTCACACTGGCGAAAAATGGGCAGCCGCTTTACTTGGACATGAAGCCGGTTGATCTTGGTCAATTGTGCAGCCAAGTCGGCCATACACTTGAAGTGGCAACCAATCGAACCATCCTTACTCATATACAAACAGATCAGCCTGTGATTGCTGAAGGGGACGAAGAGAAGATCAAACAGCTTTTGACCATCTTGATTGATAATGCGGTTAAATATAGTGCAGAGGCAGTTGATGTGAACTGCGGACGAGCAGGAGAGAAACCGTTTATTTCGGTTGTTGACAAAGGAATTGGCATAAAAGAAGAGGATCTGCCGAAAATCTTTGACCGCTTTTTCCGTGTGGATGAAGCGAGAAACAGTGAGACGGGCGGAACTGGACTTGGTCTGTCAATTGCGAAGCAAATTGCTGAAGAGCATGGGGCTGAGCTAAAGGTAGACAGTCGTATCGGTGAAGGAACCGTGATGACCATTCTTTTTCAGAAATAAGTAGGTCTTTTCTCATCAATTTCTCATTTCCTCCTTATAAAATAGGAAATAGGAAGGGGGCGCTGCATGTCTAAAAAAATGAAAATGCTGCTTACGCTCGCAGGATGTCTTTTCATTCTTGCGGCCTTTGCAATGCTCATGATTCAAACCATTGACCAAAAAATATTAAGCGAAGCAGACATTAAAAAAATCATCGCAAAAGACTACAATGGAAACATCACAAATATTGATTTGATCAATCATAAACAGGACTATACATTGACGCTTGAAAATTCAAATGGCATCTATCAAATCATTGCATCTTCCTCAAGCGGTCAAATGAAAGAGATGAAACAGTTAAAGAGCTATCAAAAAACAAATGAGAAAAATGCCGAACTCCAAGCAGAAGAGGTGGCAGTGAAAAAAGTGAAGGGTACCGTGATTCAAAAGAAAGAAAAATCGGATCGCTTTATCTTTACGATTCAATCAAAAAAAGAACTGTATCAAGTGGATGTTGAGAAAGACACGTTCAAGGTGATTGAAGCAGAAAAGAAAAAGCCAACCTCTAAAGAAAAGAAGCTCACAAAAATAACGGTAGAAGAAGCCATTCAGATTGCCGTAAAAGAAGTGGGCGGCACAGTGGATGATGCAGATCTTGAAACTTTTAGCGGAATGCTCGTGTTTGAGGTAGAGCTCGATTTGCCGGATGGAAGAGAGGCAGAGGTGTTAGTGAATGCCTATACAGGAGATATTGAAGGCATTACGTACGAAAACTAATCATTTTCTCATGATTTTCTCATGTTCCTTTCCTTCCTTTATCATCTTGTTTTTTTAAGATAAAGGAGAAATCAAACAGAGGAGGAATGAAATATGATAAAAAAAGTGCTAGTCGCTACAGCATTCACAGGAGCCCTTGTCGCAGGTGGTTTCACCCTTCAAGCGCAAAATACAAATCAAACGGCAAATGCCGAACAAGTGGTGCAAAAGAAATCTTCATTTGTCTCAAAGAAACAGGCTGAAAAAGCAGCATTAAAAGTTGTGAAAGGCTATGTAGATGATGTAGATCTTGAGCGTAAAAAAGGAAAATGGGTATATGAGGTCGAGATAAAAAAAGGCGGCTTTGAATATAAAGTATATGTCGATGCCAAAACAGGCAAAGCGCTCAATGATCCAGTCAAAGAAAAGAAACAAAATGTAAAAATCACCAAAAAACAGGCTGAACAAATTGCCCTTGCAAAAGTAAAAGGAACAGTCACAGATTCAGAATTAGATAAAGAAAATGGTGTGTACTTGTATGAAATCGAAATTACGACACCAAGCGGCGAAGAAGTTGATTTTGAGATTTCCGCTAAAACAGGCAAAATCCTCAAGCAAGAATGGGACGATTAAGGTATAAATGAACCTTTGAGCGTGATAGAAAACCTTTGCAGCCCTAGGAAGGACGAGTACTGGCGCGGGGCGAAATTGACATTCGTGAGCACCAGCACGCACACGCTGAACCTTACACTTTTATGTGTAAGGTTTTTTCATTGGGACAAACTACTGGAAAGGAGGCGAGAGAATATGATGAAGAAAAAAGAAGAAGAACAGACGATGGATCGTGCGGAATATGTTCCCCATCCTGATGGAGAAGGATATGCTTTGTTTTTGCATGATTCCTTTCATCTCCTCTCCCAAGAGGATATGAATCAGCCAGAAGAGGAATAGAAGACATGAAAGGGCGATGGTCAACTTGTCTATCGCTCTTTTTTTTGAAAAGAAAGCGAATACATCAGGAAACTTGGCATCTTGCTTATTGACATCATTGCGCTTTTTCTGTAATCTCAGTGTGTCAACAATATGAGACTTCGTTAGGTGAGGCTCCTGTATGGAGATACGCTGCTGCCCAAAAATGTCCAAAGACGCCAATGGGTCAACAGGAATCATCGACATAAGGTGATTTTTAATGCAGCTGGATGAATCCTATGCCATACAGTGCTAAAGCTCTACGATTGAAGGAGCAAGTGTTTATTTGTCATGCTTACAAAGCGCCTTCATTCGGTTGAAGGTGCTTTTTTATGAGAAAAGGAGGTGTGGGGATGGATCATCCCGATTCGAGACACATAGAGAGTATCTCAAAAGATCAGATTGACGCATCAGATAGAGGAGATCCTGACCCCCGCACAATCTAAGGGATTCGGGTATCTCCTGATTTTGGGGAGGTAACAGCGATGATACAGAACATTACGTACGATGAACTCATTTTACGCATCATTATTTTACTAAGAGATGGAAAACGTAAAGAATTTAAAAACATTATGGAAGAACTTCAGCCTTATGATATGGCCTACTTATTCAAGGAGCTTCCAGAAAAACACCGCGGCCGCTTTCTCAGCTTTTTAACAGTCGATGACGTGACGGAAATGATGGGTGAACTGGAGCGGGAATATCAAGAGATTGTTCTTGAAAAAGTAGGGAAAGACAAAGCCACCTTCGTCACAAACAAAATGGATAACGATGATCTAGCCAACTTGTTTGATGAGATGGAGGATGAGCTGAAGGATCAGCTTTTATCTAACATGGAAGCAGAGGAATCCAAGGCCGTCCAGCTTCTCATGAATTACCCTGCTGAGACAGCAGGCCGGATCATGACCAATCGGTACGTTTGGATTCCGCAGCATTATACGGTTCAGGATGCCGTGGTGAAGCTGAAAAGCTTTGCTGAAATTGCCGAATCGATCAACTACTTATATGTCATAAATGATCAAAAACAGCTTGTAGGGGTACTCTCATACAGGGATCTTATTTTAGGTGAACCGGATGAAAAAGTGCAGGATCTTATGTTTACAAGAGTCATTGCCGTTGGTGCCTTTCAAGACCAGGAAGAAATCGCGAAGCTCATTGAGCGATATGATTTCCTTGCCATCCCTGTTGTAGAAGAGAACAATGTCTTAGTCGGAATTGTGACAGTCGATGATATCATTGATGTTGTGATTCAAGAGGCAGGAGAAGACTATGAAAAGTTTGCTGCCTCTGGTAAAGATATCACGTTCGACACACCGGCATTTGTGGCGGCATACCGCCGTCTTCCATGGCTCATTTTGCTTCTATTCATTGGGCTGATTTCAGGCAGTATCTTAAATTATTTTGAAGATACCCTGCAGCAAGTCGTTGCTTTAGCATTCTTCATGCCGATGATTGCAGGTATGACAGGGAATACAGGGACACAGTCTCTAGCGGTTGTCATTAGAGGATTGTCAAAAGAAGAATTAACGAAAAAAACCATTATGCGCTTGATTTTCAGAGAGCTGAGAACAAGTATTTATATTGGGATTGTTTGTTCAATCATTATTACGGTCGTTGCCATGGTATGGCAGGGCAATATGATTTTAGGTTTTGTTGTTGGTTCCTCGCTTCTTGCAACACTGATTATTGGGACAATGGCAGGTACGGTCGTGCCGATTATTTTACACAGATTAAACGTCGACCCAGCCATTGCATCTGGACCGCTGATCACAACATTGAATGATATTTTATCCTTACTCATCTATTTTGGAATTGCAACAGCATTTCTTCATACACTGATGTAGTCAAAAGACTGTAAAATGTAACGTTTTACAGTCTTTTTTGAATAAAGATTGCATATAGCGCTTCCATCCTTTACATTTTAAGGAGAAGGTGGGAGAAAAAATGAAGAAGTTTTTATTCATTTTCATGTGCATTGTTTTGCTAAGTGCATGTTCAAGAGAAGACGAGGGGAAAGACAGAAGACTGGTAGCATCAGAGCATATGCTAGAAGCGATAACTGAAGGAAATAAACGAAAAATGGACAATGTCTATGTCGAAGGCGCAGTCCCAAGCCCAAATGACATTCTTAAATCGAAAAAGGAATGGGGAATTGAGACGCTTTCTTATGAAGATTTTCAATTGGAAGAAGCCAGCATCCATGTCTTTCATGCAAATTATAAAGATGTAAACACTGGAGAAAAAAAGGCGCTTGCTTTTCGGGTGAAAGAAGATCCTGAAAAAGGCGGCGTACGAATTGACTTTGTAGGGGTTGTTGAAGGAACTGACGCTTCATCTAAATAAAAAGTATCGTTCATATGCTTGGCATAAGTTGAGATAATGTAAAAGGATAGAAGAGCTGAAAGAATGTCGCTCTATCTATCCTCTTTTTTGTATCACACATGATCTTATTAATGAAAACAATGATCTGTCTCAGATCACATATTCGTAATGCCTATTAACTCCATAAATTGTGACAGGGCACTGGTCATGTACGAATCACGTCGCCTGATCAACACAGTGGGCACGATTCGATGTGGTTCTGGTAATGGATGACAGGTAAATTTACCTTCCTCCCGAGATTCAACCATAGATTTTGGTAATATAGTCACTCCCAGCCCGCTTTCAACACATTTAAGGACGCCCTCTAACGTACCATATTCCATGACCTTCATAGGAGGATAGCCGTTGTTCTCTAGCCACTTTTGCCATCGTCCTAAATAAATACAATGGGCGAATGACGAGAGCAACGGCTCATGTAAAATAGATTCTACCTGGAATTGCTCCGTGGAGTAGCTTGTAATGAGAACGAGGGATTCTTCCAATACAGGATACTCGATGATTTCTGGATGAAGAATTGGCCCATCTACTAACGCGCTGTCTACTTTGTAGTTGAGGATAGCGCTAACTTGGTCGACTGTAGGTGCCATATACAAGCTCAATTCTACTTGTGGAAATTTTTTGTGATATTCTGTGAAAATGCTGGGCAATCTTGTAGATGCGGTGGACTCTATTGATCCAATGTGTAAAGATCCCCGCGGAGTAGAGGAAAGCTTTACTGCTTCTATCGCTTCTTCGTAATCGTATAGTAATTTATTTACATAGGGCAGCAGTTCACGTCCTGCAGGCGTTAAAGATATTTTCTTATGATATCGATAGAGAAGAGGTACACCTAACTCTTGTTCAAGACGTTGGATTCTTGCGGTGACATTGGACTGCACATAATTTAATTTTTGAGCAGCTTTTGTGATGCTTTGTTCAATGGCAACTGCTTTAAATACTTCCAAAGATTTAATATCCAAACTAACTCTCCTTTTTTGCATCACAAATTGTGATGATCTATATGCTATTTTTTGATTTTACGTGATCCAAAGAAGTATGTAAACTAAATGATAGAAGAGGTTGATGCTCATTGCGGCGTCCCTTTTATCTGATCGAGAGGAGAAAATGAGAATTTTTTAGCTGTGGCAACTAAAACAGACGTTTCCATTTAATAAGGAGGGGAATCGATTGATTTCAAAGGTAAATATCGAAGAAAAATTTTCGCAAATAAATGATTATTGGAATCCTAGAATAGGTGGAGAGTTGAACGACTCATACATGAAAATGGTAAAAATTAAGGGTGAATTCATTTGGCATCACCATGATGATGAGGATGAAATGTTCTTTGTGTGGAAAGGCAATCTAGTCATCCGTTTTAGGGATAGGGAAATAACGCTTAATGAAGGAGAATTTCTTGTGATTCCAAAAGGAGTTGAACATCAATTGCTGAAGAAGAAGTTCACTTGCTCTTAATTGAACCCAAAACGACGCTAAACACGGGGAATGTGCTCAATGAACGAACTGTTTCAATTCCTGAACAAATTTGAAAAACTAAATCGTTAAAGATCAAGTATCTTAGGTGATAAATAGTTGAATGGTTGTTTTAGCTAATAACGAGGCTGCAATTGCTGCCTCGTTTTGTTGCTTCAATGATTCAGATGAGTTGTAATGCATTTCCTTTCGCTACCTGAAATAGACTCTTCAGCAAGAATCGGTCTTTGGGTCAGTTCGTGCTTTCATCGTTTCATATTCAGGTCGATCAGATGCTAAGTCTATTTTGCCAAGTAAGCGATTTTTATTTAGTTCATCGATTTTTGTACCGGAAGTGTGCATTAATTTGACCTTCCAGCATTTTTTTCTTATATTGTCCGCTTTTTAATGCCTGTTCTTTTTTCTTCATGTCTTTTAAAATTTCCGCTGTCTGCACACCATCTTCCCGTTTATTGGCGATATCCATTAAACGTTCTACATCAGAAAAAGAGTATTTCCGTGTGCCTCTTGTTGAGCGCTGGGGGTAGATGAGTTTCCGTTCCTCATAATATCGGATTTGCCTGACGGAAAGCCCTGTTAATTCACTGACAATCCCGATTGAAATGACTTTTTTATCTTTATAAGATACATCTTCCTGCGTCATATCCTCACCCCTGCAAGTCTTTTCTTCATATTATATCGAAAAGTCAGTAAAAAAACCTAACGTTTGTTAGATAATATAACACAAAAATGAAAAAAGTGAAAAATAATGGAAGGAAAATTAACATATAACGTGCAAATCATGTCACGTGAACATATGATAATAAAAAGAAAAAATGAGGAGGAGGCGCACTTGATGGAGAAAACACAGATCATCCGTATGGCAAAAGAAATCATCGCATTAGATGTGAAGAGGGATGAACTGCTGGAGCAGTTCATGCAGGCTGCGGGTCAGAATGCACATGCTCTTCTTAGAGCCGTACAAAATGATTTGTATAAAAAGTCCTCATAAGCACCCGATCCATATCCATTGATAGGAGGGGAGATGTCGTGCGGCTAAAAGAAGCTTTAGCGAAAGAAAGACATTATTATACGAAGCAGCTTTGCTCACTTGGGGTGTATAGCCCTGATATGACCAAGAACATGACAATTAGTGACTTAAAAAAAGAGTATCATTTCTTTTTCAACAAAACAGACCGCTATCTTTAACATCCCTATCATGTGCACTGTCACATGAAGGGTTCTTTTTTTGCGTGTTTAATATTATAGCAATATTGAATTTTGTAGAAATTTGACGAATCAAATGTAAGAAAATATAGAGCCTTTACAGATTATGTTAAAATTTGTCGTAACTTGATGGTTTGCTGGAAAAGCTTTTTTTCGAGATGATTGTGAAAAATAAGAAGGATTTTAAAAGTTTATATCGAAATCTTATACATAACACGAATGGAGTCACTTATGTGGTTGAAAGGGTTTTCAAAAACGTACTTCTATTTTTTACGAAAGGCTCCAACTGCACCGCAAGAAAGCCTTGAAGTTAAAAAAATATTATAAGAGGTAGATATGTGATGAGACTATCGTTTAATGAAGAAGAAGTAGAACGTTCAATGACGCTTTACAAAGTTTTTGCAAGAGCATTTAAAAGCGTTTCCGAACACAGTATTAGAGACAGCAAGGAGCATGGATTCAATCCAACTGAATTTGCCGTTCTCGAATTACTGTATACGAGAGGTGCTCAAAAACTTCAGCAAATCGGCTCAAGACTCCTGCTTGTCAGCGGGAATGTTACGTACGTAATTGACAAGTTAGAACGAAATGGTTTCATTGAAAGAGAACAGGACCCAAAGGATAAACGGTCAGTTTATGCCCATTTAACGGATAAAGGGCGCAGTTATCTAGATAAAATTTATCCAATCCATTCTCTTCGAATTGCGCGGGCGTTTTCTGGTCTTTCGCGTGAAGAACAGGAGCAATTAATTAGTCTGCTGAAAAAAGCAGGTATTCACAGTCAGCATTTGTTATTTAGATAAAACGAAAAGGTGCCATGGTTGGCACCTTTTTTATGTATCCAGCTGATGAGCAGGATAGGCGATAAATTTTTCAATATCACTAGCTGGAAGTGGCTTGGCATAATAAAAGCCTTGTAGATCGTCACAGCCCTGCGCAGATAAAAGTTGCGCTTGTGCAAAAGTTTCAACACCTTCAGCAATGACTTCTAGAGATAGCTGGTGCCCCATTGCAATAATAGCCCCTGTGATTTGCTCAGACTTTGAATCGCTCAAAATATCCTCGATAAATGATTTATCAATTTTCAGGCGGTGAATCGGCAAATCCTTCAAATAGCTTAAAGAGCTGTGGCCTGTACCAAAATCATCAATACTAATACGGACGCCAAGTTGTTTTAGAGATGTCAGTACTTGTTTTGACTGCTTGATGTTGTCCATTGTCATGCTTTCTGTCACTTCAAGCTCAAGAAGTGATGGTTGAAGGTCGTATTTTTTTAGCGTTAGTTTGATCAAATCAATTAAGTCTTCAGAGTTAAACTGCTTAGCAGATAAATTGACCGCTACAGGGATTTTCAATTGCTTGTCATACCACAATTTTGCCTGCTTACATGCTGTGTCAATGACCCACCTTCCAATATCGATAATCAGGCCCGATTCTTCAGCAAGTTCAATGAAAGCCTCTGGTGATTTTAGAGAACCGTCTGGTGCTTTCATTCTTAAAAGGGCTTCAACACCTGTCATCTGTCTTGTTTTGGCGCTGATTTGCGGCTGATAATGAAGCACAAACTGCTTTCTTTGAATGGCATCTCGTAGCTCCAGTTCGCGATTGAGTCTGTCCTCACTCAATCTTTCCATAGATTCAGTAAAGAATTCATAGCGGCTTTGTTTATGTTTCTTTGATAAATACATGGCCATATCTGCTTTTCTCATCAATTCCATACCATTCTTACCGTTTTGCGGAGAGATGGCGATTCCAATACTAATGGATGTAATGAGCTGATGGTTTTGAATGAAAAAAGGACGTTCAAATTGGCGAATGATGTTTTTCAAAAGCTGTTCAATTTTATGTGTGTTATGCTCCATGTGAGGAAAGATCATTAAAAATTCATCCCCGCCAATTCTTGCAATAAAGCCATTGTCAGGCAAACATTTGGTTAGTCTGTTTGCGGCCGCTTTCAACAGCAGATCGCCTATGTTATGACCAAGGGCATCATTAATAATTTTAAACCGGTTTAAATCAAGAAAAAGAACTGCCGTTGACGTTTTTGTCTCTTCTTGAGCGGATAAAACATCATTTAAATGATTAATTCCGTGACGACGGTTCGGAAGTTCAGTTAATGCATCATAATGTGCCATCACATGAATTTCTTTTTCAGCAATCTTCTGCTGGGTTAAATCCTTTAAAACGAGATAAATGCTGTCAAGTGTATGGTTGACGTGTACGGGTATGTATGTAACATGATAATAATAAAAACGATCTGCTGCTTTCAGTTCTGCTTCACGCGTAATTGCTTTTTTTGATTGATAAATAAAGTCTTCCCACATCTCAGTCGGCATGACGTATTGACTCACATCATCACCAATCCAGGAATTGCACATTTTCAAAATGTGTTTGCCTGGGTCATTCGCCGATATCACTTTTCGATCAACAGATAACACGATAATACCATCTATATTATGTTTGATCAGTGATTGGAACCGCTGTTCATTTTCTTTTAGCTGATCTGATTGTGACATAATCCGTTGATCAATATAGGCGCCGAAAATCATGAGTGATTGGACGATAAGTGTCATCAGGCCGATGAAAATGGACAGGCTAAATGGTGACATTTCAAGAGAACCACCCGCAGCGACCTGACCATCTGAATGAAAAAACATCGTCGAAGACGCCATGCCAGTGTAATGCATGCCCGCAATAGCACCGCCCATCATCAGCGCACCCGCTATTTTTAACAGCTGATCCTCCCGCCTTTTCTCAGAGCGATGGAGCCGGAAAAAAAGGTGTAATGAAAAGAATGAAGCGAGCGCACCAATAAAAAACGAAAGAAAAAAGAGAACAGGATCATAGCTGATGGTGACATTCGCCATTGATTCCAATCCGAGGTAGTGCATGCTGCAAATAGCTGAGCCCATCGTGATCGAACTAATCAAAAGTCGTCTTGTAGAAAGTTGCTGCTGAATACATATTGAAAAAGCAATGAAAGAACCGATAAAAGAGGCCAAAATCGATAAAATGAGTAAGGGTGTTTCATATGTGATACCAGAGCGTAGATGAAACGCCATCATGCCAATAAAATGCATTGACCATATTCCCATCCCCATGATCATCGCACCAATGATCAACCATACTCTTTTCTTTGCGCCGCTCGACTGGATCACCCGGCTGGCTAATTGAAGAGCTGAGTAGGAGGCGACAGCGGCGACAGCGACTGACAGAAAGACAAGCCATCCGTTGTAGCTTCCTGTTAAATGTGTCATGTAAGAAAACCTCCTGTATCTAAAAACAGACATATACTTAATATATCGGATCAAGTGGCGCCTGTGTTCACTTTTCCTTTACTTAAAAAGGGCATTCAGCATTTTTTTTGACCATTTTTTATAGTAAAATCAAATTTAATGTAAAAAAACGAAGAAAAGTGAATCATTTTTGGTTTTTTATTCGTTTAATAGGTGGCACGGTACGATTTGCAAGCATAGCCTGTCAAACTGATTATGTGTGAAAGGGATTGATAAACATCGAAGATTTTATTATTTCATTAGCTGATGCCTTTAAGAATTTGTCGTACTTCGGCATCTTTCTTGCATTATGCATTGAATTTGTTCCTGCTGAAGTGGTGTTGCCTCTTGCAGGTTACTGGGTTTCAAAAGGGGACATGGCCTTCATTGGTGTTGTGGCTGCCGGTTCTATTGGCGGTGTGGCAGGCCCCTTGACCTTGTACTGGTTAGGGCGTTACGGAGGCAGACCCTTTTTAAATAAATATGGGAAGTATTTCTTTGTGAAACCTGAGTCACTTGATAAATCGGATGCTTTTTTTGAAAAACATGGCGGATTTGTTGCGTTTAGTGGCCGGTTTATTCCAGGGGTCAGAACCCTTATTTCCATTCCGTGTGGGATTGCGAAGATGAATGTGTGGGTTTTTTGCCTGTATACGTTTTTGGCGATTACGCCAATTACATTTGTATATGTGTATCTAGGATTTGTCCTTGGGGAGAACTGGCAAGAGGTTGGAACCATTTTAGAACCATATGTATTGCCGATTGGAATTGGTATGCTCTTATTGTTTGTTCTCTACGTGTGGCTGAAACGAAGAAAAAGAAAAACAGAAACACCAACGGCTTAATCAATGGGTGGAGATAAAAAGTCACCTGTTGACAATCCGGGGTCTGTTGATTATGATATAAGTAATCTAAATATTCTTAATCCCACCAAAGGGGAGTAGCGTCCGGTTTTTACCGGAAACAAAGTCGTCATTACATGGAACCTCATTCCATCGGCTTTGTTGGCATGATTTACATATCACATGTCTAGCAAGACCTTTGCCATTACAGGCAAAGGTCTTTTTTGCATTCATAAGCCTTTGTCTGTTGTGGGACAATAGATAAAAAATAAGGAGGAATGATGATGGATGCAGCAATTATTTTAGAGTACGGGTGGGTTCTTCTCGTATTGATTGGATTAGAAGGGATTTTAGCAGCTGATAATGCGCTGGTTATGGCTGTGATGGTCAAACACCTTCCTGAAAAACAGAGAAAAAAGGCATTGTTTTACGGACTTGCGGGAGCATTTGTCATGCGATTTGGTTCTCTTTTTCTTATTTCGTTTTTAGTAGATGTGTGGCAAGTTCAAGCCATTGGCGCAATTTATCTTCTATATATTTCGATTCACCATATTTTAAAATCGCACGTATTTAAGAAAAAGGAAGCAGACACAAACATGAAACAAAGCGGCTTTTGGGCAACCGTCGTGAAAGTTGAGCTTGCTGACATTGCATTTGCAGTAGATTCTATTTTAGCAGCTGTTGCATTAGCTGTGACTCTGCCAGCAACAAACCTTCCACAAATTGGCGGGCTTGATGGCGGTCAATTTATTGTCATTCTATTGGGCGGTATCATTGGTCTAGTGATCATGAGGTTTGCGGCGACTGTATTTGTGAAACTGCTTAAAACGAGACCAAGCCTAGAAACAGCAGCATTTGTCATTGTCGGATGGGTTGGCGTGAAGCTGACGCTCTATACACTTTCTCATCCAGCCATTGGGATCGTGTCCTCTCATTTCATTCATTCAACATTATGGAAAGTCATTTTCTGGACGGTTCTTCTCGCAATTGCAGCATTTGGTTGGTTTTTATCAAGTCCATCAAGAAAAGGCGGCCAGCAAAACGAGGAAAAACAAGAGATGCGGCTGGAAGAGTAGGTTTTTTGAAAGAAATATCATTTCATTTTCATAACACGTATATTACAAAAAAGGGGGGGATACCCCCTTATTTCTTTGCTTTTAAACGAAACGTTGTAAAGTAGATAAAGAAATACATGTCACAATTGAGTAACAGGAAATGAATTCCTCATTTCTTCCTTTGCGCTTCCCTCATAAATTAGCTATCATAAATGAGTAATATAGGGAGAACTGAGGTGAAACCATTGCTTAGCCTTTTGTTTAAAAAGGGAAAGAAAAAGCAAACATTAGAGCAGTCGGCAATCAACATCCAACAGGGTGATACCGAGCTGCAAAATGCATTAATCGAGCAATACAAACCATTTGTCGCTAAGACGGTTTCATCCGTTTGTAAACGATATATAGATGAAAAAGATGATGAATTCAGCGTAGGCTTAATTGCCTTTAATGAAGCGATAGAAAAATACTCTGCCGAAAAAGGCAACTCACTCCTTGCATTTGCGGAGTTAATTATTAAAAGAAAAGTAATCGACTATATTCGAAAAGAAGCAAGAAACGCGCCAACGGTTCAAATGGACCTTCAAGAAAGTGAGAATGGCGAGTACTCGCAAAGCATGATTGAAGCAGAGCTTTCTGCAAATGAATATAGGCGTTTAATTGAACAAGAACATAGAAGAGAAGAGATTGAACATTTTAAAGAACGATTGAAAGTATATGGTCTTACGTTTCAAGAACTGCTTGAGCATTCACCAAAGCATGCGGATGCGAGACAAAATGCCATTAAAGTGGCCCATACACTCGTTAAGCACGATGAACTGAGAACCATTTTATTTCAGAAAAAACAATTGCCAGTCAAACAGCTGGAAAAGCTAGTGGAAGTCAGCCGCAAAACGATTGAGAGAAATAGAAAATATATTATTGCGATGGCGATCATTATGACAGGTGATTATGTGTATTTGAAAGATTACCTTAAAGGGGTGCTTAATTCATGAGAAGAGGCATTATAGTAGAGAAAAACAAAAAATATGTCACACTGCTGACCCCTGATGGACAATTTCTGCGGACAAAGTATGAACAGCAAGACTATGAAATCGGTCAAGAAGTGACGTTTCCGAATGAATCACGTCTCGAAAGAAAAAGAGCCGGTTTTTTTGACCTGCTTCGTTTACGTCCGTTAAATGCAGGAATTCTATCAATTGCAGCAATTATTGTCGTGATCTTCACTATGATGCCATCTTTCTCAAGTCAAAAAGCATATGCATATATGACGATTGACATTAACCCAAGTTTTGAGCTGAAACTCGATCACAATTATCAAGTGATCGGTGTCACTCCGCTGAATAAAGATGCGAAGCAAGTACTGGCCAGTATGAAAGATTTAGAAAAAAACGACATGACCAAAGTCGTGCAGGAAATCATCGATGATTGTGATAAAAAAGGATACGTGAACCACTCTAAAAGCATTTATATTTCAACTGTTTATGAAAACAAGCAGGATCATACATACAAAACAAACGTAAAAAGTAAAATCAGCACCATCTCGGGGGAATATCAAAAGCGCAATTATAAGCTGGAAACTGTGGAAGGTGACCTGGAAACAAGAGAAAAGGCACAAAAAGCAGGCATTTCAACAGGAACTTATATTAGAAATCAAGAAATGCAAGACAACGAACAAGAGGACGTTAAAAAAGAAGATGAAGATCCAGCAGATGACGAGGCTGTCAAAGAAGAAGAGCCGAAAAATGCTGATGAAGATCAAAAAGACGAAGACAAAAAAGAAGATATAAAGACAGACGTTAGCGATGAGATGCAGCCGGATAAAGAGGCTCCAGAAGGCGAGGACAAAGAGCAGAAGGAAGTTGAGAGGGAAGAGCAAGGAGCTGTTCAAAAGCCTCACCAAACAAGCCCTAATCATGAAAATAAAGAGAAAAAGGGAAAAGAAGAAAAGGACCGCCCTTTTGAAAAAGACAAAGAGCAAAAAAAAAATCACTCGACTGATCCTGATGAAAAAAGACATCCAAATGGCACATCACGTGGTGATGCTGAAAAGCATGTAAAAAAAAACGACAGTGGTCAGAATCGTCCGTACGTCGAACGTAACAGAAATGACGTCAAACAAAAAGGGAAAAATACACCGCCTTCATACCGTGAAAACCGGGATGAGCCTACATATGAACAGTAAAAAAACGCCAGAATAGATCCGGCGTATTTCACCATGTCTTTATTTAGTTGAATGGCCCATTTGAGATTGCGCCTGCTGTACGAGTCTTTTTGTAATCTCGCCGCCAACAGAACCGTTTGAACGTGCGACTGTATCTGAACCGAGAGTCACGCCAAATTCTTGAGCGATCTCGTATTTAAATTGATCTAATGCTTGTTCTACTCCAGGAACAAGAAGTTGATTTCGATTTGCCATCACAGATTCCTCCTTTCACCTCATGTTTGTTGCGCCTTCTTATTTTGAAAAAAACAGCCTGCAATTATGCTGGCAATTGCTGCACAAAAAAGCCGAGGTGATGAAGGTCACCTCGGGCTCTGTTTTAAGCCTTTTTCAGCTGAAGCGTATTCAACATCATTTCTTGCGCTGTGCTTTGCAAGTGAGAAGTGAAAACGGAGAAAACGGTAGAACTGATAATGCCTTTAATCAAGTGCCATTGCGGCTTCGTCAATTCTGTAAACTCTTCGTGGAGCTTGTCCGTCTGTTCTTCTGTCATTTCTCTTAAATTCGTTTCCTTTAATGGAAAATGTGTATGGTGATAAATAAAATCAAGGACGTGCGCATATGCTTCATAAAAACGGATGGGGCTGATAATATCATCCGTTCGATCTGTGATCGTATTAAATAAGGCAGATAAGATCATACGAATAGAATCAAAATCAAATACTGATTTTAAATCCCGGACAATTAATAAAATAACGACCTGATCAATGGAGTACTTCTTGCCAAGCTCTGGATGGCCGATCATATCTTTAATATCGCGCTTGATCCAGTTTTGAATGGCTGTCGATTTAAGAGAAGTCAGCTCACACAAGTTGCCAAGCTCAACGATTTCGTTCGTTGAAAGCCCGTGCTCTGATTTTTGCTTCCGCCGTTCGAGTTTTTCAAAAAACGAAGGGATTTTTAATTCATCATATTCATGTTCCTTATCGCTTTTTACAGATAAATTCAAAAGCTGAAGCGGAGTCAGATCTCCCTCGCCTTTTAGAGAATACAGAAGTCTCGTCATGTCAATTCTCGTTAATTTAAAAGTCACCATGTTCCACCTCATTTGTACGTCAAAAACGTGATTATTGATCTAATTCAACATCATAATCTCTTTTTAATGAAAATGCAAAATAAACTAAAATAGGGCAGCTGCGTCACAATTTGTTCACTTTTTAGCGGATGCAAGTAGCGTAATCATTGAAATGACGAGGTTTGAGCCAGTATGATAAACATAGAAAACGATTCCTTTTTCCTTGCAATTTGAGACGTTTATTTTTATAATTTTATTAATAAGTTCAAATGAACTTAATATGACAGCGGAGGTTATGTATGGGTAAAAGAATATTTCTGTTTATATTAACGAACATTCTTGTTATCACTACGATTGGTATTGTCCTATCGGTTATTAGTGCAGCAACTGGTGTTGGTTCTTATATAGGAGCAGACGGAAGACTTAATATCCTTTATCTTCTTGTATTCAGTGCAGTTGTTGGTTTTGTAGGCTCGTTTATGTCACTAGCGATGTCTCGCTGGATGGCAAAAATGATGATGGGTGTGCGTGTGTTAAATCCAGAAAAGGATTCTTTAACATATGATGAGCAGCAGCTTGTTGACCGCGTTCACAGACTATCAAGAGCAGCAGGCCTTTCTAAAATGCCTGAGGTCGGTATTTACCAATCATCTGAAGTAAATGCTTTTGCGACAGGTCCTTCTAAGAGTAGATCGCTTGTTGCCGTATCAACTGGATTGCTTCATGAAATGGATGATGCAGCAGTTGAAGGGGTTATCGCTCACGAAGTCGCTCACGTAGCGAACGGTGACATGGTTACAATGACGTTACTTCAAGGAATCGTCAACACGTTTGTTGTCTTCCTTTCAAGAATTGCGGCATGGATCGCAAGTCGTTTCGTTCCACGTGAAGAGCTTGTCCCAGTTGTTCACTTTATCGCTGTGATCGTCTTCCAAATTATTTTCTCTATCTTAGGAAGCCTTGTCGTATTTGCTTACTCTAGACATCGTGAATTCCATGCAGACCGCGGCGGTGCGGACCTTGCAGGAAAAGATAAAATGATTCATGCGCTTCGTTCACTAGAGGCGTATACATCAAGAATTAAAGATGATGATCAAGCAGCTGTTGCTACACTGAAAATCAGTGGTAAAAGAAAAGCTTCTCTTTTCTCAACACACCCTGATTTAAACGAAAGAATTAGAAGACTAGAAGCAAAATAAGAAAGATCAAAAGACATTCTGCGTAAGGATGTCTTTTTCTTTTTGATGAAAAAGTAAATAAAGCACAAAATACCTTTAAAATCTTCTCTCTTTTCATTAAAATGATAAAGTATTCGAAAAGAAAGATAAAAGAAGGAATAACCATGAATCCAATGAAAAAACTAATTGACCGGCTGTCGGCTTTTCAGCTGATTGCCCTTTACTATTTTCTTGCTGTGACCGTGTCGTTCATTCTACTCAGTCTGCCAGTGGCTCACCAAGAAGGAGTCAAATGGACATTTATTGATGCGCTGTTTACAGCTGTGAGTGCTGTCAGTGTCACGGGTCTGACTGTTGTCGATACGTCACAAACATTTAGTGTGACCGGGATGTGGATCCTTGCATTTGTTTTGCAAATCGGTGGTATCGGCATTATGACGCTTGGTACATTCGTCTGGCTGGTTATGCGAAAAAGGATCGGCATTAAAGAAAGAAAATTAATTATGGCAGACCAAAACCAGAGCAACTTATCAGGAATTGTAAAACTCATGAAGCAGGTCTTATATTTAATCTTACTGATTGAGTTTGTAGGCGGTCTGATTTTAAGTATGTATTTTCTAAAGTATTACGATGTGCAAGGTGCTTTTTTACACGGATTTTTCTCTAGTATCAGTGCCACAACCAATGGAGGATTTGATATTACTGGAAATTCGTTAATTCCTTATAAAGATGACTATTTCGTCCAATTTATTACGATGCTGCTCATCATTTTTGGCGCTATTGGCTTTCCGGTACTTGTCGAAGTAAAGGATTATTTATTCAATCAAGACCGAAAACATGCATCGTTTTCATTGTTTACGAAAATTACAACGATCACGTTTGGTCTCCTTGTTGTCGTTGGGGCAATTGGGATTTATGCACTTGAAGCCCGGTTTACTTTTCTAGGGAAGAGCTGGCATGAAATCTTGTTTTATTCTTTGTTTCAATCAACAGCTACCAGAAGTGGCGGGCTTTCGACATTAGATATTACGCAATTGACAGAGCCGACACTGTTATTTTTATGTTTGCTGATGTTTATCGGGGCATCTCCAAGCTCGGTAGGGGGCGGAATTCGGACAACCACGTTTGCCCTTAATTTACTTGCTTTGTTTCACTTTGCGAGAGGAAATAAGTCCATTAAAATCTTTAAAAGAGAGCTTCATCAAGCGGATATTAATAAATCCCTCATGGTGACGATGATGGCCTTTATTTTAGTGTTTGGTGCTACGTTTCTGTTAACTTTATCAGACCATCATACACTTCTTGAAACTTTATTTGAAGTTTGTTCTGCCTTTGGAACAACGGGACTGTCGCTCGGAATTACGTCTGACTTGTCGGTATTTGGTAAGTGTATTATTATGGTGGTCATGTTTATAGGACGGATTGGAATTCCAAGCTTCTTGTATTTAATTGGCCGCCGGGAAAGTGAAGCGAATTATCATTATCCGAAAGAGCGTGTGATCATCGGCTAACCAGCATTCCTACTGAATGCTGGTTTTTTTATTTCCATTATATAACTGGCTAAATCACAAGGGATGTTCGCAATCTATAGGTAAGAGGTGAAAGAGACGTGCTGGATGTGTTATGGAAAGCAATTGTAATGCTACTCGTTGGTACCTTGCTGCTGAGAATAGCAGGACCTAAATCCATTAGTCAATTAACGGTTCAACAGACAGTCATCATGATTTCAATTGGATCGATTATTATCCAACCCTTCATTGAGCATAATTTACTTGAAACCATTTATGCAGCGACCATCTTTATTGTGGCACTTGTGGTGATGGAAAAGCTGTCAATTCGGTTTGATTTCTTTGAAAAATTGGTTTCAGGGAAGTCTGTGGTGATTTTAGAGGATGGAGAAATGCTTGATCACAAGCTGAAAAAAACGCGTCTGACAAGGGACGAATTCAAAATGCGCTTAAAGCAGCAGGGCATCACAGACATCAGCAGTCTCAAAAAAGCAACGCTAGAAGCGAATGGGCAAATTGGATATGAGTTAAAGCCTGAGGAAAAACCAGTGACAGTCAAACAAATGAAAGAGCTGTTTGATCAATTGAGCGAAGAACTAAACATGTTAAAAAGGAATGATGACAAATGAAAAGAAAAGCAGCAAAAAATGAAGCACTCACGAATAATATGACGCCTACAGAAAGCATGGCACACGATCAAGGACAAACACAATTTGACGAGCAATCAGAAGACCGCCAAGCGAACCGAAATTCTCATCAAGGTAAACAGGGGGGAGCATCTCGTGACTAAAAAACATGTGAAAAGTAAAGATATGAAAGACCATAAAAAACCGATGAACCCCGATATGTTAGAAGAGGAATTTGGCAGCGAGCTAGGAGATATAAACAGCAGTAAATGGATTGATACTTTAATGAAGCCTAAAAAAAACGATGAATGTCACACTGAACAGAAAAACAAAAAATAAATAGAAAAAAAAACGATCCTCACAGGATCGTTTTTCCTATTTAATATAACTGTTTTGTCTGCCAGTAATGGTTCTCATCAGGCTGGTCATTTTGAGCTCGATGACTGGTTGTGCAACAGTTTTAACAAATGTACTAGATAGGGTAAAGGTTAAGAGGACCGTAAGCAGCAATAGAATCAATACACTTGCCGTATTTAGAGCCCAATCATCAAACCAAGTCGTTCTTAAAAGCTTAATCACAAAGCCATGAAGTAAATAGACATAAAGCGTTCTTGTGCCCCATTTGGTAAAGAAGAACCGGCGTGTAGGGACTAATGCAAAGAAACTAAAGGTAGCAGCAAATGCAAGTAAATACCATACCATTCGTTTCATCGCTGCAATGAGTCCTTCATCTCCAAGAGAAGCGTAAGACTGTGACCCAAATAAAAAGGAATAATCGAATTCATAAAAATAGCAAAACATGAACACGGCCATCAGTACAAGAAGTGCAGTCAGTTTCCCTTTGCTTGTTCGGATAAATTCAAAGTGCTGCTTTTTTAAATAAAAGCCAGCTAAAAACATCGGCAAAAAGACAAACGTACGAGATAGGCTGAGCGTATCGCTAATGCTGTCCACGTAACCGACAAGTAACGCCATCGATAAACTAACGATCATTGCCCAGTGGAATGGCAGTTTTGAAAAAGGAATGAGTAGTAAGTTCCAAAAGAATAAACTGATTAAAAACCATAAAGACCACTGCGGATCAATCGGATTTAAGTTAGAGATGCTTTGATCCTGTAAGAAATAATAATACACAGAATAGATGACCTGAAAAATCAAATATGGGATGATCAGCTTAACTGCGACTTTTTTCATAAAACCTGGTTTTCTAAAACCTTTGGCAAAGAAGCCAGACACCAATATAAAAGCGGGCATATGGAATGTATAAATAAATTTATATAAGTAGAGTATCCAGTCATTATCATGTATGAATGACCGTAACAAATGACCAAAAACAACTAGAAAAATCAGAAGAAATTTTGCATTATCGAAATAACTGTCTCTCGTTGACGTCATAACATCACCTTTCCTGCTTCATTTCGAACATAAACGTTCTAAGTGCACTGTTCCCTCATTTGCCCCATTTTAAAATACAAATTGGCTCATTTCGCTATTTGATGTGAAATTGTAGAACGGTTGTAAAAGAAGCGTAAGAAAAGAGAATCGTTATACAATCGTGTCATCCAAATGAAACAAATGAAGCAAGCCTCGTGTAAAAAGTTCTCTTTTTTTATGAGTCGAATGAAGGAACAATGAAAATCTTGTAGAAATATTGTAGAGGAATGAGGCTGGAAAAGGAGTGTAAGAGAATGACTGAAACGCTCGATGGCGCGAAAAATATCAGAAAATTAGAAAAAGAGAACGAATATTTGCGAAATGAATTGATACAGCACAAAATGCTGTTAAATAAGACGTTAGATGCCATTTTTATATTTGATCAGCACCTCAACATTATTCAAGCCAATGAAGCGACATGTAGGCTTGTGCAAACACCGAAAGAAGACCTCCTCAATAAATCCGTTCTAGATTTCCTATACGGCATCCCGAAAAACAAAATTGACTGCTCACTTGAGATTTTTTTTCGAAAAGGAACGTTAAAAAGAGAGATCTCCATTCAACTTGAAAATGGAGAGACAAAATATATTGAATTTGTAGCAGAGCACGACGTGGTGAATCAACAATATATTGTCGTCATGCGTGATATTTCTTCAAAGAAAATATTAGAGCGAGAACGTTCGATGAATGAGCAGCTGTTTAAAGATTTATTTGATCGAGCGATTGACGGTATGGTCATATTTGATCAGGATGGTTGTATGATTGACGCCAATCACTCTTTTTGCCAGAGCTTTGAACTTCAAAAAACAGATTTAACAGACCGCTACTTAAATGAATTTGTTGAAGAAGAAAATCTTCCAGCGCTCCAGCAGCTCTTAACTTCATTGAAAGAAACAGGGAAAGCAAAGGGTGAACTTCCTGTTACCCTTCAATCTGGGCAGCACAAATTATTCGAACTGACCATCACATCCAATGTGATGAGTGGTTTTTACATGTCCATCATGCGTGATATTACAGAAAAAAGATTAATGGAAGAAAAGCTGCTAAAAAGTGAAGAACGTTTTAGAGAAATATTCGAAAATGCGATGGATGCCATCATCATTTGGGCGGATGATGGAGAAATTGTCAGGGCAAATGAATCTGCCTGCCGAATTTTCGAATTACCGATGCATCAGCTGATTGGCAAGAAACTCATGGATTTTCTAGTCAAATCTGATCGCAGATACCGGCCGACAAGAAGACGGTATATCAGGAATCTTGAAATCAGAGAAGAACTCCTCTTTAGAATGGCGAATGGCCAATTCAAAGAGCTTGAGTTCACCTCTAAGCATGCGGTATTAGAAGGGCAGCACTTAACCATATTACGGAATGTCAGTGACAGAAAGCGAATGGAAGAGGAGCTGCGAGAAAGTGAGCTCAAATTCCGTAAAGTATTTAATGGCTCTATGGATGGCATTGTTCTTTTCGATAATCAATACCGGATTATTGATGTGAATCCATCCGCAAGTGAACTGCTTGGCCTCAAAGATGATCACTTAACGGAAATGAACCTTTTTCATATCCTTGCGCCATATCAAATTGAAAATTTGGCGCAGCCAGCTCAGGCGATGTCATTAGATGAGATGGACAATGAAGTTCCATTTGTGCTGAACCATCCAGATCAACGTATTTTGGAGTTTTCTTTTAAACGAAATATTATTCATAACATGAATTTGGCCATCTTTAGAGATGTGACTGAGCGCAAGGAATTAGAGGAGCGGGTAAGAAAATCGGATACGCTTCATGTTGTCGGAGAGCTTGCCGCTGGAATTGCCCATGAAATTAGAAATCCAATGACGGCTTTAAAAGGCTTCATTCAGCTGCTCAAAGGAAATATTGAAGGGGAGTATTCGCTCTATTTTAATGTCATCACATCAGAGCTAAAAAGAATCGAATCCATCATTACAGAATTTCTGATTTTAGCAAAACCGCAGGCCATCATCTATGAAGAAAAAAATGTCGTGCAAATTGTCAAAGACACGATGGATCTTCTTCACGCACAGGCCAATCTTGGCAATGTGCAAATGCACTTAAATGTGCTGGATGATATTCCGCTCATCTACTGTGAACAAAATCAATTGAAGCAAGTCTTTATTAACATTTTGAAAAATGCGATTGAAGTAATGCCTCAGAAAGGAAATGTATACGTGAGCATTCAAAGGAAGGGGAAGGAGCACATTGTGATTTCTCTTCGTGATGAAGGCTGCGGCATGACAGAGGATAAACTAAAACGTCTCGGAGAACCATTTTATACAACAAAAGAAAGAGGCACTGGACTTGGGTTAATGGTTAGTTATAAAATTATTGAAGAGCATCAAGGAACCATTGAAGTAGAGAGTGAAGAAGGGGTTGGAACAGTGTTCCATCTCACGCTTCCACTCCGGCAGCAGAAACAAGAAGGGGAGCTTTAATGTGTATTATACAGTCTATACCGCACCAATCGGGGCATTATACATACTAGAGAAAGATGGTGCCATCATTGAAGTGAAGTTTGATGATGAATCGTTTTTGGTCAAAGAACAGAGAGACCATTTTAAACAAGAAGACACGCCTGTATTAAAAGAAGCGAAAAAACAGCTGGATGAATATTTTAAGGGCGATCGGAAAGTGTTCGATCTCCCGCTCAAGCAAGCAGGCTCTCCGTTTCAAGAGCAAGTGTGGGAGGCACTTTCTACTATTCCGTATGGTGAATCAAAAAGCTATGCTGATATTGCAGAAGCGATCGGCAATCCAAAGGCTGTCAGAGCCATTGGACAAGCTAATAGACGCAATGCATTGCCTATTTTTATCCCGTGTCACCGGGTCATTGGAAAAGACAGGACTCTGACTGGTTATGCAGGGACGAAGACAGGGATGAAAGCGATCCTGTTAGAATTAGAAGGCATCCCATTTGTTCAAAAATAAATGAATTGACCTGTTCCAAATGTTTAGTGAGCGACATATCCTTTTATTAAGCTAAAAAAGTTGGTCTAGGGAAAAAGGAGGCTGCTAACATGTTATGGGGCAAAAAAGATAAAATGTACGCCGTCACATCACTATGTGTCAAAATGAACGTGTTGACAGAAGAACAGAAAAAAGAAATATTAGCAAAAACGAACGAAACAAAAAAGCGCGGTGCTCTTAAATGATAAGAACCCCGCGCTTTTGTTTGATTAAAGTGACGCGCTTTCGGTGAATAGTGCATCAATCTCTTCTGTATAGTTGGAAGTGATAATGCCTTTTTCTGTAATGATCCCGGAAATGAGATGGTGAGGAGTGACATCAAAGGCAGGGTTAAATACCTGCACGTCAGGAGGCGCAATTTGGATGCCGTTTAATTCCTTTACTTCCTGCGGGTCGCGTTCTTCAATCGGAATATCTGATCCATCCTGAGTTGACACATCAAAGGTCGAAAGAGGCGCTGCCACAAAAAATGGAATTTGAAAGTGTTTAGCTAAAATAGCCAGACTTAACGTTCCAATTTTATTTGCTGTATCACCGTTTCTAGCGATTCGATCTGCACCAACAATCACGGCAGAAATTTGTTTTTCTTTCATCGTATGGGCTGCCATATTATCCGTGATAAGCGTCACATCTACACCGCCCTGCATCAATTCCCATGTCGTCAGACGAGCGCCTTGAAGGACAGGACGTGTTTCACATGCGTAAATGTGAAGATCGAGGTTTTTCTTTTTCGCTAAATAAAAGGGTGCAAGCGCTGTTCCGTACCGGCTTGTGGCAATGGAGCCTGCGTTGCAAATGGTCATAATTCGATCACCAGATTTAAAGAGCTGAAGAGCATTTTGACCGATTTGCCGACATGTTTCTTCATCTTCGATTTGAATTTGAATGGCTTCATGGACAAGATCAGTTTTGGCTGCATTCACCGAAGCAGCACGCTCAATGCGCTGATAAAGCCGGTCTAATGCCCAGGCAAGATTCACAGCGGTTGGACGAGCACTGTTTAAATATTCTTTCAGGCGAGCGACTTCTCGCTTAAAGAGATTAATGTCTTCTGTATCAATCTCTTGTGCACTGAGTGCGAGCCCAAAAGCCGCTGTAATGCCAATAGCAGGTGCTCCGCGTACTTTTAGCGTCACAATGGCATCATACACATCTTCTTTTGTATATAAATGCTCAAACACGGTTTCAGCGGGTAATTTTTGCTGATTCAAAATGTTGATACGGTTTTCTTCCCATTCGACGGAACGGGGAACTTCAAATTCTTTAGACAAAACTCGTCACTCCTTTACAGTTTGCTGGAATAATGCGACGAGGTCAGACGCTGTTTCCACTGCTTGATATTGTTTGATCAATGTTTTTCCTAGTGTAAGTGCTGCTTTTTTCTGCTGAAGCCTTCTAGAATGTGATGGAATCGCATCAAGATCAGCCGCATGCGCAAGACCGATGGTTCGGCGAACAAGCTCACAGCCAGCAAAGCCGGTGGCTTCTTTTAAAATACGGTCAAACGTTGTTTCTAAAAAGCTGTCCGATACACTAAACGCTTCAATACTGTCTTCTTTCCATGCTTTTGTGAACACTTCTTTGAATGTTGCCCACACATTGACGACATGATCAAAAAGGTGCTGCTGATCCTGCTCATTCTCATGAGATAAAGCATTGATGAACAGATTGGCAATAAAGTGACCGATATCGAATCCGAAAGGACCGTAAAAAGCGAACTCTGGATCAATGATTTTCGTTTCCGTTTCGTTTGCAAAAATACTGCCTGTATGAAGATCTCCATGTACCAGTGTTTCAGCAGAGGTTAAGAAGATCCGTTTCAATTCGGCTGCTTTTGCTTGCAGTTCAAGATCAGCCCATAGTGCTTGTGCCTCTTCTCTTAATTCCTCTTCGAAGTCATTCGTTTCGCTGTCAAAGAAAGGATCTGTGAAGACGAGTTTCTCTGTAATGTCACAAAGATCAGGGTTTGTAAACTGCTTCACGAATTGTTTTTTGATTTTAGGATTTGTGGCAAAGTCAGACGTGTAAAATAGTGTTTTGCCTAAAAATTCTCCGACATGATCTGATAAATACGGATAATGTTTTCCGGCAATTAGCCCTTTTCTGACGATTTCAAGGTGTGATAGATCCTCCATTGCCGTCACTGCAAGAGCTGTATCCGAATAATAGACGGTTGGTACGAGATGTGGTGCATACTCTGATTGCTTGATGAGTGCTGCACTTTCAATTCTTGCACGGTCTAATGTCAGCGGCCAGCTTTCTCCAACGACTTTTGCGTAAGGAAGGGCCTGCTTGATAATCAGTCCTTTTGCTTGTTTGTGATCATAAATATGAAAGACGTAATTTAAATTTCCGTCACCGATTTCAGTGCATGTTAAATGACTGCTCTCCTGAATCAATCCAAGTCTAATGGCAAGTGCAACTGCCGAACTTTCTGTTAATTCTTCATATGATGCCGTAAGTGTAACCAATTGCTTCCCCTCCAAATCATATAAAAAAGCCTCTTTCTCCTGAGAGAAAGAGGCTTGATGGCGTGTATGCTCGAAGCCTCTCTTATCTCTCAGCACATACGTCTGATGGAATTAGCACCGTGCCCTATAAGACAATTGTCTTGGCGCTGTACTTGCTGCGCCCCACTTCACAGTGGTATTAACGGTCGGTTGCTGTTGGGGTCAAAAGGCCAAATCCCTCGCCCAACTCTCGATAAGAGAAATCAATATGTAATTGTTTCATGTCTGCTTGCATTTCTTAATTCTAGATATTATCAGAGCTGCAGTTCACATGTCAATCTTTTTTCAAAATTGCTTTACAATTCATAAAACAATCCATTACAGTGATTGTATTGTCATGTAACTTGAATAGAAGGTGAAAAAATGGAATTCCAGCAATCGGATGTATTGAAACATTTACCGAAACAATTTTTTGCGTCGCTTGTACAAAAAGTACAGAAAAAAGTGCAGGAAGGGGCAGATGTGATTAATTTAGGTCAAGGAAATCCTGATCAGGCCACTCCTCCACATATTGTGAAAGCGATGCAGGAAGCGGTAGCAAAACCTGAAAATCATCAATACTCCTCATTCCGCGGGACAGCGAAACTAAAAAAAGCTGCAGCTGCTTTTTATGAAAGAGAATATGGTGTCACGCTTGACCCAAAGACAGAGATTGCCATCTTATTTGGAGGGAAAGCGGGACTAGTCGAATTGCCGCAATGTTTACTGAATCCAGGTGATACGCTGCTTGTTCCAGATCCGGGCTATCCTGATTACTGGTCAGGCGCTGTGCTTGCCGGAGCTCGCATGGTCACAATGCCTCTTCTTGAACAAAATGAATTTTTGCCTGACTACCACCAACTGTCTGAGGAAGATAAGAATCAAGCAAAATTGATGTACTTAAATTACCCAAATAATCCAACTGGTGCGACTGCAACCAGGACATTTTTTGAAGATACTGTTGCGTTTGCGAGTGAAAATAAGATGTGTGTTGTCCATGATTTTGCATATGGTGGCATAGGATTTGACGGCGAAAAGCCCCTCAGTTTCCTGCAAATAGACGGAGCAAAAGAGACAGGTATTGAAATCTATACATTGTCCAAAACGTATAATATGGCTGGCTGGAGAGTCGGTTTTGCAGCAGGGAATGCCTCTGTTATCGAAGCCATTGAGCTTTATCAGGATCATCTGTTTGTGTCACTGTTTAAAGCAACTCAAGATGCAGCAGCAGAAGCACTTTTAAGCGATCAAACGTGCGTACAAGTACAAAATGATCGGTACGAAAAAAGACGAAACACTTGGATTGCTGCATGCAAAGAGATTGGCTGGGACGTCAGTGCGCCAAAGGGCTCATTTTTTGCTTGGTTAAAGGTGCCTGAAGGGTATACATCGGAAACTTTTTCTGATGTATTATTAGAAAAAGCACATGTTGTTGTGGCACCGGGGAATGGCTTTGGTGCTCATGGTGAAGGCTACGTCAGAGTCGGGCTTTTAACAAGTGAGGAGCGGCTAAAGGAAGCCGCTGATCGTATCGCTGCCTTGCAGTTATTTGAAAAAAAGCCATTGACAACGTAAAAAAATGGTGCGATAATTCAGGCAATATTTAAGAAAATTGAATATTCTTATCAAGAGTAGGCAGAGGGACTAGCCCAATGAAGCCCGGCAACCGACTTCCATGAAGCACGGTGCTAATTCTTGCAGCAAGCGCTGAGAGATAAGATTCGGATGAATGAGACGAAACCTCTTTAACGCGCTGATCAAGCACTTAAAGAGGTTTTTTTATTGACCATATACAGGACGCAATCGAAAGGGGATTCCTAGTGAGTGAACTACTGGCAACATACGTACTAACACATCGAGAGGATGAACAAATAGACCGAAAAGCAGAGCAGATCGCACTTGGGTTAACGGTCGGGTCATGGACGGACTTGCCGCAGCTCAAAAAGGAGCAGCTGAAAAAACATAAAGGCCGTGTGGTGAGCGTAAAAGAACAGTCTCCCACAAATGGTGGTCTGTATCAATCAGAGGTGACCATTGCTTATCCTGAGGCGAACTTTTCAGCTGATATACCAGCGGTGTTGACGACGATTTTTGGAAAGCTTTCACTGGATGGGAAAGTAAAGCTCGTCGATATCGAATTTTCGGAAAGGTTTAAAAGCTGTCTGCCAGGACCGGTATTTGGCATTGAGGGGATACGAAAGAAAGTAGGCGTGTTTGATCGGCCGCTATTGATGAGTATATTTAAAGGCGTGATCGGCCGTGATATGGAGGATTTAAAAGAACAGCTCCGCTTACAGGCTTTAGGTGGAGTAGACTTCATCAAAGATGATGAGATTTTATTTGAAAGCCCATTAGCCCCTTTTGAAGATCGAATCAAGGAAGGAAAACAGATATTAAAAGAAACATATGAAGAGACAGGACATCGCACGCTTTATGCTGTTAATTTAACGGGTAGAACTTTTGATTTGAAAGATCGAGCAAGAAAGGCAGCCGAACTCGGGGCTGATGCGCTTTTATTCAATGTTTTTGCCTATGGACTTGATGTCATGCAAAGCTTGGCTGAAGATCCAGAGATCCGATTGCCGATCATGGCACATCCGGCAGTGAGCGGTGCAATGACATCCTCTCCAGACTATGGATTCTCGCATTCTCTTCTTTTAGGCAAATTAAATCGATATGCTGGCGCTGATTTAAGTCTTTTTCCCTCTCCTTATGGATCAGTCGCCCTTCCGAAAAAAGATGCCATTGGCATTTTCGAAGCATGTGTGAAAGAGGATACAGTTCAACAAACATTTCCTGTCCCTTCAGCAGGCATTCACCCGGGAATGGTGCCGATCTTAATCAAAGATTTTGGACTTGATCATGTCATTAATGCAGGCGGGGGAATTCACGGACATCCGCGGGGAGCAATTGGAGGAGGGAAAGCCTTTCGTTCGATCATTGATGCGGTGGTCAAAAAAGAGTCTATCGAAGAAAAAGCATCAACTTGTCAAGACTTACAAGCAGCACTTGATCTTTGGGGAAGGGTAGCAGAATAAATGAAAAAACCAATTGTATGTTGTGATTTTGATGGTACGATTACGAAAAATGATAATATCATTCGCATCATGAAGCAGTTTGCTCCAAAAGAATGGACGAAATGGAAGGATGGTGTTCTAGCAAAAGAGATCACGATCCAAGAAGGCGTCGGGCAGATGTTTCAGTTACTGACGAGTGATCAGAAAGAAGCCATTCGGTCATTTATTTTAGAGGATACAGAGATTCGTGAGGGATTTGAACAGTTTGTCGATGATGTCAAAAAAGCAGACATTCCTTTCTATGTACTCAGCGGCGGTATGGACTTTTTTGTCTATCCTATCCTTGAAGGGATTGTCGAACAAGAGAATATTTATTGTAACTATGCATCATTTAAAGAAGACCATATTCAAATTGAATGGCCGCATGCCTGTGATTCAGAATGCCAAAATGGCTGTGGCTGCTGCAAGCCTTCCATTATTCGAGAACTGACGCAGGAAGATGACTTTATTATCATGATTGGTGATTCAGTGACTGATATTGAGGCAGCGAAACATGCGGATCTCACGTTTGCGCGTGATTATTTACTGAACGAATGTAAAGAGCTAGGGCTCGTACATCAAGAGTATGAAACATTTGTTGATCTAAAAGCGCAATTTGATCAAATAAAGGAAGTGAAGGAATGGCAGACGAGAAGAGTAAACGCTGGAAGGAACTAGCAGACGTCAAACGTGAATTGGCACAAAGAGACTGGTTTTACGGAACGAGCGGCAATTTATCGATAAAAGTGTCGGATGATCCCATCACGTTTTTGGTGACGGCAAGCGGCAAAGATAAACGAAAAGAAACCGATGAAGATTTTGTTCTTGTTGATGCAGCAGGTCAGCCGGTTCATCCGAATCAGCCGCTCAGGCCATCAGCTGAAACACTGCTTCACACATACGTTTATGAGCGGACGAAAGCAGGATGTTGTCTTCACGTCCACACGATCGATAACAATGTCATTTCTGAGCTGTATGGCGATAAAGGAGAAATTCGTTTTAAAGGTAATGAAATCATTAAAGCGCTTGGTTATTGGGAAGAGGATGCAGAAGTTGCTGTTCCTATTATTGAAAACCCAGCTCATATTCCGCACCTTGCAGAGCAATTTGCAGTGCACCTGACGGACGATGCTGGTGCTGTACTCATTCGTAATCATGGCATCACCGTTTGGGGGAAAAGCGCATTTGAAGCCAAACGAGTCTTAGAGGCTTATGAATTTTTATTTACCTATCATTTGAAAGTAGCGCTTTATCAAAAGCAGCTTGTTAAATAAAAAGGAGGAAACACACATGGCGACCATTTACATTCATAATGAAGAGAACACGTTACTTGAGAACGAACAAGAGGTTCAGGCGTATTTAGAACAGCAAGGGGTCATTTATGAACATTGGGATATTGAAAAACTACCAAAACAGTTATCAGAAAAGTACGATTTAACAGATGATGAAAAGGAAGAAATTTTAACTGTGTTTCAAGAGGAAATAAAGAGTATTTCCGAGCGAAGAGGATACAAAGCGCAGGATGTGATTTCATTATCAAATGCGACTCCTAATCTGGATGAACTGCTTCAAAACTTTAAACGTGAGCATCATCATACGGATGATGAAGTCAGATTTATCGTGAGCGGTCATGGAATCTTTGCCATTCAAGGCAAAGACGGCGTCTTTTTTGATGTGAGACTGAATCCAGGTGATTTAATTTCTGTGCCCCCGAATATTCGTCACTACTTTACACTTCAAGAAGATCGTCAAGTCGTCGCAGTTCGCATATTTGTCACAACTGAGGGCTGGGTGCCAATTTACGAAGAAGAAACGGTTTAATAGTGGGAGCTGATCATTTCGCATGAGGCGGAAGATCAGCTTTTTTTTTAGGAAAATAGACATAAAATGAGAGAGAAAATAGTTGATTTTGGTCTTCTGCATAGGATAAAATTCTGTTTAATCAATGTGTCAGTCCTGTCCAATTTTGAAGTTTACCCCCAGAATTCATTGGGTAAAAGGTCTTTAGGCTGTAAAAAATTAAATAAAATAAGCATATTTAATTTAATTTACAAATAAAGTATAATTTTGGTGTCGGATCATTTAGAGCGTAGACAGACGAATTCATAGCGGGAGCTGAGATCATGAATATTTATGTACGGAAAGAACAGCTATTAATGTCAATTGATGAAAAGAGAAGACAAATGGTAGAAGCTGCTCAAGTAGAAGGCTATACAGGTGAGACGACAATTAAATATAGTCAAGAACTGGACAACCTGATGAATGAGTATCAGTATCTTCTTTTTCATGAACAACAATCTGTTGCTTCCTTTCATGATCTTGTATCACAAATGAGTCTCCTTTCTGTCAATCGTCCTTCTTATTGACATCAAAAAACCGGTCTTGCCATTAGCAAAACCGGATGAATGCTTCAGCTATTAGTGTGCAGAAGGGAGCATGATGATCACGGTTGTTCCTTTATTCACTTCGCTCTCGATATCGATTGTCCCCCCATACATCGAAATGATTCGTTTACACACAACAAGCCCAAGACCTGTTCCTTTTTCTTTCGACGTAATAAAAGGGAGGAAGATATGTTTCAGCATCTCTTCTGGTATACCTTCACCTGTATCTTTCACTTTTATGATGACCTGTTCTTTTTCAGCCTCAATGACAATCTTCAAATGACCGCCATTTGGCATCGCTTCTAACGAGTTTTTCGCTACATTCAATACCACTTGTTTAATGTGATCCTTCGTGCAATACACGCCAACATCTTGAATGGTATTGATTTGCAAATCAACCTCGACATTATAAAGATTCGCCTCAGAAAATACAATTGGCATGATCTCACTCACAATTTCTTTCACAGAATTATTTTGCCACTTTTCAGCCGTTGGTTTTCCTAGCACAAGAAACTCACTGACGATTTGGTTAATCCGTTTAATTTCTTCCTCGATGACAGAAAAATAAAGCTGATCCTCTTCTGAACGATACTTCTTTTGCAAAAGTTGAATAAACCCGCTAATGCCTGTTAATGGATTGCGAATTTCATGAGCTGTACTTGCCGCAAGTGTTCCAATGAGTTCAAGCTTTTGTGCTTCATTTTGGTGGCGTTCCTGCTGGGTTTGTCGTCTTAAAATGATATATTGGACGAGTGTGAATAAGATATTTAAGAGAATAAATGCACTGGATAAAGGAAACAGCATCACAGACAGTACTTCACTTGTTGTCGCACGCTGCGGAAAAACCTCCAGCTTCCAGCTGTTTTCATCTAAATATGTAGACACGGTGCTATCACTTTCAGATGCTGGCTGTGGACCACTTGTAAACACAACGTCTCCATTTTGATTCAGCATCTTAAAATGAAGCTCTGGGTTTAATACATTCATAATATTTCTTAAATAATCAATTTGAATCGCAGCGACTAGCACATCCGTGACTTCGTCGTTTTCATTCAAAACAGGGACACAAATGGAGAGAATCCGCTGCTTAGTAATGCGGCTTACATAGTTATCTGTGATGACGGTCTGTTTTGTAACTTGAATACGTTTAAAGTAATCTCTAAATGACAGGTTGATTTTTTCCTTTAATGGTGTGGTGCTGGCTGTGACATTTCCTTTTTGGTCTAGGAGATACAGGCCTGAAAAACGAGGTTCTTGTTTATAGATTTTCTCTAGGATGTTTTGTACTCTTTTCGTTTCAAGCGGCTGGTCAAATCCCATGGCAAGGGAAGTTAATCTTGCTTCTGTTTCACTGATTAAATAATTCATTTGGTTTTTGTGAATATTTAACATAAGTGTAGCGGTTTGTTTGTTTTTTACATCAATTTTCTCAGTTTCTTTTTCGTAGATAAAATAACTAATGATGAGGGTTGGAATCACGACCAAAATAAGGTAAAGCTTGATCTTCTTCCAAAACCCTTTCAGTATACTCATGATTCATCGCTCCAACGTATTACCTAATAGACTTATTATAGCATTGAACCTATCTTTATTACGATGACTTGTGAGATTTTTAAAAAATTAGGTGATTCGTTCTGGTCTCTTTTTCATGCTAAAAATGGTTCAACATGTTGACATTTTACTTATTGTTTATTAATGTCACATTAGTGGGTTGCATTTCATAAAGGATGATAAAAAATGGAAAATCATAATGTTGAGAAATCTTTGAAATTATTTATTGTACTATCACGTGCCTATCGCTCCATTAATCACCACATGAACAAACATATTGTGAAGCACGGTCTGAATCCGACTGAATTTGCTGTATTAGAATTGCTGTATCATAAAGGTGATCAGCCGCTTCAGCAAATAGGTGATAAGATCTTACTCGCAAGCGGAAGCATCACGTATGTGGTTGATAAATTGGAGAAAAAAGAACTCCTTAGCCGGAAAGCTTGTGCAGAAGACCGCAGGGTGACATTTGCACATATTACGGAGCAGGGAAGAGCTTTGCTTGATGACATCTTCCCAGATCATGCAAAAGAGATTCACGAGATGATCAGTGTGCTTAGTGAAGAGGAGAAGGATGCCTGCATCGATATGCTCAAACATGTAGGACTGCGTGCCAAGCATTTATATGATCATAAAGAATAAACACATAAAAAAGGAAGCCGCTGGCTTCCTTTTTAGTATGTAGACTAATCCTCGCATATGGTGTCAGTCCTGCGCACCGATAAACGACAAGCGCTTTCAGTCGCGCTCATAAGAAAGACAAAGGGCTAAAATAAACATTATTTTAGCCCTTTGTCATGATCTGAAAGGAAGCTGCTGGCTTCCTATTTATTTTGCTTTTTTCTCAATTGGCAAAATAAGAACTTCGACGCGTCTGTTTTTACTTCTGCCTTCTGCGGTATCGTTAGAGGCAATCGGTTTAAATTCACCGTAACCTTTTGTGCTAAAGTTCTCTTGGTCTAGGTTGCTGTTTTCAAGGAGAATATTTAAAAAGTTGACCGCACGAATGGCGCTTAAATACCAGTTGGATTCAAATTCAGAATTCCGAATCGGAACGTTATCTGTATGTCCGCTAATGACGATATCACGAGCAGGGTTAATGACGAGCAGCTTTGATATTTCCTTGGCTAACGGAACATCCTGCGAGCGGATCACCGCTCGCCCAGAATCAAAGAAGATGCTGTCTTCAATTGTAATAAGCAGACCTTCATCCGTCAGCTTTGTTTCAAGCTTCGAACCAAGTTTTTTATCCGCAATGAATGAATCTACTTGCTTTTTAACCTTTGTTAATACCGCTTGGTCACGAGCTTTCGCTTTTGCTTCTTCTTCATCTTCTGCTGATTTTTTGGTTTGATTACTGTTTTCTGTTTCTTCGGTGCTCTGCATGCTTGATTGGTCCATTACGCCAGTGCCGCCAGTAAAGACAACATTAAACGATTTAGCCATCTGTTCATATTTTGCCGCATCAATGGAGCTAGATGCAAACAGCACAATGAAGAGGGCGAGAAGAAGCGTAAGAAGATCGGCGTAAGGGATCAGCCAAGACTCATCTACATGGTCTTCATGATCATGTTTTTTACGTTTCCTAGCCATTCTGTTTTTCTCCTTCTTCAATGACAAGATTTGCACGTTCTTTTGCTGGTAAGTACATCAGAAGTTTTTGCTCAATGACCTTTGGAGACTGGCCTTCAAGGACAGAAAGAATCCCTTCAATCATAATGAGACGAAGCTTTACTTCTTCCTTTGATTTACGCTTCAGCTTGTTGGCAAATGGATGCCACAACACATACCCTGTAAAAATCCCAAGCAGTGTGGCGACGAAGGCAGCACTGATCGCATGTCCAAGTGCTTCAATGTCTCCCATGTTTGCAAGTGCGGCAATAAGTCCGACAACGGCACCAAGTACCCCTAGAGTCGGAGCGTATGTACCAGCTTGTGTAAAGATTAATGCGCCTGACTGATGTCTCTCCGACATGGCATCGACTTCTTCTGTTAAGACGTCGCGAATAAATTCAGCACTTTGACCGTCAACCGCCATGCTTAAGCCGTTCTTTAGAAAATCGTCATCGACTTCCTCAAGATTTGCCTCTAATGCCAAAAGACCTTCACGACGAGCAATTTGTGCCCAGTTTGAAAATAGAGGAATCATTTCTTGTATCGTTGGAAGCTTGCTATCTTTGAAAATTTTGCCGAATAATTTTGGTGTTTTCTTAATTTCACTAGATGGGAAGGCAATGACAACAGCTGAAATTGTCCCAACCACAATGATCAATATAGCCGCCGGGTTGATAAGAGCGGTTAGACTCACACCTTTCAAAACCATACCGACACTCAGTGCAATAAATGCTAAAATAATACCAATTAACGATGTTTTGTCCATTATCTCACCAAATCCTTTAACTATCTTTTTCTATAGTTAATATCGGTGTCTTCTAGAAGGGTTTTAGTCAGAATATAAAATTAAGACAGTTTATGTGAAGAAATTTTGACGAAAGCGCTTTCTGAAAGCCGTAAAAAAAGAAACTCCCTCATATAAAAGGGAGTTTTCAGCGTGTAGACAAACCCTCGCATTCTTTGTCAGTCCTGCGCTCTGGTGCTCACGAATGCCAAATTCGCTCCGCGCCAGTACTCGTCCTTCCTAAGGCTGCAAAGGTTTTCTATCACGCTGAAAAGAAGACAAAGGGCTAAAATCAAGTTCATTTTAGCCCTTTGTCAACAATCTGGAAACTTCATCTTTTTTGAGCTGTTTCATCTAAGAGTAATTCTTTTAATTTTTCTTCATGTATGATTTTAATCAAATCGTAGTTCCAATTGATCATGTGATCCATGTGCTCCACCTCTTTTTCTTTTATCGTAAAGGAAAAGAGGCGGGGGAGCGTCGGCGCTCAGATGGAATTTAGACACTGCAACATGATGGAGCTGAAGATCCTCCTTAGGATGTACTTAGCTCTTTTTCACAACAATTTCGTCATGTTCAACATCGACTGTAAATCCAGTAAGTTGTTCTTCTTCAAGCAAGATGTCCGTCATTTGATCCTCAACATGCTCTTGAATCGTTCTTCGTAACGGACGAGCCCCAAATGCTGGATGATAACCAAGTTCAGCGATTTTTTCTTTCGCTTCGTTTGTGACGTGAACAGTTAGATGTTGTTCTTTTAACTGCTCTGACAAATCTTTGAGCAGAAGATCCACAATTTTGACTAAATCGTCTTTATCTAATGAATCAAACTGAATGATGCTGTCAAAACGGTTCAAGAATTCCGGTTTGAAATAAGCGCTCAGTGAATCAATCAATGATTGTTCTTCGATGGCTTCTTCTTGTTCAGACTGGAATCCGACTTTGACTGCTTTTTTATCTGTGCTGCCAGCGTTACTTGTCATAATGATGACTGTGTCTTTAAAGCTGACGGTTCTGCCTTGGCTGTCTGTTAGACGGCCATCTTCCATGATTTGAAGGAACATATGCTGGACATCAGGGTGCGCTTTTTCGATTTCATCGAGCAAAATGATGCTGTATGGTTTTCTGCGAACCTTTTCCGTGAGCTGTCCGGCTTCATCATGTCCAACGTAACCAGGAGGAGAACCGATGATTTTGGACACGGAATGTTTCTCCATGTACTCACTCATATCTAAACGAATGATCGCTTCTTTTGAGCCAAATAATTCTTCCGCTAATGTTTTAGACAATTCGGTTTTCCCGACGCCTGTTGGCCCAACGAAAAGGAAGGAGCCAGTTGGTCTATGTTTTGATTTTAAGCCGGCTCTGCTTCTTTTTACGGCTTTCGCCACTTTTTCAACCGCATGTTCCTGACCAATGACGCGGGCTTTTAAGCGGACATCAATTTCTTTCATTTTTGTTTGTTCGTCTGCTTGTAGTTTGCCGACAGGGATACCTGTTTTTTGTTCTACAATCGACTGAATGTCCTCAGCTGTGACGACATGTTCTTTGTCATTTGTTTTGTTTTGCAATCTCGCTTCAATCGCTTCTTCTTCGTCTCGAAGCTTCGCTGCTTTTTCATATCGTTCTTCATTTAAAGCAGCTTGTTTTTCAGCGGCAATTTGCGCAAGACGGTTTGTTAATTCATCTTCACTTGCTGCATCAATGGAGAGATTCGCTTTTGAACCTGCTTCATCCATTAAATCAATGGCTTTATCTGGCAAGTGGCGGTCTTGAATATACCGCGAAGATAATTGAACACACGCTTTAATGGCTTCGTCAGAATAGGTGACGCCATGATAGGCTTCATACTTATCCTGAATGCCTTTTAAGATCTCGAATGCTTCATCCTGTGTTGGCTCATCAACGATGACAGGCTGGAACCTGCGTTCAAGGGCAGCATCTTTTTCAATTTGACGATATTCCTTTAATGTCGTCGCACCTACTAGTTGCAGTTCCCCTCGAGCTAGAGCTGGTTTCAAAATGTTTCCGGCATCCATTGACCCTTCGGCAGAGCCTGCGCCTACAAGAAGATGAATTTCATCAACGAATAAGATGATATTTTTACGGCTTTGCAATTCTTTGATTAATTGCTTCATCCGTTCCTCAAATTGACCACGTATACCTGTGTTTGCCACAAGTGAAGAGACATCTAATAAATAAACTTGTTTGTTCTTTAATTTATTTGGTACATCTCCATTTGCAATTTTTAGTGCTAGTCCTTCGGCTATGGCCGTTTTACCAACACCAGGTTCACCAATGAGGACAGGATTGTTTTTATTTCTTCTATTTAAAATCTCAATGACTCTTGTGACTTCTTCATCACGGCCAATGACAGGATCGATTAAACCAGCATGTGCGCCATCCGTTAAATTCCGGCCAAGCTCATCGAGTAAGCCTTTTTGTTTAGGCCGCTCTTGGCTCGTCGCATGTCCTGCTTGCTCAGAGAAGAATGAACCGCCTCCGAACAGGTTAGGACCCATTTTCATTTTTGACTGTTCCATCAAAGAGGTATAGCAGTCTTCACATAAAACCATTTGGCTACGGGACGAATTTACTTGCATATTCAGGCGAATAGTTGCTTCATTTACTTGACAATGTTGACAACGCATGAGCCATGACCTCCTTAAAATAAAGTTTGACTTTATTTGACCAATGAATGTTAAATAAAATGGTCTGTTGTTTGACCATCTTTGACTATAGTATACTCTGACCTATTTTGACTTTCAACCGTTTTGCTCATAGCTGAATGAAAAATCCTTTTTTGCATTTAATCATGGTTTGTCCTTCTTTTCAAGGAACTTGTCTCATAGGATAAAAAAGAGACAATCGAAAGTGATGGGTGCGGAGGGGTCATATGAAACGTTCAAATGAATCCGCTTTTCAGCTTGCCTTTGTATATGTAGGAACAGTGGTTGGAGCTGGGTTTGCGACAGGAAAAGAAATCGTAGAATTTTTTGTTCGTTTTGGCTGGATTGGATTGATCGGGATTTTGATTAGCGGTGTTATTTTTACCGGCCTTGGCGCAAAAATGATGCTGATTTCCAAACGAATTGAAGCGGAGTCTTATCAAGATATGAATCGGTTTTTATTTGGAGCTGCTGCGAGTCGATATATTAACATCGTCATGTTTTTTATCTTACTAGGTGTGACGTCAGTGATGATTTCTGGAGCAGGCGCTATTTTTGAAGAACAACTTGGCATCTCAAAAGAATATGGTATTTTTTTAACGATTATTTTAAGTGTCATTGTCCTTTTTAAAGGTTCAAAAGGGTTATTTGGTGTCAATGTACTTGTCGTTCCAATGCTGATTTTCTTTTCGCTGATTGTGTTTCTAGACTCATTTGTGTTTAGTAGCGGTGAAAGCCACGTTCTGGGGCTGCAAATGGGAGAGGGCGAATGGATGTTGTCTGCTATTTCATATGGTGCATTTAATTTAGCGCTGTCTCAAGCCGTATTAGTGCCGGTCGCAAACGAAATGACATCCGAAGCCGTTATAAAAAAGGGAGCGGTGCTTGGGGGTCTGATGCTGACACTCATTCTGCTCGCCTGCTTTTTATCCCTTTCTTCATTAGAAATGCTGGAAGCGTATGATATTCCGATGGCCCAAGTGGTGTATCAAGTCGCAAACTCCATTCATCTCGTCTATTTATTCGTGATCTTCGGTGAAGTCTTTACATCTGTTATAGGGAATTTATACGGTCTCGAAAGGCAAGTGAGGGCGTATATCCGATTGAACAGTATGTATACGATATCCTTTATTCTGCTTTGCTGTTATGTGATCAGTAAAATTGGATACGGCACACTCATTTCAACGGTTTACCCTGTTTTTGGCTATGTCAGTATCTTTTTTATCCTCTTTCTTTGTCTGAAAAAAGTGCCTGCATCACGTGATAAGTAAAGAAGGGATAGCTTGTACACCAATTATGTGGTACACTATCCTCTGTGAAAATTGAACAAAAATCCGTGAAAACGGGAGAGGTTCTAGCAAAACCCTCTATAAAAAACTAAGGACTTGCCGTATCCTTGGATGTGGCATTTTTTATTTTTTATGGCTGGGACACCTCATACACATGTAAAGGTGTCTTTTCTTTTGAGAAAAATAGGGGTTTTCATGAACCTTTCAGATGCAGCTTTGTGCGGTGGTACGGGTCTGCAAAAGGAGGAAAAGGAAAATGAAAAATGAAAAAGCGGTCGTTGTCTTTAGCGGGGGACAGGACAGTACGACATGTTTACTATGGGCACTTCAACAATTTAAAGAGGTTGAAACGGTAACCTTTCATTATAATCAGCGTCATCAAGAAGAAATTGATGTCGCCAAAAGAATTGCTGACAAGCTAGGTGTGAAAAATCATCTATTAGATATGTCTCTTTTAAATCAGCTTGCACCAAATGCCTTAACAAGAGATGACATTGATATTGAAGAAAAAGAAGGAGAACTGCCTTCCACATTTGTTCCGGGGAGAAACTTAGTTTTCTTATCCTTTGCATCCATTCTTGCGTATCAAATTGGAGCACGTCATATTATCACGGGTGTGTGCGAGACAGACTTTAGCGGCTACCCAGATTGCCGAGATGAGTTTGTGAAATCTTGTAACGTCACGGTGAATTTGGCAATGGAAAAACCATTTGTCATCCATACGCCGCTCATGTGGCTGAATAAAGCTGAAACGTGGAAGCTGGCTGATGAACTGAATGCGCTAGATTTTGTGAAAAATGAAACGCTCACTTGCTATAATGGCATCATTTCTGATGGCTGCGGGGAATGTCCTGCATGTAAGCTTCGGAAAAATGGCTATGACACGTATATGAAAATGAAGGAGGCAAACTAAATGCTTTCTCAAATCTATCCACAGACGGATCATCCATTTTCGTTTGAATTAAATAAAGATATGCATGTATCGGCAGCCCATTTTATCCCGAGAGAAGATGCTGGCGCTTGTAGCCGTGTACATGGTCATACGTATACCATCAATATAACCATTGCTGGAGATGACCTAGATGAATCGGGTTTCCTTGTCAATTTTAGTACATTGAAAAAACTTATTCATGGTAAATATGATCACACGCTGCTCAATGATCATGAGGAATTCTCCTCAACCGATCCATATGCGATGCCTACTACAGAGGTTGTCGCAAAGACTGTGTATGATAAAGTGGCCGCATATTTAACGACTTTAGCGAACAAGCCGACATGTGTTCAAGTTTTTGTCAGAGAGACACCAACAAGCTACTGCATTTACCGTCCGAAACGAGTTGAGCTCAATGACTAAAGCGATTCCTGTCTTAGAAATCTTTGGTCCAACCATTCAAGGAGAAGGAATGGTCATTGGCCAAAAAACCATGTTTGTCAGAACGGCTGGCTGTGACTACTCTTGCAGCTGGTGTGATTCATCTTTTACATGGGATGGATCAGCTAAGCATGATATTCAGTGGCTTCAGGCAGAGGATATTGTAAAAGAGCTGAAGAGAATAGGTGGAAAGGCATTTTCTCATGTCACCATTTCAGGTGGGAATCCTGCGCTTTTAAAACAAATGGAATCACTTATTGATTTATTGCATGAAGAAGGAATTGATACGGCGCTTGAAACGCAGGGAACGATGTATCAAGATTGGTTTTTGAAGATAGATGATTTAACCATTTCTCCAAAGCCACCAAGTTCTAATATGAAAACCGATTTCACGAAACTAACGCGTATCATAGATGAATTGAAAAAGGGAAACAGGTTGCATCATGCAAGCCTGAAGGTCGTGATCTTTGATGATCTTGATCTAGCCTATGCAAAGGATGTTCATGCGAAATACCCAGAACTCCCCTTTTATTTGCAAGTTGGAAATGATGATACGACGACAGCTGATGATGCGTACTTATTAACGCACTTATTAAAGAAATACGAAATGCTTGTAGATCAAGTAGCGCAAGATCCTGATTTGAATCGTGTGAGAGTCCTACCACAATTGCATACGCTATTGTGGGGAAATAAACGAGGCGTATAGAAAGGAAGAAACAAAATGATGACAAGAAAACCAGAAGAATTAGAAGGTGTCACTTTACTAGGAAACCAGGGGACGAATTACTTGTTTGACTATGCACCACAAGTGCTTGAAACGTTCCCGAATAAACATACGAATAGAGATTATTTTGTGAAATTCAACTGCCCAGAATTCACATCACTTTGCCCGCAAACAGGGCAGCCAGATTTTGCGACCGTGTATATCAGCTACATCCCAAATGAAATCATGGTCGAAAGTAAATCATTAAAATTATATTTGTTCAGCTTCCGTAACCACGGTGACTTCCATGAGGATTGTATGAATATTATCATGAACGACCTCATTGAATTAATGGACCCAAGATATATCGAAGTATGGGGCAAATTTACACCAAGAGGCGGTATTTCAATTGATCCGTATACGAACTACGGAAAACCTGGGACAAAGTATGAAGAGATGGCATCGTATCGTATGATGAATCACGATATGTATCCAGAAACGATTGATAATCGCTGATAAATAAGAAAAGACATGCGAATAACATGTCTTTTTTTATGGAATAGATCATGATGACACATAAAAAAAGAGAAGAGTCATGTCACTCTTCTCATACCAATAGGAATAGAACTTGCTAGGACGGCTGGGGGCTACCAGCTCGTATGTATAGTATACATGACAGAACGTATGTTTGTAAAGGTGTATCATGCTTTTATTCTTCATATATTTATTTTAAGATAAAATTGAAACGAGCGAATGAAAATGGGGGCGTTTGTGTTGGCAAACAAAGAAGACAAAACAGAGAAGCTGCTGATGGAATTAAGGGAAGAGCTTCAGATGCTTGAACATCAAAACAAAGAACGATATAAATGGAGTGCCTCCACATTACTTGGAGTGATCGCCCTTTTAATTGATAAAGGCGTGATAACACCTGAAGAAGTTGATATGTACAAAACAAAAGCGGAAATGCAAACCTTTCACGCGCAAAAAGACTGACGCCTTCATCAAATGATGTAAGAGAAAATAAGAAAAAGACATAATAAATTGATGATTCAATTTATTATGTCTTTATTTCTGCAATTCTTTTTCATCGTATTAAACGAGCTTATACATTAATACATCATCCCAGTATTCATGATCATTTATTTTAAATTCATTGATTTTACGCCCTTCTTCTAAAAAGCCCATCTTTTTATACAAAGAAATAGCTTTTTGGTTTGTGGAGAAAACGGCTAAACTAACCTTTTCAATTGAAGGGTTCTTTTCTGCCCAATTTAATAATGCTGTTAGTAACATTTCCCCTATGCCTAAACCTCTATAGCTCTTATCAACCATCAAGCCGAAAGAACCAACGTGAGAAGTTCTTTTTCTATTTGATGATTGTTCAAAGGCTATCCATCCAATGACTTGATCGCCAGTTTGGGCAACTATGTACGTCTCATTTTCGTTTTCTATTCTTTTCTGTATCCATTCCTTGTGTTCTAACAAGGTTTTTTTGTATTCTTCCGGCGTTGTCAGTAAATAATCTGACTCAGCAATCACTGATTTTTGAATTTCTAAAGTAGTTTCAGCATCTTCTATTTTTCCAAAACGTACAATGATATCATTTGAATGTTGCATATTAGTTTCTCCTATCTAGAGCTAATATTGCATCAGATCACTTTTTTACATAAAACATAAAAAGTAAGGTATTGTGATCAGCTCTGCTTCGTATATCCTTATGTAACGGTAGGCTGAATTGAGGATTGCAAATTAATGTACGGAGTCTTTGATGATTTTATAGTTTTTATGATTAACGACTGTTAGTGAATCCAGTTCTAAATCTCTATAGTTGTCCATAATGGTGACATCCACAATAACAGAGTTTTCATTCACTTTTTCAACTACACCTGTTAAACCATTTCTAAATTCGATCACATTCCCAATTTTTGCAATCTTCAACCGATCCCTCTCCTTTAAAAACAGATTTCATTCCCTATTAAAAAGTATTTTGCAATATTTTCATACCAATGTAAAGGATAAAGACGTTTTTCTTTCGTTTTCGTTGTACGCTTTGAAAACGAATGGTATATTTAATATTTGATCAAGGCTGAAAAGGAGCGATTTTTTTGACTGAAGAACACATCAACACAATACTAGAATCATTACGGAATGGAACTGAAAAACAAGTGACCATTCAAAAGGATGATTTTTTAACATTTCGTTCTGTATTGGTCAATCAAGATGATTTTAAACATTTTCGCGGAATCGCCAAGCATGGTGGAGATGTTATTTTTGAATATCTTAAAGAAGCAAGAAGCTAAAGCTTTTTCTCATTCATGAGAAAAAGCTTTTTATTTTGGTTCTTTTGTCACACTTCAAACCAGCTTGATACATATGAAAAGAAAATGTAATAACCCATAATCAGGAGCATAAGGATGATTATAGGCTAAAAAGAGACTATATTAAACGCTTACATTACCAGTTCATGCGTATTTCAACTAGGACATGCCATTTAATGACGGAATTTGGACAGGCATGCAAATCTTTGTGCGTGAAAATAGAAGAAGCTCTTGTTAGAGTGGACAAGTATCTTACGGCCTACATTGATTAAAGGAGGAATGAGGCGAATGATCAAAATTCATACAGCTCTTTTTGCCATCCTTATGCTCATCTCAGCGATCAAGATGGACAATATACAAGAGCAAGAAGGCACATTAAGTCAGAAACTTGAACAAGCACCTGTAAAGCATCAGCTTTCATATATAGATCAAGATGAAAAGCATACCGTGATCCCAGCGTTTTCAGAGGAGAAACATCAGCCTAAAGTGAAAATGCTAAGCACGTCAACAGAGGAAAAGGCATCAAAACCGAAGCCGAAGCCGAAGAAAAAGGAAACGGCAAAGCCAGCAAGCTCAAGAAATCAATCACACTATTCTAATGAAGAAATGGACTTGCTTTCTCGGTTGGTACATGCCGAAGCAAAAGGTGAATCTTACGCCGGGAAAAAAGCGGTAGCAAGCGTCGTCTTAAACCGCGTGGAACACCGCTCTTTTCCTGACAGTGTCAGAGGCGTGATTTATCAGCGAAATGCCTTCCAGCCAGTATCAAATGGAAGTATCAATGATAAGGCAGACCAGGATTCCGTAAAAGCAGTGAAGCAGGTTGTCAAAGAAGATGACAGAACAACAAAGGCGATTTATTTTTATAATCCAAAAACGGCGACAGATAACTGGATTCGTTCTCGTAAAATTGTAGAACGCATTGGCCGTCATGTGTTTGCAGTGTAAAGAAAAGCAGCGATCAATCAGTCGCTGTTTTTTGTCTTCAATTATTAAAATATTTTCAGGACTTGTCTCATAGAATGTGAAAAGAATTTGCTTTTAGACAAGGGGAGGCTACATGAATCGATTTGTAAAAGGGGTCATTCTGCTATCTATTGCAGCTTTCATTGCTGAGTGTATCGAGTTTTTAGTCAATATGATTTTAGCGAGAGAGCTTGGAGAACATGGAATGGGTTTATATATGAGCATCCTTCCCATCATCATGCTTGTGCTTGTGATCGCCAGCTTAGAGCTGCCAGTCTCCATTTCTAAATTCATTGCAGAATCGCATGAGCGGCTTCATAAAAGTATGCTTCGCCATGCATTTAAAATGACGCTTGTGGTGACATGCACAACAACGGCAATAGCAGCCATTGTACTGCCTTTCATTCCTGTATTTCAATCGTATCATCCGCTGATGAAGGGCTTGGTTCTGTCACTCATTCCAATCATCGCATTTACTTCCATTGCACGCGGCTATTTTATGGGCAAGCAGCAAATGGGCAGAATTGCTCTAGCCAATATGCTGAAAAAAACGATCCAGCTTATCTGTTTGTTTTTGTTTTTTCATTGGTATTCGTTTGATATTGAAACAGCGGTGCTTATCGCGATTGGTGTGATTGTTGCAAGTGATCTCGTCGTCTTTATCTATTTATATTCCCAATACGTCATGGCGAAAAATGCTGTGAATGTCAGATCGGTTGAGTTAAGAGGGATTGACGTCAGAAAACGTTTGTTAGCGGTCTCCATTCCGACAACAGGTATGCGTATCTTTCATGCCATTGCCAATGCGATTGAACCGTTTTTAATCAAAGGAGCCCTCGTTGCAGCGGGCATTTCTGGTACGCTTGCTGTTGATCATTACGGAATGCTTGCTGGCGTAGCGATGTCGATCGGTTTTTTTCCGGCGTTTATCGCTCATTCCATTATGATTGTGATGATTCCGAATGTATCAGAAGCCTATGCCTTGGGGCAGTATCATCTCGTGAAAAAACGTGTCAGACAAGCGATTCTCATTACGTTTGGATATGGGGTGCCAGCCGTGATGATCATGTATTATTTCGCTTATCCGCTCACGCAGCTCTTTTTTGACTCACCTCAAGCAGCCGTCTACTTGCAGCTGCTATGGCCTTACTTCTTATGCCACCTGTTCGTGATGCCGTTTCAAGCTTGCTTAATTGGTATGGGTCTTATTAAAGATGTGTTCCTACATAATATATGGGTGCACGTGGTGTCGTTCTCTATGGTGTATTTCCTAGGATCCATCGAATCCTTAAATATGATGGGTGTTATCTTAGGAATGAACACGGGGATGCTGCTATTAACGGCTTTGCATTATGCGACGATTTGCAAGGAACTCGGCGTCTCCATGTTTCTTACATTGAAAAAAGCTTGAATGTCATGTGCAGCTAGCGGGCAAGCTATAAGAAAATCAGGAAGGAAGATGCTGATGAATCGTAAATATCTACCCGCCAGTCTTCTCATGATGACCCTTCTTTTATTTCTGATGAGCATAGAGGCTGAAGCAAAAGAGCCTGTCATGGCGCCGAGGATAGAAGCTCCTACATTAACAGGTGAAACGCAGGTGATCCCGGTGAAAGGGAAGCGGACCATTCTGCATTTTTGGACAACGTGGTGCCCATCCTGCAAAATGGAGCTTCCAGCCTTTGAACAGATTGTGAAAGAAAATCAAAGTGATGTAGACATACTGACTGTTAATTTACTTGGTGCTGAGCAAAGCAAGCATGCTGTTGCCCAATTTGTGAAAGACAGAAAGTTCACATTTCCGATCGTTCTCGATGAACACGGAGAAATGATGAAGAAATACCAAATCATGACGATCCCGACGACCTTTTTCATCAATGAAAAGGGTGAAGTGGTCAAAAACCATGTAGGTCCGCTGACGAAAAAACAAATCAAAGAGTGGACAAATTCGTAGAACACAAGCTTTCTGTAAAGAACCAATGGTCGATCCGTTGGTTCTTTTTTGTGTTCAATTACCTTTTAGATGAATAAAATGTGCTCAGAAAGAGGAAGAAATGTTGGATACTAATAATGATAATTATTATCAAAAAGAAATTATAATAATTATTAATTGAAAATTGATCAGAACCTGTTATAATGAGTTACAGACCTATAAAAAGCTTGAAATAGCAGAAAATATAGATGATAAACGGAACGGGCAACGATTGATAATGTGAAAATCATTATCAATTAGAGAGGAGAAAGTAATCATGAATGAGAATACAGTACTTTATCAAACGACAGATCAAAAGGGATCCAACTCGCTCTTTCAAAAATGGGCACAGCACGGAGAATTAATCGCAGCAGGCATTTCGGGGATTCTCATCTTGATTGGATGGTTTCTAAAGGATGAAACGATGTGGAGTATTCCTCTTTTCATTCTTGCTTTTGTTATTGGTGGTTTTGCAAAGGCAAAGGAAGGAATTGAAGAAACCATTTCATCCAAGACATTAAATGTAGAACTTTTAATGATATTTGCTGCGATAGGCTCAGCGATCATTGGCTACTGGGCAGAGGGAGCCATTTTAATTTTTATTTTTTCGCTTAGCGGTGCGCTAGAAACGTATACGTCAAATAAAAGTAAAAAAGACTTAACGGCCTTAATGAGGATCGCTCCAGATGAAGCCACTTTAATTGAAGAAGATGGCACCACCATTCAAATCGCTGCTTCTTCACTTACACCAGGCGACCGTATTTTAATCAAAGCGGGCGAACGAATTGCAGCAGATGGTGTGATCATGAGCGGAAGAACAAGTGTAGACGAATCTGCCTTAACGGGTGAATCGGTGCCTCAGGAAAAAGGGCAAGGGGAAGATGTGTTTGCAGGAACAGTGAATTTAAATGGTTCATTAACAGTAGAAGTAACAAAACATAATGAAGAAACACTTTTTCATAAAATCATTAAGCTTGTGGAATCTGCACAAGAAAGTGTATCGCCAAGCCAAGCATTTATTGAAAAATTTGAAGGTGCATATGTAAAAGGTGTGCTCATCACTGTGGCGATTTTAATGTTCCTGCCTCATTTTGTACTTGGCTGGAGCATGAGTGAAACGTTTTACCGTGCGATGGTGTTTATGGTGGTTGCTTCGCCTTGTGCACTTGTTGCCTCAATTATGCCAGCAGCTCTTTCACTCATCTCAAACGGTGCAAGAAACGGTATGCTTGTAAAAGGAAGTGTCTTTTTAGAAAAACTGGGCACAAGTACGATGATTGCATTTGATAAAACGGGTACGATTACAAGTGGAAAACCAGCTGTTGAAAAAGTGGTCTTGGCAAAAGGGCAGGATGAATCGACCTTTTATCAAGCGCTCTATCAAATTGAAAGTCAGTCAAACCATCCATTAGCTAAAGCCATTTCTGATATGGCAAAAGAGCATCATACAGGGCGGTCAGCCCACTTAACCATTGAAGAAACATCAGGTTTTGGTGTGGAAGCACAATTAAATGAGGACACATGGCGGATTGGGAAGAAAGATTTTGCCGGAAAAGCTTCAATGGATCGTGACATTGAAGAGAATGGTGATGTTCTTTCATCCAAAGGATATACAGTTGTCTATGTTCAAAAAAATCAAGAAGTTGTCGGCTGTCTCGGTTTGAAGGATCAAATCAGACCTGAAGCCAAAAAAATGATTCAGGAGCTGAATGATTTAGGCATCCAAACCGTCATGCTCACAGGGGATCAGCAAAAAACAGCTGAAGCGATTGCAGAGGAAGCAGGCATCCAAACCGTTGTCGCTGAATGTCTTCCAGATGAAAAGGTACACGAAGTCAATCAACTGAAAAAACAAGGTGATTCGATCATTATGGTCGGAGATGGAATCAATGATGCACCTGCACTCGCCACAGCAGATGTTGGCGTCGCAATGGGCGGAGGCACAGATGTTGCTTTAGAAACAGCAGATCTCATTTTAATGAAAAATAACTTAAACAACTTGACAAAGATGATCCGTCTTTCAAGAAAGATGAACCGAATCATTAAACAAAACATCATCTTTTCATTAACTGTTATTTGTTTGTTAATCTGTGCGAATTTCTTACAAGTTCTTGATTTACCTTTTGGTGTCATTGGGCATGAAGGTAGTACGATTTTGGTTATTTTAAACGGACTTCGTTTGCTTCGTGCTTCTTAAGCAAATCACAAAAGCGCACTGGCTTTAGGTCAGTGCGCTTTTGTGCGAAATACAGTGAAAACTGATACAATAGATCAGTAGTCAAACGTGTGAGGAGGATCACGATGAATCGAATGAAAAACTTGTCTTCTTGGCTTAAGAAAAAAGATATTCAAGGTGCATTTATACATACAAAGGAGAATGTATTCTATCTATCTGGATACTTCACAGAGCCGCATGAAAGAGTGATGGGGCTGTTTGTTTTTGAGGAAGCTGATCCATTTTTCATTTTGCCTAAGATGGAAGTTGAGCAAGCAAAAAATGCGGGATGGGCTGGAGATCTCATTGGATATGAAGACCATGAAAACCCCTTTGATTTCATACAAAAGGCACTAGGAAAACGAGGAGTAAAAGCGACTCGCCTAGCGATTGAAAAAGAATCCATTCCTTTGCAAAGAGCAGAGCAGCTTCAAGCTGTCACTGGGGCAGAAACATTTGTCCGGGCAGAAGATGTGCTCAATCAGCTAAGACTAATAAAAGACGAAGCTGAAATTGAAACATTGAAAAAAGCAGCTCAACTGGCAGACGAAGGCGTCAAAATTGGGGTTCATGCCCTAAAAGAAGGGGTGACGGAAACCGAAGTTCTTGCTGTCATCGAATATGAACTGAAGAAAAAAGGCATTCAGGGCATGTCCTTTTCAACCATGGTACTATTCGGAGAAAAATCAGGAGAACCTCATGGAAATCCGGGGCAGGCAGCCTTGAAAAAAGGTGATTTTGTTTTATTTGACCTTGGCGTGATTGTGGATGGCTATTGTTCAGATATTACAAGAACCTTCATCTATCAAGAAGCGTCTGAACAACAAAAGGATATTTACAACACCGTCTTGAAAGCCGAATTGGCAGCACTTGATATGAGCCAGCCGGGTGTGAGAATTGGTGACCTTGACTTAAAAGCAAGAGGGTTGATCGCAGAAGCAGGGTATGGCGAATACTTCCCGCATCGTCTAGGGCATGGACTCGGGGTTTCTGTTCATGAGTTCCCTTCTATGAGTCAAGCAAATGATGACCTTCTAAAAGAAGGGATGGTCTATACGATCGAGCCGGGTATTTATGTACCAGGAGTCGGCGGGGTTAGAATTGAAGACGATGTTCTCATTACAAAAGATGGCCCAGTCACCTTAACCAATTATCCAAAAGAGTTGACGATCATCAAGTAATGAAAAAAATCACGATGAACGTCCAAGTATTGGGAGCGTCATCGTGATTTTTTTGTCACTCTTTGCGATCCTTATCAACAAAAAAATCATCAATTGATTGAAACGGCTTGATTTTATGTTCTTTTCCTAAAGGATGTAGTGCGAATCGAGCAGAAAACAAAATAGTCAAACATAATATGATCCATATGATAATACCCATCTTGAATTCCCCTTTCCACCCAGTGATTTGTTCAGCTCACATACATCTTAAAGTATGAAACGCTTACCATATCAAGAGAAAGTAGGAGAAAAAATGCCTAACATAAGGGATATTGCGAAAAGAGCGGGCGTATCTGTTACCACCGTATCACGAGTGATGAATGATCATCCTTATGTCAAAGAAGAAAAGCGAGAGCGCGTACTTAGTGCGATGAAAGAGCTCAAATATACACGGAATATTCAGGCAGTGCATTTAGCAAAGGGCTATTCCAATATGCTTGGAATTGTACTTCCGACAATTGATCACTCCTATTTCAGCGGAATTGTCACAGGGATTGCAGAGAAAGCACAGGAGTGCGGAATGCATTTTGCCTTGTTTCAAACAGGATATGACCCATTAAAGGAAAAAGAAGCATTAATGAGCTTAAAAGAGCAGCGTGTGGATGGTTTAATCTTTTGCTCAAATGCGTTAAGTGATCGAGACATTTTAAAGTGGCAGGAATCTGGTCCTATTATCTTTTGTCATCCTACTCCGCATGCTCCATGTTCATCGGTATCGATTGCGCATGATCAGGCTTTTAAGGAAGCGCTTGAACACTTAGCGGCATGCGGTCATGAGCGAATCGCAATCGTTCTTGCTAGAACAGAAGGGGAGAATAGCCAAGTTCGCATTCAGACTTATCAAGAAATGATGCGGTCGCTTGGGCAGGACATTGATGATGAATGGGTCATTGAAGGAAAACTGACCATTTTTGATGGCAAGCAATTATTTACAGAATGGAAAGAGATGAAAAATCGTCCGACAGCCTTACTGATTACAAACGATGATGTATCAGCAGGTTTTTTACTAGAAGCACAGCGTCACCACATAAACGTTGGAGAATCACCAGCCATACTTGGCTTTCAAAACGATCAATTGAGTGAAGCATTGGGGATTTCTAGTATAGACATTCCCCTCAAACAAATGGGGCAGGAAGCATTTGACTTGTTCAAGCGAGCATTACAAGGTGAGGCACCAGAAAAAAGAGTGCTGTCATATCGACTCGTTGAGCGCACAACGACTATTTTGAAAAACAATCGTTGACGCACGTTTCATCTGTTTTGTACGATAAGAAGGATTGAATAAGAAGGAGGTGGGGATGTTCATGGAATCCTTCACCGTTGATAAAGCGTTAAATAATAATGTCATCATCGCAAAACACCCTTCTTTAGGCGAAGTGGTCCTGATTGATAAAGGGATCGGCTTTGGGAAAAAATCGGGTGACGTTCTCGATCAAGCGGCATTTGAGAAAATGTTTGTGTTAAAGAATACAAAAGAGCAAACAGAATACAAACAATTGCTGCACCACATTAATGAGGACATGATTGAGCTTGCCAATGACGTCATTTATCATATACGAGAAAAAATGGGTCATCGTTTAAATGAGCATATTCATATTGCACTGACAGATCATATTGCCTTTAGTTTTAAACGAGTTAAGCAAGGCTATGATATCACCAATCCTTTTATGCTTGAAACGAAATCCTTATACCCGAAAGAATACGAGGTCGCAAAGGAAGTCGTGGAACTGATAAATGCGCGGCCAGATGTTGAAACGAAGCTGCCCGAAGGAGAGATTGGCTTTATTGCGCTCCACATTCACTCTGCTTTAACGAACCGGCCTTTATCCGAGGTCAACCGTCATTCGCAGCTTATGACACAAATGGTCCAAGTCATAGAAGATGCATTTCATATGAAAGTAGATAGAGAAAGTATTCATTATTTACGCTTACTGCGCCATATTACGTTTTCGATTGAACGTATAAAACGGGAAGAATCATTAGAGGAGCCAGAAAAGTTGCTTCATCTATTGAAAAATGAATATCCTTTATGCTACAATACTGCTTGGAAAATGATCAAAATTTTGCAACATGCATTGAAAAAGCCTGTACAAGATGCCGAAGCTGTCTATTTGACACTTCACCTGTACAGATTGACGAATAAAATTTCATAGTTTCCTTGAAACGTGTAACTGATTCGATCAGGCATGAGTGAGTTAAGGTAAATACAGGATAAGATCCTGTTATTTGCGCAACCTTATATCACCATGCCTTTTTTGTGTTCTGAAAGTGAAATGTAAACGGTTAATTATGAAATGTAAGTCAATATGTGATTGAAATGTATGTTGTAAGCGAAAACAAAAGGAGGTTCAACCAGTGTTTAAATCACTTTTTGGTGTGTTGCAAAAAATTGGACGAGCACTTATGCTTCCAGTTGCGATCCTTCCTGCTGCTGGTATTTTACTAGCACTTGGAAATGCGATGCAAAATCCGCAGTTGATTGATGTCGCTCAATTTTTAAGCAATGATACAATTCAGCTTGTTGCTAGTGTTATGGAGAATGCGGGGAATATTGTCTTCTCGAATCTTCCACTCCTATTTGCTGTAGGGGTTGCCATCGGTCTTGCCAATGGAGACGGTGTGGCAGGGATTGCCGCGATCATCGGTTACCTTGTCATGAACGTGACGATGAGTGCCGTATTAATGGCCAACGGTTCCATTCCATCCGATTCAATCAAATTGGCTAAGTTCTTTAAGGAAAGTCATCCAGCATATGTGAATATGCTCGGCATACCGACCTTGTCTACCGGCGTGTTTGGCGGGATTATTGTCGGGGTATTAGCGGCTTATATGTTTAATAAATTTTACAAAATTGAGCTCCCGCAATATCTTGGCTTCTTTGCTGGTAAGCGTTTTGTTCCAATCGTTACGTCGATTTCAGCACTTATTTTAGGGCTTTTGATGCTCGTCATTTGGCCGCCAATACAAGGTGCATTGAACTCATTTTCAACAGGATTGCTTGCAGCGAATGAGCCGCTAGCTGCCTTTGTATTTGGTGTCATTGAACGCTCATTAATTCCGTTTGGTCTGCACCACATATTCTACGCACCATTCTGGTATGAATTTTTTAGCTATAAGAGCTTATCAGGAGATATTATCCGTGGTGACCAGCGTATTTTCATGGCGCAAATCAAAGATGGTGTTCAGCTGACAGCCGGTACATTCATGACAGGGAAATATCCGTTCATGATGTTTGGACTTCCAGCAGCAGCACTTGCGATTTACCATGAAGCAAAACCTAAGAATAAAAAACTTGTAGCAGGAATTATGGGGTCAGCGGCCCTTACTTCTTTCCTAACAGGGATCACTGAACCGCTTGAATTCTCATTCTTGTTTGTTGCACCGATATTATTTGCGATTCACTGTGTATTTGCTGGATTATCCTTTATGATAATGGATATTCTAAACGTGAAAATCGGGATGACCTTCTCAGGAGGGTTAATCGACTTCTTCCTATTTGGTATCCTGCCGAATAGAACCGCTTGGTGGCTTGTTATTCCAGTCGGTCTCGTACTGGCTGTCATTTACTACTTCGGATTCAGATTTGCGATTCGCAAGTTTAATCTGAAAACGCCAGGACGAGAAGATGAAGCAGCTGACGGTGCAAGCAGCGCTCAATCTGGAAAAGGCGATGACTTACCTTATGAAATTCTTGAAGCAATGGGTGACCAAGAAAACATTAAACACCTAGATGCTTGTATTACGCGTTTACGTGTCACTGTAAATGATCAGAAAAAAGTGGATAAAGACCGCTTGAAAAAGCTTGGCGCTTCAGGTGTCCTTGAAGTCGGGAATAACATCCAGGCCATCTTTGGACCACGCTCTGATAATTTAAAAACACAAATGCAGGACATTATTGCAGGGCGCACACCTCGACCAGCGAAAGACCCTTCTGCAAAAGAAGAAGTTAGCCAGCAGGTTGAAGAAGTCATTGCAAAACCGCTTCAAAACGAACAAGGGGAAGAAATGTTTGCTTCACCAATTACAGGGGAGCTGCATCCAATTACAGATGTGCCAGATCAAGTATTCTCAGGGAAAATGATGGGTGACGGTTTTGCTATCTTGCCAAAAGAGGGAACAGTGGTTTCACCAGTAAGAGGAAAAATCTTAAATGTGTTCCCAACAAAACACGCCATCGGCCTCCAGTCTGATGGTGGACTTGAAATCTTGATTCACTTCGGGATTGATACAGTCAGCCTCAAAGGAGAAGGATTTGAAGCATTTGTACAAGAGGGAGATCAAGTAGAAATCGGTCAAAAACTTTTAGAGGTTGATATTGATAAAATTAAGTCAGAAGTACCATCTTTAATGACACCAATTGTATTTACAAACTTAAGTGAAGGACAATTTATTGACCTTCAAGAATCCGGTGAAATCAAAGCTGGCCAAGAAAACATCATGAAAATTTCAAAATAATTTTCATAACTGCCGTTCTTGTTAGATGACAAGCTCGGCAGTATGATATAATATTGTGGATGTATGAAATGTATAAAAAGGAGATTGATAAAAATGGCTCAACAAACATTCAAAGTAACTGCAGATTCTGGAATTCACGCACGTCCTGCAACAGTTCTTGTACAAACTGCTAGTAAATATGATGCTGATATCAACTTAGAATATAATGGTAAAACAGTGAACCTGAAATCTATTATGGGTGTAATGTCTCTAGGAATTGCGAAAGGTGCTACAATCACAATCTCTGCTTCTGGTTCTGATGAAAATGATGCACTTGCTGCGCTAAAAGACACAATGAAAAGTGAAGGCCTAGGCGAGTAATGCAACAACTGAAAGGAATCGGTGCTTCAGCAGGCGTTGCGATTGCAAAAGCATATCGTCTAGAAGAACCAGATTTAACAGTTCACCAAAAAGACATCAATGATCCAGAGACAGAAGTGAAACGCTTTGAAGAAGCAATTCATGTTTCAAAACAAGAACTTGAAGCAATTAAAGAACATGCGCTAAAAGAACTTGGCCAAGATAAAGCAGATATTTTTTCTGCACACCTTCTTGTGTTAAGTGATCCAGAGCTGCTCAACCCAGTGAAGGATAAAATCACATCGGATAAAGTAAATGCTGAATTTGCTTTAAAAGAAACAGCAACAATGTTTGTTACAATGTTTGAAGCAATGGACAATGAATACATGAAAGAACGTGCAGCGGATATTCGCGACGTTACAAAACGTGTCACTGGTCATTTGCTAGGCGTTGACATTCCAAACCCAAGTATGATTTCTGAAGAAGTCATTATCATTGCTGAAGATTTAACACCTTCTGATACAGCTCAGCTGAACAGACAATTCGTCAAAGGTTTTGCGACAGATATCGGTGGTCGTACTTCTCACTCAGCGATTATGGCAAGATCAATGGAAATCCCAGCAGTTGTTGGAACAAAAGAAGCAACAAAAACGGTGAAAAACAATGATCTGATCATTGTTGATGGTATTAGTGGAGACGTCATCATTCAGCCTTCTGAAGATGAAGTGAAAGCGTATCAAAAAAAGCATGAAGACTACTTAGCTCAAAAAGCGGAATGGGCGAAACTTGTTGACCAACCAACGGTCACAAAAGACGGCGTTCACGTAGAGTTAGCTGCGAATATTGGAACACCTGAAGATGTGAAAGGTGTACTTGAAAATGGCGGCGAAGCAGTTGGATTGTACCGTACTGAATTTTTATACATGGGCAGAGAGCAGCTTCCTACAGAAGAAGAGCAGTTCGATGCGTATAAAACCGTTTTAGAGAAGATGGAAGGCAAAGCAGTGGTTGTCCGCACACTAGATATTGGTGGCGATAAAGAACTTCCTTACTTGCAGCTTCCAAAAGAAATGAACCCGTTCCTTGGCTATAGAGCGATCCGCCTTTGCCTTGAAGAGCAGGAGATTTTCAGAACACAGCTACGCGCGTTACTTCGTGCAAGTACATATGGAAACTTGAAAATCATGTTCCCTATGATCGCGACGTTATCAGAATTTAGAGAAGCAAAAGCTATTTTACTTGAAGAAAAAGAAGCATTGGTTGCTGCTGGTACAGAAGTATCTGATTCCATTGAAATCGGAATGATGGTAGAAATTCCATCAACAGCTGTTATCGCAGATCAATTTGCAAAAGAAGTAGATTTCTTCAGTATCGGAACAAATGATTTGATTCAATACACAATGGCTGCTGATCGAATGAACGAACGAGTGTCTTATCTTTACCAGCCATACAATCCAGCTATTTTACGCCTCATAACGCTTGTGATTGAAGCAGCGCATAAAGAAGGTAAATGGGTTGGCATGTGCGGTGAGATGGCAGGAGATGAAATCGCAATCCCGCTCCTACTTGGATTAGGATTAGATGAATTTTCAATGAGCGCAACATCGATTCTTCCAGCAAGAACGCAGTTAAGCAAGCTTTCTAAGGAAGAAGCTGCATCATTTAAAGAGCATATCTTATCACTGAGTACAACTGAAGAAGTGGTTGATTTCGTGAAAAAAACGTTTCAACATAACTAGGTGATGTAAACCAGACAGGTCAAACTGTCTGGTTTTTTTGTCGAATTTTATCATAATCAGTCATATCGCTTGCAGAGAAGGGCATCCTAAAATAAAAAAAATGGAGGTGACCAGTTTGTCTTTCTCTAACTATAAGCCGGGTGATCAAGTATATGTCATTTATCGAAATCCACATGCAGCCAATGTCGCACAAATTAAAGAAGCGGAAATCGTTTCACACCCTTACAATGAGCAAGAGCTTGCGCTATTTCTACTTGAAACATATCACCCATTAGCCCCTGATGATGCCGTATTTCCAACATACGAAGAAGCAGAAGCCCTTTATCAAGATCTGTTTGAATAAGGGAGATTTTAGAAAGGATAGAAGCCATCCTGAGAGGTTAAAGTAACGATATGAACCTATAAGGTAAGGATGTGCTAATTATGATCAAACCGTTCGTTCCCCAGCTTGTGTATATTGAACCTCGGGCGCTAGAGTACCCATTAGGACAAGAGCTGAAAGAAAAGTTTGAAGGCATGGGAATTGAAATTAGAGAAACAACCTCACACAACCAAGTGAGAAATATTCCGGGGAAAAATGATTTGCAAAAGTACCGTAATGCAAAGTCGACGCTCGTTATCGGCGTGAGAAAAACCTTAAAATTTGATACATCTAAACCATCTGCAGAGTATGCCATTCCGTTTGCGACAGGATGCATGGGGCATTGCCATTATTGCTACCTGCAAACGACTATGGGGAGTAAGCCGTACATTCGCACATATGTCAATGTAGAAGAGATCTTAGATCAGGCTGAACAGTACATGAACGAGCGTGCGCCTGATATCACGCGATTTGAAGCCTCGTGTACATCTGATATCGTTGGAATTGACCATTTGACTCACACACTCAAACGAGCGATTGAATACTTTGGTCAAACCGATCTTGGCAAACTACGCTTTGTTACGAAATTTCATCATGTAGACCATTTGTTAGATGCAAAACACAATGGACGAACAAGATTCCGTTTTAGTATCAATGCCGATTATGTCATTAAATATTTCGAACCTGGAACATCACCACTCGATCAGCGGATTGAAGCGGCTGTAAAGGTAGCAAAAGCAGGCTATCCACTGGGCTTTATTATTGCCCCTATTTACATTCATGAAGGGTGGCAAGAGGGCTATAAAGTCCTATTTGAAAAACTCGATGCAGCTCTTCCTGAAGAAGTGAGACAAGATATCACCTTTGAAATGATTCAGCACCGTTTTACAAAACCGGCGAAGCGTGTCATCCAAAAAAACTATCCAAAAACAAAACTAGAACTAGATGAAGAAAAGAGAAGATATAAGTGGGGTAGATACGGAATTGGAAAATATATCTATCAAAAAGATGAAGAACAAGAACTTAGACAGACATTAGAATCATATATCGAACAGTACTTTCCGTATGCAAAAATTGAATATTTTACTTAAAACAAGTCATTATGGCTTGTTTTTTCTATTTAAATTTTCTTACAACTATTGAATGCGGTACCAATTTTGCCGATATACACATTAAGATGCGAAAGTAGGATGTAGGGGTGATGAGATGTTTAAGAAACTTCAAGTGAGAATAGCTGTTTTCATCTCAGTTATTTTAATTTTAACCGTTGTCGCAGTTCAAGTGGGTTCCAATTTAGTATTAAGACCACTGATTGAACGAGATGCGAAAACAACGACAGCAGCAACGGCAGAAAGCATGAGAGACATCATAGCACTAAAGCTTGAGAATTACGGTGATACGATTAACAAATTGGCAACAAGTACACTTACTGAAGATTTTGCACAGAAACAAACAAAGCAGACATTGGCATTTGAAAACGATGAATTAAAAGGATTGCAGGAGCAGGATGAACTCATCTCGCTTGCCTATATAGGAACAAGTGATGGTAAAATGTTCGCTTTCCCGGAGTCCGATTTTGGTGAAGGGTATGATCCGTCTAAACGAGACTGGTATATTCAAGCAGCTGAAAAGCCTGACGAAGTCCTATGGACAGATCCGTACATTGATAAAGCAACAAATGAAATGGTCGTTTCAGCCACGAAGGCGATCGTACGAAACGGGAAAGTAGTCGGTGTCGCTGGACTTGACTTGAAACTGGCTTCCATTCAGTCTTATATAAAAGAACAAAAGATTCCTTATATGGGAACGGCTTTCTTAGTTGACGGCACAGGGACCATTTTGGCACATCCAACAGAGCAAGGAAAAAATATCTCAAAAGTCGCTTCTGTGAAAAAAGCGATCGACAACTCGGGTATTGATGATGACAAACAGCTGACCGTCATCTCAAAAATTAAAGAGGCAAACTGGACGATTGGTGTGAGCTTCGAGAAAAAGAAACTTCTTTGGATCACTGAACAAATGAATCAGACAAGTATCATTATTTCTGTCATTGCCATTATACTTGCCATGATTCTAAGCTACTTATTGGCTAGAAGCATTACAACACCAATTAAACGCCTCATCGAGCATGTTCGTAAAGTGTCTGAAGGCGATTTAACCAGCTCGCTTGAGTCGAAGTCTCAGGATGAGATAGGTTTCCTTACGAAAAGCTTTAATCAAATGACTGAAGGTATCAGGGATTTAATTGAAAAAGTGAAAGAGTCTTCAGATCAGGTTGTGAAATCAACGGATGAAGTGACACAAATTTCAAACGAGACCTTGCTATCTAGTGAACAGATTGCAACGGCTATTCAAGAGGTCGCTGTAGGAGCGACGAAACAGGCATCAGAAGCGGAAACCATTAATGAAAAATCAGAGCATTTGTATGAAAAAGTTCGTCATATGGGTGAGCTTGCCACGCAAATGCAAACCAACTCAAAATCATCGGAAGATGCAAGCTATAGAGGGCTTGATGCTCTTGGTCTGCTCGTCCAAAAATCAACACAAGCGAATGAAGAATCGAAGAAGGTAGAGCAAATGCTGCTTGACCTTGAGCATAAAACGAAAAATATTGAAAACGTCGTAACAGCGATCTCTGAAATCTCAGATCAAACGAATTTACTCGCACTGAATGCAAGTATTGAAGCAGCGAGAGCAGGAGAAAGCGGAAGAGGATTTGCTGTTGTTGCAGAAGAAGTCAGAAAGCTGGCTGAACAATCTGCGGAATCAACGAAACATATTAGTGAAACCGTAAAACTCATTCAAGATGAATCGAAAAAGGCAGCTGAAGCGATGACAGCAGCAAGCAAAATGAATGAAGAACAAGGTGATGCCATCAATTCAACAGGAGAGGCACTCAGCAGTATCACAATGGAAATGCAGGCACTTGTCGGCTCCATTGACAGCATTCATACACAAATCAATGAAATGACTGAAGAACAGCAGAAAATGAATGATTCCATTCAAAGTATTGCGGCCATTTCACAAGAATCCGCAGCTTCAGCTGAGGAAGTACATGCTTCGACAGACGAACAAGTACAAGCTTTAGAAAGAACGAAAACTTCAACAGAAATGTTGAACGAATCAAGTCAGGCACTGCGTCAGGCAGTCAATCGGTTTAAACTATAATCTTGCAGAAAAGAACCTTGCCATGTGAGCAAGGTTCTTTTTGTATGATAAAATATGAACAGAGGAGGGTGCCAACATGCATGTTAATCTATCTGGAAAAAAAGCATTGGTCGCTGCAAGCAGTCAAGGTATCGGTAAAGCCATTGCCTTTCATCTTGCAAAAGAGGGAGCAGATGTGATGCTCTCGGGAAGACATGAGCACACGCTGCAAGAAGCGGTCAAAGAATTATCCCCGCTTGTAAAAGGGAACCTGACGTATCAAGTATGTGATGTATCTGACGCCGAGCAAATTAAAGCGCTTGTCGTCGCAGCAGCAGGTGATGAAAAACGTCTTGATATACTAGTGAACAATACAGGCGGTCCTCAAACAGGAACACTTGAAACCTTAACGGATGAAGATTGGATGGAATCATTTCAGCTTCATTTACTCAGCTATATTCGGTTATTAAAAGAAGCCTTGCCGTATTTAAAAAAACAAGGTGCACGAGTGTTAAATATTGCATCTATGTCGGTCAAAGAACCGATCCCAGGCTTGATGCTGTCGAATACATTTAGACCGGCCATTACCGGCTGGACAAAAACAGCTGCCCAGGAGCTTGCCAAAGATGGCATTTTGATCAATACCTTAGCCCCGGGGAAAATTGAAACAGAGCGTGTGAAACAGTTGGACAAACACCGTGCACATGAGGAGCAACAATCGGTTGAAGAGATCAAAGCACAAGCTGAACGTATGATTCCGCTGGGCCGTTACGGACAGCCAGAGGAATTTGCAGCATATGCGGCTTTTCTTTTATCTGAAGCCAATACATATATGACAGGTCAAACCCTCATCATTGATGGTGGATTGACAAAGTCTCTATAAGGAGGAATTCTTGATGGCACAAATCAAAACAGTTGGTTTTATTGGAATCGGTGTAATGGGACGTAGTATGGCAGGGCATTTAATGGATGCTGGCTACGAAGTTCTCGTTTATACAAGAACAAAAGCAAAGGCAGACACATTGGTTCAAAAAGGTGCTCTTTGGAAATCGACCGTAAAGGAGATCGCAAAGGAGGCAGATGCCGTCATCACAATGGTCGGGTATCCATCAGATGTAGAAGAAGTCTATTTAGGAGAAGATGGACTCGTGGCACATGCTGCGCCTGGTACATACCTCATTGATATGACCACATCGAAACCTCAGCTGGCAAAAGAAATTGAATCGAAAGCGAAGGGAAAAGGACTATTTGCATTAGATGCGCCGGTCTCTGGCGGAGACGTTGGAGCCCAAAACGGCACGCTGGCCATCATGATTGGTGGAGAAAAAGCGGCCTATGAAGCGTGCCTGCCGCTATTTCAGCAAATGGGAGAAAATATTCAATATCAAGGACCTGCAGGAAGTGGTCAGCATACAAAAATGTGTAACCAAATTGCTATCGCAGCAGGGATGGTAGGTGTGGCTGAGGCAATGGCCTATGCCGAAAAATCAGGACTTGATCCAGAGCAGGTACTTAAAAGCATCACAACAGGAGCAGCCGGCAGCTGGTCTTTGTCAAACCTTGCACCAAGAATGCTGAAAGGTGATTTCGAGCCAGGATTTTATGTGAAGCATTTTATTAAGGATATGGGCATTGCACTTGAAGAGGCAGAGCTGATGGGAGAAGAGATGCCAGGCCTTTCACTAGCGAAGTCATTATATGAAAAGCTCAGCGAACAGGGCGAAGAAAACAGCGGAACACAAAGCATCTATAAATTATGGGTGAAATAAAAAAACTGCCCCGCCTAGGTGGAACAGTTTGTAGCGTGTAAACAAGCCCTCACATTGCTGAAAAAAGAAGACAAACTAAAAACCTGTCCCAAATAGAGACAGGTTTTTTTGATCTTATTTTCCGATGAATTGCTGCGTCCAGTAGTTACCAGATTTCACATAACCTACACCGATATGTGTATAGTTTTTGTTTAAAATGTTCGCTCTGTGACCTTCACTGTTCATCCAAGCTGTTACTACTTCTTGAGGTGATCTTTGACCTTGCGCAATGTTTTCACCTGCTGTTTTGTACGTGATACCAAATTGCTTCATTTGATCAAATGGAGATCCGTAAGTTGGGCTTGTATGAGAGAAATAGTTTTTATCTTTCATATCTTGTGATTTAGCGCGAGCAGATTTGCTTAATTTAGAATCAACAGAAAGAGCTTTTAAGCCTTGTTTTGCACGCTCTTTATTTGTCAGTTCAACTACTTCTTGTTCAAATGCATTTAAGCTGCTGTCTGCTTTTGTTGCAGTTGTGTCTTTTTGATCAGATTTTGAACTGTTGTTCGTTGTGTTTTCTTTTGCTGGTGTGCTTGGTTTAGAAGCAGCTGGTTTTTTCACTGATTCTTGTTTTTGCTCATTTTTTGCTTTGTTTACTTCTTTCACCACTTTTGTTCCAGTAACAGGTTGACCACTTTTGATCAGCTTGTTTAATAGAGCTTCGATCTCTTTTTGGTTTGATGTGCTTAGCTTGTTTACATCTGAAGAGATATGTAATTTTGCTGCTAATGTATGAAGATCAATGGCTTGATGCTGTACGTTTATGACTTGTTTCAGGTTAAGCTCTTTCGCATCAGCTGAATGCCCTCCAGTGAACGTGATCAATGCAGCAGCTGTCAGCGCTGAAAAAATGAATGATTTCTTTTTCATTTTGTAACTCCTCCTAAAATCTTTGTTTTGTTTTCTCACAGAAAATCATAACATGGACTTTTTGTTATAAACGTACCAGCATCCTCCATTGACAACGCCCATTTGTCATTTTTGTTAAAGTCATAGAAAGAGTCTCCTTATATCAATGAATGGAGAATCTTTCTATTTAAAGAAAACGACATAAACATACCAATATTTTAAAGTGTTAGTATATTTTTTTGCAGAATAGGGATTGACAGCTTTTTTTCACTTGTTTCGCTGTAACAACTATTACAAAAGTGTTACAATAATGAGTGGTAATTGTAAAAGATTGAAAGGATGAGAGGAGCTACATAAGTGGGAGAGAAACAGCATCAAGGTGCTGCCGAGCAGAAAAAAATGAAGCGCCGGAACGCCTGGAGAATTAATCTCTTTTTCTTCGCTGTATTTAGTTTATTTGCTGGACTTGTCATCAAGCTCGGTGTGCTGCAAATCGTCAATGGTGAGGATTATAAAAAGCAAGCCAACCGAACTGAGGTCAAAACAGCATCATACCCGTCTCCAAGAGGAAAAATGTATGACGCGAGAGGAAGAGTCGTTGTTGATAACGAAAGTGTACCTGCCATCGTTTATACATCAGAAAGCGGTGTGAAAGCGGAGGATAAGATTAAAGTAGCAAGAAAACTTGCGACTTATATAAAAATGGATACAGATTTTTTGAGAGAGCGTGACATTCGAGATTTTTGGCTGGCCAGCCATCCGAAAGAAGCGGATAAGCTCATTTCAAAAGCAGAGCAAAAGAATCTTAAAGCAAAAGATGTCTATCCTCTTCAAGTAGAGCGTGTGCCTAAGAAAGAAATCAAGGCGATCGAAAAAGATGCAGAGGAAAAAGCAGTTGCAGCGATCTATCGTAGGTTTACAGGCGGATATGCCTTTGAACCTCAAATCGTGAAAGCAATGGACCCGAACGAAGAGAAAAAAGGGGACGAAAAAGTTGCGTTGCTTGATGAAACAAAAGAATCAAAACAGACATCATCCGTAAGTTTGACATACGAAGAGATCTCACTTGTATCAGAGCATCTTGATGAACTGCCTGGTGTAAATGTCATCAATGACTGGACAAGGAAATATCCGTATGAAAAAACCCTCTATAATGTCCTTGGTGGTGTCACTACTCCAGAGCAAGGCATTATAAAAGAGCGTGAAGATTACTATATGGCAAGAGGTTACTCGAGAAATGACCGAGTAGGAAAAAGTTATTTAGAATATCAATATGAAGATTTTCTCAATCCAGAAAAAGCAACTGTTCAATATACACAGGTCGGCGGCAAACTGCTTGATGAAATCAAGCGGACAGAAGGACGAAGAGGACTTGACCTTGCACTCACATTTGATATGGAGCTGCAAAAGGAAGTCGACAAAATCGTTGAATCAGAGCTAAGATCCGCTAGTGCAAGAAACTATATGATGGACCGTGCCTTTGTTGTGATGATGGACCCTAACACAGGTGATGTTCTCGCGATGTCAGGGAAGAAAATGGACGGCAGGGACGTCACAGATTATGCGATCGGAACATTTACGACACAGTATGAAATGGGCTCTGTTGTCAAAGGAGCTACTGTCCTATCTGGTTATCAAGATGGCATGTCACACAACCAATCCTATATGGATACACCGCTGTATTTTGCGGGAAGTGGAGGAAAGCCGAAACAGTCTTACAAAGTTCTTGGATGGGTTAACGACCTTCAGGCACTCCAAAAAAGTTCCAACGTTTACATGTTCCAAGTGGCGATGAGAATGGCAGGGATTACCTATCAAAAAGATGGCCCGTTACCGGCAAGACCTGAACACTTACAAAAAATGAGAAACTACTATGCTCAATTCGGTCTTGGCGTAAAAACAGGCATCGATTTGCCGCAGGAATCAAGCGGAATGCAGACGCACCCTAAGACAGTCGGCGGACTCTTACTTGATGAAGCGATTGGCCAGTATGACACGTATACACCACTTCAAGTCGCACAATACATGTCGACCATCGCAAATGGAGGTAACCGTATTCAGCCAAGAGTGGTGAAAAGTGTTCACTTCCCAACGAATAAGGAAGAAGTAGGTCCTGTTGTGAAGAAATATGAGCCGAAGGTGCTGAACACCATTAACAACTCGAAAGCAGATATTGACCGTGTCAAAATGGGACTAAAAATGGTCACATCAACAGGCGGGACTGCCGCTGGCCGGTTCGGTCAGCATGATGTCGCAGGGAAAACGGGTACAGCCCAAACCTTCTACTATGGTGCCAACCGGAGCTGGTGGGGGAATGCCACGTACAATTTAACCTTTGGAGGATATTATCCTTCTTCCAATCCGAAAGTGGCATTTAGTGTCGTCACACCGTATGTATCAGATAAAGATCCTGTCATTAAAACCATTCCAAGTAAAATTGTTGATAAGTACGTTGAATTACAAAAGAAATATGAAAAGCAATAAACAGCAGGGAGCACAGCAAGAGAAAGTGCTCCCTTTTTGCTGAAAATATGGACGTTTCACACGAGATTGGGAGGAAAATACGGTTTTTCTAGCGAATCCTTTTTATACATCAAACTAAGGACAACCCTAAAAAAATTAAAGGAGGGTCGGACGACGATGGAACAAAAAATGAAAGATTCGAATCAGCTGTACTCGAATATTGATTTACATGCCGTTCTTTCTTCTAATGGCCGCTTTCTCTACATTTCTTCCAATTGTAAGCAGCTTTTGCTCTATGAACAAAAGGATTTACTAGGGTGTTTTTTGAAAGACTTTGTTCATACCGAAGATCAATTTCTCGTCGAAAGTTATTTCTATAATCAGCACATGCTAGAGATTTGCCACTTTAGACTGCTTAGAAGTGATCTTACAGCTGTATGGGTAGAAGCAAGCATTGATTTTGTAGCTTGTGATGGGTTAGACAACGATTTAAGTAGAGAAATGATCCTGAAAATGAGGGTAATGAATACAGAGCCTCAAAAAGCAGCATTTCAACCAACAGAAATGTCAGAACAGTCGTTAGGCAGTCTACCGGCTTTCCAAGATGTCAGTGAAGCTGAAAATCTGATTGCCATGCTGCCAAATCCGTTATGTATTACGGCGCTTGGGAAAATTGTGTATGCCAACGATGCGATGCTGCAATTAATGGGTGTATGTACAAAAGATGAAATGATCGGCAAGTCTGCGTTTGATTTTATTGCCGAGGAGTATCATGACATTGTGAGAAGCCGAATCAAAAGACTGCAGCAAGGCCTTCCAGTCGGAATGATTGAACAAATATGGAAAAGGAAAGACGGGAGCATGATTCATATTGAAGTGAAGTCATCTCCGGCAATTTATCAAAATCAACGGGCAGAACTTTTACTATTAGTGGACATCTCTTCCCGTAAGAAATTTCAAACCGTTCTTCAGAAAAGCAGAGAGCGGTATCAGCTGCTTATCCAAAATTCTATTGATACCATTGCCGTCATCCACGATCATAAATGGGTATTTATGAATGAATCAGGTATTAAATTATTTGAAGCCGAACATTACGATAAATTAATCGGAAAAGATATCTTTCATCAAATCCATTCATGTGATCAGCAAAAAGTCAAAAAGAGCATATCACGTATTATCGAAAGAGCATCAGATTCTGAGATTGTGACGATGAGCTGCCATACGTTTAAACACCGGTTGATTTATACAGAAATGGTTTGTATCCCTACCACATTTTTTGGTGAAACAGCCGTTCAAATTATTTTAAGAGATATATCTGAACGAAAACAGACAGAAGAACTCATGCTGCGCTCTGAAAAATTATCAATCGCAGGTCAATTGGCAGCAGGCATTGCACATGAAATAAGGAATCCACTGACGGCGATTAAGGGCTTTTTACAGCTCATTAAACCAAAAACAAAAGACCGTGATCAATATTTTGAAATTGTCTTCTCTGAGCTGAGCCGGATTGAAATCATCTTAAGTGAGCTACTAATGCTTGCAAAGCCGCAGCAAACGGCATCCATGCAGACGCTTGATTTGAAAAAAATCATTAGCGAAGTCACCGCTCTGCTAGAAACACAGGCCAACTTAAATGGAATTTTGATGAACACAAGTGATATTGAGGAGGATCTCCTGATGAATGGGGATCAAAACCAGCTGAAGCAGGTGTTTATCAATTTAATCAAAAATGCCGTCGAATCCATGCCAGACGGAGGGAAGGTAGACATTACCGCCAAAGCCGAAAAAGAAGGGATACTTGTCACGATTAGAGATGAAGGAATTGGTATTCCTGAATCGGTCATGAAGCGGATCGGTGAACCTTTTTTAACGACAAAAGAAAAGGGAACAGGGCTTGGGCTCATGGTGACATTTAATATTTTAGAAAATCACAACGGAACCATCCGGGTAGATAGCCACCCAGAGAAAGGGACTGTGTTTCACATCATGTTTCCCGCAAAATAAAAACAACGGCAAGAGAGCCGTTGTTTCATCCGTCTGTTGATTGTATGGAACGCTTTTCAAGAACAAATTGTTCGAGACGGTCAAGTCCTTCTTTTAACGTTTCAAGTGAATATGCATAGGAAAGGCGCACATATCCTTCTCCGAGTGAAGAGAAAGCAGAACCAGGTACGACCGCAAGTTTTGTACTTTCTAACAACTCCATGCAAAAATCAAATGAACTCATCCCAAACGATTCAATGGAAGGGAAAATATAAAAAGCGCCGGAAGGCTTAATGACCGGAAGCCCCATAGAAATGAGGCGATCATATACATAGTCGAGTCTTTTCTTATATTGCTCTCTCATGATCAGTGCATCATCCACACCATTTGTCACTGCTTCAAGTGCCGCCTTTTGTGAGATAGCCGAGGCACAAGACACGTTATATTGATGTACTTTTAATACATGTTTAGCAATAGGAGCGGAAGCAAATAAAAAGCCGATTCTCCATCCGGTCATGCTATGAGATTTTGACAGTCCATTGATGACAATCGTCTGTTCCTTTAAGAAAGAAGCAATGGAATGATGTGGACGATCAAATGTCAGCTCACTATAAATTTCATCAGATAGAATAAAAATATCCTTTCCTTCAAGAAGCTGTGCAATTTCTTTCAATTCTTCTTCTAATAGCGTGACCCCAGTTGGATTTGAAGGGTATGGAAGGACAACACACTTTGTCTTTTCCGTTAATGCATCTTCAATCAGCTTGGCATTTAATTTAAAACCGGCATTTGTTGTGTCAATATGCACGGGCACCGCACCGCACATCCGAATGATCGGTTCATAGCCAGGGTACACAGGGCCGGGCAGGATGACCTCATCGCCTTCAGTCAAAATGGTTCGAAACGCAGCATCAATTGCTTGACTCGCACCTGTTGTCACAATGATTTCTGTCTCTGCATCATAATCAAGATGGACTTTCTTTTTGATGTATTGCTGGATCGCTTGTCTTAGCTCTAAAAACCCAGCGTTATGAGTATACGAGGTGAAATTCTCGTCAATGGCTGTTTTGGCAGCTGTTTTGACATGATGCGGCGTATAAAAATCGGGCTGACCTATGGTCAATGAAACGACATCCTCATATGAAGATACGAGATTTGAAAATGTTCGAATGCCTGAAATTTCAATATCCTTTACTCTTGGATTCAGCAAATGCTCCATTTCTCATCACCTTAAAAATTTATGTTTTTATCCTATTTTACCATTCACTGCATAAATGTCACCTGCGGAAAGGCTTCGGATATCGTTATATGTAGTCTATTCTCCTATCCATCACAGCATGAGTGATATATGAAGAAAGAGCAACATTTATTATAGCGTAACCTGCTCGGAAAATACAGCTCTGCTTAAGATGATTAGAATAAGGCAAAACGGTATAAACTGAAAGAACGAGAGAATCAAGTCATGGGAATTGCTTTCACAGGCATACGATCTCCTGAAGGAGGACGATAATAGATGGATCAATCAGCAAAGACATCGAAAATAGCCTTTTTATCAGTCATGAGTAATACGTTTGTTGTGGTCCTTAAAATCATTGTAGGGGTGTTAACTGGATCTGTTGCGGTTTTATCAGAAGCCATTCACTCTTTTCTCGATTTAATGGCCTCTTTTATTGCATTTATCTCTGTTCGTATTTCAAGAAAGCCGGCAGATTCAAAACATCCTTATGGACATGGGAAAGTTGAGAATATTTCTGGAACGATTGAAACTTTGTTGATTTTTGTTGCTGGGATTTGGATCATTTATGAATGTGTTCATAAATTAATGCATCCTGAGCCTGTTAAACTGCCGGTACTTGGTATTGTGGTCATGCTAATCGGCGCACTTATCAATTTTGTTGTGTCGAGAGTTGTGAACAAAGAGGCAGAGCGAGTACATTCTGTTGCCATGAAATCGAATGCACTGCATCTTTTAACAGATGTGTTTACGTCACTAGGGGTTGCCATTAGTTTATTGCTTGTTGCATTAACGGACTGGTATTTCCTCGATCCGATTATTGGAATGGTGCTAGCGCTCTATATTATGCGTGAAGCGTTTAAACTCATGAAGGAAGCCTTCCCGCCGCTTGTCGACGCCCGGTTAACCCCGGAAGAAGAACAAGCAATAGAGGCCATCATTCAAACATTCAGCCAAGAATTTATTGAATATCATGACTTTCGAACAAGACGATCCGGTGCTGAAGAATATATTGATTTTCATTTGATTGTTCATGGAAAAACAACCATTGAAGATGTTCACCAATTATGTGATCGAATTGAAGAGAACATTCAGCAGGCGTTTCCGCATGCACAAATCTTTATTCATGTAGAACCTGAAAGTGAAAGAAGCACACAAACGTAAAAAAGGCGATACCACCTCTTTGAAGGTTGTATCGCCTTTTTTTACGCTTCATCTATGAAATGAAATCAATATCCATAAGCAGTATCGTAATCTTCATACCAAGAGATATAAGCAGCATCTTCATTAGATAAACCATGTTTCATATCTAAAAAATCAGCTTCGCAAATATCTTCAATCACAGTCATTTCGTTGTTCTTTAATAGTACGACAGTTCCCATCATGAACACCTTTCTTTAAAAAATCCTTGACTATTGTACCATGTGAAACGTGATTGTCAACAGAAGAATCGAAATGAGAGGAAAATATCACAAAATGTTAAAAAATCAGGCGTTGAAAGAACTAGATGTGCCATAATTTTCGTGAATTTTCAGTATTTATTCACATAAATCATCATTTAAAAATGATCTAAAATTCATGTAAAAATGTAAAGCTCCATTGATCTTGCGATATTCATAAGATATAATAACGAATGATTATAAGAAATTTATAGAAAACATACATAATAAAGGAGAAATAGGATGGAAACAAACATGTCAGAAGCACCTATTCAAGAAGAAAAACATCCTGAACTAGCTGGAGTAGGTTATCGTTTTCTTGCTCATCTTTTAGACGGTGTCATTATTAGTGTACCATTTTCAATCATTGTATTTATTCTCGCAACACTCTTTTTTGTCTCAAGCCCTGAGGCGGCATTTTTAATGTATGATGATAGCTATTACTATTCTTCAACGGTGATCACGGATGAAGAATGGGCAGTCATTGTGGGCCTTCTCTTTTTCTATGGCGTAACGACCTTAATCGGTATCGCGGTGACTTGGCTTTATTATGCGATCATGGAATCATCAAAGTTGCAAGGAACTCTTGGCAAGATGGCTCTTGGCATCAAAGTGACAAAAGTAACGGGTGGAAAAATAACATTCGGGCGCGCGACAGGCCGCTTTTTTGCAAAAGGCTTTTTGTCTCCAATCTTATTCATTGGCTACATCATTGCGTTTTTCACAGAAAAAAAACAAGCACTTCACGACTTGATTGCAAGTACCATTGTCGTAAAGAAATAATGAAGAGAAGCACCTCTGCTAAATAGTAAGGGGTGCTTTTTGTATAGATTGCTTGTATGGAAGAGGGAAACGTCACATAAAGTAGAATGATAGTGAAAATAAAAGCAGAGAAGGGAGTCAATCTATTGAAAAGAGGGAAAATGACTGTTCAGAAAAAAGGGGCAAGCTTCGGGCTCTTTTTCACAGCACCTGTTTTGGCCTGGGCATTGTATGATTTTGCAAATACGATATTTTCATCGAATATGATCACCATTTTCTTCCCATTTTATTTGCAGGAGACGATAGGCGACAGTGCGAGGATGGATCAAATCGCCAGTACATTTATTTCTTATGCGAACGCACTTGCAAGCTTTTTCCTCGTTATTTTTACGCCTTTATATGGTGTGCTGATTGATCGTACAGGGAAAAAGAAGCGGTATATCACGGTGTTTACCTTGATTTGTATTGCCTGTACCTTTATGATGGGGATCTTTGCTGGGGTTGATTTCTCAAGCGAATGGTTTGGTCTTCCTGTCTCCTTATTGGTGGTGGTTACCTTGTTCGTCATCGCCAAATTTTTCTATCACTCTAGTCTTGTTTTTTATGACACCATTTTGCCCGATCTTGGGACAAAGGATGAAATCCCCCTCATTTCTGGATTCGGTATTGCTGTCGGCTATTTAGGTACACTTGTCGGCCTTTCTGTTTATTTACTTGTAGGAAATGACCAGTTTCATGAAGCATTTATTCCGACAGCCTTTTTATTCTTTCTCTTTTTTCTTCCCTTTCTCTTTATTATAAAAGATCCTCAACCTCTCCCGCAGCAAGAGAAAAAGTCGTCTTTTTTCAGCGGGTATAAAGAGATTATTCGTACGTTTAAAGAGATGAAGCAGTACAAACCGGCCTTTATTTTTATGATCGCTTTCTTTTTTATGAATGATGCGTTGCAGACAGCGATTGCGATGATGGCGGTTTATGCAAAAATTATCATTGGCTTTACGGCAGGTCAATTTATTTTGCTGTATCTTGTGTCCACGATTTCAAGTATCATTGGCTCGTTTCTATTCGGATATGTCACAAAGGCCATCGGGGCAAAGCGCTCGATTACAGTCGTGTATGTCATTTTAATTGTGGCGCTCATTCTAGCTGTGACAGCGACAACTGAATGGGTCTTCTGGGTAGCAGGCAGTCTATTCGGAATTTCACTTGGCGCAAGCTGGGGATCATCACGAATCCTCATTATTGAGCTGACGCCTAAAGAAAAACGAGGGCAATTTTTTGGTCTCTTTGCGTTTTCGGGAAAGGTGTCTTCAATTGTTGGTCCCATCATTTATGGCTCCGTCACACTGCTGTTTGCAGCACATGGGAATCTCGCAAGCCGTCTTGCATTAGGGTCTTTGCTCATCCTTGCAGCCATAGGACTTGTGATTCATCAATTCGTGCGAGAGAAAGCGTAAAGAAACGTCAACTTTTTACCCATGCTGCCGATATAAAAAGTACAATCTTATATTGAAGAATAGAGGGATTTCCGTGGCTTTAAACAAACAAGAAATTTTACTTGACTCTGGTACTAATGAATTGGAAATTGTGAAGTTTGAAATTGGTTCAAATCAATTCGGCATTAACGTCATGAAAGTAAGAGAAATTATTCAGCCAGTTGAGGTGACAGTTGTACCGCACTCTCACCAAGATGTAGAAGGGATGATTAGTTTACGAGGCGAGATTTTACCAGTCATCAATCTATTTTCCTTTTTTAATGTCGAGTCAGATCAGTCAGAACAAGAGAAATACATTGTGACTGAATTCAACCAACGGAAATTTGTGTTCCATACAGGAACGGTATCACAAATTCACCGCGTCAGTTGGGAAGAGATTGAAAAACCAACTGCACTCAATCAAGGAATGGATCGTCATTTAACAGGGATCATCAAGCTTGACGAGAAAATGATTTTCCTTCCAGATTACGAAAAAATCATCTATGATATTGAATCCGCATCTGGCGTAGACACATATCATATGTTTGACGGTGAGAAAGACGAGAGAAGAACAGGGAAGAAGCTGTATGTTGTTGAAGATTCTCCGCTTCTCATGCGCTTATTAACAAATGAATTAACCGAGGCAGGCTATAAAAACATTGTAACCTTTGAAGATGGGAAACAAGCATATGACCATGTCATGGATCTTGTCAGTAAAGGCATTAGTGTGACAGAAGAAATTGATATGATTATTACAGATATAGAAATGCCAAAAATGGATGGACATCGATTAACAAAACTGCTGAAGGACAACCCTTTAACACAGTCCATTCCAATTCTCATTTTCTCTTCATTAATTACGGACGATCTGCGTCATAAAGGGGAAACCATCGGTGCAGATGATCAAATTAGTAAACCAGAAATTCATCAGCTGATTGAAAAAGTAGATCATTTTATTATCTAAAGAAAAAAACCACTCGCTTTGAGTGGTTTTTTCTGTTTAAAAATAACTTTCCCCGAGCCGTTTGAAGACGGGTTTTGTATAATGTGATTTTTGTTTTGTGGCGGCAGGTTTTTCTTTTAAACCGACATACGTTTGAAGTATTTGTTTTGCTCGATTTAATGACATATTCGCTTTCGGATTGCGATATGATTGATTTAAATTTCCTAAGTGTGGCAAAAATTCGAAGTCTTCTTTAGTTGGTGGCAGATGAAAATAATAATCTCCGATTTCAATCAGCACGTCGGACTGTTGTTGACTATATCTGGGATTGTTAGAGAAATGTAGGCCCACTTTTCTTCCTTTACCTTCTTGCAATAGTTTTTGCAGCGCACGTTTTTTCAAAAGATAAAGAAACTTGGGATTTGGTGCGGTTTTAGCATGGCGGTTAACAGTATAAATGGCTTTTGCGATGTTTTCTGCTGTAGGTTCTATGTCTTTAGTATGAGCATAATCGTCCATTTTTTCTCTCCTTTGTCTTTCGTCTTCCTGTGCTTAGTATAAATTATACGTTTTTATTAGTAAATTGCAAATAGACTTATTGTAAAAAGCAATAAGATTACATGGTTATTATTTAAAATAGCCAAAAATCATGATGTTGAAACTTTGCTGAAATTTGAAGGGGTCGACACATCTTTCTATCACTTTTATGATGAATGTCTCGCTGTTTTAGATGAAAAGCATACCATTATGTTAAATATTCAAGTGGTATGAATTGGCTGAGCATTGGTAGAAGATGCAGTAGGGGTGCATAAGTTAAAAGATCGTTTGTTTTCGATCATTAGAGGATGTAGTGAAATGTATACGAAGTGAACTATCATAACAAGATAACTACCTATTTGAATCAATGGGTAGTTTATCAATGTATAGATGGTTCATCGTGTAAAATCTACCATATGCAAGACAATCAAAGTCAAACATATGGCTTAAAAACATGGACTATTTCGTATGGCTAGAATAAGCACAGTAAAAACAGCCGTTAAAATCAGTTTCACTCGTCATTTTTTTGGCTTCATCCATGGCGCTTTCACTGTTCATGTGTAGACCAATCAACGTACGGCTTGCTGCATCACCTAAAAATGCGCAGTCTTCTGTATGTACAACGTATTGTCCTTGATCATTTTTTGTATGAATAAAATAATAGCTTTTTAGCATACCCCTCACCTCCAACCTGACTATCCTACTATAAAACTTCCAATAATGTAAAGGTTTTTTATTAAAATTGTTGCAATTTTATGCACATTCCTTTTATTTCATAAAAAGGGAAATGTGTTATAAAATATGAAGATCAAAGTCAATGAGAACAGAAAGGACGGTTTAGATTGAAAGATATTTTAACGCCTTTATTGGTCGCTTTTGTCGTTGGAGGCATTGTGTACGTGATAGATGATCGACCGATTCATCCTCTTCTTCTTTTTCTCATCTTATTTATTAGCATTTATACAGTCGATAGAATCGTTCATTTTGCTTCAATTCATTTCGATGAGCAGAAAAAATAAGCGTCGTTTGTGTTACTGCCATGAAAAAAGGACTTTCTATAGAAGAAAGTCCTTTTAGCCTCATCTATTGTACTCCCTGACCTTTTAATTCACGCTGTACATCTAAGTCAGCAGCTTCTCTGCTGAACTTTGGCAGTGTAATGAAGTAAAAAAGAAAGACGAGTAAAATAATAATACCCATTCCGTAATAAATGTAAGAAACATTGGTGATGAGCTTTGGAAATAACACGGCAATTAAACCTAGCGTCATTGATTGTGCAAACATGGTGAGCGGATCAACCCACCCTGATACGCGTCCCATCAGACGAGGGTGAACAATTCTTGGGAGCCAGCCTCCAATGACAATGTTGACTGGACCAATACATGTACCAATGACAAATGATGTGACATAAAATAACCATAATGTATGGGTAGAACCAAGGACAAAAATTAAAATACCTGCAACTAGAATTGGAATCGACATGAGATATTGCATCTTTACCTTTTTCGCAAGAATAGAGCCAAGTAAGCTTCCAACTAGAAGTCCGGCACCGATCGCGATCGTAAAAAAGGATGTATGCAGTTCAAAATGGTCCGGTGAAAGACCGTATTTCATTGTAAACATCGGAAGAACGGCAAATGCGCCATTCACAAGACCAAAAACAAAAAAGCCGAAAATTAAAGAAGCCAATAATTTATTTTTTAAAATATAGAGAATGCCTTCTTTAAAATCTTTTAGAGACGTTTTAACGGTCATGCCTTTCCAGCCTGCTTGTCCATTTGGCTGTCGTGCTTCAATTGGAATATTGCATGATCGAATGAGAATACCTGAAATAATAAAACTGACCAAATCAATGGTAATGGCACCGTGAAGTCCAATCGTTTTATACATAATGGCACCTATTCCAACACCAAATACCATAAACAAACTAAACAGCATCTGATTTAAACCAGCAGCTTTTGCATATTGATCTTTATTTAAAATGGCCTGAACGAGAGAGGCTTCAGCTGGATAGAAGAACTTCGTAATGGCACTTCGTATAAACAAGATCAAGAAAATAAGCGGCAGTGAATTAAAATAAATGACGATAAATAAAACGATCGTCAGCCCAGCTCGTATCCAATCACAATTCTCTGCGACTTTTTTACGATCAAAACGGTCTGCGACCACACCGACCATAAAAAAGACAAAGATCGTAGGCAGTGAATACATTAGCTCTGCTAAAGTGGCGTAAGCGGGCTGATGACTAAAATGATCGAGCAAATAAAAGGCAAACGCCATATTGCCTACTGTTGTCCCCATTTGCGAGGCAAGTGCTGCAAAAAAGAGACGAACAAAATTTCTGTTTTTAAAAATATCCATAAATACGCTCCTTAACCTGAAGATCCCACTTTCTATCATATAAAATTTTAACCATTCGTACAATTGATTTCTCCTACTGGCTAATGGTCACAGGTGTTCCATTTGGAACAATTGAAGCAAGTTCGATAACATTCTGATTGTACATGCGAATGCACCCTCTAGACACAGCTTTACCAATTGAAGACGGGTTATTCGTTCCATGGATGCCGTAATGAACTTTTGAAAGGCTCAGCCAATAGGCGCCAAAGGGACCTCCTGGGTTTGGCTGTCTGTTGACAATATAATAAGAACCTGTCGGTGTCATGTTTAATATTCTGCCAGTTGCAATCGGGTATGAGCGCAAGAGCTGTGATCCAGAAAACAGCACGAGACGTTTCGCTGAAATTGACACAGATATGCGGTAAGGGATCGTGTTAGGATCCGGTAACCCAGGGATGATGATGACTTCATTTTGTTCTGGTTCGCGGGCTTGAAGTGACGGATTTGCAGCCTTTAAAGCATCTGTCGTTGTTCGAAAATCAAGTGCTATAGAAGCAAGTGTTTCTCCACTTTTTACTGTGTATCGCAGCACGAAAGCACACTCCTTTTACTCAAATAAAAGAAGCCATGATCCCCGCCTCACATATACTATATGGACGGGATCAGGCCCAATAAGGTTTCTCCTAACATTTGTCATGAGAATGATCTTTGTTTATACATATGCAGGAAAAGGTGATTTGGCTTCTCTTTACACGTGAGATGTTAAGGTGAAAAAAGTGATTTCAGGTTTGGCTAAAAACCGAAGCGGCAGTCTAGTTGTCCCAAGCCCGCGGTTGACATAGATACGGTGCTGATAGCTACCGTATAAGCCTTCGACATATGTACGCCCAAAAGGTGCTGTGAGAATCGGTCCATAGAAAGGAAGCTGTATTTGACCACCATGCGTATGCCCAGAAAGCTGTAAGTTAATAGGTGTTGTTTCAAGCTCTAGTGCGGCATCAGGCTCATGCACAAGCAATAACGTAAAGAGATCAGAAGAGACTTCTCGTTTGATGAAATGGTAATCAGGCATACTCATCATGAGATCATCCAGTGTAGCGATCTGTATGCGTCCGCCTTCTTTTTCTATGTGAAACACTTCATTTTTACATAATGTAAAACCGCAAGTTTTCATCGTTTCCTCATATAGATCAATGCCAAATGGTCCGTAGTCATGATTTCCGCATATGGCAAACTTTCCAAACGGAGCATCAAGCTTAGACAAAGAGGCTTTGGCTTTTTCATGTTCTTCAATCGATGATTCAAAATCAACAAGATCACCTGTAAACACAATGAGATCGGGAGATGCAGCGTTGATTTTTTGGACAACAGTCTCTAAATCTTTTGCCGAAAATGTATCACTTAAATGAACGTCACTAAATTGCGCAATTTTAAATTGGTCAAAAGAAGCCGGTAGCTGAGCATCATGAATAGTGAGTGATACGGTGTCGATCATGCGCGGTTCAATGTACCGAGCATAGCCATAACCGGATGTGGTCGCCAAAAGTCCGAGAATACTCGCACCAGCTGCTCCTTTTAAAAACTGCCTACGGGAAAGTTGCTTCATATAAGACTCCTTTAAAAATAAAATTAAGTATAGCATGATTTTTGATGAATCTCCCATATGGTGTATGGAGGGGAAATCATGATATGATAGACGAATAATGAATGAATAGTCATTCAAAACACACAAAGGGGGAGAACAAATGACGAAGCAAACAGTGATTGTCACAGGAGGATCAAGCGGAATGGGAAAGGCGATGGCGACTCATTTGGCACTCGGGGGCTGGAATGTTGTGATTACTGGAAGAACAGAAGAGACCCTTGAAACAACGGCAAATGAAATCAAACAGCAAGGTGGTTCGATTGCTTATTTTCAAATGGACGTGCGACATCCAGAAGATGCTGATCAAATGGTGAAGTTTGCGGTAGATACATTTGGTGATGTGGATGCACTTATTAATAACGCGGCAGGCAACTTTTTAGTTCCAGCAGAAAAACTGTCTCCTAACGGCTGGAAAGCGGTCATTGATATTGTGCTAAATGGCACCTTTTTTTGCAGCCATGCAGTGGGCAACTATTGGATTCGTCAAAAGAAAAGCGGAAGTATGATCAACATGGTCGCCACATATGCATGGGGGGCTGGTGTTGGTGTAGCGCATTCAGCAGCCGCAAAAGCAGGCGTACTATCACTTACCCGAACGCTTGCAGTCGAATGGGGAAAGCAATATCGGATTCGCGTAAATGCCATTGCGCCGGGGCCCATTGAAAGAACAGGTGGTGCAGATAAACTGTGGGAATCAGAAGAGGCTGCCCAAAGAACATTAGATAGTGTTCCGCTCGGTAGACTTGGCACACCAGAAGAAATTGCAGAACTTGCGAGTTTCTTATTATCTGAGCATGCATCTTATATTAATGGAGATTGTATCACGATGGATGGGGGGCAATGGCTCAACCAATCACCATTTTGAATGACCGTGTAAGACCTGCTTTTGATATGGTATAATCACACAAAGAGAGAAGCAGGTGATGAAAATGGTCGATCCATTGGATATTTTAACGAATATTGAAGATGTTTTCCCGCACTATCAAGCGATCTTCAGTGCGGAGGAACAAAAAGTGATAGGCTATGAGATTCTTGGAAGAATGAAGCTTGAGTCGGGAACAGTTAGTCTAGGCTCCTTCTTTACGGATTCATCTATTCCTGACGAATATAAATTGGAAGTAGATCACAAAGTATTAAGTCAAGCGCTTGATCTCTTCACGACCGCAGATGAAGATTTGCTCATCTTTATTAATCATGATGCGAATGTCCTCATGCTTGATCATGGCGAAAGTTTTTTAGAACTTTTAAAAGAATATGAAGCAAGGGGTATTCAGCTTAACCGGTTTGTCATTGAAATTACTGAACATACGTTTAGCGGCGACATTGAACAGCTTTACCATACGTTAACGTATTATCGTACATATGGGATCAAAATCGCCGTATCTAATATAGGAAAAGAAAGCAGCAATCTTGACCGGATTGCTCTGCTTTCACCTGATCTATTAAAAATAGATCTTCAGGCTTTAAGGGCTTCGTCTCCATCTCCTTCCTATGAATATGTGTTATACAGCATTTCACTTCTTGCAAGAAAAATAGGAGCGGCTTTAATCTATGAAGACATTGAAGCGAATTTTCAGCTGCAATATGCATGGAGAAATGGCGGAAGATATTTTCAAGGCTTCTACCTTCACGAGCCTGCCGCACAATTAATTGACCGTAACAAACGAAAAGAGCAGCTTAAAGAAGAATTTCAACAATTCATTGCCCATGAGAAAAAGAAACTCCAAGCTGTCTATGAACATTCTGAAACCTTTTATAAGCGAATTCATCAAGCCGTCAGTACGTTAAAAAAATCATGCAGCACAAATGATGAACTTATACAAAAACTGGCACTTGAACTAACCGATTGCAGCTTTCGCATTTATATGTGTAATGAAGAAGGGTTTCAAATCACTGGAAATGTGTTTAAGAAAGAGAAAGAATGGCTGTTTCAGCCAGAGTATATAGAGAAAAACTGGAGCTGGCGCCCTTATTTTCTAGCAAATATTCTTCAAATGAGAATTAGCGGAAAAGGATTTTTCAGCGATATCTACAGTGATTTAGAAACTGGAGAACGAATACGAACGTTTTCTTATCCGTTAGAGGGAGACGTGTATTTGTTTGTAGATCTTCCGTATGCTTATCTATATGAGCAGGAAGGATTAATTTAAAAGCAGCCGTCATGGCTGTTTTTTTATTAGAAAAAAGATAGAAAAAATGGTTGACAATGAAACTGATAATCATTATCATTTAGTTATAGAGAGAAGCTACTCTCTGTTCCCCAACCCCTCTATCAGATCAAGATCCAAAAAACTTGGCGCTACCCCCGCCAAGTTTTTTTGTGCGCCAATCATTCCCTTCATGCATAGGACATCCCAATTCATCCATACACCTTAAATGATGATAGTTAGACAGTAGGAGGGAAAAGTCATGATCAAACGTGACAAGCGGCTGCTGATTGATTTACCAATGCCAGATCACCCAGATGCAAATGGTGCAGCGGCTGTGCAAGAATTACTCGGCGGAAAATTTGGTGAAATGTCCACATTAAATAACTACATGTTTCAATCGTTTAACTTTAGAGGGAAACGAAAGCTCAAACCATTTTATGATCTTGTATCAAGTATTACAGCTGAAGAATTCGGTCATGTAGAGCTTGTGACAACTGCAGTCAATCTCATGATTACGGGAACCACCCATGGGGGCGATCCAGATACGACCCCGATGAAAGCGGCTGTTGATAAACGAAATACGCAGCATTTTATCCAAACGGCACAAACAGGCTATCCGTTTGACTCCATGGCAAAGCCGTGGACAGGTGAGAATGTGTTCTCAAGTGGTAATCTGATTCTGGATCTTCTTCATAACTTCTTCCTAGAGTGCGGAGCTCGCACGCATAAAATGCGCGTATATGAAATGACGGATCACCCTACGGCAAGAGAAATGATCGGTTATTTACTTGTCAGAGGCGGCGTTCATGTTGTGGCGTATGCAAAAGCCCTTGAGGTAGCGACAGGGGTAGATGTTGGGAAGATGCTACCAATTCCAAATCTCGACAATAAATACTTTGACTCTGCAAGAAAGTTTGAAGATCAGAATATTCATACAAAACTGTATACATTTAGTGATACGGATTATAAGGATATCAATCAAATTTGGAAAGGAAACCATCCGATTGATGGAAAGCCGCTGACAGTTATTGAGGGCACGCCAAAAGGTGCACCCGTGCCAGATTATAGAGATTTGCCGGAAGAGTTTGCTCCAGGTATTTCGAAAGAAGATTTTGACGAAATTGCGAAACGCCTGATGAGATCGGCCGGTTTATAAAAAACAAGATGCATGAGAAAAGAAAAAAGACTCAAAATAAAAAAACAGATTCTTTTTCTTTTTTTGAATTCAAGAGGAAAAATATCATCTGAGAACACTTTATGGTATGATGCTTTGTAGGACTTGTGTATAATCAATACGGGTTCATCTTGAGTTGTTTTTTTGAAAGGAGTCTTTTTTTAGAATGTCACAATTAATGGGTATCATTACAAGGCTGCAAAGTCTTCAAGAGACAGCAGAAGCTGCAAACGAGCCGGCACAGCGTTATTTCGAAGTGAACGGTGAGAAAATCTGTAGTGTTAAGTATTTCGAAAAGAATCAAACGTTTGAATTGACTGTTTTTCAACAAGGGGATAAGCCAAACACTTTCCCATTTGACAACATTGATATGATTTCGATTGAGATTTTTGAGCTTCTACAATCCTAAGCTGAATCGTATGAAATGTTTTTTCTAAGAATTCCTTCGTTGATTGCGGAAGCATATACTTCATAAGTGATGAACAAATGGAAGATGATCATTCAGTGCAATATTCGGATAAGAGACCATTAAAAAGGAGTTCCTTTCTGTGAGTGATTCTTTTTTCTTTAATCTTTCTGAAGAGCATTTAGCGTTTTCTGATGTTGTCATGAGAATGAAAGACTTTATTCAAAAAGACCCGAGATCTGTTTATGTACTATCAATTGGTACGGACTCTCAGGTCAATCAGAATGTCACAACATTTATGACTGCAATTCATCTTCACCGGATCGGCAAAGGAGCTTGGGGCTGTCTCACGCAGCAAGTGTTGAATCGGCCTGTACAAAGTCTTAGAGAAAAAATTTCATTAGAGACAGCGTTTAGCCAAAAGGTATGTGCAGACATCCTTGAGGGACCTTTAACAGAACTGATGGATTTGCTTCTTCCGTTTGCTGAGGAAGGGGCAGACCTTCGTTTTGAAGTCCATCTAGATATTGGCAAAAAAGGAAGTACAAAAGAGCTGATCCAGGAAATGACCGGAATGATCACAGCCATGGGAATTGAAGCAAAAATAAAACCCTACTCATACGCAGCATTTTGCTACGCCAATCGATACACAAAATAAATTCCGTCATTTTTCTCCAAACGTTGTCGAAACGTGCGGTTGACGATTCGATTCTAGTTCCTTATTCTAGCTGTATAGAGAGGAAGCAGACATTCAAACGCCTGCTAATCAATATAAAAGCATATATGAAACAGGGGGCCTGATGTTGAATGAGCGTCATCGAAAATCGTTTTAATGAAGAAGAGAAAAAGCTATTATTAAACGTATTACTGAATCAGGAATATGCTGTCGAATTACTAAGCAGTGAGATCAATGATATAGAATGTGGAACAAAAAATGTCGATGACAATACGTATAAGAAATTGATCACATTGTATGACAGAGTAAGGTTTGAGAATTAATATCGATTGAACATTCTATTAGATACTCTACGCTGAGTATCTTTTTTATGCAGAAAAAAATCTTTCGACAAAATTCGTTTTAGTTTATGCTTAATGTTAAAGGGGAATGTATGATTGATGATTGAGAGAAAAGGGGTCGAAGAAACATGATAGAGATAGAACCGGCTCAATTACTTGAGTCAACAGTAGCTGAGCATATGATTGATGCAGATAAAGTGGCACACGTTCAAATTGGAAATAATCTTGAGCACGCCCTATTGGTCCTGACAAAAACAGGATATACAGCCATACCTGTTCTGGATGCTTCTTATCACCTTCATGGGTTAATTGGAACAAATATGATCATGGATAAAATCTTTGGCTTAGAACGAATTGAATTTGAAAAGCTCGACCAATTGAAGGTAGAAGAGGTCATGCTATCAGATATTCCAAGACTGAAAACGACGGATCCTGTTTTAAAAGGCGTTCACGCTGTGACGAATAATGGATTTGTTTGTGTGGAAAATGAAGAGCAAGTATTCGAAGGAATTTTCACTCGGCGTGTTGTATTAAAGCGCTTAAATGAAGTCATTCATTCCGCAAAAAAATGAGCTGTAGCCCAGCTTATTTTTTTTGCCTTCATAAGCTATTATTTATATAATGACTATATAAAATAAGAAAAACTTATCAAGAGAAGGAGGGCGCCCATGCAGCTTCAAGAGTTACATATGCTTGTTGTACTTAGTGAGGAATTGAATATGAGAAAGGCTTCAGAGCGGCTCTTTGTCTCTCAGCCTGCCTTATCTCAAAGACTGCAAACGATTGAAAAAGAGTGGGGAACCAAAATCTTTTTTCGTTCACAAAAAGGCTTGACAGTTACTTCAGCTGGCGAACAGATTATTCAATTCGCCAAAGAGGTCACGACTGAGCAGGATCGAGTGCGAGAGAGAATTGACGAGCTTGAAGGAGAAATTCACGGTACACTCAAGCTTGCAGTTGCGTCCATTATTGGTCAGCACTGGCTGCCAAAGGTGCTGAAGCGGTATGTCGAGAAATACCCAAATGCCAAAGTATCTCTTGTGACAGGCTGGAGCAGTGAGATGCTTAAAAGTCTGTATGAAGACCATGTCCACATTGGCATCATTCGCGGGAATCCTGATTGGAAGGGCACAAAGGAATACTTAATGACCGATCATTTATATTTAGTCGATTCTGTCATCAAGGACGTGGATGAGTTAATTGAGACAGAACGCCCGTTTATTCAATTTAAAAGTGATAGCACCTATTATCAAGAAATTCAGCACTGGTGGCATCAAAAGTTTAAAGTGTCGCCAAAACAGACGATTCTTGTGGACCAGATTGAAACATGTAAACAAATGGCCTATCACGGTATCGGCTACGCTATTTTGCCTTCGGTCACCTTATATGATCATGAGAAAAGCGTACACAAAACCCCGCTCGTAGACGCAAATGGAGAGCAGATCGGACGTGACACGTGGCTGTTAGGATATGAAGCCTCTTTTCAGTTAAAACAAGTTCAAGCATTTGTTGGTGTGGTGAAAGAAATGCTTGAAAGTGAGGCAGTGTAAGTACTTCTGGAAGAGGAGGTGCTTTTTAGGATAAGTGGTTTGATTCGGTTTCTAATAGATTTATCTACTGAAAAAGCAGAAAGCTGGAAGAAATGATGAGAAATCAACAAAAAAAGAAGATGGATATACCGAAGTGGGGAACTTATTTACGCGAGAGATGGCGTGGACGTTTTGCAAGTCATCTTTCTTTAGAAGAACAAAAAGAGATTGGGATGGATGGCTTCCTATGGCACTTATGCAGCTGGGGAAAAGTTGAATGCCTTGAAAAAGAGGCAGCGATAAACGCCTTTCATCAGCAATCAAAGCATACATGTACTATTTTTTATCAATTTACTCAAGAAGCGTATCTGTTTGAAAACGCCGCTGACCTGTCAGTGAAGGAATTGCCGTATACAGACGAACACATGGACTATAGCGATCTGTATGTCATGGATTGGGAAGAAAATTGGACATTTGTGCTGACGCACGAAACCGATTGCGGTCCATATTTTATTCAGAAATAAAAAAACGAGTGACATAGGGTCACGATCAATTAGAGCCGCCTTCCAATTGGAATGAGCGGTTTTTTGATGTACGCCATGTTTATTTTGAACAGCACCTTTTCATAAAACATTTGACAATGAAAATCATTATCATTTAAAGTGTACATATAATAATTGAAAATGATTATCATTTAGATGAGGTGACCAATAGATGAAAGCACTAATTGCATTTGCGAGTATGTCTGGCAATACGGAAGACATGGCAGCGATCTTAAAACAAACGCTTGAAGGAAAAGGGATAGAGACAGAGATGATGGAATTTGACGACACAAGCGCAGAAGATCTTTCTTCATACGATTATGTCATGATCGGCTCTTACACATGGGGTGACGGTGATTTACCTTATGAAGCTGAAGATTTTTATGAAGAGGTCTCAGCTCTTGAACTTTCTCACATCAAAGCGGCGGTATTTGGATCAGGCGATTACAGTTATCCGAAGTTTTGCGAGGCTGTTCATACCTTTCATGACATGCTGAAATCGACAGGTGCATCCGTATTTCCTGAAACATTGAAAATGGAACTTGCACCAGAAACAGATGAAGATGTGGCGTGCTGTGAGGAGTTTGCAACGAGCTTTTTAACGTGGGCATCATTGTCTGAGAAAAGAGTTGAAAATCATGTTTCATAAAGGTGCGACAGCTGTTGCTGCGTCTAAAAGTGGCGGCTACTTTGTTGCTGTCAAACGAGAAGGTATTTTTCATTACAGTGTGGAGGGCGGATGGCAGCAGCTTTTTAAGCTCAAGCATAAAATCCACGCTATCAGTTATATTGGTCCGTATTTGTTCGGAGTTGGTGAAAATGGAACTGTCATACGATCAGGAGATGAGGGCCACACATGGGCGCTATCATCTTTTCCAACAAATGCAGTTGTTTGGTCTATTACAGGACGCAAAGATGGGTTTGTATGCGCACATGGAAAGCATAGTATTTATGTGTCAACCGATTTCGGAATTTCCTGGGAAATTATGAAGCCGTTTGCTCATGTGAATCAGCCCCCTGTGATTCGTTCATTATGTGTAGCCGGTGATTATCTTTATATTGGAACGCAGATTCATGAGGTGCATGGAGGAATATGGGTGTATGACTTGCAAAGTGAACAGATTTTTCTCCTAAACAGAGAAGAGCACCGAATGACTGCTTCTATGCTGCTTTGCAGGGAACACCTCCTTGTCTGTGCGTTGGGCTCTAAAAAAGGGAAAAGAGGGTCTGTTCAAATTTTAGACTTACATACAAATATGCTGCATGATATTCAATCACAAGCTTTTGCGCGAGAGGAATCATTTTTGGATGTGTCAGAGGATAACGGCATTGTGTACGTGACCACCTCACAGGACGAGCATGGATTTTCTAAGGTGTATCAGCTTGATATAGAGCAAAAAGAGCTCAAGTGGTTTGATACGATCAAAGGGCACGGTTTTCGTGTCGCCAATCAAAAGGAGAATTTTTTCTGTGCGGGTTTATATGAAAGTAAGTTTGTCAGGCCTTATGAGGAACCTGCACTGATTCATTAATAAGGAGGAAGAAAAAGTGACGAAAAAAGTTTTATTGGTGTATGCCACAATGTCAGGAAATACAGAAGCAATGGCTGATTTAATCGAAAAAGGATTAAAGGAAGCTGGGGCTAGCGTGGACCGGCATGAAGCGATGGATATTGATGCTGAACTTCTTCATGATTACTCGCACATTCTGTTAGGTGCATATACTTGGGGAGATGGTGATCTTCCAGTTGATTTTATTGATCTATATGAAGAAATGGAAGAGCTTGATTTGACGGGTAAAGCATTTGCTGTATTCGGTTCTGGAGATACATCTTATGAACATTTTTGTGGAGCTGTGGATTTAATTGAAGAAAAAGTGAAGGAGCTGGGCGGTGATATCGTCCTACCATCCATCAAAATAGAGCTGAATCCAGAAGGAAACGAGGAAGAGGAATTGATTTCTTTTGGGAGACAATTTGTTCATCTTCACCAGCAAGAAGCGGGATAAAGAGGCCCGCTTGTTTTATTTGCCAAGGCGCAGACAATTCTTTCACTTGTCATTAAAACTCTCCTTTGGTACAGTAATGAAGTATAAATTAAGAGGAGGACATACATACATGAAACAAATGGACGCTAATGAAATTATTTCATTTATTCAAAATAGTACAAAATCAACACCTGTTAAAGTCTACATTAAAGGGGACTTAGAAGGTATTGAATTTGGTGAACATGCAAAAACATTTATCACAGGTAACACTGGTGTTGTCTTCGGTGAGTGGAGCGAAATTCAAGAAGCTCTAGCATCAAACAAAGACAAAATTGAAGATGTTGTCGTGGAAAATGACCGTCGTAACTCTGCGATTCCTATGTTGGATTTGAAAAACATCAAAGCACGTATTGAGCCAGGTGCAATCATTCGTGATCAAGTGGAAATTGGCGATAATGCAGTCATCATGATGGGTGCTTCTATTAATATCGGTTCAGTCATCGGTGAAGGTACGATGATTGATATGAACGTTGTTCTTGGCGGCCGTGCGACAGTAGGTAAGAACTGTCATATCGGTGCGGGATCTGTTCTTGCAGGTGTTATTGAGCCGCCTTCTGCTAAGCCAGTTGTAGTAGAAGATGATGTTGTCATCGGTGCAAACGCTGTTGTTTTAGAAGGTGTAACAATTGGAAAAGGTGCAGTTGTAGCAGCTGGAGCGATCGTTGTGAACGATGTCGAGCCTTACACGGTTGTAGCAGGTACACCTGCAAAGAAAATCAAAGACATTGATGAAAAAACAAAAGGTAAAACTGAAATCAAACAAGAACTGCGTCAGCTTTAATTGACACAATTCGCAGCTGAAGACATAGACGTGGATGATATATCCACGTCTTATTCGTATAGAGGAAAGGAAGCGAGTTCACTTGTTAAATCGTGAGCAATTAATATCCATTCGAAGAGATTTACACCAAATTCCTGAGCTTGGTTTTAAGGAATTTAAAACACAAGCTTACCTCATCAAGCATCTCGAATCGTACCCAACAGATCGAATCGAGATGGAAACATGGCGGACTGGACTTTTTGTGAAAGTAAAAGGGACAAATCCTACGCGCGTCTTTGCGTATCGTGCAGATATGGACGGATTATCTATCCCTGAAGAAACGGGCTACCCATTTCAATCGGTACATGAGGGCAACATGCATGCATGTGGACATGATCTTCATATGACCATTGCTCTTGGTATCATTGATCATTTCGTGCATCAGCCAATCAAAGAAGATCTGCTATTTATTTTCCAACCGGCAGAAGAAGGGCCAGGCGGAGCTGAACCAATGCTTGCAAGTGATGTTCTAAAAAAGTGGACGCCAGACTTTATTACAGCGCTGCATATTGCACCTGAATATCCAGTCGGCACGATTGCAACAAAGCCGGGCCTATTATTTGCTAATACGAGTGAGCTTGTGATCGATCTTGAAGGAAAAGGCGGGCATGCCGCATACCCTCATTTAGCAAATGATATGGTAGTGGCTGCAAGTGCATTAGTAGGGCAGCTGCAATCGGTGATTTCACGTAATGTGGACCCTCTTGATAGTGCCGTCATTACAGTTGGCACGATTACAGGTGGCACTGCTCAAAATATCATTGCGCAGCACGCAAAGCTGGATGGAACCATTCGCACGCTCTCGCCAGAGTCTATGGAAAAGGTGAGAAAACGAATTGAAGCACTGGCAAAGGGAATTGAAATTGGCTACGAATGCAAGGCGACAGTTCGATACCCTTCAGCTTATTACGAAGTGGACAATTCAAAGGATTTGACAGAGGAATTTATGTCATATGTAGCCGAAGAAGGGCTTGCGAATGTCATTGAATGCAGAGAAGCGATGACAGGAGAAGATTTCGGCTACATGCTGAAAAAATACCCTGGGTTCATGTTTTGGTTAGGGGTAGATTCAGAATATGGACTGCACCATGCCAAGCTGACTCCTGACGAAAATGCGATTGAAACAGCTGTGAACGTCATGACGGCTTATTTTAAAAAGCAAGCAGGTGAATGAATAATCAAATGACCTCCTGTACACCTTATGTACAGGAGGTGTTCTTGATTATGACAAGAATTGGTGTAGAACCATCTTTATCCGATGTAGAAGAGCTTTTGAAGCAAAAAGGGTATGATGTCGTACGTATTCAAAATGAACAGCAAATGGATCAGTGTGACTGCTATGTGGTCACAGGACTAGATTCAAATGTTCTTGGCATTTCAGACACAACGACAAAGGCATCTGTCATTACAGCGTCAGGTATGACGGCTGATGAAATTTGTCAAGAAGTAGAACAGCGTGTTCAATAAAACAAACAAAAGAACCAGGATTTTATGATCCTGGTTCTTTTTGCTCTTTTTCTAGATCAAGTGCTTCTTTCATTTTTTTGCGCAGAATTCGTTCGACACGCCACTGCTCCATCGTTTCAGTTTTTGCAATGATCCGAAGGACGAGGGATGAGGAGCCAAATGATTCCACCCCAACGACTTGAGGACCTTCGATGATTTGCGGCATGCTCTCACGAACTTCATCACAGGCTGCTTGCAAAGTGGTGATCATCTGATCCACATTTTCATCTGGGGATAATTTGATATCAACGAGTGCCTGCATCGTCCCTCGTGAATGATTGCTTACATTAAGTATACTTCGGTTCGGAATGAAATGAAGAGTGCCGTCAAAGCTTCTAAGCTGTGTTGTTCTCAGTCCAATTTGTTCAACGATCCCATCGAAACCAGCAACCGTTATATACTCGCCGACATCAAATTGTTTTTCCAGCAGTATGAAGAAGCCTGTCACAATATCACTCACTAATCCCTGAGCGCCAAATCCAATGGCAAGTCCTACAACACCTGCCCCAGCCAGCAAGGCGGTTGGGTTATAATGAAATAAGTCGAGGATCATCACAACTAGAATAAAAATCAGCAAGTAGGCGAAAATATTTAAGGTAAGACTTTGCAGCGTCTGAGCTCGTGATAAAGAGACATCATGCTTTTCAGAGAATGCTGAATAAGCACGCTTAATCATCTTATTTCCAATCGCTCTGATGATAAAATAAATCACAAAAATAGCAATAAGTTTTAGCAAAATCATACTGATATTCATGATGATGGAAACCCAATCTACTTGTTCAAGTGCTTTCATGATCTTCAAAACCTTTCTATGTATGTGCGAAATGAGAAGCTAATCATTTGTTCCCTTATGCAAGTCATGTTAAACTTTTAATAGTTGGAGCGAGAGATTGTGACAAATCGTTAATTAAATTTATTATTAATTAATATTGACTAAAAATCGCTTAAGTATTATAATTATATTTGTGAAGTTATTAACTAAATGAGAATTTAACCTATTGATTCTCATTTTATATACAGCTAAGAAGTCTGTATAAAGATATTATTTTTGGAGGGATTTACATATGGCAGAGCGTTTTGTAGGAAAACAAGCTCCACGTTTTGAAATGGAAGCAGTACTTGCTAATAAGGAATTTGGTAAAGTGAGTTTAGAGGAAAACATCAAGAATGACAAATGGACAGTTCTTTTCTTCTATCCAATGGATTTCACTTTTGTTTGTCCAACTGAAATTACAGCAATGAGCGATCGTTATGATGAGTTTGAAGATTTAGATGCTGAAATCATTGGTGTATCTACTGATACAATCCATACGCATCTTGCTTGGATCAACACAGATCGTAAAGACAATGGTCTTGGAGAATTAAAATATCCACTAGCTGCTGACACAAACCACACAGTATCTAGAGAATACGGTGTTTTAATTGAAGAAGAAGGAATTGCACTTCGTGGTCTATTCATCATTAACCCAGAAGGCGAACTTCAATATCAAACAGTATTCCACAACAATATCGGTCGTGATGTAGATGAGACACTACGTGTTCTTCAAGCATTACAAACTGGTGGACTTTGCCCAGCGAACTGGAAGCCTGGTCAAAAAACACTTTAATTGATAGTTGAAGAAGCAGTCTAACGGATGTTAGACCTTCAGATTGTTGACAAAGGGCTAAAATGTTGTTTATTTTAGCCCTTTGTCTTCTTTTCAGCGTGATAGAAAACCTTTGCAGCCCTAGGAAGGACGAGTACTGGCGCGAAGCGAATGTGACATTCGTGAGCACCAGCACGCAGGACTGACAAAGAATGCGAGGGTTTGTCTACATGCTGGGGTCTAACTGATGTTAGACCTTTTTGTTTCGAGACATACAATGGATGGAGGCGCTTCAAAATGAAATTACGTCAACCAATGCCAGAACTAACTGGTGCAAAAGAATGGTTAAATGGAGAAGTAACAAGAGAAGAATTAATTGGTGATAAACCAACATTGATCCACTTCTGGTCAGTTAGCTGTCACCTTTGTAAAGAGGCGATGCCGCAAGTGAACCAATTCCGTGATGAATACAAGGATCAACTAAACGTGATCGCAGTTCACATGCCACGTTCAGAGGATGACCTAGATCTAGAAAAAATCAAAGAGGTTGCAAATGAGCATGAAATCACACAGCCAATCTTTGTAGACAGCGACCATAAATTAACAGAAGCATTTGAGAACGAATATGTACCAGCTTACTATGTATTCGATAAAACAGGTGCTTTACGCCACTTCCAAGCTGGCGGAAGCGGTATGAAAATGCTTGAAAAACGTGTCAATCGTGTTCTTTCTGAGTCTGAAAAGGCTGCAGAATAGGCTTTCCCCCATGAATGGGGGTTTTTTCATGGGGAAAAATAGGAGACATATTGCACTGGATGAATATGATTGTAGGTGGAATGCCTAAGAAAAGAGAAAATGAGGGATTTCATTAAAAAAATTTCCTGAAACAAAAAGGTATTATGGCCTATTTACATTTTTATTTTGAAATGAAAATGTAAAGATTTTAACTTTTTACTATTCAGAACGTTTTTGCACAAAAGAAATTTCAGTTTGGTAAATAACTATATAAATCAAGTAGTATAAGCATTTATTCAAAATTTTTACAATATTTTAAAGGTGGTCAAAAGCCTATAGTGGCAATGAAATGGGTGCCGATTTTTCTTCTTTGGCAAAATTTTAGTTGGAAATACCTATCTGATAGCAAACTGTAAAATGATAAAAAAATAGTTGATAAAATTAGTTTTCTAATCTAATATTTACTATAGAATATTTTTTATATGATGAGGGGGAAATCCATTGTTTAATGAGAGGGAAGCGTTACGTTTACGATTGGAACAATTAAATGAAGCAGAAGTAAAGGTCATCCGTGAATATCAAATTGAACGAGATGCGATTTACGCAAAACTAAGAGAATTAGACCGTCAAGGTACAGGTCTCGTCACAGATACAAAAAAAGAAGTACGTACAGAGAGAAAAACAGATTCACTGCCTGTATTAGCTGAGCTGGCTGCACAAGAAATGAGAAGCTACAATCAGCCTGCGCAAACGCAGTCAAACGTTACATCATCTTTAGGAACAGGTCAGCTAAATGGTGCACCTGTAGGTATTCCTGAAGGATCTACAAGACGCAGAAGAGGCACAGCTAGACCTGGATCAAAGGCAGCTAAGCTTCGTGAAGCTGCAATCAAAACATTAAAGCGTCATAATGCGGCGATTAAAAGCTCTGAACTTCAAAAAGAGATTGAAAAAGAGAGCGGTCTTGAAATTCCAAATATGACAACGTTTATGCAAAGCTTAATTAAAATGTACCCAGAAGTGAAGAAACCTTATCGCGGACAGTATATTTTAGAAGGCGACATTCAAACAGAAGACGAATAAATAAAAAAGAAACTGCTGGGCGTAAATGCCAGCAGTTTTTTCTTGCGTACGTGATGAACTGATCACTTTTTTTGATCAACTGTATAGACAATCTTTCGTTCTTTGGGCATGTTGTCGCGCTGTTTTTTAAATCCATCGATCTTCACTGTCATGACCTCTCCACTCCGCTGCACCGCATCAACTTTTGCCTGGAGCGTTTCTACTTGTTCGTTTAGTTTCTTCAAAATCGGTCCTATTTCTTCGGTCGTTTGCAAAATAGGGTCTTGTGAGAACGGCTCGGCATTTGTTTGGGCTGACTGGTCGATATCAGCAAAATGAGAAGCGATCCATTCCTCGCTTTCGGCTAACTGTTTTTGGTAGCTCGTGAGCGTTTCATAAAAAATGGCTTCTTTTGCTTTTTCGATTTGCAGTAATTTTTCTTGTGTTTCATAAAAACGCTCCTGTAGATGCCGCACGCCTTCTTGTAATAAATGAAGCTCTGCGTTTTTATCGCTTAGAGTTTGTTGCAGTTTTTCAATCACAGCGGATAAAGTATTTCCTTTTTTCTCCTCTTTTGCAAGCTGTTTATCTTGGTCTAGTAATCGCTCCTGTAGTTGCTGAGACATTTCCTTATATTTTACAACCTTCAAATGCAATCGGTGCTTTTCCTCTGTTTCTTTTCGTCTATGATAGGTTTCCTTTTGCAGCATTTCATGAAGAAGGACGATTTTATGTAATAATTCGGATTTGCTATAAGAGAGATCCTGTATTTTAGATGATGCTTCGTCTTGGTCAATGGTCATTTCATCCAATTGTTGTTTTAATTGAGTGAAATCCTTTTTCATCTCATGATATTCTTGAGATAGCTTCTTGTTTTTAGCATAGGTATACGTGGACTGTAAATCTGAAATCATCTGTTGATATTTGGCCGTTTCAGCTTTTAAAAATAGATTTTCTTGAGACAGATCATGGAATAGGGGAGAAGCATGGCGCCGGTTCATAGGTAGACCTCCTTATTCATGTTATCAATAAAGTATGCGAAATGAGTGTGATTAGAACAACCATATCAAAGGGGATGAGATGATGAGAATAGTGAATGTGATACTAGCCGGAGGTGCTTCTAGGCGTTTTGGAGGGCCAAAGGCAAGTCATGTCTATCAGGGGAAACCACTATATGAACATGTGAAAGAGAAACTTTTGAAAGGGGAAACCGTCATCATCAGTCACCCGAAGCTTCTGCCTTTTTTCAAAGCAAGAGGGGAACAAGCTGTTTGGTTAGATGATGAACAGGTGCGTGGGTATGGCCCGCTTGCAGGCATATATACCGCTATGCAAAAGCAAGAAGCAGAGTGGTACTTAGTGACGGCATGTGATATGCCATTCATACGAAAAGAGACAGCCGTCGCTTTATCTTCTTATTGCCATGAGCATGTAGATGCTGTGGTCCCGATGGTGCAGGAAAGATTACAGCCGTTATTTGCGCTTTATCACCGCCGCAGTCTTCCGTTTATTTCTGCGTGCTTAAAAGAGAATCAATTAGCTATCAAAGACTTATTACAAAAACTTCACGTCCAGGTTGTTCCAGCCGACGAACTGAACGTGGCACCAAATGAATTTCACAATATCAATAAAAGAAGCGATTTACCTGAAAACGGTATGATATGATACATAAAAACGAGAAGGAGAGAACAATATTGAACGAGCGATATTCAAGGCAAATCTTGTTCCCTCCGGTAGGTGAAAAAGGGCAGTCTGAGCTTGCCGAAAGTCATGTCCTGATTGTTGGAGCTGGTGCACTTGGAACAGCGTCTGCTGAAGGGCTTGTCCGTTCAGGAATTGGTACTTTGACGATTGTAGATCGTGATTATGTGGAATTCTCAAATTTACAGCGGCAGCAGCTGTACACTGAACACGATGCAAAGATGCATGTGCCAAAAGCGGCAGCAGCTAAAAAACGTCTCCAAGAGATCAACCATGAAGTGACCATACACGCTCTTATTGAAGATGCAGGAGTAGAGCTGTTAAGACCTTTATTCCGAAAAGCAAATATCGTCATTGATGCGACTGATAATTTTGAGACAAGAATGGTGATGAATGACTTATCATTAGAAACAAATACGCCTTGGATTTACGGTGCCTGTGTGAGCAGTCAGGGAATGTATATGACCATTTTGCCAGGCAAAACACCTTGCTTATCATGTGTATTTACCTCAGTGCCTGTTGGGGGTTTGACATGTGATACAGCTGGTATTATTTCTCCGGCTGTCCAAATGGTGTCGGCTTATCAGCAAACAGAGGCATTAAAATATTTAACAGGGCATGAAGAGCAAATGGAGCGAAAGTTTGTCACGTTTGATTTGTGGCAGTCGTCTTCGTTTAAAATGGATGTATCTCGTACGAAGCAGGAGAGCTGTCCATCTTGCGGCATAAATAGAACGTATCCATATTTAGATGAACAGCGAAAAAAAACAGCGATTCTTTGCGGGCGTGACACCATTCAGATCATATCGAAGGATTTAGAAAACCTTTCATTTCAGCATGTAAAAGAGCGTCTGTCCTCTATTTGTGAGGTGGAAGTGAACGATTTTTTAATTCATATACGCTATGAAAGACACCGTATCGTTTGTTTTAAAGGAGGACGTGTATTAATCCATGGGACAAATGATGAAAGAGTAGCCAATTCATTACTAGCAAGACTGCTAGGCATATAGGAGTGAGAAGTGATGGAAAGACGACAGCCAATTCCAGTAGAAGAGGCAGTAAAGAAAGTCCACCAATTTCAAAAACATGGACAAGTCGAATGGGTTCCTTTAAAGAACAGCCTTGGAAGATGGATTGCAGAGGATATTTTAGCAGATCACGATGTTCCTGCCTTTGATCGTTCTCCGTATGATGGTTTTGCACTTCGAGCAGAAGATACAAAGGAAGCATCGAGCGAGCATCCGATTGAATTTGAGGTCATTGATCATATAGGGGCAGGTATTGTTTCTGCAAAAACGATCGGTCCTTTTCAAGCGATTCGCATCATGACAGGAGCGAAGATTCCAAAAGGAGCAAATGTTGTGATCATGCTCGAATTGACGAAAACGTTTGAAAAAGATGGTAAATCAATGATGTCACTTAAAAGACCTCTGAAAAAGGGTAACAATATTTCTCGGCAAGGAGAAGAGACCCTCAAAGGGAACGTCATGATCAAAAAAGGCTCAAAAGTTACCCCAGGCGTGACGGCGATATTGGCAACGTTCGGATATGCGGTTGTGCCAGTCGTCAAAAAACCGGTGATCGGTATCATCTCAACAGGTACCGAGCTCCTACAAGTAAGTGATGCCATGGTGGACGGTAAAATTAGAAATAGTAACCTAAGTATGGTGTACGCTCAGGTTCTTGAAGCTGGAGGAGAACCGCTTGATTTAGGCGGTGTATCCGATGATTTTGATCAAAGCTATGAAGCCGTAAAAGCAGCCTTAAGCAAAGTTGATATGCTCATCACAACAGGTGGTGTATCGGTAGGTGATTTTGACTTTTTACCTGCTATTTATGAAAAACTAGGTGCAGAGGTGTTGTTTAATAAAGTGGCGATGAGACCTGGAAGTGTGACGACCGTTGCTGCGTTGCCAAATGGTCAATTGCTTTATGGACTGTCAGGAAATCCGGCTGCCTGTTTTGTTGGCTTTGAACTATTTGTCAAACCGATCATTTATAAATGGTGTTTGAAAGAAAATCCATTTCCCGTTTTTGCTGAGGCGAAGCTGACACATGATTTTCCAAAAGCCAATCCATTCACACGATTTGTTAGAGCATCACTTGATTTCGCTGGCAGCCAGCTGAGTGTGACGCCAACAGGTCTTGATAAATCTAGTGCGGTGACATCTATTGCTCATGCTGATTGTTTCATTGTTTTGCCCGGAGGAACAAGAGGGTTTAGTGCAGGTGACCAGGTCAGCGTTCTGCTATTTCACCACGAAGGCGGTGCTCCATGTTGGATGACAAATTAAACATTCTACAAGTCGTGGGCTATCAAAATAGTGGTAAAACGACGCTGATCGAAAAATTATGTCAGCTGGCGGATGAAGAAGAAATGCAGCTAGGCTGCTTCAAACATCACGGACATGGTGGAAAGCCAGACCGTCTGTTCAAACAAAAAGATACGGATCGATATGTTCAAGCGGGTGCATTTGCCGCAGGTGTGGAGGGAGAAGGTGAATGTCACTTTTTCATACGGCACATGACATTCACACAACTAATCAACATGTGTCAGCATCTTCCTTTAGATGCCGTCTTGATCGAAGGATACAAACAAGCGCCTTACCGCAAAATCCTGTGTGTCAAAGACGAACAGGAACTCATTGATCTTTCGACACTTTCTCATATACAAGCAGCCATTTATTTCGATAAAGAAATACAGTTCACCGAGAAATACCCGTTTCCTGTGTTTTCAGCATTTGACAAGCGCGGGATCACATTTGCTTTTAATTTATTGAAGGGGGAAGCCTCGTATGAATGAACTTTTTAACATCACAAAAGAGCCAATTGATGTGAATGAATTGATTCAGCATGTCACAAGACGCAAAGCGGGAGCCATTACGACATTCATAGGCACGGTAAGAGAATGGACAAATGGCAAAAAAACGCTGCGTTTAACATATGAAGCATACATACCAATGGCGGAAAATATGTTGAGTCAAATTGGACAAGAAATTAAAAAACGCTGGCCTGATACAGAAGCTGCCATTGTGCATCGTATTGGCACTCTTGAGATATGTGACATTGCAGTGGCAATAGCTGTTTCATCACCTCATCGGAAAGCTGCATACGAAGCCAATGAATATGCGATTGAACGAATAAAGGAAATAGTTCCTATTTGGAAAAAGGAATACTGGGAAGATGGAGAGGCTTGGATAGGTGATCAGCTTGAAACCGTTTCATACCCGGAAGGAAAACCTAGTACTCTCCAACTTAACGAGAAAGAAGGGAAGCGGCATGATTAGCGTATTATTGTTCGCCGGCCTTGCTGAGAAGGCCGGTAAACAACAAATCATCATTCAAAAAGATCAAACAACGGTTGATGAGATTAAAATAGAATTACAGGAGGTATATGGAGTTGATACTGCACAAAACGTGATGGTTGCAGTCAACGAAATATATACGAGGGGAAATGCTGAAGTGCGTAGCGGGGACACTGTTGCACTCATTCCTCCTGTAAGTGGTGGATAATAGATATTAGAGGATTTGGTTATGGCCAGCGGCTGTAACCAATTTTTTTATGTGTGAAAAGATTGTAGAGGTACTTGGGTATGATCTTCGTAAATAAAACATCCCCGGCGTGCTTTAGAAATGTGAGGATCGAGCTGTTGAATGAGATCATACAATTCGCTGATTCGTCTCACATTGAAATCTGTTTGAGCTTGAAGCTGTTCTTTTAGTTCTTTTGTGCTCACGATGCTTCCCTTTTTTTCTTTAATAATATCTACACACCTTGCTGCGTAGTATATTTTGTCATTAGAAGGTCTGCTCTCTTTCATATCAAGTAATTTGAGCTCATGATAAATCAGTTCTCTTTCCTTTCTAAAGTATTGCCATGCTTCTTGTTCCTTTTCATAAAGTAAAATCAATTGCATTTTCAATTTTTCTCTTAACATTCACTTGACTCCATTTCCACTATCATTTAACCTACCTCTATTTTACATTATATGAAAAAATAACATTTGATCAAGTAAAATCCTTTTATTTTTATTTTTTTAATATGAAAGTATTGATACTAAAGGCTCATCTGTTCTATAAAAGGCGCTAAACATAGTCCTATAAAGCCGGGATTCATTGAAATTACTAGGAATATTTTAACAAAAAATTGTTGTGTCTAACTGAGACCATCTGAATCCAAAGGAAAAGGATATTTATTCCGAAAGACATGTTGTTTACTTCATAAACTGTTTTTCAGTCAGTAAAATCATAATTTTTTCATATGAATATGGTCGGATCAAGGTATCATTTGAAGGATGTCGTTCATGAAAATAGAATAATAGATTCAATCCTATCACTATGAAAATAAGAAAATCAAATGATCTATCACTTATTGGCAATCTTTTGATAAAATAGAAACAACAAGAGTATGAAAAAACGATTCCATACTTACAGCACATGGAGAGGATGACATTTGATGAAAGAAACAACGCAAAAACCCACAATAATAGGCGTAAGCACAAGACCATCAGAGTATTTAAAAAGAGTGTGGGAGCAGCCATTCGTTTGGTGGCCTTTATCATGTGTGCTTGTATTAACAGTTGTTGTCACTTATTTGTCTCAGCTAGTGAATGAAGGATTGTGGGCAGATTTAATTTTACCAATCCCTTTCGTTTATGTGATCACGCTCATTGGTCTGGTCATTGGGATTGTCATTAATACTGCCGTATACAAGTTCATCGTCTTTTTAGCAAAAGGTGATGCAACGTTTCAGCAGCTATTTTCAGGTGTACTTTATATCACACCTATTACGATCATTGGTACGATTATTTCTCATTTGGCGATCATTTTTTTTCATGTGCCAAAAGATATCACGGTTACCTCATTAAACGCATTCATTCGAATGTCTGGTCCATGGCATGCCGTGTTAGCCAATATCGATCTTTTTGTGATCTGGAATCTTGTTTTAACAGGCTTTTTATTGATCAAAGTCGGCCGCATTTCGCCAAGAATATCTTGGATTATTGTGAGTGTCTTTTATGTATTATCTTTAATTTTTCAATATGTAGGAACCACAATCACCATCAACATGCAGTAAGCTGGGGGTAGAATGTTTTTATGAGAAAGAAAATCATTATCGGATCCATTATCATTATTGTGATTGGTCTATTCATTGGATTTAATATTGCAAAAAACCAATCAAAGCCTGCCTCTACGGCATCATTTAAAACAGTCCAACTTGCATCAAAAGAAATAACTTCTACGGTGATGACGCCTGGAACACTTTCATTCTCGGAGGAGCAATTCATTTATACAGAAGAAGAGAAGGGAAGCCTGAATCATATCGCTGTGAAAGAAGGAGAAAAGGTGAAAGTTGGAACACCGCTCCTTACATATGAAAATAAGGAACTGGAGCTTGAAGAACAGCAGCAAGCACTTGCGGCTGAATCAAGTACACTAAAGCTTGAACAATTACAAAATAGACTCAATTCATTAGATGAAAATCAGGGAAAAAAGGTGGGCGCTGATTCGAAAAACGAGCGAGATCAGCTTGAACTCGAACTCAAAGCTGCTGAATTAGAGCAAAAACAAGCGGAGCTTAACCAAGAAAAAGTAAAGGCACAAATAGAAGATTTGACGATACATAGCAAAATTGAAGGAACAGTCATCTCCATCGAGCAAGATGCTGGCGCAGGGAAGCTAGAAGAGAGACAGCCGGTAATCCATATTGGCAATGAGAAAAAAATGATTGTACGAGGCTTAATCAGTGAGTATGATGCTATGAAAGTCAAAAAGAAACAAAAAGTAAAGGTAACGTCTGATGTCATTCGCGGAAAGAGTTGGCAAGGAGTAGTGAAAAAAGTGGGCGCTGTGCCTGCCCAGTCAACAGCAGAAACAGCTGCTAGTGATCAAACGGTACAATATCCAGTCGAAATTGAAATAAAAGGGAAAAAGCCGGATGCAAAACCAGGCTTTAAAATGATCATGGAAATTGAAACGGACAAGCGTCAAGTGCTCACAATTCCTGAAACAGCTGTGAAAAAAGAGAAAGATGGTTCATACGTTTATGTTGTTGAAAAGAATGCACTGAAGAAAGTAAAAGTGACATTAGGTGAAACGTCAGGTCAAGATCTTGAAGTGACGAAAGGTTTAACAAAAGAAGATCAAATCATTGCAGAGCCATCAGATGATATGTATGACGGAATGGAAGTGAATGCTGAATGATTCAGCTTTCAAACGTGACAAAAAGCTACGAAGTCGCTGAGGAGACATTTGATGTATTAAGTGATGTGGACCTCGTCATTGGTAAAGGCGAGTATATGTCCATTATGGGCCCGTCCGGTTCTGGAAAATCAACGTTAATGAATATCATTGGCTGTTTGGACCACCCGACCTCCGGACAGTACCATTTTCAAGGTATGGAGCTGTCGGCAGCAAAGGATCAAGAACTGGCAGTGATTCGAAATCGATCCATTGGTTTTGTTTTTCAACAATTTTATTTACTGCCTAGATTAAATGCGAGGCGAAATGTGGAACTTCCGATGATTTACGCTGGTATCAGTCAAAAGGAAAGAAAAGAGCGTGCGGAAATGGCACTTGAAAAGGTTGGTTTGGCAGATCGAATGAAGCATATGCCAAACGAGTTGTCAGGGGGACAAAAGCAAAGAGTAGCCATCGCACGTGCGATTGTCAATGAGCCGGAGCTCATCTTGGCAGATGAACCAACAGGCGCTCTTGATTCAAAAACGAGTGGCTCGATTATGGAACAGTTTACAAAGCTCAATGAGGAAGGAACAACGGTTGTGCTCGTTACTCATGAAGAAGAAATAGCTGCGTATACAAACCGGATAGTCGTTGTAAGAGATGGACGCCTCGCTCAAGATAGATTGATACAAGGAGACACAATGAATGAAACTCTTTGAAAATATCAAAATAGCGCTGAATTCTGTCCTAGCTCATAAATTGCGGTCTATTTTAACGATGCTTGGCATTATTATTGGGGTTGGCTCGGTGATTGCAGTCGTTGCCATCGGTCAAGGCGGCGAGCAAATGCTGAAAGAATCAATTTCAGGACCAAACAATACCATTGATATGACCTATACACCCTCTGATGAGGAGTTAAATGCGAATCCGAATGCGTTATTTGAAGCCACATTTACTGAAGAAGACATTCAAAGTGTTCAAGCATTGAATGGGGTTAAACAGGTTGCCTCCTCCACGGCACAAGGCATGCAATTAAGATTCCAAGATACAACAATAGATGCAACGGTCAATGGGATTAATGAAGGCTACACGAATGTACATTCATTACATATAGCAGAAGGACAGGACTTACGTGAAATCGATTTTAGGAGCGGAAGAAGGGCAGCTGTTATTTCAGAAGGGATACAAAAAGAATTGTTTAATGGAGAGAAGGCAGTAGGCGAGTTGATTTGGATGAATGGACAGCCGGTTGAGGTGATCGGGGTTTTAGCAAAACAGGAAGGGCTGTTTTCATTTGATATGAATGAAATATATGTCCCTTTTGCAATGCTGACAACTGCATTTGGTGTGAAAGAATATGATAAGTTGTCTATTCAAGTCGCACATGCTGATCAAATGAAAGAAGTAGGAAAGAGTGCGGCTGCACGCTTAAATGAAAATCACCATACAGAAGATGCTTACGAAATGATCAATCTGGAAGAGATTGCAGCAGGCATTGGTCAGATTACGTCTGTCATGACAACAATCATTGGCTCAATTGCTGGTATCTCATTACTTGTCGGCGGCATTGGTGTCATGAATATTATGCTCGTATCAGTCACAGAAAGAACAAGAGAAATCGGAATTCGAAAGGCACTTGGGGCAACTAGGACTCAAATACTCGTTCAGTTTTTAATTGAGTCTGTCGTCCTTACACTGATCGGTGGGTTACTTGGAATCGCTCTTGGCTTAGGAGGTGCTTCACTTGTGTCACTGTTTGCAGGGTGGCCTTCTCTTGTATCGTGGCAAATCGTATGTGGAGGCGTCCTATTTAGTATGCTCATTGGTATTATTTTTGGACTGATTCCTGCCAATAAAGCAGCGAGGCTCGATCCTATTGAATCACTTAGATATGAATAATCCTAAAGTTAACGTACGAGGTGCTGACAAGAAGGTAGAACGAGATATGTTGCCTGCTGTTCCGCACCTGAAGCCTTTATGCAAAACGCATAAAGGCTTTTTTTCGTTCAATTGAATGAAATGAAAAATGATAGAAATGCTAATATCATGACTTTCTTCTTAATGTCACATATTTTTCAGTTTACAAATGGTACATATAAAGGTAAGATGACCATTGTGAAAGATTTTGATAGTTATTGAATGTATTTGATTGTTTTGTATTGATAATGTTGAAAAAAGCGATTACAATAAAGGTGCGCGCAAAATGAATACGTTTTCAAAAGGGGGTGTTTTCAATGCTAACACCAGAAAGACATCAACTCATTATCGACTATTTAGAAGAAAACGATGTCATCAAAATACAGGACTTAACGATTATGACGGATGCGTCTGAATCTACAATTAGAAGAGATTTATCAGCCCTCGAAGAAAAAGGCTTTCTTAAAAGAGTTCACGGAGGAGCTGCTAAAATATCTAGTATTCGTCTTGAGCCAGATGTGTTTGAGAAATCTGCCAAAAACCTTCATGAAAAGTCATTGATTGCAGAGGCAGCTGCATCACTTTTAAAACAAGGCGATTGTATTTACTTAGATGCTGGTACGACAACACAGCAAATGATTGACTTTATCGATCCAGATCAAGATATCGTGGTGGTGACAAATGGTGTCATGCACATTGAAGCACTCATGAGAAAAGGCATTTCTTTTTACCTGATAGGCGGATCAGTGAAACATCGAACAGGAGCCATGGTGGGAGCCGCATCTTTGACAGCTATGGAAAATTACCGTTTTGACAAAAGCTTTGTTGGGACGAACGGCATTCATCCCGAGGCAGGGTTTACAACACCTGATCCAGAAGAAGCGCTCATTAAAAAAAGAGCCATAAAGCAGGCGAAAAAAACCTACATCTTAACAGATGCCTCAAAGTTTGGCGAAATATCGTTTTCAACCTTTGCTAGTTTACAGGAAGCCACCATTATCACAAACGACGCAAAAGAGGATTCATTCGATAATTACCATGAAAAAACGGTTATAAAGGTAGTGAAAACATGATTTATACAGTTACTTTAAACCCATCAGTTGATTACATCGTACACGTGGAGGATTTTGCGGTCGGCGGTTTAAATCGTTCAACCTATGACAAAAAATATCCAGGTGGTAAAGGAATCAATGTCTCAAGGCTTTTAAAACGGCACGGTGTTGAATCAAAAGCACTTGGATTCATTGGCGGTTTTACAGGCAAATATATTCAAGACTTTTTACAAAACGAACAATTACAAACAGCCTTTCATGAGGTGTCAGAAGATACACGTATCAATGTGAAACTAAAAACAGGCGAAGAAACAGAAATCAACGGGCTCGGTCCAAGTATTAATGAGGCACAGTTCGATTCGTTTTTGTCCCAATTCACTTCATTAACAGAAGGCGATGTCGTTGTATTAGCAGGCAGCATTCCTTCTTCACTGCCTCATAACACATATGAGCGCATTGCTGAAGTATGTGCGAAGCAAGGGGTAAGAGTAGTACTTGATATTTCTGGAGAAGCCTTAAAAAAAGCAGCAGATCTGAAACCATTCTTAATGAAACCAAACCATCATGAGTTAGGTGAAATGTTTGAAACCAGTATTTCATCTGCAGAAGAAGCCATTCCTTATGGGAAAAAGCTGTTGGAACAAGGTGCTGAACATGTCATTGTATCTATGGCTGGAGACGGCGCTCTCTTATTCAGTAAGGAAGGGATCTTTCAATCTAATGTTCCAATAGGCAAGCTGATCAACTCAGTTGGTGCAGGGGATTCAGTTGTTGCAGGATTCTTAGCTGGCGTTTCTAAAGGCCTTTCCATAGAAGAATCATTTAAGCTTGGCGTCACATCAGGAAGTGCTACAGCATTTTCTGAGGAACTTGGAACAAAAGAGCTTGTCGATACATTATTGCCACAAGTAAAAGTCACACGCATTTAAAGGAGGAGTCATCATGAAAATTACAGAACTACTCACGAAGCATACGATTAAGCTTCAATTAGACAGCCAGCAAAAAGAAGCCGTTATTGAAGAACTGGTCACTGTATTAGATACAGCTGGTAAATTAAATGATAAAGAAGGCTACAAAGCAGCTGTTGTTAATCGTGAAAAACAAAGCTCTACGGGAATCGGAGAAGGAATTGCGATTCCTCATGCGAAAACAGCAAGTGTGAAAGAACCTGCCATTGCATTTGGTCGTTCAACAGCTGGTGTAGATTATGAATCATTAGACGGACAGCCAAGTCATCTTGTCTTTATGATTGCAGCAACTGAAGGCGCAAACAACACGCATTTAGAAGCACTTTCTCGTTTATCCACACTTCTCATGCGTGAAGAGATCCGAAAGCAGCTTCTTGAAGCGGCTACTGAAGATGAAATCATTGAAATTATCAATACACATGATAAAGACGATGAAGAAGAAGAGGAAGTCAAAGAGGAACCGGCTGCACCGGGAAAACCTGCTAAAATTTTAGCGGTGACAGCTTGTCCAACAGGCATCGCGCATACATTTATGGCCGCAGATGCTTTGAAAGAAAAAGCAAAAGAAATGGGCGTTGACATTAAAGTTGAGACAAACGGCTCTAGTGGAATTAAACATGCCCTGACAGCAAAAGAAATTGAAGAAGCGCCAGCTATTATTGTGGCAGCTGATAAACAAGTTGAAATGGAACGCTTTAAAGGCAAACATGTCATTGAAGTACCTGTGACAGCTGGAATTCGCCGTCCGCAAGAATTGATCGAAAAAGCCATCAATCAAGATGCGCCGATTTATAAAGGTTCAGGCGGCAGTTCTTCCAAAGATGAAAATGAATCGTCAAGCAAGGGAAGAAGTGGATTCTATAAGCACTTAATGAGCGGTGTAAGCAACATGCTTCCGTTTGTTGTTGGGGGCGGTATCCTCGTTGCGATTTCATTCTTCTGGGGAATTAACTCAGCTGACCCTAAAGATCCTTCTTTCAATTCATTTGCAGCTGTATTAAAAGGGATTGGCGGAGATAATGCTCTTGCTTTAATCGTTGCTGTACTAGCTGGATTTATCGCAATGAGTATTGCAGACCGTCCAGGTTTCGCACCAGGTATGGTTGGCGGATTCATGGCCTCAGCAGCAGGAGCTGGATTCTTAGGCGGATTGATTGCTGGTTTCCTTGCTGGTTACATTGTGGTGCTGCTCAAAAAAGTATTCACCTTTGTACCACAGTCGCTCGATGGTATTAAACCAGTTCTGCTCTATCCATTGTTCGGTATTTTCTTTACAGGGATTATCATGCATTACATCGTCAACACGCCTGTTAAAATGGTCATGGACGGATTAACACACTGGCTTGAATCACTTGGTACTGGAAACCTTGTATTAATGGGGATTATTTTAGCTGGTATGATGGCCATAGATATGGGTGGTCCGATTAACAAAGCGGCCTACACATTTGGTCTTGCGATGATTGCTGCTGGCAACTATGCACCGCATGCTGCGATTATGGCAGGTGGAATGGTGCCGCCGCTAGGAATTGCTCTAGCGACAACGATCTTTAGAAACAAATTCTCTAAACGTGACCGTGAAGCAGGTATTACATGCTACTTCATGGGAGCTGCGTTCATTACAGAAGGGGCGATCCCATTTGCAGCGGCAGATCCTCTGCGCGTCATTCCTTCAGCTGTGATTGGTGCAGCTGTTGCAGGTGGATTAACAGAATTCTTTAGAGTGACGCTTCCTGCACCGCACGGCGGACTATTCGTTTTCTGGGTAACAAACCATCCAGTTCTTTACATCATCAGCATCTTAATCGGTGCCATCGTTACAGCGCTACTTCTCGGAATTCTAAAAAAACCAGTCCGACAAGAAGCTTAATTTGAAAAGAAGCATCGTGAAGAGCGGTGCTTCTTTTTGTTTAATCATCAGCAAATTAGGAAAAAATATCTAATTGAATGGTTGTCTTGTGAATTTTTAAATGACATGTGATAAAGTAAAGTTATTCAATTCGCGTTTCAAGTCTTTTAGCAGAAAGTCTTAGGAGGAAGCAGTATTTTGAACGAAGAAAACAAACAAAACGAAAATGACATTCAATCTGATGGGAAACAAGCCAAAAAAGAGAAGAAAAGTTCTCTGTTTGAATGGATCAAAGCTATTTTAATTGCACTTGCCCTCGTCCTCATCATCCGTACGTTTATTTTTGAGCCGTATGTGGTGGAAGGAGAGTCAATGGAACCAACCCTTCATGATGGAGAAAAGCTGTTTGTCAACAAAACCATCAACTATCTCGGTGGAGTCAAACGTGGTGACATCGTGATTATTAATGGAAAAGACGGTCAGAAAATTCATTATGTCAAACGATTGATCGGCCTTCCAGGCGACACGATTGAAATGAAGGATGATACGCTTTACATTAATGGTAAAAAAGTAGATGAGCCTTATTTAAAAGAGAACAAGGCGCATGCCAAAGAGTATGAGGTACATTTAACAGGAGATTTTGGTCCAGTGAAAGTACCGAAAAACGATTACTTTGTTATGGGTGACAACAGACTGAATTCTATGGACAGTCGAAATGGACTCGGACTCATTGAAAAGGATCGGATTGTCGGCACATCAGAATTTGTTTTCTTCCCATTTGGCGATATTCGACAAACACAATAAATACACCTTTCTCAATGCGTAAGAAAGGTGCTTGAATGGACGACCCTTCATGTAGGGTCGTTTTTAATTTGGTGTGAGCATCGTGACAATGATGACAATGGCCAAAACAGAAGCGAAAACGGACCCAGTAATCGCCAAAACAGAACGGAATAATCCGATTTTCACATTGTCTTTTCCGCGCTTTTGTAAAAAGCGTTTTGAAAAGATGTGGACCAGTGTGTAAATGAGGACAAGCCCAATATAAAGGCCAAAGTCTCTTGCATTAAAGCCAGTCGCCGATAAATAAATGCCCATAAAGAAAATCAATAAACAGTATTCCATGAGTGTGAGTAATCTCAAATCGCCCGAACTCCTTCAATAAAAACATTCCCACTTATTATACCATATTGGACAAAAAGCCTTTGTTCTTAGCGAGAGACGTTTCTATCAATCGTTATTCATGTTATACTTCATATTGATGAATGAGTGATGGAGGATTAATAAATGATTGCAGTGAATAATGTTAGTTTGCGATTTGCTGATCGTAAATTATTTGAAGAAGTAAATATTAAGTTCACTCCTGGCAACTGCTACGGACTAATTGGTGCCAATGGAGCTGGTAAATCAACGTTCTTAAAGATTCTTTCTGGAGAAATTGAAGCTCAAACGGGCGATGTTCATATGAGTCCTGGTGAACGTTTAGCGATTTTAAAACAGAACCACTTTGAATACGAAGAGTTTGAAGTGTTAAAAGTCGTCATCATGGGTCACAAACGTCTATATGATGTGATGCAGGAAAAAGATGCGATTTATATGAAACCTGATTTCTCAGATGAAGACGGGATTCGTGCAGCAGAGCTTGAAGGTGAGTTTGCTGAGTTAAACGGATGGGAAGCGGAAAGTGAAGCTGCGATCCTATTAAAAGGTCTTGGCATTCCAGAGAGCTTGCAATCGAAGAAAATGTCTGAGCTTGGCGGATCTGAAAAGGTTAAAGTATTGTTAGCACAAGCTCTATTCGGTAAACCTGACGTTCTCCTTCTCGATGAGCCAACGAACCACTTGGACTTACAAGCGATCCAGTGGCTAGAAGAGTTCCTCATTAACTTTGAGAATACCGTCATCGTCGTCTCGCATGACCGTCATTTCTTAAACAAAGTATGTACGCATATTGCAGACCTTGACTTTGGAAAAATTCAAGTGTATGTCGGAAACTATGATTTCTGGTATGAATCAAGCCAGCTGGCATTAAAACTCAGCCAGGATGCCAACAAGAAAAAAGAAGAACAAATTAAGCAGCTTCAAGAATTCGTTGCTCGGTTCAGTGCGAACGCATCTAAATCGAAGCAAGCGACATCAAGAAAGAAATTGCTTGATAAGATTTCGCTAGATGACATTAAACCATCTTCTCGTAAATATCCTTATGTTCATTTTGCGCCAGAGCGTGAAATCGGAAATGATGTCCTTCAAGTAGAAGGTCTATCAAAAACGATTGACGGTGTAAAAGTACTGGATAACGTCAGCTTTATTATGAATCGCGAGGATAAAATTGCGTTCTTAAGCCGTAATGAGCTTGCTGTCTCTACTTTATTTAAAATCCTTGCTGGTGAAATGGAGCCAGACAGCGGGACGTTTAAATGGGGCGTGACAACATCTCAAGCCTTTTTCCCTAAAGACAACAGCGAATATTTTGAAGGAAGCGATTTAGATCTTGTTGATTGGCTTCGTCAATATTCTCCTAATGATCAAAGTGAAAGCTTCCTGCGTGGTTTCTTAGGCCGTATGCTTTTCTCTGGGGAAGAAGTGAAGAAAAAAGCAAGCGTCTTATCAGGTGGAGAAAAGGTTCGTTGTATGTTATCAAAAATGATGCTGTCTGGAGCGAATATTTTGCTGTTAGACGAGCCGACGAACCATTTAGACCTAGAGTCCATCACAGCGCTGAATAACGGTCTAATGAGCTTTAAAGGGGCTATGCTCTTCTCATCTCATGACCATCAGTTTGTTGAAACAGTTGCAAACCGTATTATCGAAGTGACGCCAAATGGCATCGTTGATAAACAAACAACTTATGATGAGTTCTTATCAGATCAAGAGATTCAAAAAAGACTACAAGAGCTGTATGCATAAACATAAAGAAAAGACATCCACATGAGGATGTCTTTTTTCTTTAAAAAGCCCAATTTCCATTTCGGAAAATCGGTTCACGTTTACCATCTTTTGTGATTCCATCAATATTCATTTCCTTTGAACCAATCATGAAATCGACGTGTGTAATACTGCTGTTCACACCAGCTGCGTCTAATTCCTCTCGTTTCATCTCTTTACCGCCTTCGATATTAAATGCATAACCGCTGCCGATGGCAAGGTGATTGGATGCATTTTCATCGTAAAGTGTATTGTAATAGAGGATATTTGAGTTAGAAATTGGTGAATCATCTGGTACAAGGGCAACCTCACCTAGATAATGTGAGCCTTCATCTGTTTCAACGAGAGAGGTTAAAATGTCTTCGCCCTCTTTGGCTTTCACATCTACAATACGCCCATTTTCAAAGGTTAACGTAAATTCATCGATAATGTTTCCTGCATAACTAAGTGGCTTAGTGCTAGAGACAGTCCCGTTTACACCATCTTTTTTAGGTACGGTAAAGACCTCTTCTGTTGGCATATTGGCCATGAATGATACGCCGCGTTCACTCACGCTGCCAGCACCTACCCAAATATGCTGTTCTGGAAGTTCAATCGTTAAATCTGTACCTGGTGCTTCATAGTGCAGCTTGTGGTAGTGACGTTCATTTAATACTTTTACTTTTTCATTTAGTGATTCATCATGCTTTTTCCACGCTTCAACAGGATCTGGCTGATCAGCGCGGGCGACTTTAAAGATTTGTTCCCATAATAATGCAACAGCTTCTTCATCTGCATGCTCAGGGAAAATCTTTTTCGCCCAATCTTTTGATGCAGCACCGACGACTGTCCATGCAACTTTGTCAGATTGAACGTATTGACGATATGTATGAAGTGCTGAACCTGCAGCTTTTTGCTGTGAAGCAATTTTTTTCGAGTCAATGCCACTTAGAAGATCAGGGCTTTCTGACAAGATCGTAATAAAAGCACCGCCACGTTTTGCGATGGTTTCCATCATCTGTGCTTCCCATTCTGGAAATTGCTCAAACACATCTTGTGGGGCATGTTCATATTTTAAACGGGTCAGGACACCATCACTCCAGCGGACATGTACGTTTTTCGCTCCGCGCTCATATGCGTGTTTTGCCACAAGACGGACAAGGTCTACAGATTCAGTGAACGCAGATACGACCACTTCTTGACCACTTTGAACATTTACACCTACTTCAACGATGGTTTTTGCATATTGATCTAGTTGTTTTTCAAATGAACTCATAAAAAACCCTCCTTTAGTCATGTTCATCATATCAGATTTAAGACCGAAAAGGAAAATGGGGAGCCGTCCCGAAGCAAAATAAAAAAGCCGCTTTCGTGCGGCTTTTTTAGCGGTTCAGTTGTTTCACAGGCTGTGCATTAGAAGGGGGCATATGTGAAAACGACAGACTCATTCCTCCTAAAATAATACCGGTTAAAATGACTGTGACAACGACCCGTTTACCTAAATCAAGCAACATGTTCTTCCTCCTTCACGTTTATCCATTCATCACGATATGATCGAAATGATGAAAAAAGAAGTAGAACATGAAGATTATTTTAATGTTTTTTGCAATTTGTCGATTACTTCTAATGAACGACCTGTTCCAATTGCGACAGATTCAAGAGGATTTGCTGCGATATGAACTGGGACGACAATTTCTTGAGAGAGCCATTCTTGAATGCCGTTTAATAGTGCACCACCGCCAGTTAGAATGACGCCGCGATCTACGATATCACCACTCAGTTCTGGAGGGCTGTCTTCTAATGTAGCCCGAATCGCCTCTAAAATATGAAGAAGTGATTCTCGCATAGCACCTTGAATTTCTGTTGATTCAAGTGTAATTGTTTTTGGAAGACCTGTGACAAGGTCGCGTCCACGAACTTCTAATGATTCAGGTTCGTGTTCAATGAGTCCATAACCAATTTCCATTTTTACCTGCTCAGCTGTCCGTTCACCGATCAGTAAATTGTATTTCTTTCTCACAAAAGTAATGATATCTTCATCCAGTTGATCTCCGCCAATTCGGATCGAGTGGCAAGAGACAACTCCGCCAAATGAAATGATCGCTACCTCTGTCGTTCCTCCACCAATATCTACAACGACGTTGGCAACAGGCTCGTCCACCGGGAGATCAGCACCGATTGCAGCTGCGACGGGTTCTTCAATTAAATGCACATGCTTTGCCCCGCAATTTTTGACAGCATCGCTGATCGCGCGGCGTTCGACAGCTGTTGAACCTGATGGTGTACAAACAACCACAGTCGGCTTTCTAAAGGTAAAACCAATATTTTTTCCTGCTTTTTTCATAATTTGTTTAAGTAAATCGGTTGTCATATCATAATCAGCGATGACACCATCTTTCATCGGACGGATCGCTACAATTTTGCCAGGTGTTTTCCCAATCATCTCTTTTGCTTCTGACCCCACTGCAAGGACAGTTTTTGTTTCCGTATCTACTGCCACAACGGATGGTTCATTGAGAATAATTCCTTTATTTTTACTGTAAACCAATATGTTAGCTGTTCCTAAATCAATTCCAATTTCGGCATTTTGAAACATGTTTTCACCCAATCTCTATTTTTGCTGTTTTAAACAATTTTACATTTAAAAGTTCAGAGGGTTGAGGTCATTTGTGGGGGTTTGTGATCACCTTGAAATGAATCTGTAAAATTCAAGTCTCATTTTGACAATCACAATAAATTTTCCCTTTGGTTTTTCGATTTTGAAAAAAATTTTTATGCAGGAGAAACCTTTTAAGAATCTCTTACGTCTACGATATATCAATTGGTGAAAAACAGATTGATCTTGAGCTAATGAAAGAAAGAGGGAACGAAATTGAAATCTATCGGAGTTGTAAGAAAAGTAGATGAACTAGGGCGTATTGTGATGCCAATCGAATTGAGAAGAGCACTTGATATCGCTATTAAAGACAGTATGGAATTTTTTATAGATGGAGATAAAATCGTCTTGAAAAAATATCAGCCAGAGGGCGTCTGCCTGATGACTGGTGAGATTACTTCTGAGAACCACGAGTATGGAAATGGTCAAATTACATTAAGCGCTGAAGGCGCAGAACTACTGCTAAAAGAGCTTCAAGAAGCCCTTCAGCAGTAAATAAAAATAGCCTGTTCTCTCCCATTGTGCTGAGAGCAGGCTATTTTTTCTAAAAAAGTTCCTTAAAAATGCCGCATCTCCCTCAAAAAATAAGTGGAAAATGGTACAATTGACAAAGAATCTCAGGGCGGCAGGTGGAATTATTTGAACAAAACATATCAAGTACGGATCCTGTTATCCGTTCTTGCATTTATATTAATTTTGAGCTGGGATTTCTTTTATTATCTTAGCGGCTATCACATTAATTGGCCGCTCGATCTAGCCTTTACAGTCGTTGTTTTGGCCGGTATTTGGACCATCTCAGGCTATGTGGACCGGTTGAATTTGCTTGTATCAGATTTGAATAAACGAGAAAAAGAAGCACACGAACTGACAGAGCGGCTGAATCGAATAACAGATAACTTGCAAGAAATCGTCTTTGAAACCAATGAAAAAGGTGAAATCATTTTTTTAAATCAAGCATGGAAACAAATGACGGGTTACGACATAGAGGAGTGTCTAGGTACGATGTACAATCAGTACTTTGATCAAGAAGAGCATGTCGTTCAGCATTTGTTGTCTGTGATCAAAGAGCATAAGGATGAGGGGCGGGTGGAGCTGCAGCTTCTCCATAAAGAAGGAAAAAAGGTATGGGGAGATGTGCATTATAAGCTTTATTTCGATGAACAGCACCAGTTTACTGGAGGTATTGGAACGGTTGCGGATATCACGAAACAAAAGCAGGCAAAGCTTGAACTTGAAAGATCAAATCAGCAATTACAAATGCAGGCACAAAAGCTGGCTGTTGCAGGACAAATAGCCGCTGGCATTGCCCATGAAGTCAGAAATCCGCTCACCTCAGTCAATGGATTTTTGCAGCTGATGAAAACGCAATATCCTGAAAGAACCGATTATTTTGATATCATCTTTTCTGAAATTAAACGCATTGATTTTGTTTTAAGTGAGCTGCTTGTCTTAGCAAAACCTCAATCGGTTCAATTTCAAGAAGTACAGCTCCATGATTTGCTAGAGCAGGTGATTACCTTATTAAAGACAAATGCCGTTCTTTCAAATATTGATCTCAAACAGCCGTTTAAGAAGCAGGATGCTGGCACGATATTAGCAGACGCCAATCAAATGAAGCAGCTGTTCATTAACTTAATCAAAAATGCGATCGAGGCGATGCCTGAAGGCGGCAATATATACATATCAACAGAAAAAGTGATGAATGAATGGAAAATCACGATTCAAGATGAAGGAAAAGGAATGTCCGAAGAGGACATTCTGAAAATATATGATCCTTTCTTTTCGACTAAAAAAGAAGGTACAGGACTTGGTTTAACGATCTGTGCGACGATCTTAAAAGATCACCATGGAAGAATGGATGTAAAGAGCGAGCTCAGCAAAGGGACGGCTTTTGATATTTACTTACCTGTGTATCAAAAAAGCAGATAGTAGCAAGGTGAGAGGATGTGATGTGTGATGACGAAAGAGACAAAGACGTTATTTGTGTATGGGACACTTTTAAAGCACGAAAAGTATCACGAGACATTGATGAAAGAAAGCAGTCCATTAGCAGCATCTGCTTGGATAAAAGGGAGACTGTACGATACAGGTGAGGGTTACCCTGTGTGTGTTGTCTCGGAACAAAACACAGTATATGGAGAATTGTATGAGGTCAGTGATGAAACGCTGCATAAGATAGATGAGCTAGAGGAAGGGTATGACCAGCAGGAAATAGAGGTTATGACAGACCAGGGGCCAAGATCAGCCGTTGCTTATACAATATGTAAGCAGAAGGCATCGAGTCTGAAGGAGATTGAAAGCGGCTGCTGGAAGTCATATCAACTATGGGAGCGCAAACCGTCTTCCTTCTATTATTTTGCCTATGGGTCCTGCATGGATGATGCAAGGTTTAAGCTTGCGAAAGTGGATCATTATTTCAAACAAATCATCGGCGGCGGCACACTTGATCGTTTTACCACAAGGTTTACATTGGTGCGTCCTGATGGATCAAGAGCAGATATGGTAGAAGACGGCGGAGAAACAGAGGGTGTTCTATATGAAGTACCTTTTGATGCCATTCGTTATTTGTACAAACGAGAAGGTGTAAATGAAGGGACTTATCGTCCAGCATTTGTCGATGTCACAGTAGGTGATCAAGTGTATGAGGACTGCTTAACGTTTCTCGTTTTAAAAAAGAGCGAAGAAATTGCGCCTCCTGGTCATTATCGCAGTGAAATCGAAAAAGGAGCAGACCTTTACTTAAGTGAAGCGTTCCGCAAAAAAATACGGTCGCATATGGATTCATTAATGAAACCGTAGTAAAATGCATGGTAAGTGATATAAAAGGAGTCTGAACATGAAAAAGGAATATGCAGTCATTGGTCTTGGACGCTTCGGCGGAAGTATCTGCAAGGCGCTAAGCGAAGAAGGACTTGAAGTCATGGCCATGGATATGAATGAAGATCGTGTGAACGAATATGCTAAAATTGCATCACATGCCGTGATTGGTGATTCGACGGACGAATCTGTTTTAAAGAACCTAGGCATTCGCAATTTTGATCATGTGATCGTGGCGATAGGTGAAAACATTCAGGCGAGTATTTTAACAACGATTATGCTGAAAGAACTTGGTGTCAAAATGGTCACAGTGAAAGCTCAAAATGACTACCATGAAAAGGTTTTGAATAAAATTGGTGCGGACCGTATTGTCCATCCTGAACGAGACATGGGCAGACGGATTGCACATAAAATTATTTCTAACAACGTGCTTGATTATTTAGAGCTGTCAGATGAGTACAGCCTCATTGAAATCGTCGCCAACAGCAGACTCGCTGGGCACTCTTTGTTAGATCTCGACATTCGTGCAAGGTACGGGATCAATATCGTGGCAATTAAACGCGGGAAAGAAGTGATCGTTTCACCGCTCGCAGATGAAATGATTCAAAAAGAAGATATCCTCATTGTCATTGGGGCAGTGGCAGATATCGGGCGCTTTGAAAAACGGGAAATGCAGAACGACTATTAAACACTCCGAGAAGGGGTGTTTTTTTGTTTTAGAAGTGTACATATGGGGCGGACATTGTGGGAGAGAACAAAGTGGAAAAGAGCCGTTTACTTTCTAAAAGAACAGCAAAATAGAACATGGTTATTTTTCAGCCAATTATCACTATTCAGAAATAAAAATCAATCTTTTGATATGGTTGATTTTCTCTAAATGTCATTGACTGGACAAACAGATTCGTTTACGATAAGAAACATTATATTGTTTACTCGGAGGAGGCAGTGTCGTTGGATAAGGAGCTTTTCAGACATCAAATTGAGGTAGCTGCAAAGAGAAAAAAAGCAGCCCTAGTGATTAAACATGCGAAGGTTATGGACGTGTTTAACCAGGAATGGATAGACGCTGATGTCGCTGTTGAAAATGGAAAAATAGTAGGAATTGGGGAGTATGAAGGAGAACAGGAGCTGGATGCAACAGGTCAAATGCTTGTTCCCGGTTTCATTGACGGCCACGTTCATATCGAATCCTCGATGGTGACTCCTGCTGAATTTTCCAAAGCTGTCGTTCCTCACGGCGTGACAACTGTTGTAACAGACCCGCATGAAATTGCCAATGTATCCGGTGTTGCAGGTATCCGTTTTATGCTCGAAGAAGCGAGAAAAGCTGCTTTAAATATATATTTCATGCTGCCATCCTGTGTACCGGCAGTCAGCTTTGAACGATCAGGTGCTACACTAAAAGCAAAAGATTTAAAGCCTCTTTATCAGGAGAAAGAAGTGCTTGGTCTTGCCGAAGTGATGGATTATGTCGCGGTGGAACAAGCGGAAGAAGATATGCTTCAAAAACTGCTTGATGCTCAACATGAACATAAACTCATTGATGGCCATCTAGCAGGATTAACGGACCGATTAATTAATGTGTACCGAACAGCTAATGTCCAAACGGATCATGAGGTGACAACAGCTCAAGAGGCCCTTGAACGTGTCAAAAGAGGCATGTATGTCATGCTCAGAGAAGGCTCTGTTGCTAAAAACGTGAAAAACGTATTACCTGCTGTCAATGAGAAGAATGCGAGACGCTTTTTCTTTTGTACGGATGATAAACATTTAGATGATTTAATGGCTCAAGGAAGTATTGATGAACAAGTACGGATGTCGATACAAGAAGGATTGGACCCCTTTATAGCATATCAAATGGGAAGTTTAAACGCAGCGGAGTGTTTCGGTCTCAAAACAAAGGGAGCGATTGCACCAGGCTTTGACGCGGACTTTATGCTCATTTCTGACTTACATGAGGTAGGAATTACAAGCGTCTTTATCGCAGGAGAATTGGTCTCTGAACATGGAGAATATTTGCCGAGTGTCGACAAGATCACGCCAATTTCTTCGCTCATGCAATCGGTACATGCAGTGGACGTTCAAGAGAAAGATCTAACGCTGCCTATAACAGATCACCAAAAGATGAATGTCATTCGCATTATACCGAATCAGCTTGAAACGAAATTAGAACAAATATCTCCTTCTGGAAGCGATGGACAATTTACGAGTGATATTGATCGAGATGTATTAAAAATAGTACTTGTCGAACGCCATAAAGGTCTATCTGAAATTGGGATAGGGGTTGTCAGCGGATTCGGCTTAAAAGAGGGGGCAATTGCAACAACAGTTGCCCATGACTCGCATAACTTAATTGCCGTTGGAACAAATGATGCTGATATGATCAAAGCCATTGAGACGTTAAAAGAAGCAGGGGGGGGTTTGACCGTTGTAAAAGACGGAGAAGTTCTTCATACGCTTCCATTACCGATTTCCGGTTTATTATCAGATCAACCTGCACATACGGTCAATGAAAGCCTTCATGCACTCCATGAAGCGTTAAACGAAACAGGCTTTGTCTTAGACTTTAATCCGTTTTTGACATTATCCTTCTTGGCACTGCCAGTCATTCCTGATGTGAAAATGACAACACAAGGATTGTTTGATGTGAGAAGTTTTCAGCATCTCCCAATTCAATCGTAAAACAATGACTAGACCCGCACGTATCGTACAGATATGCGGGTTTTTTTATTGCGCATAAAAAAGAGACACAGCCAATTGGCTGTGTCTCCCTGTACGTCATTACACTTCCATAATAATCGGTAAGATCATTGGGCGGCGTCTTGTTTTTTCATAAAGGAAAGGAGCAAGAGTGTCAGTAATCTCGTTCTTAATTTCTGACCATTGAGTCGTCTTACGTTCCATTACTTTTTCAAGATGCTTTGAAATGAGATCTTGCGCGTCATTAATGAGGTCTCCAGATTCTCTCATGTAGACAAAACCTCTTGAGATTAAATCAGGACCTGCAGAAATTTTGAATTCTTTCATATCCATGCTGACAACAACAATGACAAGACCTTCTTCTGAAAGAATGCGGCGGTCTCTTAACACGATGTTGCCGATATCACCAATACCGCTACCGTCGATATACACGTTGCCTGATGGAATTTTGCCAGCGACACTTGCTTCGTCACCTTTCAGAGCAAGAACTTCACCGTTATCCATGATAAAGCAGTTTTCCTCAGGAATTCCGCAATCATTCGCAAGTTTAATATGCGTTTTTTGCATGCGGTACTCACCGTGGATCGGCATGAAGAATTTAGGTTTAATTAAACGGAGCATCAGCTTTTGTTCTTCCTGCCCGCCGTGTCCAGAGGTATGAATATTATTAAGTGAGCCATGAATGACTTCAGCACCAGCACGATACAGCTGGTTAATAGTACGGCTTACGCTAATATTGTTACCTGGGATCGGTGAAGACGAGAAGACAACAGTGTCTCCAGGGTTAATTGAAATCTGGCGGTGCGTACCGTTGGCAATACGAGAAAGAGCGGCCATCGGTTCGCCCTGACTACCAGTACAAAGAATGGTTACTTTGTTTGCTGGAAGGCGGTTGATTTCATTGTGTTCAATGAACGTGTTTTTTGGACATTTGATATATCCGAGCTCTTGTCCAATATCAATGGCAGACTCCATGCTACGCCCAAACACAGCGACTTTTCGGCCGTTGGCAACAGCTGACTCGATCACTTGCTGAAGTCTGTGAATGTTAGATGCAAATGTAGCAAAGATAATACGTCCATCTACTTTTCTGAAGATGTCATCAATGCTTTCACCTACACGTCTTTCGGACATCGTAAATTCTGGAATTTCACTATTTGTACTGTCAGATAGAAGACAAAGAACGCCTTCTTTCCCGATCTCAGCCATTTTCGTTAAATTGGCAGGCTCGCCAACAGGAGTAAAGTCAAACTTGAAATCGCCTGTATGTACGATGTTACCAGGAGGTGTCTTCACGACAATTCCATAAGAATCTGGGATACTGTGCGTCGTTCTAAAGAAAGACACAGCTGTTTTTCTAAATTTGATCGTATCCTCTTCTTCAAAGATGTGAAGTTTGGTCTGTCTTAATAGACCATGCTCTTCCAATTTGTTACGAAGTAGGCCGATTGCGAGTTTGCCTCCGTAAACTGGAATGTTCACTTGCTTGAGAAGGTAAGGGATACCGCCGATGTGGTCTTCATGTCCATGAGTAATAAAAAGACCTTTGATTTTATCTTCGTTTTTAACTAAATACGTATAGTCAGGGATGACGTAATCAATTCCAAGAAGTTCATCTTCAGGGAACTTAATACCAGCATCAATCAAAATGATTTCATCTTGAAATTGAACGCCATACGTGTTTTTACCGATCTCGCCTAATCCGCCGAGCGCAAAAACTGCCGCCTGATCGTTTTTTACAAATTTCATTCCTCTCATAGCTCCAATACTTTAAAATTTTCACTTTCTCGTTCATAGTCTAAAAAAGCACCGTCTACAGGCTGAATGAATTCAATATTGTAGTTATGTTTTTTCAACTTATCGCGTACGTCTCTTTCAGAAACCGCTTCAACGTATAGTGAATCTGTGTGTTCTCTCACAGGTACCTCAGTCGTACTTGCCTGAAAAAATACCTTATATATCATCCAAATCTCTCCTTAAATACCGTATGTTACACTCGCTTATTCTATTATATTAAAAAAACGCGCATAAGAAAAGTCTCAGAGAAAAAAGGACCTTCAGCAAATGTGCGGAAGATCCTTTTAAGCAATCGATTTTTTACGAAGCATGTCCTTCCATTGTCTTCGAATTTTCTTGCGCAGACGACGAAGCATCGCGGATCGCCTCCTTTCGGTATGAGTCTCATTCAGCCATTTGTTCCGTTCTCTCTATATACTTGTATTATATGATGTTTCCACTTAATGTTACATGGTTATATGTGGGAAATGGGCGTTTTAAGAGGAAGTGGTTTCGTCAGTGAAGATCTTTCTGTATGATGAAGGGGAGAGGGTATACATAACAAGAGACAGGAGACGAGATATGAATAAAAAAGTCATCTTCTTTGATATCGACGGTACTTTATATGACCATGATAAAAAAATACCTGAATCAACGAAGCGAGCTGTTCGTTTATTAAAAGAAAAAGGGCATCATCTCTTCATTGCATCTGGCCGTTCGCCTTTTCTTATCCAGCCTATTTTAGAAGAAATAGGGCTTGACTCATTTATTGCTTATAACGGTCAGTATGTCATGTACGAAGGAGAAGTCATTTATGGCAATCCGCTTAAGCAAGAGCTGATGGATAAAATTTATGAAACAGCGGATCAACATGATCATCCGCTTGTTTTCATGGGAGAGAAGACGATGAAGGCGTCTGTGCCGAACCATCCATTTATCCATGAAGGGATTGGCACTTTAAAAACAGAGCATCCCGAGCATGATTTGTCATTCTTTAAAGAAAACGTCATTTATCAAATGCTGCTATTTTGTAAAGCAGAAGAGGAACATCTATATGAAGCGTTCCGTGAAGAAATTGATCTCGTCAGGTGGCATGAGCTGTCTACTGATGTCCTGCCAAAAGGTGGATCAAAGGCTGAAGGAATTAAACGAGTCATTGAAAGACTTCCGTACGATCAAAAGGACACAATTGCCTTCGGTGACGGGCTGAACGATCGAGAAATGATTTCGTTTGTTGGAACAGGCGTTGCAATGGGGAATGCAGTCAATGAATTAAAAACATTAGCTGACTTTGTCACCAAACCTGTAGATGAGGATGGCATATTCCACGCTGTGACTGAATTAGGCCTTATTGAAGAATAAAAAACAAGACCCGCTGATGGACGGGTCTTGTTTTTATTTTATGATCTGCCGATCGCAACCGCGTTGTCTGGCTCGGCGAATGGATGATCTTTTTGAATATGATCATAAAACATAATGCCATTTAAGTGGTCAATTTCATGCTGAAAAACGATGGCCGGAAACCCTTTGAGGCGAATATCAATGTCTTCACCTTCAAGCGTTGTACCTTTCACCCTGATTTTTTCATAGCGCGGGACGAATCCAGGGATGGCTTCATCAACAGATAAACAGCCTTCTCCAGTAGCTAAATAAGCTCTTTTGACTGAATGGCTAACAATGCGTGGATTGAATAATGCATAGCTGTAAAGTTCTCCGCCCTCGTCTTCACAGTGAACAGCGATCATTCGTTTACTGATATTGATTTGCGGAGCTGCTAGGCCAACACCGGGTCTAAGTTCATATTTTTCAGCAATGTCTGCATCCTGACTGTTTTTGACAAATTCAATCATGTCAGCTAATTGCTGTTTTTCTTCTTCTGTTGGCGGGAGTTCGACCGCTTCAGCTGTTTGTCTTAAGACGGGATGCCCGTCTCGTACGATATCATCCATGGTAATCACAAAACTTCACTCCTATTTCCTTTGTATGTAAAGTATATAAAATGATACACGACATATGCAATGAAATAAAGAAGACCGGTCGTATGAGACCGGTCAGAGGCTTATTCAGCCATTAGCAGCAGCCACCGCCGCCTAAGAATGCTGCGCCAACAATGATCAATAGAATGAATAGGACGACGATTAAAGCGAATGTACGTCCACCACCGTAACCGCAACCGTATCCACCACCATAACTTGGATAGCAACAACCGCCGCCGTATCCATAACCGTAACCGCCGTATCCACCATACATACTTCCATGACTATAATTAGACATACTTTTGACCTCCTTTGGAAATACACTCGGCCTCTCATAAGTGAAGGCGAAGCGTGTAATATAAACTATGTATGAATGCACTATTTGTATAGTCATGAGCCTAGAGCATGAAAAAAATCTTCTTTCCCCTCAAAAAACCAACCTCTTTCCTTGTCACAACCGCCCTGAAAAATTATAGTGGTATGTGGAGATGTAAAGGGGGACCTTGTAATTGAAACAGATGAAAAGAAGAATAAAAGCAGGTGCAGCTTTAGCGGGGATATGTACCCTCTTGCTTGCGGGCTGCGGAGGTCAAAATCCGCTTTATGAGATGCAAGATGCCATGACAAAAATGAGCGAAAAAGAAGCATCCTTTGAAAAAGAACAAGGTACACTGCAAAGCTATGAGAAAAAAGAGCAGCAGTTGTATAAAAAAATGATTCAAACAACAAAAGACCACACAAAAACAGTCTCAAGCTTGTCTGATCAAGCATTAGCATCGGCAGAAAAGCGTGAAGAACATTTAAAGACAGAAAAAGACAGCATGGATCAATCGAAAAAAGAATTTCAATCTGTAAAGGAATTCGCTGGACAGATAAAAGATGAAGAAGTAAAAGACAAAGCAGAACAAACAGTCAAATCAATTGAAAAAAGATATGCATCGTATGATCAGCTTTACCGTGAGTATCAAAAGGCGCTGAAACAAGACAAGCACTTGTATGAATCCTTAAAAAGAAAAGACTTAGGATACGCCGAACTGAAATCCAAACTGAAAACAGTCAATCGTTCCTATAGTAAAGTGAGAAAAGAAAGTAAGAAGTTCAATCAATATACAGATCAATTGAACGAATATAAACAAGCTTTATACAAAACAGCTCAGAAAGAATCGCAAAATAGCTAAAAACAGTACTTGCATATTTGCTAGCTCTGTTTATCGCTGCTACTCACAAAGTGCCTGCGTGTCGTTACTCGTTTTTCCAAGATGTCAAACTGAAAAGAAGAGAAAGGGTTAAAATGAAGTCCATTTTGGCCCTTTGTCCATCACGTTCAAAAGAGTTGGAAATAGCTCTTTTTTTATTTTTCGACAAAAACAAACATGTGCTATTGTAGTACAGTGATCCACTCTATACTAGTACAGTTTGTGCTGTTGATTAAACAGATTGATACAGGTCACCATAAAAAGTAAAGCGAATACATTTATTTAAATAAAGCCGTTAAATCAATTGACGGACTATTTTTCTTGTTGTAAACTATTCCTTGTTAACAGAAGTTGTATTAGTTTTTTGTGAACTATCGTTAATACAGTTAGAAAAACTCAAAAGCAAGCGATCATCCAATGTTTCGACAATGATCTTTGTGGCTATTATATACAGGAGTCATATGAGCATTTTGGGTTATCCTATATCTGTATGTATAAATGGATTCACGACAAATTGACTGTTAAAAGAAAGGAAGAGGTGACTTTAGAATGGCTGCAAAAACAAAAAAAGCAATTGTTGATAGCAAAAAGCAATTCGATGCCATCAAAAAGCAGTTTGAAACGTTCCAAATTTTAAACGAAAAAGGCGAAGTCGTAAACGAAGCGGCAATGCCAGATCTTTCAGATGACCAATTAAAAGAATTAATGCGCCGTATGGTGTTTACACGTGTATTAGATCAACGTTCAATTTCATTGAACCGTCAAGGACGTCTTGGCTTCTATGCGCCAACAGCTGGACAAGAAGCTTCTCAGCTTGCAACTCACTTTGCACTTGAGAAAGAAGATTTCATTCTTCCAGGATATCGTGATGTACCACAATTAATCTGGCATGGTCTTCCACTAACAAAAGCATTCTTGTTCTCTCGTGGACACTTTGTTGGAAACCAAATGCCTGAAGATGTGAATGCACTTTCTCCGCAAATCATTATCGGTGCACAAATCATTCAAGCTGCTGGTGTAGCTCTTGGTTTGAAAAAGCGCGGTAAAAATGCTGTTGCAATCACTTACACTGGTGATGGTGGAGCTTCACAAGGTGATTTCTACGAAGGTATTAACTTTGCAGGGGCTTACAAAGCGCCAGCGATTTTTGTTGTCCAAAACAACAGATATGCGATCTCTACACCTGTTGAAAAGCAATCTGCTGCACAAACGATTGCACAAAAAGCAGCTGCAGCTGGTATCGTAGGCGTACAAGTTGACGGTATGGATGCATTAGCTGTATATGCAGCGACTGCTGAAGCTCGTGAGCGTGCTGTAAATGGTGAAGGTCCAACATTAATTGAAACTCTTACATTCCGTTACGGCCCACATACAATGGCTGGTGACGATCCAACAAGATATCGTACAAAAGAAGATGAAAATGAGTGGGAGCAAAAAGATCCATTGGTACGCTACCGCAAATTCTTGGAAAACAAAGGCCTTTGGTCTGAAGAAGAAGAGAATAAAGTCATCGAAGATGCAAAAGAACAAATCAAACAAGCAATCAAAGAAGCTGACGAACAGCCTAAGCAGAAAGTCACTGATTTGATTGAAAACATGTACGATGTGAAACCATTTAACTTGGTTGAACAGCTTGAAATCTACAAACAGAAGGAGTCGAAGTAAGCCATGGCGCAAATGACATTGATTCAAGCGATCACTGATGCGTTACGCACAGAACTGAAAAATGACGAAAACGTTCTTGTTTTCGGAGAAGACGTTGGTAAAAACGGCGGCGTATTCCGTGCGACTGAAGGATTGCAAAAAGAGTTTGGTGAGGATCGTGTATTCGATACTCCACTTGCTGAATCTGGTATTGGCGGTCTTGCAATTGGCCTTGGACTACAAGAATTCCGCCCAGTAATGGAAATTCAATTCTTCGGATTCGTTTACGAAGTATTAGATTCTGTTTCTGGACAAATGGCTCGTATGCGTTACCGTTCTGGTGGACGCTGGCATTCTCCAGTGACAATCCGTTCTCCATTTGGCGGAGGAGTTCACACACCTGAGCTTCACGCTGATAGCTTAGAAGGTCTTATTGCACAACAGCCTGGTATCAAGGTTGTTATTCCTTCAACACCTTACGATGCAAAAGGACTATTAATTTCTGCAATCCGTGACAACGATCCGGTTGTATTCCTTGAGCATATGAAACTTTATCGTTCTTTCCGTCAGGAAGTTCCTGAAGAAGAGTACACAATTGAAATCGGTAAAGCTGACGTGAAACGTGAAGGTTCTGACCTTTCAATCATCACTTACGGTGCAATGGTTCACGAATCACTTAAAGCTGCTGAAGAACTTGAAAAAGAAGGCGTTTCTGCTGAGGTCGTTGACCTTCGTACAGTGAGCCCGCTTGATATTGAAACAATCATCGCTTCTGTTGAAAAAACAGGCCGTGCGATCGTTGTTCAAGAAGCACAAAAACAAGCTGGTATTGCAGCAAACGTAGTAGCTGAAATCAATGATAGAGCAATTCTTAGCCTAGAAGCACCAGTACTTCGTGTAGCTGCACCTGATACTGTATTTGCTTTCTCTCAAGCTGAGAGCGTATGGCTTCCAAACCATAAAGACGTGCTTGAAACAGCTAAGAAAGTTCTTGAATTTTAATTAAATGACAGAGGGGAAAAGAATTTATTTCTCTTCCCCTTTATCAATTACATGACCGTGTAATGTTGACAGAACAAGGGTTTAACATAATCTAGGAGGCGAAAAACAGTGGCATTTGAATTTAAACTTCCGGACATCGGAGAAGGTATCCACGAAGGTGAGATCGTTAAGTGGTTTGTAAAACCAAACGACGAAATCAATGAAGATGACGTTTTAGCAGAGGTACAAAATGATAAAGCAGTTGTAGAAATTCCTTCACCTGTTAAAGGAAAAGTATTAGAATTAAAAGTTGAAGAGGGAACAGTTGCAACTGTAGGACAAACAATCATTACGTTTGATGCACCTGGTTACGAAAATCTTCAATTTAAAGGCAGTGAAGAAGAAGGCGAAGCGAAAACTGAAGCTCAAGTACAAGGTACTGCTGAAGCTGGTAACGAGCCTGAAAAGAAAGAAGTTGCTCAAGAAGAAGCGGCAGCAGCAACTGGTGCTGGCGCACAAGAGCAAGTAGATGCTGATCCTAACAAACGCGTTATTGCTATGCCATCTGTACGTAAATATGCGCGTGAAAAAGGCGTTGAAATTTACAAAGTTGCAGGTACTGGTAAAAATGGCCGCGTGCTAAAAGAAGATATCGACAGCTTCCTTAATGGCGGTTCTGCAGCAACTCAAGAAGCAGCACCTCAAGCAGCTGAAAGTGCGAAAGAAGAAGCGGCTCCAAAAGCGGCAGCAGCTCCAGTTCTAGAAGGAGAATTCCCAGAAACTCGCGAGAAAATGAGCGGAATCCGCAAAGCGATCGCGAAAGCAATGGTGAACTCTAAGCACACAGCTCCTCACGTAACATTAATGGATGAAGTTGATGTAACAAACCTTGTTGCACATCGTAAACAATTCAAACAAGTTGCAGCTGATCAAGGAATCAAGTTAACTTACTTGCCTTACGTTGTAAAAGCTCTAACTTCTGCTTTGAAAAAGTACCCAGTACTTAACACTTCTATCGATGATAAAACAGATGAAGTTGTTCAAAAGCATTACTACAACATCGGAATTGCAGCAGATACTGAAAAAGGCTTGCTTGTTCCAGTTGTGAAAAATGCAGATCGCAAAGCGATTTTCGAAGTATCTAACGAAATCAACGAGCTTGCAACAAAAGCACGTGATGGTAAATTGGCTCCAGCTGAAATGAAGGGTGCATCTTGCACAATCACAAACATCGGTTCTGCTGGTGGACAATGGTTTACTCCAGTCATCAACCACCCAGAAGTAGCGATCCTTGGTATTGGCCGTATCGCTGAAAAAGCGGTTGTTCGTGATGGCGAAATCGTTGCAGCTCCAGTCTTAGCTCTTTCCCTAAGCTTTGACCACCGTATGATTGATGGAGCTACTGCGCAAAATGCCCTTAACCACATCAAGCGTTTATTGAATGATCCACAATTAATTTTAATGGAGGCGTAAATTCATGGTAGTAGGAGATTTCCCAATCGAAACAGATACTCTTGTCATCGGTGCAGGTCCTGGTGGATATGTAGCTGCTATTCGTGCTGCACAGCTAGGACAAAAAGTAACAATCGTTGAAAAAGGAACACTTGGCGGCGTATGTCTAAACGTCGGCTGTATCCCTTCAAAAGCATTGATCAATGCTGGACATCGTTTCGAGAATGCAAAGCATTCTGAAGACATGGGTATCAAAGCTGAAAACGTAACAGTTGATTTCACAAAAGTTCAAGAGTGGAAAGCTTCTGTTGTCAACAAATTAACAGGTGGAGTTCAAGGTCTTCTAAAAGGAAATAAAGTAGACATCGTCAAAGGTGAAGCTTATTTCGTAGACAGCAACTCTGTACGTGTCATGGATGAAAATTCAGCGCAGACTTATACATTTAAAAATGCAATTCTTGCAACTGGATCTCGTCCAATCGAATTGCCTACATTTAAATACACAGACCGCGTGATTAACTCAACTGGTGCTTTAGCGCTTAAAGAAGTACCTAAAAAGTTAGTTGTCATCGGTGGTGGATACATCGGTACTGAGCTTGGTACTGCTTATGCGAACTTTGGAACAGAAGTTGTCATCCTTGAAGGTGGAGACGAAATCCTTCCAGGTTTTGAAAAGCAAATGAGCTCATTAGTGAAACGTAATCTGAAGAAAAAAGGAAACGTTGAAATTCATACAAACGCTCTTGCAAAAGGCGTTGAAGAAAAATCTGACGGTGTCACTGTTACTTTCGAAGTAAAAGGTGAAGAAAAAACTGTCGATGCTGACTACGTACTTGTGACTGTTGGTCGTCGTCCAAACACAGATGAGCTTGGTCTTGAGCAAGTTGGTGTTGAATTGACAGACCGCGGAGTTGTCAAAACTGACAAACAATGCCGTACAAGCGTTTCAAACATCTATGCAATTGGTGACATCGTTGATGGACCACCACTTGCACACAAAGCTTCTTACGAAGGTAAAATTGCTGCTGAAGCAATCGCTGGAGAGCCAGCTGAAATTGATTACCTTGGTATTCCTGCTGTTGTATTCTCTGAGCCAGAACTTGCAACTGTTGGATACACTGAAGCAGAAGCAAAAGAAGAAGGAATCGACATCGTTGCAGCGAAATTCCCATTCGCAGCAAACGGACGTGCACTTTCTCTTGATGCAACTGATGGCTTCATGAAGATGATCACTCGTAAAGAGGATGGTCTTGTGATCGGTGCACAAATCGCAGGTGTTGGTGCTTCTGATATGATTTCAGAGCTTAGCCTTGCAATTGAAGCTGGTGTGACGGCTGAAGATATCGCAATGACAATTCACGCTCACCCAACTTTAGGTGAAATCACAATGGAAACGGCTGAAGTAGCAATCGGAAGCCCAATCCATATCGTAAAATAATGAACGTTTAACCCCTCTCCACACGGAGAGGGGTTTTTTATGTATGTGAAACGTCGCTGAAAAAGAAAAACCCTCATGAGATGAGGGCTTTTTTCATATGGATATATAAGTGCAAAGTCGAACCGTTAATTTGTATTCACTCGATCTAATGCTTGGCATATGGGTGATAAGATATCCTCTTTACTTCGGACATTACCTTCCACCTTCACAATGACTTTTTCATTATTGACAAGTAAAATAGCCGGCAGTTCGTCTACTTCATTTTTCCAGCCTTTACGATCTTCTTTGACAATCATCTTGGACATTTCCTTCGGATATTCATTTTTTAAATCGAGCACTGCGTCATAATAAGGACTTTCTTTATCAAGATTTTCTGCATCAGTAAAAAAGAGAATTCTTGGCTTTTGAATATGACTGACCTGGTCTGTCTGATTCGGTATGATATACGCAAATGAGCATGAACTAAGTACAAAGAGCATAGGGAATATAATGAGAAGGGTCCTCATAAAATTCAATCTATTCACCTCAAAATCCTTTGGGGTTGTACCAACATTTTTAGGAGCCAGTTCCCTGTTAGTCACTCTAGTGTATCACGTCCTTTTTGACAATTTTCGATTGTTACTCAATTGTTACAGAATTGATATGAAGCAAAATACATTTGAAACGTTTCCTCAATATGATGAGAAAAAAGCATATTTTTATAAAAAATGATTAAATGTGTCATACAATTAACCGTTGACAACTTAAATGTGACATCATATTATAGAGATATGAAATAGATTAAACGCTTTCAAACTTTGAGTAAAGAAAAGGGGAATGTACGTGGGTACAATTATTTGTCAAGATTGCAATGAAACCATTGATCAATTTGAAAATGAAAAAGTGACAACACTTTATGGAACATGTGGTCACTGTCATTGCTGTGATGAAGCCTCTGAATAAATAAAAAAGCATGCAGCTCCAATTGGGGCTGCATGTTTCTTTTTTTATAAAATGGCTTTTTGTTCTTTAATGACACGAATCATATCTAGTGTGGAATCTTCAGGTCCTTGAACAGGAAGACCGATTTCGATATTTTTAAAGATATAGGAGATATTTTCTTCTGTGATGATTTCTCCTGGTATAAAAATAGGAATACCAGGCGGATAAACCATGACAAATTCTGCAATGATCCGGCCTGCCGCTTCTTTAAATGGAATGACTTCCGTTGTTGCGTAAAAAGCGTCACGCGGCGTCATCGCAAGCGAAGGGATCTCAGGCAGTAACACTTCTGTCACGGCTTGTTTGCCGCCTTGACGTGCAGAGGTGGCCGCAATTTCCTTCATAGCCGTTACAAGCGTATCAATCGTCTCATCACAATCGCCAGGCGTCACGATACATAAAATGTTGTATAGGTCAGAGAGCTCTACTTCAATTCGGTAGCTTTCTCTCAGCCATTTCTCCACATCATGGCCATTCAGTCCAAGGTCTTTAATGGAGATGATTAATTTTGTTGGGTCATAATCGTAAGTAGAAGGTGAACCGAGAATTTCTTGACCAATACAAGTAATACCTTCAATTTCGTTTAAACGAGTTCTTGCTGATTCAGCTAATCGAATGGCTTCATCTGCAAGTGCCTTTCCTTCAGTCGCTAATCGCTTTCTAGCGACATCCAGGGAGGCTAAAAGCAAATAAGAAGTAGACGTAGTTGTCAGCATGCTTAAAATAGATTGTACTCGATCCTTTGAAACAAGCCCTTCTTTTATATTTAAAATCGAGCTTTGGGTGAGAGAGCCACCAAGTTTATGCACACTTGTTGCTGCCATATCAGCTCCCGCCTGCATCGCAGACAATGGAAGCTCATCGTGAAAATGAATGTGCACACCATGTGCCTCATCTACAAGAACAGGTACGTCATATGAATGAGCAATCTCTACAATGGTTTTTAAATCAGCTGAAATGCCAAAATACGTTGGGTTAATCACAAGCAGCCCTTTCGCATCTGGATGTTTAGTCAGCGCTTTTTTAGCTGACTCTGGCGTGATGCCATGAGAGATGCCAAGCTCTTTGTCAATTTCCGGGTGAATAAAAACAGGTACTGCACCAGAAAATACAATCGCAGACATAATCGACTTATGGACATTACGTGGAACAATAATTTTGTCTCCAGGGCCACAGACGGTCATCACCATTGTCATGATCGCACCGCTTGTTCCTTGTATAGAGAAAAACGTATGGTCTGCACCAAATGCTTCTGCTGCAAGCTCCTGTGCTTCTTTGATCATTCCTCGAGGCGAATGTAAATCATCAAGAGGTTCTATATTAATAAGGTCAATGCTTAATGCATTATCTCCAATGAATGCTCTAAATTCAGGATCCATTCCGGCTCCTTTTTTATGGCCTGGAATGTGAAATTGGACTGGATTGGTTGAAGCGTGTTTTTTTAGTCCAGTGTATAAGGGTGTATCATGTTGTGACAATTGCTTTCCCACCTTCATCGAAATACCTGCTATTATTATCCCAATAACAGCAGATTTCATTGCATAAAACAAAAGAATTATATTATGAACTGATCGGAATGTAAAGCATAAAATCAATCGGATTCTGATCAAACAGATGCTATAATAAAAGTTCAAATAAGAAATGTGGATTAAAGTGAGGGACAAGTAATGGAATATCAATATCCAATGGACGTCGACTGGACAACTGAAGAAAAGATGGCGGTCATTTCATTTTTTCAAGCCGTTGAAAAAGCCTATGAAACAGGAATTGCGAAACAAGCGTTACTAGAGGCTTATAAACGATTTAAAGAAGTTGTACCATCAAAAGCAGAAGAAAAGACGCATTGTGCGGCGTTTGAAAAGGGAAGTGGGTATTCCCCTTATCGCACAGTAAAAAGTGCAAGAGAGGCTGAAGAAACAGCTATGATACGGATGTAAAAAACGAGCCAATATAGGCTCGTTTTTTTATACAGATTCTTTTTGTGTAAAGCGGTATAGATAAGTTACTGTGCGGAAGGCATCTTCAATTTTCGATAAGAATTCTTCATTATTCATTTGAATAACTTCTTCTCTAGGAAGCTGGATGCCGCAAAGGAGTTCGGCCTTTTTGACTGTTTGAACACGTTCAAATAGTGTTCTCAGCTGTTCAGCATCAAGTTCGCTGTGGCGGAGGACGTCCGGTTTCATATGATCCTTAGACCAAACAAAGTCTTGCGGTATTTTCTTTTGGATCGTGTCCAGCTCTTTTTCGAATAGTTGCCCATATTCACCTTTCACTGGAGATTCATAAATGAGCGCAAACCATACAAATACATGAGTTTTCCAAAGCCCAATTTGAAAATGAGGGAGCTTTTTATACCCACGCTTACTGTTAGCGAAAGCCACCCAAGTGTCATTTGGCGGGTTGACTGATCTTCTTGCATGTTTTGCCACGTGGACAAACATTTCGTCACCTGTAATAGAAGAAAGAAGCGGTGCAAAATGTTCACCAAGTGCTTCAAGCTTTGGACGGACTCTCTCTTTTAATACGGTCATACGTTCATCTAAACCGTCTACTGTGAATGTTTCAAAATCTTCATCTCTAAAACGCATTTCACTCATGTTATGCCTCCTGTATCTTTTCGCTGATCATATTTTATCATAGCTTGGGTCAAGCTCAAAAAAAGATGCACTTTAAAGAGAAAGATAGCAGGGATCTTGGTTCGGCGTTTAAAAACTTCGATTTTGTGGTACATAACAAATAGGTAAAAACACAATTTTCAGAATGTCGTTGCGGTTATGCGATCGCTTCATACGATATAAGCAAGAACCATTTCTCTTATCGATTGTATTTTTTATCAATGAAAACTGACAAGGAATGAATCATTCTCTGGAAGGGGCGTTGACCAATGAAGCAAATCGTGAAGCATGGGTATAGACAAGAGAAGAAGAATCGCATCGCTGTGTGGAGATTAGAGGTTGATTATGAGCTTTCTACGCTTCATGAAGCCATCGAGCAAAAAGATGATATCCAGGTAGAACGCAGCAAACGAAAGCTTGAGCGCCTAAGAAAAGAATGGGAGCAGCTTCAAGGGTAAAACAAGGTGAGGTAAAAACGAACCAATTCATCGGTTCGTTTTTGTATGAAGCTGCTTTTTTCTTGCTTTTACGTACATAATATCAGTATGCTAATACAAATAGGTACTACATAGAAAAGAGGTTTACAGTCCGATGACAAACTGGGTGGAAATTGACCGACTTGCAAAGCTTTGGGTAAAAGAAGCGGGTAGCCGCATTAAATCATCCATGCAGGAAGGTCTATCAATTGAAACAAAATCAAATCCAAATGATCTTGTCACAAACATCGATAAAGAAACAGAACGTTTCTTCATTGAAAAGATACAGTCGACATTTTCAGATCATCATATTTTAGGAGAAGAGGGTCAAGGGGAAGAAGTGACCTCTCTTGACGGGATAGTATGGATCATTGATCCAATTGATGGCACCATGAACTTTGTCCATCAAAAACGAAATTTTGCCATTTCAATTGGGATATTTGAACATGGTGTGGGGAAAATCGGCCTTATTTATGACGTCATCCATGACGAGCTCTATCATGCAGTCAAAGGAGAAGGGGCGTATATGAACGATACCTTACTCCCGCCTTTAAAAGATGTTGCCATTGAAAAAGCTATTGTCGGCATTAACCCAACATGGGCGATTGAAAGCCCTCATTTTGACGCTAAGCCGTTTGCCCGTCTCGTACGCGATGTGAGAGGAACACGAACGATTGGGTCAGCTGCACTTGAACTAGCTTACATTGCAAGCGGAAGAAGCGACGCATATGTCACGTTAAGGCTAGCGCCTTGGGATTATGCGGCTGGATGTGTGTTACTTGATGAAGTAGGTGCTGTTTACTCGAATATTCACGGAGAACGCTTGACGTTTCTAGAGAAAAATAGCATTGTTGCTGGAAATCGATCCGTCTGTGAAAAAATCTTGCATGATTACATAAAGGGAAGCGAAAATAAAAAATAAACAACATCACTTCATGAGAATGAAGTGATTTTTTGTATTTGATGAAACTTTTTGACAAGTCAAATGTCTATACGAACGAGGCCTTAATTTGAAGTAAAGGATTGTGTAGCGATGTTTGATTTGTTTAGTGATTTATCCCTCCATTTTGAAAGGTTTTTTATTTTAAATGAGTACAGTATCCACATGATTCAATGGTGTGTGCTTGGACTATTTGTCCTTTTCATTACACTTCCCATATGGAAAGAAAAGAAGAGTAGTTATGTATTTTATGCTGGAATCGTATTAAGAGTAGTTCTGCTAGGGAGTATGACACTTGAGATGATCCACCAAGTGCTAGCTAGACAGTATACGATCGAAACATTTGAAGTGCTGACAGATTTCATGCAATTTCTCATCTATGGATATGTCTTGCTTGCATCACTTTTCTATGTGATTTCTCTTCCTTATTTAAAAAATAGGGGCATGTTTTTTGCGTTTGATTTATCTGTGTTACTTCTGCCTTTATGTCAAACGGTATTTATTGTGTTAGTTGAAAGCAAAAAGTTCTTTCTCAGCGGTGATACGGAGCTGGTATGGAGAGATTTAATCATCATTTTGCTTATGATTGGCTTTGCCGCATTGGTACTTCACCTATTCTTTCGTTTGTTTTGGCATCAGAAGTGGAAAGAATTGCTGTTTTTCTATGGCCTGATTTTCGCTGCGCTGCTGTATATTTTTTATCCTTCTATCTCGAAGCATGAGCTGCAATCTTCGTTTAAATCCATTGTGATTTTAGTAGCGGCCGCAGGAAGCTTTATGACCTTACATTTGTTATGTGCGTTACTACAAAACAAGGTGAAGTTGAGAAAGTGGGGTGCTTGGGGAATTGTCGTCTTTTTTATGCTAATGCTAAACCCGGTCCTAAATCTCCCACATATCATGTTTCAATTTACTAAAACGGAACTGACAGATACTTTCTCAGAAGAATATCGCCCTTTATCTGAAGCAAGTGCAAAAGCATTCGCTTCAAAGTTTGTACCAGCGGACACTACATTATATTCAACGACTATTAAACAGCCGATCTCTGATAACTACGTGTTTGCAGCCGATCAGTATGAAGTGAATGTTTCTGCGTTTACAGGTGAATTAAACAGCTATTTTTATCATGGTCGCGCAAAGGGTCAGCATTTGACCGATAAAGAATATAGGGAAAAAACCATTGAATTTTTTGAAAGAAGCGGCCGATCCGTTGATCTAGACCGCATTCATGTAGTGGTTGAAAAAGAAGACGGGGAGACAAGCGTTCTTCTTTTGCCAAAAATGTCTCAGAATAAAGATGAGAGCTTAGCGTTTGCCACTTGGAAAAAAGAGACGCTTCGACAAGCGCAATATGGGAACGCCATCTTTCAATTGAAGGATGTAGACGGGATCAATTTAACAAACAAAGAAATGAAAACGAAAATTAATCGTATTTATAAAAAGTTAAATTTACAGCCCCCAGCTTACCAGATCACAGACGTTGATGCTTTTTATTTTGAATGGCAGCATGAAGTGGCGGTAAAGACAGCCGATCAATCTGAATTTCTGTTTAATGGTTCAACGAAAGAATTGCTGAAAATACAGCTATCAAAAGCGATTCTTCAACAGAAAAAAGGAAATATCAGTGACGAAGATTTGTTTGAAATGATAGGGGAACAGTCAAAAGACGTGAAGACAGAAACAGGAACTCGTGAACACAAACAATATACTTTTCACGGGTCATCAAATTTACTTCATGTGACGAGAGATGCCGATGGAATTGAGTTGAATTGGCAATCAGACTCTTCTTTACCGCATACGGTATCGAATCAAGAACGTGATGAAGTCTATCAGCAAGTTCTCAAAAAGTATGAACCTTATGCCATCTATAAAAAACAAATCAAGCCGGTGAGAATGATCGACAAAGAGGGGAAAATGAGCATTTCGTGGTTTGTGATCATTCAAACCTTCGGATCGAATGAGCGGAAAATATATGAAGTAAATGGACGAACAAAAGAGGTGCAACGTTTTGACAGATAAAGAAAAACAAGCCATCTTTCAAGACTTATATGAATTGTATCAGGAAGGGGAGCTTGGAGAAGAGGCTTCTAACTGGATGAAGACGCATGAAAAGCAGTTTCAGCATTCTGTTAAGGGAAACGAGTTTGCTCCTGTCCACACTGAGGATCAGAGCGATTATCACGAATTAAAACGCATGAAGTGGTTTATTTCTTCGTTATACTTCTTTTTTATCGTTTTATCAATTTGGATGACTGTGTGGTTTTATTTTTGATGTCTAGACCGACCAATCAAATTGAAAAAATATATGAAGAATATTTTCAGGAAATCACCAAATATTTATATCGCAGAACGGGAAATGTCGAAACAGCCAAGGATCTTGCGCAGGATGTATTTATCAAGGCACTGCATGGATTATCCTCTTTTAAAGGACATTCAAGCATTAAAACATGGCTTTACACCATTGCTTATCATACATTTGTCAACGACTATCGCCGAAAAGTAAAACGAACTTTTACGGATGTAGAAAAAGCTGACTTTTTAGAGCAGCAGATATTCATGACACCTGAAGAGCATTTAGAAACTCAAGCGGATATTCAAAGACTGTGGAGCCATATCAATCAATTGAAGGATTCTTACCGGGAAGTCCTCATTTTAAGAGATATTCAGGAATTATCGTATGAAGAAGTAGCGGAAATTTTGAATTGGACTTTATCTAAAGTAAAGACAACCCTTCATCGAGCAAGATTAGAGCTGAAACGAAAGCTACATTGTGAGGAGTTCAACAAATGAACTGTTATTTGATTGAAGAACTATTACCACTTTATATAGAAGGGGACACGAGTGAAGAAACAAATCAATTAGTGAATGAGCACTTACGTTCATGCAAAAAATGCCTTCATCTATATGAAGAAATGAAAGAACCAGTCTCTATTGCAAAGTCAACAGATTTTATACCGTTCATAGATGAAAAAGAAGAAAAAAGAAAGTTTGAAAAGCGCTACTATGGAAAACTGTTATTAAGGGCAAGTATCGTTTTTAGTATCGTCTATCTCATCATGCTCTTGATCTATTGGATATAAGAAAGAACCCCCATCTGGATGAACCGGATGGGGGTTTTTTGAGCTTAGTTCAATTTTTCTTTAGCAATTTGAACTGCATCATAGAACGTTTTTAATTGCTCTTGAGGAATTTTCTTAAGCAATTGGTTGAAAACAAGTAATTCAGTAGAGCTGAATCCAAGACCTTTAGCGATTTTAGAATCAATTACAACGTTTCCTTTTTTGTCTAGAACAAGTGCATCACCAGCAAGATCAGCAATTCTGATCACTGATTTGAAAAGCTTTTCGAATTTAGTTGCTTCTTCTTTAGTAAGACCAAGTTCAACAGCTTTTTCTGCATCAAAAACTAATTTTCCTTTTTCGTTTTTAGTGATGCTTTCACTGAAAACGATTGTAAGAACAGCTGCGCGATCTAAGAATTTCTCAGCAGTCGCCGCTTCTTCTTCAGTCAAACCGAGCTCAACAGCTTTTTTCACATCAAATGTGTAGTTGTTGTCTTCCTCAACAAATGAATTGATGAGAATGTTGATGACACGCTCGTTTTTCTCCAATAATTCTTTAATAATTTGTTGCTGCTCAAAAGGAATCCCTTTGAAAGTTGCAGCACTTGCTTGCCCAGGAGCTACTGTTGTGAAAGTAAAAATGATAGCTAAAGCGAAAAATACAACAGAGCTGAGCGATTTGCTCAAAAACTTCTTCATGCTTCTTTTCTCTCCCTTTTCTGTTAAATTTTGTTGCAAGAACAGCATACCATGAGAAACTTTGTGGAAGAATAGGAAAAATGTAACTTTGTGTTTGATTTTGGAGAACTATAAAAGTTCTTGTCGAAAAATGGAAGAGTTCAGATTGCTTAGATTTGCCAACACTATATGAATTTTTTAGTTGAATCACTAGGATTACATAGGTGGTTGGTCTTGTTTTTACCCAAAATAAAAGCCTTCTACATGTAAAATGTAAAAGGCTTTTCATAAATTTTATGATTGTACGTTTAATTTTCGTTTTAATGTAAATCCTGTACCCATGAAAATCATGGCGAACACAATACTTAAGCATGTTCCCAGTATGCTTTTTTCTGCAACAGACACTCCAATAAACGCCATACTGACGACGGCAAGTAATGCACATAATAATAGAAGCCATTTGATTTGTTTCATTTGTCTCCATCCCTTTTTTTAGAGTTAATATAAGTTTACAGAAAAACGATCGGCATTTAAAGGGGATTGTGATATAATATGAAAGTTATCTAATTATTTTAGGAGATGAAAATGTGAAACTTCGAAAAGACCTTCGCAACATCGCAATTATTGCCCACGTTGACCATGGTAAAACGACGCTTGTTGACCAATTGCTCCATCAAGCTGGTACTTTCCGTGCGAATGAAAATATCGCTGAGAGAGCCATGGATTCAAATGATTTAGAGCGAGAGCGCGGTATTACGATCTTAGCTAAAAATACTGCGATCCATTATAAAGATACACGCATTAATATTTTAGATACACCAGGACACGCCGATTTCGGTGGTGAAGTTGAGCGTATCATGAAAATGGTAGATGGTGTACTTCTCGTTGTGGATGCATATGAAGGTTGTATGCCTCAAACACGATTCGTGCTAAAAAAAGCACTTGAGCAAAACTTAACACCAATTGTTGTTGTCAATAAAATTGACCGTGACTTTGCTCGTCCAGCTGAAGTAGTCGATGAAGTCATTGACTTGTTCATTGAATTGGATGCAACAGAAGAACAGCTTGAATTCCCAGTTGTATATGCATCAGCAATCAATGGTACAGCAAGTAACGATGCTAGTAAGCAAGATGAAAACATGGAATCGTTGTTTGAAGCGATTGTTAACCATATCCCATGCCCAGTCGACAACCATGAAGAACCGCTTCAATTCCAAGTGGCGCTACTTGATTACAATGATTATGTTGGAAGAATTGGAATTGGCCGTGTATTTAGAGGAACGATGCAAGTAGGACAGCAAGTTGCTCTAATGAAAGTGGATGGCAGTGTAAAACAATTCCGCGTGACGAAGATTTTTGGTTTCCAAGGGTTAAAACGAGTGGAAATCAATGAAGCGAAAGCTGGAGATCTTGTCGCAGTATCTGGTATGGAAGACATCAACGTAGGTGAAACAGTCTGCCCGGTAGAACACCAAGAGGCTTTGCCGATCCTTCGTATTGATGAGCCGACACTTCAAATGACATTTGTTGTGAATAACAGCCCATTTGCAGGCCGTGAAGGAAAGTACGTGACATCACGTAAAATTGAAGAGCGTTTAGAACAGCAGCTTCAAACAGACGTAAGTCTTCGTGTAGATCCAACGGATTCACCTGATGCTTGGGTTGTATCAGGACGCGGTGAGCTTCACTTATCAATTCTGATTGAGAATATGAGACGTGAAGGATTTGAACTGCAAGTATCGAAGCCAGAAGTTATTGTAAAAGAAGTAGATGGTGTTCGATGTGAGCCTGTAGAGCGTGTTCAAATTGATGTACCTGAAGAGCATACTGGCTCTGTTATGGAATCAATGGGTGCAAGAAAAGGTGAAATGATTGACATGATCAATAATGGTAACGGTCAAGTTCGCCTGATCTTTACAGTTCCATCACGTGGTTTAATCGGATATACAACTGAATTTCTTTCATTAACTCGTGGTTTTGGTATTTTGAACCATACATTTGACAGCTACCAGCCGATGCAGTCTGGTCAAGTTGGCGGACGCCGTCAAGGTGTACTTGTTTCAATGGAAACAGGTAAAGCAACTGCTTACGGAATCCAAGGCGTTGAAGAGCGCGGTGTGATTTTCGTTGAGCCGGGTGTTGAAGTATACCAAGGAATGATTGTTGGTGAGCATAACCGTGAAAACGATCTTGTTGTCAACGTAAGCCGTATGAAACAACAAACAAACGTACGTTCAGCGACAAAAGATCAAACGGTTAGTATGAAAAAACCACGTATTATGTCACTTGAGGAATCTCTTGAGTACTTAAATGAAGACGAATACTGTGAGGTTACACCGGAATCGATCCGTTTAAGAAAGAAAATTTTAGATAAAAATGAACGTGAAAAAGCAGCGAAGAAGAAAAAGCTAGCAGGATTATCTTAATTCCATGAAGAATTAAAAAGATAGAACCCTGAAAGATAAGGGGAGGGAATCTTTTTGAATGATCAGGAAGTAAGTGAGAATCTATCCTTTTTCGCGATGCTGTTTCGTGTCGATGAAAATCCGCAAACAGGGATGTGGCTCCTATATGGCACCATCCTTGTTTTAGCGATTATTGTTTTTAAACTCGGATTTGCTAGACGTTTACCGATTTTAAAAGCACTTGTCATTTATTTGTTTTTGATTTTTGGTTGCACGTTTCTCACATTTCTAGGTATCTTCTTGCCAGTCGCAGAAGGCCTGGTTGTGGCAGCTGTCATTTTGATTATTTATAAAATACGACTGCATCGTGCGAAAAAAGAAGGAACAGTGAGTACGTAAAAAAGACCTGAACTTGTGTCAGGTCTTTTTTATGTCTTCTGTTCTTTTTTTCCTTTTTTCTTCTTTTTCTCTTTCGTCGCAGGATCTTGATAAAGAGAGAATCTGCCTGTTTTGATGCGTGCCTCTGTCTTTACTTTAATTCTTTCTTGGCAGTCATCGCACATATATGTATGAATCGGTCGATTTCTTAACCGTTTAGCAACAAGTGTATCATCATTAATGGTTTCAAGCTTTTCACATAATGAGCACTTCACTCTCATCATTTTCACCTCACTTTGGTCATGCCTTCATTATAGCATGTTTTTTGAGCCACTTAAAATCAGTATAAAAAAGGCTTATATCACAAGAGATATAAGCCGCAGCGTGTAGACAAACCCTCGCATTCGGTGTCAGGCCTGCGCTTCGGTGCTCACGAATGTCAAATTCGCTCCGCGCCGATGCTCGTCCTTCCTAGGGCTGCAAAGGTTTTCTATCACGCTGAAAAGAAGACAAAGAGCCAAAATAAAGTTCATTTTAGCCCTTTGTCAACAATCTGAGGCTTATATCACAAGAGATATAAGCCGTTCTCATTATTTCTTCTGATTCATATGATGGTTTGATTGATCGTTTTGGTTTTTTTCTAATTGCTTTTGATCTTGTTGTTTGAGCTGATGATTCGGATCATTCGTTGGATCTGTTTCGTTACGGTCGATTTCATTTCGAGGCATTTCTGGCATAACACGGCCCACAATAGCTGCTAATTCGTCCATAATTCCGCTTACTGGCCTGCCAGCTTGTATTTCTTTGCCCATTTCCTTTAAACGGCTCACTGTATCTGGATCAGCGACGACAACAGCATTCGCACCTTCTGGGTCATTTTTTAGCGCTTTGGCGACTGAATATTTAATGGTTTCAACTTTGCTTCTATCTAAATCATCTTTTACATCAATGCCGACGACAGCATACTTGCCGATGACGATCACTGTTGCGTCATTTACATCTGCTACATGCTCAGTCACATTCACTAGGTGCTTTGCCACATCTGTTGATGGGCGGGCTTTGTCAGTGTTTTTCTTGGATGAGTCTGATACTCTTACTAAATGCTTGTTTCCGTCTTGATGTTCTTGTGCCAAAGGCTTCTCTTGATGCTGGCAAGCGCCTAATAAAAGAATGGTTTGAACCATGAATAACGTCAAAAATAGTCGCATGTGTATTCCCTCCTTCACAAACTGCATGATTTATTTTATTGTTGAATTAACCTTCTAACTTTATTCATGAAAACATATATTTTAACAATCGTTTTTGGAAAGACAAGGATGAATGAAACCCCGATCAGGAGGCGAAGGACCTGAGTAAAATTTATGTATTAGACACAAATGTGTTATTACAGGATCCGAATTCAATCTTTTCATTTGAAGACAACGAGGTCGTGATTCCGGCCGTAGTGTTAGAAGAAGTAGACTCGAAAAAAAGATATATGGACGAGGTTGGGCAAAACGCACGACGTGTCTCACGTTTAATCGACGGGTTGAGATCGAAAGGGAAACTGCATGAAAAAATTACGCTGGAGTCAAAAGGAACGCTGCGTATTGAGCTGAATCATCGCTCTTTCCATGAACTTCAAGAAATTTTCATCGAAAAAACAAACGATAACCGGATTTTGGCTGTTGCCAAGAATTTGAGCTTAGAGGAAGAAACAAAACCGGATGGCCGGCCTGTCATTTTGGTCAGCAAAGATGTCCTAGTGCGAGTAAAGGCGGATGCCATTGGTCTGCAAGCAGAGGATTTCTTAAGCGATCGAGTGCTACAAAATGAAGACATTGATAACGGCTATCACGAGCTCTATATTCCGACTGAGCAGCTGAATACATTTTATAAGCAAAATCAGTTACCAATAAAAGACGTCACCCAAACGCCATTAAACCCTCATCAATTTGTTATTATGAAGGGAAATGAGGGTGGTTCTGCTTTGGGGATGCTTGATCAAAAAGCAGAGCATGTAAAACGGCTTATTTATGACCAAGAACATATTTGGGGAATTCGTCCAAAAAATGTCCAGCAAACGATGGCGCTTGAGTTACTTTTACGCCGCGATATTCCGCTTGTGACACTTATCGGAAAAGCGGGAACAGGAAAGACACTGCTTGCACTTGCTGCTGGATTAATGCAGACAGAGGACCTCGGCATGTTTAAAAAGCTCATCGTGGCGCGCTCTATTGTTCCTGTCGGTAAGGACTTAGGGTATTTGCCAGGCGAAAAAGAAGAGAAGCTCAGACCGTGGATGCAGCCGATCTATGACAACCTAGAATTTTTATTTAACACAAAAAAACCTGGTGAACTCGATGCGATACTAGCGGGCATCGGTTCAATTCAAGTGGAAGCTTTAACGTATATTCGCGGGAGAAGTATCCCTGATCAATTTATCATTATCGATGAAGCGCAAAATTTAACAAAACACGAAGTAAAAACATTATTAACGCGGGTTGGTGAGGGAAGTAAAATTGTGCTCATGGGAGACCCAGAGCAGATTGATCACCCTTATTTAGACAGCTTAAATAATGGGCTCACATATGTCATTGAGCGTTTCAAAGGGCAGCAAATATCTGGACATGTCAAGCTTGTCAAAGGAGAAAGGTCTGGACTTGCACAGCTTGCAGCTGATTTATTATAGTCCAGACCCGTCATCTTATGTAATGATTAACTCTTTGACGCTTTTAATCGGCTGAGTGATGTTGGACTGATCCTCGAAATAGACGTGGATTGGTCCTTCTTCTGTTATAGGCTTTCCATTTTGGCTGAAATGGGCAATGCTATCCATCGCCTTAGAGAGCGGAACAGCAATCGTTTCTGTTTCTGTGACAAATTCACACGTCTCCGCTTGTTCGAGCGGTTCTGCATTTTTTATCATGTCGCCAAGTTTCATCCCGAAGCTGCCTGTGACAAGTCTTTCTTTTTCGTACTTTTTCTCTGTTTTTAATGTGGGTGGAAGTGTTTGACCTTCTCTTATGACCCGCTCTTGATCGAGTTCCTGATCTAGCTGCTGCTCTTCGTTTGCTGCACTTTTCTCAAAAAATGAATCCATTAAAAATTTACGGTCATCAAAAATCCATACACTCGGATCAATGGTGATCTTGTATTGTACGTTCCCCTTGATTTGAATAATGCTCATGTTCAAGACAACCCCTTTCCAACATAAATTATAGAAGTTTTCGCCCGCTTTGTCACTTTCATAAACATGCACTTCCTTGTACACACTACGATTAGACGAAAAATAGGGAGGATTTTGGGCATGGCATGTCGTGACAATGAAGAGCTTCAGCGATTTGTAGAAGAGGCAAAAAAGGTGGCCAAAAATGGAAAGGTAGCATCCTATATTCCGGCACTCGGTAAAGCGGATCAATCGGATTTATCTGTCGCTGTTTATCATGTGAGTAATACGTGCCACTCAGCGGGAGATGTTGATAAACGATTCACCCTGCAAAGTATTTCAAAAGTATTAGCACTGGCGCTCGTGCTCTCAGAAGAAGGACCGAAAAAAGTGTTTCAATATGTTGGACAAGAACCGACTGGCGACCCGTTTAATTCGATGATTAAACTAGAGACTGCAAGCCCCAATAAGCCGCTTAACCCAATGATTAATGCAGGAGCGCTTGCCGTTACAAGTTTAATAAGAGGGGCAACGCCGCAAGATCAGCTGAACCGGCTGCTTGGTTTTATTAGAGAGCTTGCCAATGACACCACCATTACATATTGCAAAGAAACCGCTGCATCCGAATTTGAAACATCAATGATTAACCGCGCAATGTGCTATTATATGAAGCAATATCATATCATTAAAGGGAATGTAGAAGAGGTGATGGATGTCTATACGAAGCAGTGCGCCGTCATGATGAATAGCCTGGATTTGGCGAAGATCGCGTGTGTTTTTTCATTAGATGGCAGGCATCCAGAGACAGGAAAGCAAATCCTTTCGAAAGATGTTGCTAGAATTTGTAAAACGTTTATGGTCACATGCGGTATGTACAATGCGAGCGGGGAATTTGCAATCAATATCGGAATCCCTGCTAAAAGTGGTGTTTCAGGCGGAATTATGGGGGCGGCGCCATACGACTTTGGGATAGGTATATTCGGGCCTGCTTTGGATGAAAAAGGGAATAGTATTGCGGGTATTAAGCTGCTTGAACTCATGAGTGAAAAATATGAGATGAGTATCTTTTAATGACGAATGGCTTCTTTTTATTTTTACAGAGCGAACTGTACAAATCTGCTTGCAATTTTGGGCGTTTCGCTTTATGATAAATAGAAGAATTAGGTACTCGCCTGGGGAACGGAGGGATACTTTTGGCGTCAGAAATTTTAGTCGATCATCGGCAAAAAGCACTGGCTTTATTAAAATTGGATGCAGATAAAATTTTAAAATTGATCCAAGTGCAAATGGACAACTTAACGATGCCGCAATGTCCTCTTTATGAAGAGGTTTTAGATACTCAAATGTTCGGATTATCGAGAGAAATTGATTTCGCTGTCCGGCTTGGATTAGTTGATCAACATGAAGGCAAAAAACTACTCGATAAACTTGAGAGAGAACTATCCGCACTTCATGATGCGTTCACAAAAAAATAATGATTGAAAACTCAAACTTCCACAACATAAGTTTGAGTTTTTTTGTCCGCCTTTTTATTTTGATTGATGCCAAACGGACTTGATTGTCTCATGAAAGACGAACAATATAAAGAGGTAAAACGGGATCAAACGGAGAAAATGTAGTAGAATAAGAACAGCTAAGAGAAGAGAGTATCAAGCAGTAGAAATAGACGTTAGGAAGAGGATTATATGTTAAAGAGAATGCTAAAATCGTATGACTACTCATTATTGTTCGCCATTATATTAATTAGCGCATTCGGCTTGGTGATGGTGTATAGCTCAAGTATGATTACATCTGTGATCAGATATGATGCTGCGCCAGATAATTTTTTCAAGAAACAGCTTTTATTTATGATTGTCGGGGCGGTCATCTTGATGTTTACAGCCCTCATTCCGTATCAGCTGCTCTTAAATAAAAGATTCCAAATTGTGATGCTTTTGCTATCTGTGTTTTCTCTCATCTATGTGTACTTTGGCGGTCACATTGCAGGGAATGCTAGAAGCTGGATCAAATTTGGGCCTTTTAGTCTTCAGCCAGCGGAATTCGTGAAGATCGTTGTCATCATTTATCTTGCTGCTGTCTATGCAAAGAAGCAGCATTATATTGACCATATTTTAAGAGGGGTTACACCTCCAATTGTGGTTGTCTCCATCCTATGCGGATTTATTATTTTGCAGCCAGACTATGGGACAGCTTTTATCATTGGTATGATTGCCCTTGCGATGATTTTATGCTCAGGGTTTAGCGGTAAAACGCTGGCCAAGCTGCTCGCTTTATTTAGTGCGGTGATGGTTGTTGTGACACCGTTTATTATTCTTTTTTGGGATAAAATTTTCACGCAGAATCGTCTTGGACGTTTTGAGAGTTTCCAAGATCCATTTAAAGACGCAGGCGCTTCTGGGCATCAATTGATTAATTCATATTATGCGATTGGGTCAGGCGGCTTTTTTGGGCTTGGTCTTGGAGAGAGTGTACAAAAGTATGGATACCTTCCAGAACCGCATACAGATTTTATCATGGCAATTATCTCGGAAGAGCTTGGTTTTTTCGGTGTATTTTTTGTCCTTGCTCTCCTTGGCTTTATTGTCGTGAAAGGTTTTTATATTGCGAGAAAGTGTGAAGATCCGTTTGGAAGTTTGCTTGCAATAGGAATTTCTTCAATGATTGCCATCCAAACGTGTATTAATTTGGGCGGTGTTTCAGGTCTCATTCCGATTACTGGGGTCACACTTCCGTTTATCAGCTACGGGGGATCCTCTATCATTTTACTGAGTGGATGTATGGGAATATTGCTGAATATCAGCATGTTCACTGAATATAAAGAGCGTTATAAAAAGAAAAAATCAATCAGCAAACCATCGATTCAAAAAAATGGATTGCAGAAAACTTTGAATCTTTAGAAAACAAAAGTGTACAGTTTTCATTTCTTCCTTTATTATAGAGTACATATAAAATTTTAAGGGATATGGAGGAGTGAGAATGTCACAGAGAACAATTCAAAAGGTTCTAGTTGCAAACAGAGGGGAAATCGCTATCAGAGTCTTTAGGGCCTGTACGGAGCTCAACTTACGTACAGTGGCCATTTACTCCAAAGAAGACTCGGGCTCTTATCATCGCTATAAAGCCGATGAAGCATATCTAGTTGGAGAAGGGAAAAAGCCGATTGATGCCTACCTTGATATTGAGGGGATCATCGAAATTGCAAAACGAAATGACGTGGATGCGATTCATCCAGGATACGGATTTTTATCTGAAAACATTCATTTTGCAAGACGATGCGAAGAGGAAGGCATCCAATTCATCGGCCCAACTTCTCAACATTTAGATATGTTTGGAGATAAAGTAAAAGCGAGAGATGAAGCGAAAAAAGCTGGGATTCCAGTCATTCCAGGAAGTGACGGGCCAGTTGATTCGGTCAAAGAAGTCGAAAAATTCGGTGAAGAATACGGTTACCCGTTTATTATTAAAGCTTCACTTGGAGGCGGCGGCCGAGGTATGCGGATTGTCAGATCAAAAGAGGAGCTAAGCGAAGCCTATGACCGTGCAAAGTCAGAGGCGAAAGCGGCTTTTGGAAATGACGAAGTATACGTTGAAAAGCTGATTGAAAATCCGAAACATATTGAAGTGCAGGTGATTGGAGACAATCACGGCAATATCATTCATTTATACGAGCGTGACTGCTCTGTTCAAAGGCGTCATCAAAAAGTCATTGAGGTTGCACCAAGTGTGTCCCTTTCAGATCAATTGCGTGAAGACATCTGTGAAGCGGCTGTTCAGCTGGCCCAGAATGTATCGTATATCAATGCAGGGACTGTAGAATTCCTAGTGGCAAATGGCGAGTTTTATTTTATTGAAGTCAATCCTAGGGTCCAGGTGGAACACACGATCACAGAAATGATCACAGGTGTCGATATCGTCCAAACCCAAATTCTTGTCGCAAAAGGACATGACCTCCACAGCAAAGAAGTCGGGATACCAAAACAAGAAGATATCTTTACACATGGATTTGCCATTCAATCAAGGGTCACAACAGAAGATCCTTTGAATGATTTTATGCCAGATACAGGAAAAATCATGGCTTACCGTTCAGGCGGTGGTTTTGGTGTACGTCTTGATACAGGGAACAGCTTCCAAGGTGCGGTGATTACACCTTATTACGATTCACTGTTGGTCAAGCTGTCTACTTGGGCACTTACATTTGATCAAGCTGCGGCTAAAATGGTCCGAAATTTACAAGAATTCAGGATTCGTGGCATTAAAACAAATATTCCGTTTCTTGAAAACGTAGCAAAGCACGAGAAGTTTCTAAGAGGGGAATATGATACATCGTTTATTGATTCAACACCTGAGCTATTTAACTTCCCTAAGCAAAAAGACCGCGGAACGAAAATGCTTACTTATATTGGTAACGTTACCATTAATGGGTTCCCTGGTATTTCGGAAAATAAGAAGCCTCATTTTGATCAACCAAATGTGCCGAAACTTGCTGTCCATGAAACGATTCCTTCTGGAACAAAACAATTGTTAGACAAGCATGGACCTGAGGGACTCGCCAATTGGGTGAAAGAACAAAGCGGTGTACTCTTAACGGATACAACCTTTAGAGACGCACATCAATCCCTGCTTGCAACACGCTTTAGAACACACGACTTAAAGAAAGTTGCTCAGCCAACAGCAGGCTTATGGCCAGAGTTATTCAGTATGGAAATGTGGGGCGGCGCTACATTTGATGTGGCATATCGTTTCTTGAAAGAAGATCCTTGGGAAAGATTGAAAGAGCTTCGTCAAGAAGTGCCAAACACTTTGTTCCAAATGCTATTAAGATCTTCAAACGCTGTCGGATATACAAACTATGCGGATAATGTGATTAAAGCATTTGTAAAGGAATCGGCAGAGGCAGGCATTGACGTCTTCCGTATTTTCGACAGTCTAAACTGGGTCAAAGGTATGACGCTTGCTATTGATTCTGTTCGTGAATCCGGCAAAGTGGCAGAGGCAGCGATTTGTTATACAGGTGATATTCTTGATCCATCACGTCCGAAATATGATTTGAAATATTATGTCTCTCTTGCGAAGGAGCTTGAATCCGCAGGCGCTCATATTTTAGGTATTAAAGATATGGCGGGATTATTAAAACCGCAGGCGGCTTATGAACTTGTATCGGCTCTAAAAGACGAGCTCACGATTCCAATCCATCTTCATACACACGATACGAGTGGAAATGGACTCTTCACCTATGCAAGAGCGATTGATGCAGGTGTTGATATTGTTGATGTTGCTGTCAGCTCTATGGCGGGGCTCACATCACAACCAAGTGCGAGCTCATTATATTATGCTTTAGACGGACATGAAAGAAAGCCCGAAATGAATGTTCAAGCGGTTGAACGTCTTTCTCAATATTGGGATTCCGTCAGAAAATATTACCATGAGTTTGAAAGCGGAATGAATTCACCTCATACAGAAATTTATGAGCATGAAATGCCTGGTGGCCAGTATAGTAACCTGCAACAGCAGGCGAAAGGGGTCGGCCTTGGCGACCGCTGGAATGAAGTAAAAGAAATGTACAGACGTGTAAATGACATGTTTGGTGACATTGTGAAAGTGACACCGTCTTCTAAAGTGGTCGGAGATATGGCACTTTATATGGTGCAAAACGATCTGACAGAAGAGGATGTTTATGAAAAAGGAGGAACACTGGATTTCCCAGATTCGGTTGTTGAATTGTTTAAAGGCTATTTAGGACAGCCTCATGGCGGATTCCCAGAAAAATTGCAAAAGCTGATTTTAAAAGGGGAGGAGCCGCTTACTGTCAGACCAGGTGAGAAACTGAAGCCTGTGGACTTTGAAGAGATCAAAAAGCAGTTCAAAGAATCACATGATCTGACGTTGACAGAACAAGATGCCATTGCATATGCTTTATATCCGAAAGTCTTTTCTGAATTTGTTCAAACAGCAGAAAGCTATGGAGACATCTCTGTTCTTGACACACCAACCTTCTTCTACGGGATGAGACTTGGTGAAGAAATTGAGGTGGAAATTGAAAAAGGGAAAACCCTCATTGTCAAACTCGTGTCAATTGGAGAACCGAATCCGGACGCTACAAGAGTGCTTTACTTTGAGCTGAATGGACAGCCGCGTGAAGTGGTCATTAAGGATGAAAGCATCAAATCCTCCGTTCAAGAAAAAATGAAGGCAGATCGCTCAAATCCAAATCACATTGCCGCATCGATGCCAGGTACTGTGATCAAAGTACTTGTTGAAAAAGGACAGAAAATTTCACAAGGTGAGCATTTGATGATTAATGAAGCGATGAAAATGGAAACGACGGTACAAGCACCGTTCTCAGCAGTCGTGGATGAAATTCATGTCACGAATGGAGAAGGGATTCAAACTGGAGATCTGTTGATTGTCTTAAAGCCAGAATAATGAGTGAGACACATCCACTGCGATGTGTCTTTTTTTGAGCGCATTAAAATGTGCAGCCGCCCGCTAGAGTGATTACACTATAGAATGAGGTGAAGAAAGAGTGGAAATTGTCGTGATTTGGTTTCGCCGAGATATGCGATTGGATGATCATATCGCCTTATCAAAAGCGATCACATATGCAAAAAAACATCAGTACCGATTATTTGCTTTTTATCATCTAGATCCATTTTTTACAGAAATGGAACTGGATTTGAACAACGAACATTTCTTTCAAAACTTGGCCAATTTCGTCAAGGAAGCAAGAGAATCTCACATGTATGTTCATCTCATTCATGATGAGATTTTGTCCGCTTTTCAAAAGCTCTTGGATGCTTATGACATCAATGCGGTCTTTTTTAATGAGGACGAAGTAGGAAATGGTCAAACACGTGATGAACAAGTGACCCGTTTCTTAGAAGAAAAGGGCATTCATGTGTCAAAGTGGCAAGATACGCATCTGCATGGGGCGAGAGATATTTTAAAAGCGGATGGTTCTCATTATCAAGTGTTTACTCCATACTACCAAGCGTGGCGGAAGCAGGAGAAGCAGTCTGTGATAAAAGTTGACAAATCATTTCTGAGCAGTGAGCATACGATTTGTGATGAGTCACTTTCTGAAAAGGGAGATGCGAAACTAAGGGACATCATCGAGAAATGTACAAGGAAATTCGATCAGATTGGATCAGACAAAGCGATGAGCACGCTAGGCGGCTTTATTCAAGAAAGATTGACGCATTATCATGAGAAACGAGATATTCCGTCTGTTTTTGGGACGAGCAAGCTGTCTCGGTTCTTAAAAACCGGGACCATTTCTATTCGCACAATCTTTCATGCGGTCAATGAGGAAGAACTTTTTGAAGATGAGGGCAAGGAAACATTTTTGAAAGAGCTAGCATGGCGTGATTTTTATCATATGATCTTTGCGCATTATCCAGAGATGAAAGAAAAAGAAATCAACGCCTCCTTTCAACATATAAAATGGAATGATGATGAGACACTTTTTGAAACTTGGTGTAAAGGACAAACAGGCTTCCCGCTCGTTGACGCTGGGATGAGACAGTTAAATGAAGAAGGCTGGATGCATAACCGTTTGAGAATGGTGACGGCTTCATTCCTGACAAAAGATTATCTCATCGATTGGAGAATGGGCGAAGCGTATTTTGCGAGAAAACTTGTCGACTATGATGAGGCTTCGAATATTGGAGGATTTCAGTGGGCAGCCTCTGTCGGAACGGATGCAGTTCCTTACTTCCGTATTTTTAACCCAACGACCCAGTCGAAACGATTTGACCCAAGCGGAGAATATATTAGAAGGTATGTGCCAGAACTTAAGCACGTGAATGAAAAATGGATTCATGAACCGAGTAAAATGCCGATAGATGAGCAAATGAAATCAGGATGTGTGCTGGGGGATACATATCCTCTGCCTACAGTCGATCATCAAGAAAGACGGAAAAAAGCTATTTCGCTATTTGAAGAAGCGAAACAAACATAAAAGAAATCCCCCTTTTCGGATGAAAGGGGGATTGTATGTTTATCTGAAAGGCTCTCTATTTTCATATTTAAACCGGGCAATGAGTAAGCAGAAGTAGCATAGTACCCCAAACAAACAAGAAATAAAGAATGAATGAGCAAGCGCATAACCGAGTGCGAGCTGAGAATAAACAGACATGACACCAGAGATCGCTTGAAGTGTAATGAGAATGGCTGAAATGATCCATCCATAATACAGCTGCTTTTGTTCTTTATAATGTTTAAGCGCATGGAACATCGCAATAAATATCCAAACGAATAAAAGAAGGGCTGCTGCTCGGTGAGACATTTGAACCCATTGATTAAAATACGCTGGAAGTGCGCCGTCTTTTGAACAAAATGGGAAGACAGAGCATGCAAGACTTGATTTTGTATGTCTCACATAGGCGCCCGTATACACCACAATATACGTATATGTGATCAACCCATAAATATGGAACTGCATTCTTTTGCCGATATGAAGCGGCTTCACAAGCTTTGTTTCAGATCTGGTGGCTTCAAACACAAGCAGTGCCAGCAGTAAAACGGAAGCAAAAGAAATCAGTGAAATACCGAAGTGCAGTGCCATGACAAGTGCGTTAGAACCAAACACAACGGCGAGTGCCCCTAACAGCGCTTGAAGCAGTAAGAATATAATGGACATGATGACCAAAAATTTGGTTTCACGGAATACTGGACTGATTTTTTTCCAGCATAAGACCGCCAGTGCCAATACAAGAATGGTGGAAACTCCTGTTGACATGCGGTGGCTCCATTCGATAATGGAAGCAGGGTTCATTTCTGGAAAGAAACGACCGTGGCAAAGGGGCCACTGTCTGCCACAGCCAAGACCGGAGCCAGTTTTCGTCACAAGCGCACCGCCAATCAGAACGATCAGCATCACAAATGTTGTGACAACGCTCAATAACCTTAAAGCAAATTTCATCAAATGATTTCACCTTCTCTAAATAACTTCTGATCTAAATGAAAACCTCACATGCTCTCAAGTTTAAGCCAAATGCGTGTTCTGTTGCAATTCATAATGACCAAAGTTCACAAAAAAATGATATGTTAGTTCACAAAGTTTACAGATTTAGAGTGCTTGATCTTTCTTTGACAGTCTGATAGAAATAGAGGAGAGAATATTTCATTTTGCACCGCCTTCTGAAACGCACATCCTAATAAATTCACGAAAAGTTCACAAATAACTTCAAGTTTGTCGTTTATTATTTAATAGGATGTTTTTTTACAGCTCTTTATCTTGTATGATAGAGTTGTAACGATTTTACGTTTTATTCGTTCGTTTGAAGGTTTGGGCAAGGGAGGTTATACACATTGGCAAATTCCAAAACAGCCGCGGAAGCAGCTATTCATGGACAAATAGAAGAAACAACCGCTTTAAAAGATTTTCTTGCTCTTATTAAAATGGGCATCGTCAATTCCAATTTCATTACAACATTTACTGGAATGTGGCTTGCTTTTTATTTTACAGATATGAGTTTCCTTGGGAATCTTGATATTGTGCTGTTAACAATGATTGGTTCTTCTCTTATTATTGCCGGTTCATGCGCCATTAATAATGCGTTTGACCGTGATATTGATATACTAATGGAAAGAACAAAAACAAGACCGACGGTGACAGGTAAAGTTCAGCCAGGTCAAGCGTATGCATTTGGTATTCTGCTTGTTGTACTTGGACTGATTATGCTTCTGATGACAACTGTTACATCAGCAGTGATTGGATTTATCGGTGTCTTTACTTATGCAGTTCTATACACGATGTGGTCTAAACGCCATTACACCATTAATACAGTCATTGGGAGTGTATCTGGTGCGGTTCCGCCATTAATTGGCTGGACAGCTGTTACAGGCACCATCGATACAACGGCTTGGGTCCTGTTTATGATTATGTTCATCTGGCAAATTCCGCATTTCTTATCACTTGCGATTAAGAAAACGGAAGATTACCGCAAAGCAGGTATTCCAATGCTGCCAGTTGTTTACGGCTTTGAAGTCACAAAACGCCAAATCATCATTTGGACAGCATGTCTTCTTCCGCTTCCATTTTTCTTAGGTGGATTAGGATGGCCGATTGTCGCACTTGGCACATTGCTGAACATTGGATGGCTCGTCATTGGTCTTATGGGCTTTAAAATGAAAGATATCATGAAGTGGTCAACACTCATGTTTGTTTATTCATTAAACTACTTAACGATCTTTTTCGTTGCGATGATTATTATTACACTATTCTAGAGTGAAATACACTTTGATCACATCAAAACAATGGCTATATCTTATAACACAACATTTTCTTACAACTATGAAAGCCGCCTGATATTCAGTTCTATTTAGGCGGCTTTCTGTTTATACATAGATGGTATTTTGAGTAAAAACATCATTTTTTTATGAAAAGAGGAAATGTAAGTGCTTTTATAAGAGGCGGGGGTTATGGATGGGTGAAAGGTGATTTTATAAATAAGAGGTAAAAGCGAAAGGCAAAGGAGATCAAGCAAAAGGGGTTGGGACAAATTATGATAAGAAAATGGCGTGTTTATTCACTGTTTCTCTTACTGACGCTCGTTTTGGCGGGCTGCGGTGAACCATACTTATCAACACTCAAGCCAGTTGGGGAAGTAGCAGATAAACAGTTTTTCCTAACGGTACTGAGTACACTTATTATGGTTCTTGTCGTTATTGTTGTATCGATCATTTTCTTTTACGTCATCATTAAATTCAAACGTTCTAAAGTGGGAGAAGATACGATTCCTAAACAGGTAGAAGGGAACCGTAACCTCGAAATTACGTGGACAGCGATTCCGATACTTCTACTCATTATTCTCGTTGTACCTGTTGTGGCATACACGCTTGAGCTAGGGGATACAAGCGCCATGGATAAGAAAAAACGAGATCCTGAAAAAACACTTGTAGTGAATGTAAGAGCCAGCTTATATTGGTGGGAATTTGAATACCCTGATTATGGGATTGTGACAAGTCAGGAATTGATTGTTCCAACTGATCAAAAGGTTTATTTTAAGCTGAAAGCATCTGATGTGAAACACTCATTCTGGATTCCATCAGCTGGGGGTAAAATTGATACAAATACAGACAACGAGAACAAGTTTTATTTAACATTTGACTCAAAACGAACGAAAGATGCTGGAGAATATTTCTATGGGAAATGTGCAGAGCTTTGTGGTCCATCACATGCTTTAATGGACTTTAAAGTTAAAACGCTTTCTCAAGATGAGTTTTTAGGCTGGACGAAAAAGATGACAGATTATAAGAAGCCTGCATCTACGTCAGATCTAGCCCTTGAGGGTGAAAAACTCTTTAAAGAGAAAAACTGTTTAAGCTGTCATGCGGTAGAGCCTGGAGATGAACGACCAGAGGCGGCAAGGACTGCACCAAACCTTGCAACCTTCGGAGAGCGGACAAAAGTAGCTGGAATTAAAGACATGAACAAAGAAAATGTCAAAGCCTGGCTGAAAGATCCAGAGAGCTTTAAACCAGGTAATAAGATGACAGGGACGTACCCTAAACTAAATGACTCAGAAGCAGATGCACTCTACGAGTATTTAAAAGGTCTTAAAATACAGTAAATGCCTTGAGCAGCTTGAAGTTGCGCACATTCAAAAGGGTATACGATCTATGTGAAGTTTTTGTTAAGAGCTCCCGACTAAGTCTCTACATCCAAGAATAAGTCATCTGTCAGATATAGTCTGTTTTTAGAACGTGAAGATAGACATTGATATGAAAAGGGGCAAATGGGAGATAAGAGGGGGATTTCATGGTGAGTACAATAGCTAAAAAGCGGGGGTTTGGCGCTGTCTTATGGGATTACTTAACGACGGTTGACCACAAAAAAATTGCCATACTATATTTAGTGGCAGGGGGATTTTTCTTTTTAATTGGTGGCCTGGAAGCGATGATTATCCGTATTCAGCTAGCCATCCCTGAAAATGATTTTGTGAGTGCAGGGTTTTACAATGAAGTCATGACGATGCATGGAACAACGATGATTTTCCTTGCAGCAATGCCGCTTTTATTTGCATTAATGAATGCGGTTGTACCCATTCAAATTGGTGCACGTGACGTAGCGTTTCCATTTGTGAATTCACTTGGTTTTTGGCTGTTCTTTTTTGGAGGTATTTTCTTAAACCTTGGATGGTTTATGGGCGGAGCACCTGATGCAGGCTGGACTGCCTATGCGTCGCTCACGCTGAATTCAGAAGGGCACGGCATGGATTTCTATATTTTAGGGTTGCAGATAGCGGGTATTGGTACGCTAATTGCCGGAATCAACTTTCTTGCAACGATTATTAATATGAGAGCGCCAGGTATGACGTATATGAGAATGCCGCTCTTTACCTGGACGACGTTTGTGGCATCCGCACTAATTTTATTCGCATTCCCGCCGCTGACAGCAGGGCTTGCGATGCTGATGCTTGATCGAATGTTTGATACGAGCTTTTTTAATCCAGAGCTCGGCGGAAATACAATCATCTGGGAGCATTTGTTCTGGATTTTTGGACACCCAGAAGTGTATATCTTGATTTTGCCGGCATTTGGGATTTTCTCTGAGATCATTCCGGTGTTTGCAAGAAAAAGATTGTTTGGTTATTCGTCCATGGTGTTTGCAACTGTATTAATTGGTTTCCTTGGATTCATGGTGTGGGCGCATCACATGTTCACAACAGGACTTGGTCCAATTGCCAATGCGATCTTTGCCGTAGCCACAATGGCGATTGCGGTGCCAACTGGAATTAAAGTATTTAACTGGTTGCTCACCATATGGGGCGGTAATGTGAAGTTTACAACGCCGATGCTATATTCAGTTGCGTTCATTCCGTCATTCTTACTTGGCGGTGTAACCGGCGTCATGCTTGCAGCAGCAGCAGCGGATTATCAGTTCCATGACACGTACTTCGTTGTGGCGCATTTCCACTATGTCATTATCGGTGGTGTGGTTTTCGGTATTTTAGCAGGTGTGCATTATTGGTGGCCGAAGATGTTTGGGAAAATACTGAATGAGAAGCTTGGGAAAATTGGCTTTGTGCTGTTTTTCGTCGGTTTCCATTTAACGTTCTTTATCCAGCATTTTCTCGGTCTTTGGGGCATGCCGCGCCGAGTCTTTACATTCTTGCCAGGTCAGGGTCTAGACCTTGGGAACTTGGTGAGTACGATTGGGGCACTGTTCATGTTTGTAGCAGTTGTCATCATGCTGATTAATATCATCTGGACGACAGCAAAAGGGGAGCGTGTATCGGGCGATCCTTGGGGAGATGGAAGAACGCTTGAATGGGCAGTATCTTCACCTCCGCCAGAATATAACTTTAAGCAGCTGCCTCTTGTACGGGGACTTGATCCATTATGGATTGAGAAAATGGATGGTAAAAAAGGAATGACAGCATCTGAACCGCTCGATGATATTCACATGCCGAATAATTCCATCTTGCCTATCATTATCTCATTCGGTCTATTTGTGTCAGCGTTTGGTTTTATGTATCGTCAAGAACACAGCTGGGGTCTGCCGGTGATCTTCATTGGTCTTGGCATCACGTTTGCGACCATGCTCGTTCGCTCTCTTAAAGATGATCATGGATACCATATTCACAAAGAAGATTTGACGGATGACGATGACAAAGGGGTGAAAGCATAATGGAACCACAAAAAATGACAGCGGAAACCTTTCCGGCTTCTCCTGAGAAAGCCACGTTAGAAGGAAAGAATAAGTTCGTCGGGTTCTGGTTGTTTCTTGGGGGAGAAACGGTCCTGTTTGCATCTTTGTTTGCCACTTATTTGGCGCTGAAAAATTCAAATGCAGGCGGCGCAACAACAACTGAAATGTTTGACCTCACACTTGTCTTTATTGCCACAATGCTTCTGTTAACGAGCAGTTTAACGAGTGTGTATGCTATGTATCATATGAAAAACTTTGCCTTTAAAAAAATGCAGCTTTGGTTAGGTGTAACCGTTCTTTTAGGTGCTGGATTTTTAGGGGTAGAAATTTATGAGTTTTATCATTATGTGCATGCGTATGAATTTACCATTACGAGCTCTGCACTTGGCTCTTCCTTCTATACGCTTGTTGGAACACACGGGGCTCACGTCGCATTTGGACTTTGCTGGATCACCGCTCTGATGATTCGGAATATGAGACGCGGACTCGATTTATACAATGCACCAAAATATTATGTGGCAAGCCTTTATTGGCACTTCATTGATGTTGTGTGGGTCTTCATCTTTACCGTTGTATATTTAATGGGAATGGTGGGATAAGAATGGGAAATAAAAACACAAATCAGTCCAAAGTCGATCTTGTCTATCGGAAAAAGAAAAATGCCGAAGAAATGAAGCATCAGCTCATTTCTTTCGGCTTGATGATTGGTTTAACGTTTGTTGCCTTTTTAACAATCGCCTCTGAAGACGTCGGAAATTGGTTCGCTGTCCCTTTTATTTTACTGCTTGCAGTGATTCAGGTCGCTTTTCAGCTTTATTATTTTATGCACATGAACCAAAAAGGGCATGAAACACCCGCGTTGTTTCTTTACTCAGGTGTGTTTGTCGCGTTTATTACCGTTTTAGCCTTTTTGACCATTATTTGGTGGTAAGCTCGCTTTGCCCTTGAAGGAGGCGCAGCAATGGAAAACTTAGAGATATTTGGATTTCGTGCATTATGGAGTCCTTACTATTTGACATGTATTGTAGCAGCAGCCGCTTTTTATCTGCTTCTCGTGACGAAGGGTAAGCACCGTGCGACGGTGAAAGAGAAAACGCTGTTTCTCACGGGGCTTGTGTTGCTTTATGCGGTGAAGGGGAGCCCGATTGATTTAATGGGGCATATTATGTTCAGTGCGCATATGGCGCAAATGGCAGTGCTCTATTTGGTCATCCCGCCCCTTCTCATTACAGGTTTACCTGCGGCGATTTGGGAGCGGATCATTCAAACACGGGGTATTCAGCCGATTTTCCGCTTGTTTTCTAAGCCGTTGATTGCCTTGCTCGGATTTAACGGGTTGTTTTCGCTGTATCATATTCCGCTTGTGTTCGATTTTGTCAAAACAGATCCGTTTTATCACGCATTGATGACGGTTGTCATTTTTATCGCTGCCTTTTTCATGTGGTGGCCGCTTGTCCATAAAGTGCAAAGTCAGCCGCAGATTACAGGCATTTTAAAGCTTGGATATATTATGGCAGATGGGATTTTAATGACACCTGCCTGCGCACTCATTATGTTTAGTGAAGCGCCTATCTATGCCACTTATTCAGATGCCGGCGCATGGATACAAGCACTGCACCTATGCGTACCGAGTGATATGCTTGCAGGTCTTGCGCTTACGGGACCTGACATGTTTCATACATTGCCGCTGCTAGAAGATCAGCAGCTAGGTGCTATTTTGATGAAAATCATTCAAGAGATTGTATACGGATCCATTCTTGCTGTTGTCTTCTTTGACTGGGCGAGAAAAGAAAGAGCGAAAGATGCCGTACCAGATGCGCTCATTCCGAAATATGAATAAATGAAAAGCACAGCCGTAGGGGCTGTGCTTTTTATGCTTCAGCAGTTATCGCTTCTAGTTTTTCTTTCAATTGGTTCAGCGTTTTTTTGCTGGATTGAATAAGAGATTTAGGGAAGTCTTCGCCTTCTCCATATTCAACACCATGCGGATAATAGTGTTTTCCAAGTAAAGGTGTCAGCAGCTGGATGTGGGCTTTTTTGGAGCCGACATCTCCCTCAGTGGCGTAGCCAGAGATCCGTAAGTAAAACGTCCCCTCTACCATGTTATACTTCCTGTCGTACGTCACACGCTCATAATCCCATTGATCGGCTCGTACAAATCCTTCACTTTCCATAATGAAATCCAATTTATTTAAGTCAGCTGATACCTTTTCAATCCCCGTACCTTCAAACTTCACCCAAAACCCCTCCTTATAAAAATTCCCTTTACTGACAATCATAGTATGAAAGCGTTAAACTTTCAACTGTGAAGGGTATGTTCTTTTATAAGCTGGTTACAGTAATAAAGAAAATAACGGATGGAGGAATCAACGTGAAAACGAAAAAAATCAAAGATATCATGACGAAAAAAGTAGTGACGTTGCAAAAGGACGACAATGCATATGAAGCGGCAGTCAAAATGAAAGATGCTGACATTGGTGCCATTCCAGTAGTCGACGGAGATCAGCTTGTTGGTATTGTCACAGACCGCGACCTTGTACTTAGAGGTATTGCTGAGAAAAAGCCGAACTCACAAGAGGTTGGTGCCCTCATGACGAAGGAAGTTTTGACAGCTGAAGAAGATGCAACCCTAGAAGAAATTGTCCGGTTGATGTCAGAACATCAGCTCCGCCGTATCCCGGTTGTCAAAAACGGGGCACTCACAGGAATCGTAGCCCTTGGGGATTTATCAGTTGAAGATTTATCAAACGATCGTGCAGGTGATGCTCTGACGGAAATCTCTCAACAAGACCAGGATCATGGCCAAGGATTTCTTCATTAGGAGGGGCATATTTTAAATTCGTGTTAAATAGGCTGTATTGTCGTTGATAAATGGAGCAAGTTTTGTTTAAATGACAGTAGAAGGTACTTTTTGTACCTTGCCAATTTAACGGAGGTGTTTATTTGAAAACTGTGCTGAAAACACTCTTCATCCTCCTGATTATATCTGGAACGTACGTTCTGTTTATTCAATATGGATCTTCACCAGAAAAAGAAAACAGCAATGAGCCGAAGGTGTCTAATGAAGAAACATCTAGCGATAAGCCGATCAACATTCCGAAAAAAGGTCTCATGTCCTTTATGGGGAAGTCTTCAAACGAAGTGCTTAAACAGCTAGGGGAACCAGATCGCATTGATCCTTCCGCATATGATTATGACTGGTGGATATACAATCAATCGAAGAAACACTATATTCAAGTAGGGGTAAAGGACAGTAAAGTGGTGACCTTGTTTGCAACAGGGGATGGGCTGAATGTTGAGCCGTTTAAAATCGGTCAAGCCACAAGTGAAGTGTTTAAAAAAACACAAATCGCTCCTTACATTCATGTAGAGGACGAGGGAAATTCATATCGCTTTGAATTCTCAGAAGATGATATGAATACCAGGCCGACGGTGAAAGTGGGAGATGATGTGTATGTCCAGCTCTACATGGATAAGTTTGAAAGCACTCTTTCGAGCATTCGAGCCTTTAACGCAGATACATTTGTCAAACAAAAGCCGTATGAAGTCGTTTATCGAGGTCAATTAATTGAACCTGAGGCGATATCAGGCGAAAAGTGGAAGGATATTGAAGCGTCGAGTCAAAAACAAATTTTTGATATGACCAATATTATCCGCCATAAGTACAAACTGCCGACCTTAAAGTGGGACGATGAAACCTCTGAAGTGGCATTCATGCATAGTGAGGACATGAAGGATCATCATTATTTCTCCCATGAATCTAAAAAATACGGCACGCTGAAAGACCGGTTAGAAAGAGGCGAGGTCGCATTTCAGCTTGCGGGGGAAAACATTGCGTATAATTATGTTGATGGCCCTGCAGCTGTAGAAGGTTGGCTGAATAGCGAAGGTCACCGGAAGGCATTGTTAAATCAAGATTACACGCACCTTGGCGTTGGTGTGAAAGAAAAGTATTATACACAAAACTTCATTAAGAAAACGTCTTAATCCTCTAAACAGCTGCGCACAGATGGCGGCTGTTTTTTTATGAAAAGGGCTCACCAAAATAGACCCAGATGTATATAGTATAGTAGGCATTTGTATGGGGGGTGAGGATATGACAAATAAGCAAAAGCAAACATCCATTGATGAATTTAAACAGTTCGTCAGACGCCATCCGAAATTAATTCAAGAAGTGCAGACGCAAGAAAAAAGCTGGCAAAGTTTATACGAGAATTGGGTCATGTTTGGTGAGGAAGATGACATGTGGTCTCCTTACCGGCAAACACAAACGGAAGAAGCAAAAGAAGAAAAAGCCGCTAAGCAAAGTGAATCGGGAAAAGCAGATTTTATGTCTAAAATGGTCTCTGCAGTGAAAAAAATGGACGCTGATCAAATGAATGAACAGATTAATAAAATGAGCCAGTCTATTTCCTCTTTACAAAGCTTACTCGGTCAATTTTCATCAAATGGCTCAAAGAAGGGTTCATCTGGAGGCAGCCAGCACCCATTCTCCTTCAGGAAAGATTAATTGAAAGGGGATGCTTTTGGTGCGGAGAGAAGTACAAGAGTTTGTCATGGCCGAAGAGGATCGAATCAAATTCATCAGGCAGCGCCCACTCTGGTATAGACAGTTAACGCGGCATCCTGAAAATGTCACTTCGTTTGAATTAGATAAAATGAACTTTTACGAAAAAACCATTCCTCATCGTGTGAGCCAGTTGAGCAATAGTGTCCAAATGGCTGAAATGATGATCCAGATGTTCCAAGCAATGCGCAATCAAAATGGAGCCGGGTGAGGCTTTTTTTGATTTGATTAAGATGTCTATTTCATGAGCATCCTATGAAAGTAGACGAAAGGAGAATCAGAACATGAAATGGATGCTGTCAATATGCGCATTGCTTTTTCTTCTCACCGGATGTCAAAGTCAACATGATCAAGAGCAAGTAACTAGGCAAGAACCAGCAGTACCAGTCATGCAGCAGACGCAAAGTGAAATGAAGCAGCAAGGCTTTTTAAAATACAAAGTGCAGGGATCTGTTGTGTATATAGAAAGTACACTTCAAGATTTTCACCTTGAACCTTCACCCCTCAAAAAGGATAAGAAGGCGGGGTATTTTACAGTGTATGTAGACGGGAAACGGGCAGGCAATGAGTATACTGCGGCGTTTGTGGTCAAGCACCTTTCAAAAGGAAAGCATAAAATGACCGTTGTGCTAAATTCTCGTCACCCTGAATATAAGCAGAAAAGAGAGACGTGGGATGTATTTGTCACGTAAAAGCATTTTCTGATCCATAGGTTTCGTGGTAAACTATGAATTGGAGGTGCAACATTTATGTATGCGACAATCGAATTCGTGGAGCTCCAAGAGGAAGCAAATCAATTGGCTGCCATGATTCTTCAGTCGGAGGAGGCTGAACATTACCGCAACTGCTTTAAGCGTCTCCAGCAAGACGAAGAAGCCCAACAAATTATTGCCCATTTTACAAAAGTAAAAGAGCAATATGAAGATGTGCAGCGGTTCGGCAAATACCATCCGGACTATAGAACGATCTCAAAAGAAATGCGTGAGGTCAAAAGAAAGCTAGATCTTCACGATACAGTGGTTGATTTCAAAAAAGCAGAAACAGCGATTCAATCCATCTTAGATGAGATTAGTATTGAAATCGGTCAAGCTGTATCAGCATATATTAAAGTTCCAACAGGGAACCCATATTTTGATGGTCTATCATCATGCGGCGGTGGCTGTGGATCAGGAGGCAGCTGTAGCTGTAAAGTATCTTGACGAGACTTGAACGTCTCGTCTTTTACATAATGAACGGAAAGAATTGAAAAGCGGCAGGTGATAAGATGGATACCAAACGTCAAGGAATGGTCGTTTGGCTGCATTCGTTAAAGCAGTCAAAAGCGCTAAGGAAATTTGGGAATGTTCACTATATTTCAAGGAAAATGAAATATGCAGTGATTTATTGTGATATGAATGATCTTGAGCGCCACATGGCAAAGCTCAGTTCATTGCCATTTGTAAAACGTGTTGAGCCTTCCTATAAACCTTTTATTAAATTAGAGTACGAATCGAAATTGGACAAAGCAAAAGAGTATGATTATAAGGTGGGCTTTTAAAGACACAAAAAAACCCCCGCGGCATCACCCGCGGGGTCCTTCTATTCTTAATGATTCATTAAGGAGAAGGCAAAGGGAGAGGAGAAACCGGAGGAAGAACTTATGGGGAAACGTAAGTCTTCTCCGCGGTTGGCAACAGCACCACATCAGATGCTGTTAACAGTAGTATGACCCTCTCTTTTGTGATCTATACATAGAAAATGAATGGAATTCAGTGCATTGTCCCATGTGGAGTGGATATGGTAAGATAATGTTGAATTTTTTGTCATCAAACAATATTCAATAGATGCAAGCAGAAAAAGTGGTGGAAAAATGAGAGTGATTTCTGGAACAAAAAAAGGCCGCACGCTGAAAGCCGTACCCGGCCAATCAACAAGACCAACAACAGATAAAGTAAAAGAATCCATTTTTAATATGATTGGACCGTATTTTGATGGGGGATGGGCCCTTGATTTATTTGCTGGAAGTGGTGGTTTAGGTATTGAAGCGCTTTCTAGAGGATTCGATCATTGTATATTTGTGGATCGAGATATGAAGGCGATTCAGACGATTAAAGGCAACTTGAATCAATTGTCGCTGATGGATCAAAGTGAAGTGTTTCGAAATGATGCAAACCGTGCACTCGCCGCTGTAGTGAAGCGAGAAGAATCTTTTCAAGCCATCTTCCTTGATCCGCCGTATAAAGATCAAAAGTTGAAAGCACTTCTTGATACGATTGATGAGCATTCCTTATTAGCAGATGATGGCGTCATTGTGTGTGAGCATGATAAAGATGTGACACTGCCAGAGGAAGCAGGACAGCTGCATATCTCAAGGCAGGAAATGTACGGAATGACTGGTATTACGATCTATAGAAAGCGGGGAAATTAGAGCATGGGGAATATAGCCGTTTGTCCGGGTAGCTTCGATCCAGTCACATTGGGCCATTTGGATATTATCAAAAGAGGGGCAAAGATTTTTGATGAAGTATATGTGTGCGTCCTCAATAACTCGTCAAAAAAGCCGTTGTTTACTGTTGAAGAGCGATGTGAACTCATTCGTCAAGCAACAAAGGAGCTACCAAATATCAAAGTGGAATCCTTTCATGGACTGCTCGTTGATTATGCGAAACAAAAAGAGGCGAAAGTCATTTTGCGCGGACTTAGAGCGGTGACGGACTTTGAATACGAAATGCAAGGGACATCAATGAACAAAGTGTTGAATGATGACATTGAAACGTTCTTTATGATGACGAATAATCAATACTCCTTCTTAAGTTCAAGCATTGTTAAAGAAGTAGCGAAATATCATGGATCAGTCAAAGAGCTTGTACCGCAAGAGGTCGAAGCTGCGCTGAAAGAAAAATTTAATGGATGAGTGCATTGTGCACTCATCCATTTTTTAATTTCTGATAATAGAGCGCAATATACACGATCAGACTGAACAAGGTGATGAGAGGACCAACAGATACAAGTTGATTCCATAACACGCTGCTAAACATCACGACTTGCTCGCTTGTTTCAAATGCCCCTGCTGGAAGCGCCATGTCTGCTTTAGAGACATAAAGGGGTTTGAATAACAAAAAGGCAAAGACGGCTGCGTAAATACCGTGAAGTAAACGGGCGAAGAAAAAGGGTTTAAAGCGTATATCGGTTGCTGCCAAAATGCCGGCTACCTGAGCTTGAACGGAGAATCCGCTAAATCCTAAAATAAAGCTGACCACAATTGTTTTAGCGAGCAGGGAAACCTCTTGTGACCCTGTGAGCTGACTTCCTAATGTGATTTCAAATAGACCCGCAATCATGGCTAGATCTAATTCCGGCGGAAGGTGCATCGTTTTCAGTATAGAGCCGATCCCGATAGAGAGAAGATCTGTTACATGAACGACAGCGAGCATTTTACTAAAGACAGAAAATAAAATGATAAAGCCGCCAATCATAAAGAGCGTTTGAACAGATGACATGACAGCGTCACTTAATATTTGGCCAAGTGGTCTTTTTTCTGCGAGTCTTGCCATATGAAGAGCGCTGAATGCTTCTCGAATTGGAGGCAATAAAAATCCTTTTCGGCTTCTGAGGTGCGCATCATGACGTGCTTTATATCCGCGCATTGTCACCCCAACCGCGAGATTTCCTAAATAATGTGCACAGGCTAACACAATGCCTAAAGCTGGGTGATGAAAAAATCCTACAGCCACTGCTCCAAAAATGAACAAAGGGTTTGAAGAATTGGTAAACGACACAAGGCGTTCTGCTTCAATTCTTGTCAGCTGTCCTTCCTGCCGAAGTCTTGTCGTCAATTTAGCGCCAGAAGGAAAACCAGAGGCCATTCCCATCGCCAGCACAAATCCGCCGACACCAGGCACCCGAAAGATAGGCCGCATAAATGGCTCTAATAATACGCCGACAAATCTGACAATCCCGAAACTGATTAATAGCTCGGACAAAATAAAAAAAGGTAGCAGCGATGGAAAAACCACTTCCCACCACATTGCAAGTCCATTTTTCGATGCTTGCAAAGAGGCTTGTGGATGTGTAATCACAGTGGCTGTTAAAAAGATAAAAAAAGCAGCGATGAACAGAGTGTTCCATTTTTTCATGGAGATGTCGCCCCTTGCCGTTATAATCTATTGGCGAGCTCGTGATTAAAGAAAAAGAGATGCTAGCCGAGCCTGTCTTCTATTACTATACGATGAGAAGGGGCATGTTTAGACCTATAGATTCGTATATATGCATAGAAAGAGGAGGGTGGATTCATGAAACGACCGATTATCGGGCTTGCGCTGGGCTCCGGGGGTGCCAGAGGGATGGCGCATATCGGGGTTTTATCTAGTCTTGAGAAACAAGGAATTCAGGTGGATATGATCGCAGGAAGCAGTATTGGTGCTCTTGTGGGGAGCTTTTATGCAGCAGGACAAGACGTAGAAAAAATGAAAAAACTTGCACTTGTCTTCAGAAGAAAGTATTATGCTGACTATACACTGCCAAAAATCGGTCTGTTAAAAGGAAATCGAATTTTGCAGCTGATTCACACGTTTACATATGGGAAGAATATTGAAGAAATGCGCATGCCTCTTGCGATTGTCGCCTGTGACCTTCAGACAGGGGAGAAGGTTGTGTTCAAAGAAGGGTCTGTCTCACAAGCAGTCAGGGCAAGCATTAGCATTCCGGGTGTGTTTGTTCCGCATGAAATAGGCGGCAGGCAATTGGTGGATGGAGCGGTAGTGGACCGCATTCCTGTCTCTGTTCTCAAAGAAATGGGGGCAGATCTCATTATCGCCTCTGATGTATCAAGGGTGAAAAAAACAGAAAAGGCAACGAGATTATCGGATGTCATTATGCAAAGTTTGGACATCCTTCAAAATGAATTGGTTCGTCACCAAACCATTCATGCAGATCTCATGATTCGGCCGAAGCTCGAGACCTTTAGCTCTAGTGCGTTTACACAGGTTCAAGAAATGATTGAAGCAGGTGAACTCGCCGCCGACCAACTAAAAGGAAAACTGAAAGATGTCATTGATAAATGGGAGTGTTAATCGAATGAAAAAATTAAATATTCGCTGGCTCAGCTTTTTTGCTGTTGTTCTAGTCTTATTTGGCTTAACTTTTGTGAAACTGCCCTATTACGTCACAAAGCCAGGTGATGCAACAGAAATTGCGCCACACATTCAAGTAGACGGAGGATATGGCGAGAAAGGCAGCTTTTCTCTTATGACCATTAAAGTAGGTCCAGCCAATCCATATACGTATTTACTTGCAAAAATGAACAAGTATGACGAAATCGTTCCAGAAGAAAATATTAAAGCGGACGGAGAGTCTGATGAGGATTATATGAAACGGCAGCTGCAGCTCATGAAAAGTTCTCAAGAAAATGCGATGATTGCCGCTTATACAAAAGCAGGGAAAAAAGTAGATTATACGTTTAATGGGGTATATGCGAGCTATGTGATGAAAGGAATGCCTGCATATGGGAAGATTGAAGTTGGCGATAAGATCAAAAGCGTCGACGGCCATACATATGAGTCAGCAGATAAAATGGTTTCGTATATCAGCAGTAAAAAAGCAGGCACGACTGTCCGTTTTGTACTTGAACGTAATGGCAAAGAAATCACGCAGAACGTGACGTTAAAACCATTTAAAGAAGAGCCAAAACGAGTGGGAATTGGCGTATCATTATTTACAGACCGTCATGTGAAAGTGTCTCCTTCTGTGAAAGTGGATATTGAAAACATCGGCGGTCCATCGGCTGGTTTAATGATGTCACTTGAAATTTACAATCAGCTGACAAAAGAAGATGAAACACACGGCTATGCGATCGCAGGAACTGGAACGATTGATGCAGATGGTACAGTCGGACCGATTGGCGGAATTGATCAAAAGGTTGTTGCAGCAGACAAAGCAGGAAAAGACATCTTCTTTGCACCGAATGATAAAGGTGACCCAAACTCTGACTACAAAAATGCAGTCAAAACAGCAAAAGATATTAAAAGTGATATGAAAATCGTTCCTGTGGATACCATGCAGGACGCACTAAACTATTTAAACAAATTAAAAGAGAAAGCATCATAAAAAAGAGCAGCCTGCAAATCAGGCTGCTTTTTTCTATCGAGATGAAAAGAGTCCGCTCTCTTCATCATATCGAATCGGTGATGTTTTAAACTCTGCTTTTGTTAACTCTGTTTGCATGGGTTCAGAGATGGGAAGGCTAAACACCCTTGAAGCGCGAATATCAAGATCAAGGGCGGGATGTGAAAAGGAAGACAGTTTACTCACAAGTGGTACATCCAACTCTTTTTTTACAAGAGACAAGTACTGTTGTCCTTTCCTTGTCATTCCAAGTAAACGAATATAGGGCGCTTTTTTCTCTTCAAGCAGCTCGTGCATCGTCTTTTTCTTCACGTTCATTAATAGATGCGTATTCATCCGCTGTAACCTTGTCCACGTATATCGTTTTGTTTTGACAAGTGATAGATACTCCTCGTAGGAAGATGCATGTGTCATGGCTTTTTGCATGCGGTGTTCAATGCCTTCTTCAATTTCATAGATGCCCTCTAATTCACTCGTATCCATTGTATGAAAAACATGTTTCAGAAAGCGAAAATAGGCTTCTTGCGTATGTAAAAGACCATATGAAGAATGATAGTCGTGTAATTGCTTTAAAGTAGCGTCCGGGAGGTAGGGCGTGACTGCTTGAAATGAGCTCTGTTCTTTTAATGCTTTTCGGATACTTGTGGCGCTTGCGATTTTTTGGTTGTCAGGCAGTTCTTCATCATGATAATCAGATGCAATTCTTTGAGACGTAAAAGGCTGCATGTGAGGAGCTCTCTCTAAGATGGCTTTAACATAATGAAAGCCTAAAATGTTATTTGGTTTGGACAAATCCAGTAAGTGTTCAGAATGAATGGCCTCTTGAAACGCACCTGCTGCTGCTGCGGGATAACTAAGACCTTCTTTCACCTTTTCTTTTGTTAAAAGATCAATCTCTGCCTTTTTTTCATGCCAAGCGTGTGCTGTGCGCTCAAATGCGTTGATCTCTCCATCCTCACTGCCGAAAAAAAGAGAATGGCATTTTAATGCATCGAGGATGGACACAGCGCCATTGGCGAAGGTTTCTGCCTTTTGTACGGCATATATGTATGGAAGCTCACACACAATGTCTACGCCGTTTTGCAGTGCCATTTTTGTACGTGCCCATTTTGAGACGATGGCAGGCTCCCCGCGCTGGAGGAAAGAACCGCTCATGACGGCAATGGCAACATCTGAGGAGGTTTGTTTTTTCGCCTGATTCACATGATAGGCATGCCCATAATGAAATGGATTGTACTCGACAACGACTCCCACTGCTTTCAATAGATGTTCCGCCTTTCTTGCTATGGTTAAATGGTCTGTGCTACAGTAGCATAAGGGAAAAATGAAGACCATTTTTTTCAGTGTAGGCATTCCGAGAACTGATGTCAAACAGCCCTTTGACATCATGAAGGACTGTAAAGAAAAAATATTGACAAATAGCATGATGAAAGCTATAATCATGTTTGTTGCTCTTAGAGGTGATACAATTGAAATGGACAGTTTATCAGTTACATCAAAAAGCTAAAAACAGCTTCGATTTTCATGAGACGGTTGACTTAAATGAACTTACTAGCCTTCATTCAGATATACGTCGTATTTCACCAGTAGAGGTGAAAGGGACTGGAGTGATCGAATCAAAGCAAGTCGCATTTGATTTAACCATCACAGGTGAAATGACATTGCCTTGTTCAAGAACGCTTGTTGATGTAAATTATCCATTTGCGATTTCAACAAAAGAACTATTTGTACTTCATAAGACAGACGACATAGAAGATGAAGACGTTTCTATTGTAGAAGACGATATCATCGACTTAACGCCTTTAGTCAAGGAAGAAATTCTTCTTGAAGTGCCCATGCAAATCTTTTGCGACCAAGCTGACGTAAAAGGTGCTGCACCACAGGAAGGGAATGACTGGGCGGTCATTTCGGAAGATGCACATCATAACCGAATTGATCCTCGTCTGGAAGGCTTGAAGAAGCTCTTAGAAGAAAATAATGAATCTTAACTCTTTAAGGAGGTGGGAATAATGGCTGTACCTTTTAGAAGAACTTCTAAAATGAAAAAAAGATTGCGTCGTACGCATTTCAAACTACAAGTACCTGGTATGGTAGCTTGCCCAGAATGCGGTGAAATGAAAATTTCTCATCGTGTCTGCAAATCTTGCGGAACATACAAAGGCAAAGACGTAAAAAGCAACTAATGCTTGATAAAAAAACGTGAGGGAATCTTCCCTTGCGTTTTTTTATTGATCTATTTTTTAGGTTTCTCTCCTGCAAATAGTCTATCTACTCTAGTAAGCGCATATGATGTGGTATTCAGATTCAGGGGGGATGATGAGTTGACGATTACACGGCAGGACGCATGGACACAAGATGAAGATTTACTTTTAGCAGAAGTTGTCTTAAGGCATATCCGAGATGGGGGTACCCAGCTTTCAGCATTTGAAGAGGTTGGAAAAGCATTGTCAAGAACAGCAGCAGCATGTGGATTCAGGTGGAATTCTTACGTCAGAAAGCAGTATCAGGCAGGCATTGAGCTTGCCAAAAAACAGCGAAAAGAACTGCGTAAAAAAATTGGTATCCATTCTTCGGGTTTACCGCAGCATGCGTTCACCATAGAGGAGAAGGCATCTTCTGATCAGACTGAACTGACGCTTCGAGAAGTAATTCGGTTTCTAGAGCAGCTTGAGAAAGAACCATCTGGTCCAGCTTATTTACGGGAGGAGCTTAAAGATGCACAGCATCAATTAAAATCACTCACCGAAGAAAATGAACAGCTGAAACGTCAATTAAAAATGACAGAAGAAGATTACCGGGCACTTATTGGTATTGTTGAAAGAGTCAAACAGAATATCAGCTTAAAAGATTACGCAAAATAAGAAAACGCCCCTCACAGATGGAAAGAGGGGCGTTTTCTTAATGATTAAAATGATTAAGCGGACTCACCTGTGTTCTTTTGAATATGTGCAGGCTCCCAAATGAGTGGGTTTTCTCCTTTATCGCGTTCCATATCATATTTCACCGCTTCAAAGCCCATTTTATCCCAAAAACCGGCAGATTTGACGCGTGGATTCGTTCGAATTGGAAGGCCAAAAGATTTTGCGAAATCAACAAGTGCTTCGCCGTAACCTTTACGCTGATATCCTGGCAACACTTCTAGCTTCCACAGCTCTAGATAATCATGATTATGGTCAAAATACGTCGTCGTCGAGCCATCTACTTGATAGAGGCTCATACGTGCCACAAGCTTATCTCCAAAGTAAATCCCATAAAATGGAGAGTTGCTGTCATTTTCAATCATATTACTTTCTAGGTCTTCAAGCATGGAAAGTTCTTGTATGCCATATTCCTTAAATTGTTTAAATTCCTCTAATGTTTTGTAGTTAATCAGAAGACGTTTTACTTGTGTCATGTGATCTTCCCCCTTACACACATAATGTCGACAGTGATGTCATTGAAGGCGTTTTCATCCCATCCGCCTAAAAAAGTTTTTACACTTATTATTATAGTTTTTTAATTAAAAAAATTCAATCATAGCGCGTTATCTGCTTTTTGCATCGTAGCACGAAACTGGTAAAATAGTTGATAACATGAAGTAAACAGAAAAAGGGAAGTGCGGCAATTGAAAATTGGAATCATTGGCGGTGGTGCGATTGGTCTGCTTTGTGCCAGTTATTTATCAGAGCATCATGACATCACCCTCTTTACAAGAAGAAAACAGCAGGCAGAAGAAATTCGAGCATTAGGCATTGAACGAATGGTAAGAGGGGAAACCATTCAATCAGCTGTTTGGGCCGATACGGGAGTCAAAGGATTATTTGATTTGCTGATTGTGACAGTGAAGTATCATCATCTGCAAGATGTTCTAGGGGAATTATCGGGACTGCCTCGTCAGCGGATCTTATTTTTGCAGAACGGAATGGCCCACCTCGTCGATTTAAAGAACTGGAAAACGGCACATCAGTTATATATTGGTGTAGTAGAGCATGGCGCAATGAAGGTGTCTGATCGCGCAGTAAACCATACAGGAATTGGTGTCATCAAGTGGGGAGCATTTCTGCATGAGGAAAAAGAACCTATGGGTAGTGAACTATCAACGGGCGATTTTCAAATGGTTTATACAGAGGAATGGAAGAAAGTACTGGAGGAAAAGCTGCTCGTCAATGTGTGTATTAATACGTTGACGGCTTTATTACATGTGAATAATGGGGAATTGGTATCGAACCCGTCATATGAACATATGATGACATGTGCATTTGAAGAAGCGGTTTCCATTCTAGGGTTGCTTGAGAAAGATCGTCTATGGGCTCATGTGAAATCAATTTGCCATCAAACGGCTGCCAATCAATCGTCAATGCTACAAGATATCGTCAAAGGCCGCCAAACTGAAAGAAAAGCAATCATTGGCTACCTTTTAAAAAAAGCTCAAGGTCAAGGGATGACGCCGCCATTCCTCACTTTCTTGAATAGAAGCTTGGAAGTATTGGAAAAAAAGCAAACAAAATCTTTTGAGTGAGCTCATTTACATGCTATACTTTTTTCGGGAAACTAACTATTTATTGAAGAAAGGAAGTTCTAAACATGCAATTGACTGAACTTTCCATCCGAAGTCAGAATTTATTCATACGTGATTATATAGAAGAAAAAAAAGAGATGACTGCTTTTTTTGATTATGATATACATTCTGAGCACACATGGAAAAAGAGATACGACGATCTCATGGAAAGGAGCTTCCCGCGCGAGGCTTTAGCGGATTATATGAGCGCATATCATGCGAAATTTGATTCGGCTGCGATGCGTGAGAATATTGAGAAGATCCGTGATGAACGGAGCGTCATGGTGGTTGGAGGACAGCAGGCAGGCTTACTGGCAGGTCCGCTTTATACCATACATAAAATCATTTCCATTATTCAGTTTGCCAAAGAAAAAGAATCAGCGCTTGGCGTTCCTGTTATTCCGGTCTTTTGGGTAGCGGGTGAAGATCACGACGTAGACGAAATTAACTTTGTGTACACGTCTGGCGAAAAAGGCCCAGTCAAACAAAAGCTTCCATTACATCATGTGAAAAAAACAGCTGCGAAAAGAACACCTCTTCACCAAGAGAAAACAGAGAGATGGCTTCGTGATGTATTTTCAACCTATGAGGAATCTGCTTACACCAATGACTTGTTTGATCAGCTTCTTCGATGTTTACGCAAATCAGAAACGTTTACTGATTTCTTTGAGTGGATTGTTTGCGATCTATTTGAAGAAGATGGACTGCTGTTATTGAATTCAGGAGACTTCGGCGTGAAGCCACTTGAACGTACGTTATTCAAGCAAATTGTGGAGTCGAGTGATGCGATCGTGGCTCGCTTAGATAACACGCAGGCTGCCATGAAACAAGCGGGGTATCAGCCGATTATTGAAGCTGGTGACCATCAAGCCAACTTGTTTTACGAATATGATGATGAACGTTTCCTCATTGAACAAGAGAATGGCCAATTTTCTATATCTGAAGTGGGGCTTACTTGGACAAAAGATGAGCTTTTGCAGGAAGTCGAGGAGCACCCAGAGCGGTTTAGCAATAATGTGGTGACCCGTCCATTGATGCAGGAAGCCCTTCTTCCAACGCTTGCTTTTATGGCTGGACACGGTGAAGTGAACTATTGGGGTGAGCTGAAAGGCATCTTCGAGTACTTCGATGTCAAAATGGCACCCGTTCTTCCAAGACTGCACGTCACCATTCTTGAAAGGCATATTGATAAGAAGCTGCCAATAAGAGAATTGTCGGTTGAAGAGGTGCTGACAAAAGGCGTGAAAGAAAAGAAGGATGCGCACTTTCAGCAAAGTCTTCCAGACAGCTTCGTTCAATCAGTTCAACATGCCAAACGTGAATTAGCGAATGTTCACGAGGCAATGAGACAAGAAGCGCTAGAGATCGAACCAAGCTTTGAACAGCTATTAGATAAAAATGCCAAATTTATAGAAGACCAGCTTCAATTTGTTTATCAAAAGGTTGCAAAGCGTGTGGAAGAGAAGGAAGGATACATCCTTCGAGATTTTGAAAGGATTGAAAATAGTTTAAAACCACTCGAAGCACCACAAGAAAGAATTTGGAATATCATGTACTTTTTAAACAAATATGGTCCAGAATTCTTCAAAACGTTCAAAAATCTGCCATTTTCATTTCAAAACAAGCAACAAATTGTCAAACTTTGAAATAAAGTTTTAATGAACCCTGACTAGTTCAGGGTTTTTTTTTATGTGGAAACAGTGTAAAATAAGTTTTGTGGAGAGAAGTGGTGGATAGTGGAGAGTATGGGTGAGAAAGTGGGGCTCTAATATCATGTTCATGGGTGAATACCAACATACGATTGATACAAAAGGGCGCATGATCATCCCTGCTAAATTTAGAGACGGTCTCGGAGAACAGTTTGTGCTGACGAGAGGGCTTGATCAATGTTTATTTGGCTACCCTATGAGTGAGTGGAAACTAATTGAAGAGAAACTCAAAGCACTGCCGCTAACAAAAAAAGATGCACGTGCGTTTACCCGGTTCTTCTTCTCCGGCGCAGTTGAATGTGATCTGGACAAGCAGGGGCGCATTAACATCGCATCCAACCTACTCCAATATGCAAAACTCGAAAAAGAATGTGTGGTCATCGGCGTTTCAAATCGAATTGAGTTGTGGAGTAAGTCGATCTGGGAACAATATACAGAAGAGCAAGAAGATTCTTTTGCTGAAATTGCTGAAAACATGATTGGATTTGATATATAATAATCCCTTGTGCAGCAAGCTTTCTACACATTCATTTCTATTTGAAAAAGGTGGGACCATATCATCATGTTTCAACATGAGACAGTATTATTAAAAGAAACAGTTGACGGTTTAAACGTCAAAGAAGACGGTACATATGTGGACTGCACGCTAGGCGGCGCAGGTCATAGCTCATATTTACTATCTCAATTATCAGAAAAAGGTACATTGATTGGGTTTGACCAAGACGATGCTGCACTGGATCATGCACGAGAGAAGCTCGCACATGTTAAAGCGAACATTCTTTTCATAAAAAGCAACTTCCGATATTTAAAAGAACGTCTGAATGAACAAGGAATTACAAGCGTAGACGGTGTGATTTTTGATCTTGGGGTTTCATCACCTCAGCTTGACACACCAGAGAGAGGCTTTAGTTATCACCATGATGCACCTCTTGACATGCGAATGGATCAAACCGCTGCTTTGTCGGCAAAACAAGTGGTGAATGAATGGCCATTTGAAGATCTAGTTCGGATTTTCTACAAATATGGGGAAGAAAAATTCAGCAAGCAAATCGCACGCAAAATTGAAGAAGCCAGAAAAAAAGCGCCAATTGAAACAACAGGTGAGCTTGTCGACATTATTAAAGAAGGAATTCCCGCACCTGCAAGACGAAAAGGCGGACATCCAGCGAAAAGAGTATTTCAAGCGATCCGAATTGCCGTAAATGACGAATTGAAAGTATTTGAAGAAGCACTAGAACAAGCAATAGAGTTACTCAATCCGAAGGGGAGAATTTCTGTCATTACATTCCATTCACTTGAAGATCGGATTTGTAAAAGTACATTTAAAGAAATGTCTTCTCTTCCAGAACTTCCGCACGGACTACCAGTGATTCCAGAAGGACTTGAACCAAAACTGAAGCTGATCACGAGAAAACCAATCGTTGCATCAGAACAAGAGCTGGAATATAACAACCGTGCCCGTTCAGCGAAGCTCCGAATTGCAGAAAAAAAGTAAACGACACCATAGATGATGATAAAAAGGAGGTTTCTTATGAGTAATTTGGCTTACCAAAGAGAAGTAAAGCAACATCAAACCGAGCAACAAGGTCAATCGGTTGTGATTAGAAGAAGAGGTTCTATTACACTTGGTGAAAAAATCTTACTTGTCATGTTTGTCATGGCTCTCATGTGCAGCTCGATCCTCATCATTTCTAAAGCCTTTGCTGTTTATCACGCAAATATCGAAGTGCAGAAGCTAGAACAGCAAGTGTCTTTAGAATCGAAAAAGATCACTGAACTGCAAAAGCAAAAAGATTTACTAAGTGAACCAGAGAGAATCATTGAAGCCGCTAAAAAAGCAGGCTTAAGCATGTCGAAAGATGTTAAGAAGGTCGATTAACATGGCGATGCCTAAAAAGAATAAAATGATGAACAGAGGCGCGGCAATTGCGAGTATTTGCTTCGCCCTGTTTTTCTTTATCATCCTTGCACGTTTTATTTATATTCAGATTACGGGAACCGTCGATGGACAAGTGTTAGCTGCAAAAGCCAATGAACAATATCAATCGAAAAAAACACTTGAAGCCAAAAGAGGGTCCATTTTAGACAGAAACGGAAATGTGATTGCAGAAGATACATCTGTGTATAAGCTGATTGCGATCATGAGCAAGAAAATGACGGTCGATCCAAAGCATCCGATGCATGTCATTGACAAAGAAAAGACAGCAAAAGAGCTGTCAAAGGTCATTGATATGAGTGAGAGTGAAATTTTAAAGCGTCTGAATACAAAAGATGCGTTCCAAGTCGAGTTTGGTAAAGCCGGAAAGGATATTAGTTTTTCAACTAAGGAAAAAATTGAAAAGCTAAAACTTCCTGGGATCGCCTTTGAAAAAGATACAAAGAGGTATTATCCAAACGGCATGTTTGCTTCGAACTTAATCGGTTATGCTAGATTAGATGAAGCCACCAAGGACATGTCAGGCGCAATGGGTCTAGAAAAGGCTCTGAATAAATATTTAAAAGAAAAAGATGGCTATGTAACGTATAACAGCGACAGAAGCGGATGGGCACTTCCGAATAGTAAAGAAGACATCGTTGCCCCGAAAGACGGGAAAAACGTCACATTGACCATCGACCAAAAAATTCAAGCATTTCTTGAAGAAAGTATGACGCAGGTCGCTAAAAAATATAAGCCGAAGAAAATCATTGCGACAGTCGTTGATCCGAAAACTGGAAGAGTTCTTGCAATGGGACAGCGGCCAAGCTTTAATTTAAATGAACTCGACATTACGAATTATAACAACGATGTCATTTCTTACGCATTTGAACCAGGTTCGACGATGAAAATTTTCACACTTGCTGCTGCTATCCAAGAAGGAGTGTACCAAGGCAGTGACAAGTATCAGTCTGGTACTTATAAAGTAGGCGGCGGTCTTGTAAGAGACCATAACAACGGAAATGGCTGGGGAAAAATTGATTTTCATGAAGGTGTTCTACGTTCTTCAAACGTAGCTTTTGCGAAATTGGCAAAAGAAAAATTAGGTTTCACACGCTACGAACAATACTTGCAAAAATTCCATTTCTATGACAAAACAGGCATAGACTTGCCGAACGAAGCGTCTAGTAAAATCAATTTCAGATACGAATATGACAAAGCATCGACTGCTTATGGTCAGGCGTCCGCGATTACCCCAATTCAGCAAATTGAAGCGGCGACAGCCATTGCAAACGGTGGAACGATGATGAAGCCATATGTAATCGATCATATTACAGATCCGAACACAAACAAAACAATTTTACAGCACGAACCAACAGTAGCAGGAAAACCAATTTCTTCTGATACAGCGAAGCAAGTCCGTGACATTTTAGGTGAGGTCGTTTCCTCAAAAATTGGCACAGGACAGCCATATCAAATCAAAGGTTTTGATGTCGCTGGGAAAACGGGTACAGGACAAATTGGCGGTGCTGGCGGCTACCTTCAAGGGAGAAACGATTATGTCTTTTCATTTATGGGAATGGCACCAAAAGATGATCCGAAGCTGCTCGTTTATGTGGCTGTCCAACAGCCTCAGCTATCTGAAACACAAACGGGCTCTGCCCCTGTTTCAGAAATCTTTAACCCTGTGATGAAAAATAGTTTGCTCTATTTAAATATCGCACCAACAAAAACAGACGATAAAAAATCTGGCAAACAGAAAATAAAACAAGAAACAATGCCGTCATTCCTAGATTTAGAAGTGAAACAGGCAGAAACAGAAGCAAAAAACAAAAAGTTATCACCTGTTGTCATTGGTGACGGTCTATCCATTAAACGCCAATGGCCAAATGCGGGCTCTGAATTCTCTGAAAGCCAGAAAGTCTTTTTGAAAACAGCAGGGAAAACCATTAAAATGCCTGATATGACAGGCTGGTCCAGAAGGGAAGTTCTTCAATATGCGTCTATTTCAGGTGTGCATATTGAAACAAATGGACAGGGATATGCTGTCAAACAAAGCGTGAAAAGTGGAGCGGAGATTTCAGATAAAGTCGTCACAGTGACCTTCAAAAGTCCAAATTAACTTGAAAACCTAGCAAATCATTTGCTAGGTTTTTTTCTTTTGCTTGAGCGATGGACGAGATCGTTCTATAAAAAGACGAGCCTGCATATGATGAAAACAAGCCATATGTAAGGAGTGAACCGGGCGTGCGAGTGTCAAGTGTAACAGTGAGAAAAAGATTGCTTTTCGTGCTGCTGTTTGGGGTGATCATTTTTTTCATCATAGATACTAGATTAGGATATGTGCAGTTTATTATGGGCGAGAAGCTGACAAGTTTAGCGAAAGATTCATGGAGCCGTAACCTTCCATTTGAACCAGAACGAGGAGATATTTTGGATCGAAATGGGGTGGAGCTTGCGACGAACAAAAGTGCTCCCTCTATTTTAGTCGTGCCGCGGCAGGTGAAAGACCCAGCAGAAACAAGCAAAAAATTAGCTGCAGTACTGAATATGTCTGAGGAGAAAGCGTACAAGCATGTCACCAAGAAAACGTCTATAGAGCGGATTTCTCCAGAGGGGAGAAAAGTATCTCATGAAAAAGCAAAAGATGTCAGAGAGCTTGATTTAGATGGAGTCTATGTAGCAGAGGACAGCATCAGACATTACCCGTTTGGAAGTTTCTTATCTCATGTATTAGGTTTTGCTGGAATTGATAATCAGGGCTTACTTGGGCTAGAAGCGTACTATGATGATGACCTAAAAGGTGAAAAAGGCTCTGTGAAATTTTATTCTGATGCAAAAGGGCAGAAAATGCCAGATGAAGCAGATGATTATACACCGCCTAAAGATGGGCTTGATATGAAATTAACAGTTGATTCAAAAGTGCAAACCATCATCGAACGAGAACTAGACAATGCTCAGGCAAAATATAACCCAGATGGCATGATTGCCATTGCCATGAATCCGAAAAATGGTGAGGTGCTGGGAATGTCGAGTAGACCTGACTTTGATCCGGCTGACTATCAATCAGTTGATTCAAAAGTATTTAACCGAAACTTACCGGTGTGGAGCACATATGAGCCAGGATCGACGTTTAAAATCATTACACTGGCAGCTGCCTTGGAAGAAAATAAAGTGAATTTAAAACGTGATCATTTTTTTGACAGCGGATCTGTGACAGTGGATGGCGCAAGGCTCAGATGCTGGAAAAAGGGAGGACATGGATCACAGTCGTTTCTAGAAGTGGTACAAAACTCTTGTAACCCAGGTTTCGTCGAGCTAGGCGACCGTCTTGGAAAAGATAAACTATTTTCTTATATTAAAAATTTCGGCTTTGGTCAAAAGACAGGAATCGACCTTCAAGGAGAAGGTAGAGGAATTTTGTTCCCGCTTGATCGTGTTGGTCCTGTAGAACAGGCAACAACAGCCTTTGGTCAAGGTGTATCTGTTACGCCGATTCAACAAGTAGCTGCAGTGGCAGCCGCAGTAAATGGAGGAACGCTTTACACGCCGTATATTGCAAAAGAATGGATCGATCCAATTACAAAAGAGGTGGTGAAAAAGCAATCACCAATTGCCAAGAAGAAAGTCATTTCAGCGGAGACGTCTAAAGAAATCAGGTATGCCCTTGAAAGTGTAGTCGCTCAAGGAACTGGTCGGAATGCATTCGTTGAAGGATATCGGGTGGGCGGAAAAACAGGAACAGCACAGAAAGTAAAAGACGGAAAGTACATGGAAAATAACCACATTGTGTCATTTATCGGGTTTGCACCTGCGGATGATCCAAGCATTGTTGTATATGTAGCAGTAGATAACCCAAAAGGCACGATTCAATTTGGTGGGACAGTAGCCGCACCTATTGTGGGCCATATTATGCGAGACAGTCTGCCTGAAATGGGCGTGAAAAAAAGAAAAGGACAAATTGAAAAGAAGTATCAATGGCTGGACACAAAAACCATTGAGGTACCGAATCTTGTAGGAGGATCTGTTTCTGACCTTGAATCACTCCTGATTAATTTAAAGATTGATGCTTCAGGAACTGGCAGTAAAGTGGTGAAGCAATCGCCTGCTGCCGGCGCAAAGGTCAAAGAAGGTTCCACGATCCGATTATACTTAAATGATGAATAATAAAGAATGAACAGAGGGTAGCCGCACTCATTCGGCTGCCTCTTTTTGTTGAAAGAGAAGGGTCGCTTTAAAAAAAGAGCATAAAGTGTGCTTTTTCCAAGAGAAACTTAAGGAATACGCTGGATGTATCCTTTTTTTTACGATAAAATATAGACTGTGTGTTTTTTTCACAAGACATGCACGTGAACGAATTTGAGAGGTTTGATATGAAATGAAATTACAAGAACTCCTTACATACTTTAAAAGTGAAAACAATGAACTGATAAACGAAAATCCGGAGATTACTTCCATTGAAATGGATTCAAGAGAAGTGAAAAAAGGGAGTCTTTTTGTCTGTATAAAAGGCTATACAGTAGATGGACATGATTACGCTGAAAAAGCAGTGAAAAGCGGGGCTGCAGCGATTGTAGCAGAACACCCACTTCACATAACAGATGTACCAGTCATTATTGTAAAACACTCTCAAAGAGCACTTGCAAGAATAGCAGATGCTTTTTACGAACAGCCAACTCATCAACTCAATCTAATTGGTATTACAGGAACGAACGGGAAAACGTCCACAACACACATGATTGAGCAAATGATGAGAAAAGCCGATAAAAAAACAGGTTTAATCGGTACGATGTATATGAAGGTAAACGATGAAATTCTCGAAGTGAAAAACACAACACCTGAGAGTGTCACCCTTCAGAAGACCTTTAAGCAGATGCTTGATCAAGACGTAGATACGGCCATTATGGAAGTATCATCACATGCTTTGCATCTTGGGCGTGTTCATGGATGTGATTATGATATTGCCGTCTTTACAAATCTTACCCAAGATCATCTGGACTACCACAACACAATGGAAGAATATAAACATGCAAAAAGCTTGCTCTTTTCTCAGCTCGGAAGTGCCTTTCAGCACGATAAGCCAAAGCATGCCATTTTAAATGCAGATGATGAAGCGTCTAGTTATTTTGAAAAAGTCACAGCTGCTGAAATTATGACGTATGGCTTAGAGCAAGAATCAGATGTAATGGCAAAGAACATTCAAATCAAACCAAAGGGAACACAATTTGATTTGATCACCCCAATCGGCACAAAAAATGTGACGGTTGCCCTTGTTGGGAAATTCAATGTGTACAACATTCTAGCAGCTGTATCAGTAGGAATTGTATCAGGCTTAACGTTTGAAACGATCGTTAGTGCCATTGAAGAACTTGAGGGAGTCAAAGGAAGATTCGAACTTGTGAATTTTGATCAAGACTTCCCAGTCATCGTTGATTATGCGCACACACCTGACAGTTTAGAAAATGTACTGACTACGTGCAGAGAATTAACAGAAGGTAGAATTTATTGTGTAGTTGGCTGCGGGGGCGACCGTGATAAAACCAAGCGCCCTCAAATGGCCCAAATCGCTGTGAAATATGCAGATGAGCCTGTTTTTACATCAGATAATCCAAGAAGTGAAGATCCATCAGCCATTTTGAAAGACATGGAAAATGGCGTGCCAAACGCCTATTATCACAGCTTTGTGAACCGGAAACAGGCCATCTTTTTTGCCATTGCTAATGCAAAAAAGGGCGATACAGTCTTAATAGCTGGAAAAGGCCATGAGACGTACCAAATCATTGGTGATCAAGTCTATGACTTTGATGATGCCAAGGTGGCAGCCGACGCTATTTTAGATCTAAACAAATCTTAAAAATGATGAAAAGAGTGTAATGAAATGAAGCATTTTGTACAAAAACAACATACGAAAGACACGAATGAATATCATAATAATGAATGCTATTTTCTAATGGAAAACGGCTTTGGAAATTCGGAAGGAGTAAAGAACAATGCTTGAACAGGTGATATTGTTTACAATCATAATGGGATTTTTAATCAGTGTTCTTTTATCCCCGATTTTTATTCCGTTTTTAAGAAGGCTTAAATTTGGTCAAAGTATTAGAGAAGAAGGACCTCAGTCTCACCAAAAGAAATCTGGTACCCCAACAATGGGTGGAATTATGATTATCTTTTCTATTACAATTACAACGATCGTGATGATTAACAAATTCTCTGAGATTAGTCCAGAAATGTTTTTATTGTTATTTGTCACCCTTGGCTACGGATTATTAGGATTTTTAGATGATTATATTAAAGTAGCGATGAAACGAAATCTTGGCTTAACATCAAAACAAAAACTGATCGGGCAAATTGTGATTGCTGTGATTTTCTATGCAGTCTTCCATTATTATGAGTTTGCAACGACTATTCGCATTCCAGGAACAGATGTCAGCTTTGACTTAGGATGGGCATACTTTATCCTCGTCGTTTTCATGCTTGTCGGTGGTTCTAATGCGGTAAACCTTACAGATGGACTTGATGGTTTATTATCTGGAACAGCTGCTATTGCATTCGGAGCTTTTGCTATATTGGCTTGGAATCAATCTCAGTATGATGTGGCGATCTTTTCGGTAGCAGTAGCAGGGGCTGTCCTTGGGTTCCTTGTCTTTAATGCGCATCCTGCAAAAGTATTTATGGGTGATACGGGATCGCTTGCTTTAGGCGGTGCCATCGTGGCCATTGCCATTTTAACGAAACTTGAGATTTTACTCGTCATTATTGGAGGAGTATTTGTTGTTGAAACGTTATCCGTTATCCTTCAAGTCATCTCCTTTAAAACAACTGGAAAAAGAATCTTTAAGATGAGCCCGCTTCACCACCACTATGAGTTAGTTGGCTGGTCTGAGTGGAGAGTAGTTGTCACCTTCTGGACAGCTGGTTTATTGCTTGCTGTTTTAGGAATTTACATCGAGGTGTGGTTATAATTGAATAGGATGCAAATGTTAAAAGACGAACATGTACTAGTACTAGGCCTTGCAAAAAGCGGATATGCGGCAGCCACAATTCTTCACGAGCACGGAATAAACGTGACGGTCAATGACCAAAAAGCTTTTGAAGAAAACGAGCCTGCTCAGCTACTTTCTGAAAAGGGGATTGATGTCATTTGTGGCAGTCATCCTCTTCGTATGTTCGACGATAAAGAAATTACGATTTTAATTAAGAACCCTGGAATTCCTTATGAGAATGTGATGGTTCAAGAGGCGCTTCGCCGAAAAATTCCAGTTTGGACTGAAATAGAATTGGCGTATCATTTGACCTCGTCTCCTTTTATTGGGATTACCGGATCAAATGGAAAAACGACCACGACCACTTTGATTTATGAAATGTTGAAAAAAGACAGCCAAAAAACATTGGTAGCAGGTAATATCGGAACGGTCGCAAGTGAAGTTGCCGCGCGTGCAGCGGGCGATGAATGGATCGTAACTGAGCTCTCTTCATTTCAGTTAATGGGAACCGTTGAATTCAGACCTAAAATCAGCTTAATATTAAATATTTTTGACGCACATTTAGACTATCATCACACGCGTGAAGAATACGAAAAAGCAAAACAGAAAGTGTATGCACATCAACAAGAAGATGACATAGCTGTGGTTAACCTAGATGATCCTTCTGTTGTCAAACTAGCAGAAGATTCGAAAGCGCAAAAAGTGTTTTTCTCAGTTAAAGAGCCGGTAGCACATGGAGCGTTTATTAAAGATGGTGCCATTTACTATATGAATGAACATGTCATTGACCTCAAGGATGTTGTTCTTCCTGGTGAGCATAACCAAGAAAATATTCTAGCAGCTATTTGTGTTGTAAAAAATGCAGGCTGCTCAAACGAAGCGATTGCGCAAGTTCTTACTACATTTAGTGGAGTGAAGCATCGTTTGCAATTTGTGGAGACGATTCAAAATAGAAAATTTTATAATGACAGTAAAGCGACCAATATACTGGCAACAAGTAAAGCTTTGTCTGCCTTCAAGCAGCCGACCATTTTACTAGCAGGTGGACTGGATCGTGGCAATGAATTTGATGAATTAAAACCTTTTATGAAGAATGTAAAAGGAATGATTACATTTGGTGAGACTGCGCCTAAGTTTGTGAAGCTTGGTGAAGAGCTGGGAATACATCACGTAAAACATGTCGATAATGTTGAACAAGCAGTACCTGCGGCGTTTAGCATATCTGAAGAAGAAGACGTGATTTTATTGTCTCCAGCTTGTGCAAGCTGGGATCAGCATAAAACATTTGAAGAACGTGGAGACATGTTTGTAAACGCCGTGCATATGCTTAAATAAGGGCTTGTCTCTCATATGACTGACAGCCCAAATGAAATTATGCTTGGGGTGTCGGTCTCTTGACGAATAAGAAAACTTCTCCGGATTTTTTGCTTGTTGTCATTACGTTACTTTTATTGACGATTGGTTTAATTATGGTGTACAGCGCAAGTGCTGTGTGGGCATCGTATAAATTTGATGATTCGTTTTATTTTGCAAAAAGACAGCTTTTGTTTGCCGGAATCGGAGTTATCGCAATGTTTTTCATTATGCGGGTCGATTATTGGACGTGGCGGACTTGGTCAAAGATACTGATTGCAGTGTGTTTTCTCCTTCTCGTGCTTGTCTTGATTCCTGGAATCGGTATGGAGAGAAATGGTTCAAGAAGCTGGATTGGTGTCGGTGCGTTTAGTATTCAGCCCTCTGAATTTATGAAGCTTGCGATGATTGCGTTTCTTGCAAAATTCTTATCTGAAAAGCAAAAGAATATCACATCCTTTCGTAAAGGTTTCGCCCCAGCACTAGGCATTGTGTTTTCTGCATTTGCCATCATTATGCTGCAGCCGGACCTAGGTACAGGAACGGTTATGGTTGGAACTTGTATTATTATGATATTTGTTTCAGGTGCGAGAATCGCTCACTTTATCTTTCTCGGTCTTTTAGGGCTTAGCGGATTTGCCGCACTTGTCTTATCAGCACCCTATCGAATAAAACGAATTACATCTTATTTAAATCCTTGGGAGGATCCACTTGGCAGCGGGTTTCAAATTATTCAATCGTTATACGCTGTCGGTCCAGGCGGCCTGTTTGGAATGGGGTTAGGTCAAAGTAGACAAAAATTCTTCTATTTGCCTGAGCCTCAAACAGACTTTATCTTTGCTATATTGTCTGAAGAACTTGGATTTATAGGTGGATCACTCATTTTGCTGCTCTTTAGTGTTCTATTGTGGAGAGGCATTAGAATAGCCCTCGGGGCACCAGATTTATATGGAAGTTTCTTGGCAGTGGGCATCATCTCAATGGTTGCCATTCAAGTAATGATTAATATCGCAGTTGTCACTGGTCTCATCCCTGTGACGGGCATCACACTCCCATTCATAAGTTATGGCGGTTCATCACTGACATTAATGCTGATGGCAATTGGCGTACTTTTGAATGTAAGCAGGTATGCTAGATATTAATGTGCTGATAGTTCATGAAACCATATAGACTTTTATTTTTCAAAAGTATGAAAAAATGATTTGAAGAGTGAAAATGGCAGTTTTTGTTTCGAAAACATGATGATTGACTCTTCTTTACAGGTTTTGACGGAGCCCTGTTGTTTAAAACAGGGTTTATACTTTGTTCAGAGCAGAAAAAAATTGAGGGGAAATGGTATAATGCGTATAGTTATTAGTGGAGGCGGAACAGGCGGGCATATTTATCCTGCTCTAGCTTTTATTAAAGAAGTGAAAAGACTGCATCCTGATGTGGAATTTTTATATATTGGCACTGAGAATGGGCTTGAAAAGAAAATTGTAGAAAGAGAAAATATCCCTTTTAAATCAATTGAAATTTCAGGTTTTAAAAGAAAGCTTTCCTTTGATAATGTAAAAACAGTGATGAGGTTTCTAAAGGGCGTCCAAAAAAGTAAATCTTATTTAAAAGAATTTAAGCCGGATGCTGTTATTGGAACAGGTGGTTATGTGTGTGGTCCAGTTGTTTATGCTGCGTCTAAGCTAAAAATCCCGACGATCATTCACGAACAAAATAGCCTGCCAGGCATCACAAATAAGTTTCTGGCACGGTATGTGAATAAAGTAGCCATCTGTTTTGAAGAAGCAAAGGAACACTTTCCTTCAGAAAAGGTTGTTTTTACGGGAAACCCAAGAGCCTCTGAAGTCGTCTCTATTAAAGAGGGAAAATCTCTTAAAGAGTTTGGGCTGGATGAGAAGAAAAAAACGGTTCTCATTTTTGGCGGGAGCAGAGGTGCAGCTCCAATCAATCGAGCAGTGATTGACATGCAAGATGAATTAAAGGCAAAGAACTATCAGCTTTTATATATTACAGGTGATGTTCATTATGAAAAAGTGCTGAACGAATTAAAAGAAAAAGGTGAAGCACCAAATATGATCACAAAGCCTTTCTTGCATCAAATGCCGGAGTATTTAAAATCAATTGATGTCATTGTTGCAAGAGCGGGAGCCACAACGATTGCTGAAGTGACGGCACTTGGAATTCCGACCATCTTCATTCCAAGTCCATACGTGACCGCAAATCATCAAGAAATTAACGCTAGATCACTTGAAAAACATGATGCTGCGATCGTTTTAAGAGAATCAGAGCTTTCTGGAGATCGCTTGCTTCATGCAATTGATGAAATTGCTGGTAATGACGAGAAACTACATCAAATGAGCCGTTTAACAAAAGAACTCGGAGTACCAGATGCGGCCACACGTTTATATAATGTGTTAAAAGAAATTACGACTTCATGATGAATGATATGAGGTAAGGCGGAGGGTAATATGGAGAACTTGAAGAATGAATTATTAGAAGCGCAAGTTGGTAAAGTACTTGAAAATGAACCGCTTGCAAATCATACGACAATGAAGATAGGCGGACCGGCTGATCTATTAGTCATCCCTAAAGATATCGATGCTGTCAAAACAATTATGGATCAGGTGAAAAAACATGATACTCAATGGACAGTCATTGGGAGAGGATCCAATTTACTTGTCCTTGATAAAGGAATTCGCGGGGTCGTTTTAAAGCTGGGCGCTGGGCTTGATCACTTAACTGTCAATGATGAAGAAATTACAGTTGGTGGAGGCTATTCAGTTGTAAGACTCGCGACGTCTCTTAGTAAGCAGGGGCTGTCAGGATTGGAATTCGCAGCTGGTATTCCAGGATCTATTGGTGGCGCTGTTTATATGAACGCAGGGGCACATGGATCTGACATTAGCAAGATTCTTGTGAAAGCGAGAGTCTTATTTGAAGATGGAACGATCGAGTGGTTAACTAATGAGCAAATGAATTTTAGCTATCGAACTTCTGTGCTTCAAAAGGAACGCCCTGGAATTGTTCTCGAAGCAGTGTTCAAGCTTAAACAGGACGAACGTGAGAAAATCACAAAGAAAATGCAGCAAAATAAAGATTATCGCAAGGAAACACAACCGTATAATAAACCATGCGCCGGCAGTATTTTCCGAAATCCATTACCTGAATATGCAGGACAGCTTGTAGAAAAGGCGAATTTAAAAGGATATCAGATTGGCGGCGCTAGAATTTCTGATATGCACGGAAACTTTATTGTCAATGCTGGTGGGGCGAAGGCTCAAGATGTGCTCGACTTAATTCAGTACATTCAAAAGAAAATCAAAGATGACTACAATGTAGAGATGCATACAGAAGTAGAAATTATTGGTGAAGCAAATTAAAGGCTACTACTTATGAATGATGGTATCACAGGAAAACAAACGGCATTTTTTCATGCCGTTTGTTTTCTAATCAATATGAGATAAAGAATGATCCAAAGGTGCGGACAAGCAGCTTTGAATGAGGTGAAGAGTATATATGCGGCCTGATCATGAAAATGAAAAGATCGTCAATATAGAAGAGCGAATCCCTAAAATTAAAGAACAAAGGAAGCAGAAAGCGAACCGGAGATTAATCTCTTTTATTTTGCTGTTTTTTATCATGGTTTTAATTATTGTCTATTTGCAAACACCAATCAGTAAAATTTCTTCTTTAACCATTACCGGTAATGAACATGTACCAACAAAACAGCTCGTTAAACTTTCGCAAATTAAAGAAGGCGAGACAGAGTTTTGGAATTTAAATAAAGATATAACAGCAGACCATATAAAGCAAAATAAATTGATTAAAAGTGTCAGTATCAAAAAACATTTCCCTAATAAGGTCAGTATTGCTGTCAAAGAGTATGCAAATATTGCGTATCTGCAAAAGGGACATTTTTATTATGAGCTTCTTGAAAACGGGACGGCTTTGCCAGATGAAGTAACGCCAAGTCACGCAGGACCTATTTTTGTCGATTGGGACAATAAAGAGAAATTGAAGCAAACAGTGAAAGCTCTGAATCGACTGCCGGCTTCTATTCAGGAACTAATCTCAGAAATATATTACGTACCGACTAGCTCCAATCAGTGGCTCGTTAAATTTTATATGAATGATGGAAACACCGTTATTGCATCAATTAAAACATTCGCAGATAAAATGACGACGTACCCTGCCATTGTCAAAGAGCTTTCGTCCTCTGAGAAAGGTACGATTCATATGGAAGTAGCCACATATTTTGAAGCTTTTAAATCTAAGAAAAAGGAAGATGAACGTTGAGAGGCAAAACCGTCATATTCTCAATTGTAATGCTTGTTCTTGGATTTCTGATTTCTTTTTCTTACCAATATACGAAGCAGCATCGAGCAGATGTCAATCGAACAGAACAATGGAAAAAAGAATATTCTTTGAAAAGTCAGCTAACAAAGCAAGAAAAGGCGAATCAAAAACTTGAAAAAGAACTTTATCGTCTTCAATCAAAAGTCCAAGAAACAGAGTTTGGTTTGAAAAATGAAAAAGAGCAGTATTTTAATGTTTTGGAAGATGTTGAGAAATACAGAATGTTTACAGGAGAAATAGGTGTGAAAGGGAAAGGGGTAAAAGTATCTCTTGAAGATGCATCTTATATCCCGAGTGGACAAAATGTCAATAATTACATTGTGCATGAGAGCCACATTTTCCATGTGATAAACGAACTATTTATATCAGGGGCATCTGCTGTAGCTATAAACGGACAAAGAATCACACACCAATCATACATACATTGTAACGGTCCAGTCGTCACGGTTGATGGTGTTCAACATCCAGCACCATTTGTCATTTCTGCTATTGGAGATCCAGCTGTTTTAATTCCTGCATTAAACATTGCAGGCGGGGTGGTTGATCAGCTGACAAGTGATCATATTTCCATGACGATTGAAAAGAAGGATATTCGTATGAATCCTCTTCTAAGAAACAAAGATTAAATGTGAAAAGGTGAGTGGTGTTGAGGAAAAAGAAGCCATTACTTAGTTTGACAGTCCTGATGGTCATATTTGGCATCATGGTCTCCATCCAGTTTAACTCTCTACAAAAGCCTAAAGTTCGCGATACTCGAGACGTTTGGGAATTAAGAGAGGATTTATCTGCATCTAAAAGTAAAGAACTGGATTTATTGAAAGAAATTGATAAATATGATGAAATGCTAAAAAAGTATGGCAACCAAGAAGATCAATCAAAAGAAGCACAATTAACAAAAACGTTGAAGGATTTGAAAGAAAAGGCTGGTTTTACAGAGGTAACGGGTGAAGGAGTTGAAATAGAAATTACTCAGCTTTTTTCTAAGGAACTTACCGGAGAAGAAGTCAAAAATATACCACCTGATCTTCTAAAAAAACTAATCAACGAAGCCAATATGTTTGGGGCAAAACATATTTCCATTAATGAACACCGGGTGATTAACACCAGTGTTATTCGAGATATTAATGGTACGACGAAAATGGATGGTTACAGCATAGACGGTGATACAGTCACGATTAAGATGGTCAGCGAGCAGGCCGATAAATTATACAGCCGTTTAAATGTATCAGATATTGGTGATTTGTTTGCTCAGGAAAATTTCAGTTTGAGTATTAGACCGCCGAAGAAAAAAATTCATTTAAAAGCATTCGACGGTACAATTCAATTAAATGAATTGAAGCCTCTTGACGATGTAAAGGAGGGAAAATCTTAATGTGGCTTCCTGTACTTGGTTTAATCATAGGAGTTGCGATCGGTTTCTTAACGAATTTTACGATACCGAATGAGTATTCTAACTATCTTTCCCTCGCTGTACTTGCTGCGCTTGATACATTGATTGGTGGAATCAGAGCACATCTGCAAGGGGCATACGATGAACTAGTGTTTGTATCAGGTTTCTTCTTTAATATTATACTCGCAATAAGTTTAGCTTTTCTGGGCGTCCATCTTGGTGTAGACTTGTATTTAGTCGGAATGTTTGCATTCGGTGTTAGATTGTTTCAAAATATCGCCGTTATTCGAAGAATTCTACTAACAAAATGGACAATTTCTAGAGAAAAAAAGAAAAAAAGTGAGTCATAAAAAAGGATATACATATGATGTAACGAATATTTTCAGTAATCCTAATAAAAAATGTTGATTTTTTAAGTTTTGTTACACACTTGTAAAAACACATTCATTGTATTGTTGTTCAGCAAATAATAGAATAGAAAGTATTGATATGTGAGGAGGTGCCATAGAATGAACAACAATGAAATTTACGTCAGCCTTGACATCGGTACATCCAATATAAAAGTCATCGTCGGAGAAATGGCGGATGATTCGCTTAACATTATAGGTGTTGGAAATGTCCCTTCAGAGGGGTTAAAAAAAGGATCGATTGTTGATATAGATGAAACAGTTCATTCTATTAGACAAGCATTTGAACAGGCTGAGAGAATGGTAGGTTTTCCTTTACAAAAGGCGATAGTCGGAATTAACGGAAACCACATTCATATTCAAAATACGAGCGGCGTGGTCGCAGTGTCTAGTGAAAATAAAGAAATACATGCTGAAGATGTGAGACGTGTCTTGGATGCTGCACAGGTAGTATCTATTCCGCAAGAACATCTCGTAGTAGACGTAATTCCGAGACAATTTATCGTCGACGGAAGAGATGAGATCACAGATCCGAAAAAAATGCTAGGTGTACGGCTAGAAGTGGATGGATCGTTAATCACAGGTTCTAAAACGATTCTACATAACTGGCTCCGATGTGTAGAGCGGGCTGGTATTGAAATTATGGATATTTGCTTGCAGCCACTCGCATCGGGTTCAGCGGCGTTATCGAAAGATGAAAAAAATCTAGGGGTAGCTCTTGTCGATATTGGCGGCGGCTCTACTACGATATCCGTATTTGAAAACGGGCATCTCTATTCTACTCACAGTATCCCATTGGGCGGAGAGAACATTACAAAAGATTTGTCTATAGGACTTAGAACTTCCACTGAAGAAGCTGAACGAATCAAAAAGCAATTTGGGCATGCATTCTATGATGAGGCATCGTCTGAGGAGACATTTGAAGTTTCCGTCATCGGTACGGACCAAAAACAGACGTATACACAACTTGAAGCAGCCAATATCATCGAAGCGCGATTGGAAGAGATTCTGCTTTTTGTGGCAGAGGAATTACGCAATATGGGTGTCCATGATTTGCCTGGCGGATTCGTTCTAACAGGTGGACAGGCAGCTATACCAGGTATCCTTTCTCTGGCACAAACGGTCTTACAAAACAATGTAAGAATCGCAAGTCCTAATTATATTGGGGTCAGGGAACCTCAATATATGACAGGAGTGGGCCTGATCCATTTTGCTTATCGCAATGCAAAGATTCAGGGCAGACAGGTTGGATTCCAAATGCCGGATGAAGCATTTCATGAAGTAGGCGCGTCCATGGAGCCGGTTTCTTCTACACCACAAGTAAAAGAAGCTCAGCCAAGACCGAAAGTGAAACAAAAAGCGCAACAAGAGACAAATAAAAAACCGGGCAAAATGAAAAAACTATTTAATATGTTCTGGGAATAGAACTAGATTTTCGACGGATTAGGAGGATTCAGCATGTTGGAGTTTGAAACAAATATAGACGGCCTAGCATCAATTAAAGTAATCGGTGTAGGTGGCGGCGGAAATAACGCTGTCAACCGAATGATTGAAAATGACGTACAGGGTGTCGATTTTATTGCAGTGAATACAGATGCACAGGCGTTAAACTTATCAAAAGCAGAAACAAAAATGCAAATCGGTGCTAAGCTGACAAGAGGGCTTGGAGCAGGTGCGAATCCTGAAGTCGGTAAAAAAGCTGCTGAAGAAAGCAAAGAACAAATTGAAGAAGTCCTAAAAGGCGCTGACATGGTCTTTGTGACAGCAGGTATGGGCGGTGGAACTGGTACGGGTGCTGCACCTGTCATTGCGAAAATCGCAAAAGATTCTGGAGCCTTGACAGTTGGAGTTGTGACTCGTCCTTTCACATTTGAAGGAAGAAAGCGTCAGCTTCAAGCAGTTGAAGGGATTGCTTCTATGAAAGAAGCAGTTGATACGTTAATCGTGATTCCAAACGATCGCCTGCTTGAAATTGTCGATAAAAACACGCCAATGCTTGAAGCATTCCGTGCAGCAGATAACGTGTTAAGACAAGGTGTTCAAGGGATCTCAGATCTCATTGCAACACCAGGTTTAATTAACCTTGACTTTGCTGACGTGAAAACGATCATGTCTAACAAAGGTTCAGCTCTTATGGGAATTGGTGTCGCAACAGGCGAAAACCGTGCTGCTGAAGCAGCGAAAAAAGCCATTTCTTCACCACTTCTTGAAACAGCGATTGATGGAGCACAAGGTGTTATCATGAATATTACTGGTGGTACGAACCTTAGTCTTTATGAGGTACAAGAAGCAGCGGATATTGTTGCATCAGCCTCTGATGAAGATGTCAACATGATCTTTGGATCTGTCATTAATGATAACTTGAAGGATGAAATTGTGGTCACAGTCATCGCAACCGGTTTTATTGAGCAAGAGCCGGAAGTGACAAAACCTCAAAGAAATCCATTAGGACAAGGATTAAAGCAAAATCAATCCATTCCACAAAAGCGTGAAGTAAAACGTGAGGAACATCAGCAAACATCATCACAACCAAGACAAAATACACAGTCAAGTGATGATACATTGGATATCCCAACGTTCTTACGTAACCGCAACAAACGATAAGCAAGCACGATTCATCCCCTTCCTTTGGAAGGGGTTTTTTTATGTCTGCATGGTGAGAAGATCCTGAGCCTGATTGATATAAAAGTCTTGTTTCCGACGTGTTATTTGGAACTATCGTATGTGTTTTGGTTTGAGCCTTTTAAGTCAAAAGAATCATTTTTAATTCCCTTTACAAAAAACGACAAAATGTTGAACTTTATTTGACTACATTAATGAGAACACCATGAAACTTGTCATGATCAAAAAGAAGGGGGAGGGCCAGGATACACACTGTTTGACCATTTGAGGAGGAGGGATTTTATTGAAAGTGAAGTTTCGCAAAACCGCCGTCTATCGTTTCATGAGTCTTTTGGTGATAGGTACTTTAACGATGACAAGCTTTGGGATGGTTCAAGCAAAATCGACTTCTACCTCATATCAGGAGGAAGCCGTTTCCTCTAAGACAACAAAAGCCAAGATTTCTTCGAGATTAAAGAAGCAGTTTCAAAAGGAAGATAAGGTGACCTTCTTAGTCAAAATGAAGGAACAAACGAATGTACAAAAAGTAGCAAAAGAAGCTGTATCAAAAGCAAAAAAACAAAAATTAACTGCGGCTAAAACGCAGTACACAAAAAGATCAGCCGTTGTATCTGAGCTGAGAGCAACATCTGATGAAACGCAGCAAGCGCTCCTAGCGTATTTACAAAAGGAAAAAAAGAATAAGCAAGTGAAAGATATTCATTCCTACTATATTGTGAATGGTCTAGCTGTGACGGCAACAAAAGAAGTGATGGAAAAGGTTGCTTCTTTTCCAGAAGTAGCTCAAGTGCTGCCGAATGAAACTCGTCAACTTCATCGTCCTGTTGATTTGAAGCATGCTAAGCCAAACAAACAAATCAAAGCAGTAGATGGAGTCGAATGGAATATTGCTCAGGTGCATGCACCAGAAGCGTGGGATTTAGGCTATGACGGGACCGGAACCGTTGTGGCAAGTATTGATACAGGTGTCGAATGGGATCATCCTGCGCTAAAAGAAAAATACCGCGGGTTTGATCCTGCTCGTCCGAACGAACCATCTCATGAACTGAATTGGTATGATGCTACGGCAGGCTCTGAAGTCCCTTATGATGACTTGGAGCATGGGACCCATGTGACAGGCACAATGGTTGGTTCTGAGCCAGATGGAAAGAATCAAATTGGGGTCGCACCGGGAGCAGAATGGATTGCAGTGAAAGCTTTTTCAGAAGATGGCGGTACAGATGCTGATCTGTTAGATGCCGGTGAGTGGATTTTAGCACCGAAAGATCAAAACGGAAACCCTCACCCAGAAAAGGCACCTGATGTTGTGAATAATTCGTGGGGCGGTGGGCCAGGTCTTGATGATTGGTATAAAGATGTAGTGAATGCTTGGAGAGCAGCAGACATCTTTCCAGAATTTTCAGCCGGTAATACCGATTTATTCAATCCAGGCGGCGCGGGTTCGATTGCAAATCCCGCTAACTATCAGGAAGCCTTTGCTACAGGCGCAACAGATCATGACAACAAGTTAGGGTCTTTCTCCCTTCAGGGTCCATCTCCATATGGCGTAATGAAACCAGATATTGCTGCTCCGGGAGTAAACATTCGTTCTTCGATCCCGGGAAAAGGATATGAGGATGGGTGGAATGGTACATCGATGGCAGGTCCGCATGTCTCAGCTGTTGTTCTTCTTCTTCGCCAAGTGCAATCAGACCTTTCTGTTGATGAAATTCAGCAAATTCTCATTGAGACAGCGAAACCACTGACAGATCAGCAATTTCCTGAATCCCCTAACAACGGCTATGGGGCAGGGTTAGTTGATGCAAGAGAGGCGATTATGGCTTTAACCAATGGCATCGGTACGATTGAAGGTCAGGTGACAAAAGAGGGAGAAGATACAGAACCACCTGTTTTTTCACATAAAGGTCCGAATGAAATTTTTGCTGCAACGCCAACCCCATTGACCATCACTGCAGAAGATGGGATAGCAGTGGCAAATGTTTCTTTGACTTACCGAGTAGATCAAGGTGAATGGGAGACATTGCAAGCCAACCGCACGGATGGAAATCATTTGAAAGGAACCTATACGGTGCAGCTCCCTGAACTTGAGGGGGAAAACGTGACGTACCGATGGATTGTGAAAGATTTTAGAGAAAATGAAGCGGCATCAGATTCTTATACACTTCCAATTAAAACATCCATCACCACTGGCTACTCACAAGATTTTGAAGCATGGCCAAGTGGATGGTTCAGTGGTGGAACAAAAGATCCGTGGCAGTGGGGAAAACCGTCCACAGGTCCAAAACAAGCATTTAGCGGGGAACATGTCTATGCCACCAATTTAGACAGTCCTTATGAAAATAAAACGGACGCCAATTTGTCTATGCCGCTCATTGCTGTACCAGATTCAGGTTCTTCCTACCTGCAATATCAATACTGGCATGATCTCGAAGCCAATTATGATTATGTGCATGTCTATGTACAGCCAGAGGGGGAAGACGCCGTTCAAGTGACAGCTTATACGGGGAAAACAAATGCGTGGACAGCAGGCGAGGTTGATTTATCTGCTTATAAAGGTCAAAAAGTGAGAGTCCTGTTTCAGATAAGAACAGATGGCAGTGTCACAAAAGATGGCTTTTATTTAGATGATGTGAAAATCACAGATGAGGCTTTGTCTCAACAAGCTAAGAACCAGCTAGGTGTGATCAAAAAAGAAAAATCCACAAGCCAGAATAAGAAATCAGTTGATCCAAAAAAGGCAAAGCCTGCTAAAGTAAAAAATAAACATGTACACATTCAAAAGCAAAACAGTCATGATGCTCCGTCTATTCAAGCTCTTCCAATGAAAGCACAAATCAGTGTTCTAGAAAGCGGAAAATCAACTTCCACCGATGAAGCGACAGGGAAATATCAGCTGTCTCAAGGAGCAGGAGAATGGACAGTGAAAGCGGAAGCTTACGGCTTTGAATCACGGTCCCAAAAAGTCAAAGTGGCATCAAAAGAAACAGCAGAAGCGAATTTCTCCTTACAGCCGCTAGAGAAACGAACGATCTCCGGCACGGTCGTCAATGAAACAACTGGTGAAAAGGTGAAGAATGCAACTGTTTATCTTGTGGAGGACGCAAAAATTGAGCCGGTGAAAACAGATGAATCCGGTGAATTTTCTCTAGAGGCATTAAGCGGTGTCTATACAGTCAAAATTTTTGCAAAGGGGTTTAAGGGCTATACGTTTACAGCGGATGTGACGGAAAAGCCACTTGAAAAGTCAGTGAAACTTGAGCCTTTTATCGGCTTTCCGGGAGAGATTGGCTACGATGATGGCACGGCTGAAAATGCGCGGGCTTTCTACGATCCTGGCAATGGCTGGGCTGTGAAGTTTTCATTAGAAAAAGGAAAGAAACAAGCACAAGTCACAGGTGGTCTTTTCCGGTTTTGGACATCAGAATGGCCAGCTCCTGGAGGCGATGAATTTGCTGTTGAAGTATATGATGCTTCTGGGAAGGGTGGCGCACCAGGTGAGAAAATCGCAGGACCTTTAAAAGCAAATGCGCTGCGTAATGGTGAATGGACAAAAGTAGATTTAGAAGATCAAGCCATTACAGTGGATGGAGATTTCTATCTTGTTTATATTCAAACGAAAAAGAATACCGAATCGCCGGGACTTGCCACAGATGAAGATGGCCCTAATGCTGAAAGAAGCTGGCAGCTGACGAGCGGTGCTTTTTCTCCTTCTCCGAAAGAAGAGGGGAATTATATGATTCGTGCGCTCGTAAACTATGAAGCAGATGTACCAGAAATCACTTCTCCAAAGGAAGGAACCATTACAAATCAAGGTGAATTGACGATTGAAGGCACAGCCTCTCCGGGTCTCGATGTGGCCATTTATCAGAATGATGAAGAGGTGGCCAACGTCAAATCAGATGAGTCGGGTACTTTCAAAGAAAATGTATCTGTTCCAAGTGGAGAGCATGTCTTCACGGCGGCGACTGTAACGGATAAAGGCTCAACAAAACATTCCAAGCCAGTCAAGGTGATCATCGATCAAACAGCACCGACGTTGACCATTGATACACCGAAAAAAGGCGACAAGTCTAATAGAGAATCACTCACGGTGGAAGGGAAAGTAGCGGATGATTATCTAGATCAAGTCACAGTCAATGGAAAAAAAGCGACTGTAAAGGATGGGGCATATTCTGCAAGGGTGCTGCTTGAGAACGGGAAAAATACAATCAAAGTGACAGCAAAAGATGCAGCTGGAAACAAAACGACTAAAAAGGTCGACATCGATGTTCAATATGGTGCACCTGTCATTTCTGAATTAACGCCAAAAGATAATATGAATCTATCATCAGGTGAATCGGTTAAGATTTCATTTAAAAGCAGGGAAAAGCTAGATGCCACCTTTGTTCTTCATATGCCGCTGACAAATGCTAGATCAAAACTTCAAAACACAACCGAACTGCCGATTCGTGAAGTAGCACCGGGAACGTATGAAGGCTACTGGACGGCGACATCTATTGCAAAAGCAAAAGGTGCAGTGATTGAAGTCATTGTCAAAGATGATTATGGAAATGTCACAAGACAGAAGGCAGAAGGAACACTCACCATCAATGAGAAAGAATGACAGCGAAAAAGACACGACTCTTCGGAGCGTGTCTTTTTTTGTGCAATGGATAGAGGAGACACTTGTCCAACAAATCATTCGGATGTTCTTTCTGTCTCATACGTCGACAAAAACGATAACAATCCACCAAAAGTTCTCTATCATCCCCTACAAGAATTGACAGACTTCCATCCGATGACTGTTTTATACTGGTACAAACAAGTGCAAGTACTGCTTTTGATTCTTTGTTTCAGATGAAAGGAGCAGAAGGTGGTCATTTATTTAGATGTCATTTGGCTGTTAAACTTTTGTTTTGATCTATTGCTGCTCTTACTCACGGCATTTATTCTCAAACGACAAGTGAAAAAAAGGCGATATATGTTAGGAGCTCTCATTGGATCGAGCATTGTTCTCTTGCTCTTTACGCCATTTGCAATGATTGTGTCGCATCCTTTAGGTAAACTGCTTTTTTCTGTCTTGATCGTGCTTGGAACCTTTGGCTTTCAAAGATTTCGTTCCTTTTTTCAAAACCTGTTTGCTTTTTACTTTGTCACATTTTTGATGGGAGGGGGCATGATCGGGGTTCATTCGTTTTTGCAGACAAATACAGTCATTCAAGATGGACTGCTTATTTCACAAAATGATGGATTTGGTGATCCCATTAGCTGGCTTTTTGTTCTCACTGGCTTTCCGGCCATTTGGCTGTTTTCAAAGAAACGATTAGGAGAGGTTGGTGCGAAAAAAAGACAATATGACGAACAAGTACTTGTGGAGATACACATACAAGGAGAAACAATCCGCTTAAATGGTCTGGTCGATTCTGGAAATCAGCTGTATGATCCATTGACGAAAACACCTGTCATGATCGTCCAGCTCGATCAGCTCACATCTATTTTCGGAGAGCCATTTATAGAAAAAATGAAACAGTTTCATCCTGTTGAAGTGATGCAAAAGCTTGATGACCATTTTCCGCTGCTTGATCGTTTAAGACTCGTTCCGTATCGCGCAGTCGGTCATGATCACGGGTTTCTACTATGCTTTAAACCAGATACGGTCGACCTTTATACAAAAACGCATATGATCCAGCCAGCGAAGTGTTTTGTTGGGATGGGTCTAAGTGGATTATCAGCAGATCAGGAATTTCAATCCATCATTCATCCAGAGATGTTAGACGGAAAAATGATACAAGGGGTGTCGTAGTTTTTTTGTGATGTCTTTTATCTTACGAAGTCAACTGGACATTTAGAAGGGAGAAGAAGATGAAAAAATTAAAATTTAAACTCACTTACTACTGGTATAAACTCCTCATGAAGCTAGGGCTAAAGAGTGATGAGATTTATTATATTGGTGGAAGTGAGGCACTGCCTCCGCCATTATCAAAGGATGAAGAACAAGAATTGCTCGTTAAATTACCTAAAGGGGATCAAACAGCAAGAGCCATTTTGATCGAAAGAAACTTGCGATTGGTCGTTTATATCGCAAGAAAATTTGAAAACACAGGCATTAACATTGAGGATTTGATTAGTATCGGAACGATAGGCCTCATCAAGGCAGTAAATACGTTTAATCCAGAAAAAAAGATCAAACTGGCCACATATGCGTCTAGATGTATTGAAAATGAAATTTTGATGTATTTGCGCCGAAATAATAAAATCCGTTCAGAAGTATCCTTTGATGAACCGCTTAACATCGACTGGGACGGAAATGAATTGCTTTTATCAGATGTACTTGGGACAGATGATGATATTATCACCCGGGATATTGAAGCAAATGTCGATAAAAAATTACTGAAAAAAGCGTTAGAACAATTAAACGATCGTGAAAAACAGATCATGGAACTGAGGTTCGGTTTAGTTGGCGGTGAAGAAAAAACCCAAAAAGATGTTGCCGACATGCTTGGTATTTCTCAGTCCTATATTTCAAGGCTCGAAAAAAGAATTATTAAACGATTGCAAAAAGAATTTAATAAGATGGTCTAAAAATTTTTTTTTGAAAGCTTTATCCCTGTACTGTCAAAGGGATCACCATTTTTTCACATATTTCTCGTCATAGACCGTGCATATTTTTCCATCCCACGGAGATACTGAACTTTGTACAACAGCTCCTGTAGGGAGGGAAAAAAGTGTCCAGAAATAAAGTGGAAATCTGCGGAGTCGACACCTCCAAACTGCCTGTTCTGAAAAACGACGAGATGAGAAAATTATTCAGACAGCTGCAAGATGAAGGTGACGATACAGCAAGAGAAAAGCTAGTCAATGGCAATTTGCGGTTGGTTTTAAGTGTGATTCAGCGTTTTAACAACAGAGGCGAGTATGTTGATGATCTCTTCCAAGTAGGCTGTATCGGATTAATGAAATCAATTGATAATTTTGATTTAAGCCACAATGTCAGATTTTCAACTTATGCGGTCCCTATGATCATAGGAGAAATCCGTCGATACTTGCGCGATAACAACCCTATCCGGGTGTCTCGTTCACTAAGAGATATTGCCTATAAGGCGCTTCAAGTTCGTGAGAGACTAATTAGTGAGACAAGCAAGGAACCAACGGCAGAAGACATTGCCAAAGTGTTAGAAGTCCCTCATGAGGAAATTGTTTTTGCCCTAGATGCCATTCAAGATCCTGTTTCTTTGTTTGAACCGATTTATAATGACGGAGGAGATCCGATTTATGTGATGGATCAAATTAGTGATGAACGGAACAAAGATACACAATGGGTAGAAGAATTGGCCTTAAAAGAGGGAATGCGCAGATTGAATGATCGAGAAAAAATGATTCTTCGCAAACGCTTCTTCCAAGGTAAAACACAAATGGAAGTGGCAGAAGAAATCGGCATTTCTCAAGCACAAGTATCAAGGCTTGAAAAAGCAGCAATCAAACAAATGAATAAAAATATTTTTTAAAGCCGCCGCTAATGTGCGGCTTTTTTCATTCTTTTTAGAGAACCCATCTGTAGTATTGACTCTGTTATTTTTTTCATTTAATCTGTTTTTAACAAATGTTATTTAAAATATCATTTGTGAGGGAATAGAGAAGCGGAAAGAAGGGTTATTATGACATTCCATGATGAAAGAAGGCTGCTCATTAAGGTTGCGCATATGTACTATGAAGAAGGCGCCACTCAATCTAAAATTGCAGAAGCTGTTGGGGTTAGCCGTTCGCTCATATCGAAATATTTGGCAAAAGCACGTGAAGCAGGAATCGTGGAAATCATTATTCATGATGAAGTAAATCAACAATATGGTTCGTTAGAAAGAAAAATAGAGCGGAAATACGGGCTGCGAGAAGTCGTGTGTGTGGAATCTCTCAGTCAAGAAACAACAAAAAGTCGAATAGGAGCTGCGGCTGCGGGCTTTTTATTAAAAGTCATGAAGGATGGACAAGTCATCGGTTTTTCATCAGGGACAACCTTGCATGAAATGGCGAAAGCGCTTACGTCTGTTCAGCATTTTCCATCTGTGACATTTGTTCCGCTTGTCGGAGGCGTCGGAAATGAAGATGTTGATATTCATGCCAACTATATTATTGGAAGATGCTCAGAAGCACTCAAATCCAAATGTGAGTTTTTACATGTGCCTGTCATGCTTGATACGAAAGAAGCGAAAGATGTACTTATTAGACAGCCGTCGATCAAAAAAGTCATTGAATTAGGAGAATCATCAAATATCGCGGTCGTAGGAATAGGCGGGGTTCCGCAACATTCAACGATGGTGAAATCCTATATGACAAGTGGTGAGGAAGATATCCTGCAAGCGAAAGATGTCGCGGGTGACATTTGTTATAACTTTATTGATCATAAAGGTGAAGTGTATCCGCATCCGTGGAACGACCGGGTGATGGGGATCAGTCCTCTAAAACTGAAAGAGATCCCACTTGTGATTGGTGTCGCTGGAGGAGAAGAAAAAATTGAAGCGATCAGGGCAGCGTTAGAAGGTGGATTAATTCATGTGTTAATTACAGATGAACAAACCGGAGATGCCCTATTAAAGTAACTACCTAAGCCGATTAGGTAGTTTTTTTGAGTCTTTAGACTCAAAAAGATTGAGAATTTTATCGATTTTATCTTGACACAAAGTTGACACATCATATAAACTAAGTTCATAACAAATGATAAATAAAATAACAAATGTTACAAGAAACAGATTTTTGTTAATTTTTATAACATTTGTTAAAAGTTTCAGATTATTTTTCTAGCAATCTATTGTGAAGCAAGAAAACCTGAAAGGATGATTTAGATGTCAATTTATCAACAATTGTTAGCACGAGAACGCAGCGGAGATCCAATCAAAGTTGGGATTATCGGGGCAGGTCAAATGGGGTTTGGACTCATTTCACAAATTTCTAAAATTCCAGGCATGATTGTCGCAGGTGTTTGTGATATTCATCTTAGTGCAGCTGAGAAAGCAGCGAATTTTTACAAGCAACATGCGAAACCACATCAAATGGTCGTCACAAATGATTACAGAGAAGTGATTCAATCAGATTCTGTGGAAGTCGTTGTGGATGCAACAGGTGTTCCAGAGGTCGGAGCAAACATTTCTTTGGAAGCGCTTAATTCAAAAAAACATCTCGTTCTTTTAAATGTAGAAGTCGATATTACGATCGGCTTGGTCATGCATAAATTATTCACGAATGCAGGACTTGTTTACTCTGGATCAGCTGGAGATGAACCAGCAGCAACGCTAGAACTATACGAATTTGCAAAAACAATGGGGCTTGAAGTATTGGTTGCTGGGAAAGGTAAGAACAACCCATTCTTCCCAGAAGCAAACCCAGATACGTGTAAAGCTGAAGCAGATAGTAAACATATGAGTGCCCACATGCTGGCAGCATTCCAAGACGGAACAAAAACGATGGCAGAAATGAACCTATTAAGTAATGCAACAGGACTTTTGCCTGATAAGGTCGGGATGCATGGAGTAGAAGCGAATTTAGAAAATGTAGCAGATAAATTAAATCAAAAACAGCAAGGCGGCGTACTGGATAACTTCGGAGTCGTTGAATATGTAAATGGACTGGCACCAGGTGTCTTTGTCATCGTCAAGAGTGATCTTGAGCCAGTAGATGAAGAACTTCGCTACTTAAAAGTTGGAAAAGGTCCTCACTACACACTGTATCGTCCTTTCCACTTAGCAAGTCTTGAAACACCAGTGACGATCGCAAAAGCAGTCTTACAACACGATTCTTCAATCCATCCAATTGGTGTACCAGTATCAGAAACTGTCGCTGTGGCGAAAAGAGATATTAAAGCAGGAGAAACACTTGATGGTATTGGCGGATACTCCGTAAGAGGTGTACTTGAAACACATCAAGACATGAAAGCGAACGGCCACATCCCAATTGGCTTAATCAGCGGAAAAGTGGTAGCGAAAAAAGATATCAAATTGGGGCAATTCCTATCTCATGATGATGTAGAACTCGATGCAAGCACAACGGTCTGGAAGCTGCGTTCATTACAAGATCACTTATTTCAATCATAAGGACGTGAGGCTATGGAAAAATTAGCAATCGTACTTTGCATTATTCTGATTGTGCAGTATGGTTTATCGTTTATTCAAATCAAGTACTACCGCAAGAGCATGGATTCACTGATTGACGACTATAAAGGGAAACAAGGCTATCACTTGTTTTCAGGAATGGAGCGGCGCAAATTTGGTCCTGGAGCCATTGCGCTCATCATTGTCGATGAATCATACATCATCCAAAAGTGTCATGTGCTAGGCGGCGTCTCGATTTTGTCTAAATTTAAGGAACTGCCTTCCTATGAAGGAAAACATGTGGGGGCTGTGCTTGATGAGCATCACATGATGAAACAAACATTGAAAAAGCGCAAAAGGGGACCAGCTGTCATGCAAGCACTCTCCATGGCAGCGGAGCAGGCGCTTGTCTCGATTTCTAAAAAAAATATAACAAATGTGAACTAAGAAAGGGGAGATGAAACATGGAATGGATTCAATGGTTTGGAGAGCACTTTATCGGGATGTTTGAAGCCGGCGGAAAGCAGTTCATGGGTCTTGTGACAGGTATCGTTCCAACGCTTGTTGTGTTACTTACTTTCACTTATGCTGTCATGAAGTTTATTGGAGAAGAGCGAGTGAATAGAGCGATTCAGTTTGCAGCGAAATATACCATTTTGCGCTATACGTTAATGCCGATCTTATCCGTTCTTATTTTGACAAACCCAATGGCTTATACGTTTGGCCGCTTCTTACCTGAAAAACAAAAACCAGCATTCTATGATTCAGCTGTTTCATTTGTTCATCCGGTGACATCGCTGTTCCCGTATGCCAACGCAGGAGAACTGTTTGTCTACTTAGGAATTGCGAACGGGATTAAAGAAGCTGGATACTCTATGTCAGAGCTGGCTGTTCGTTACTTCTTAGTCGGGATCGTTGTCATTTTACTTCGCGGAATCATTACGGAATGGATCACAAAGTACTTAGCAGGAAAAATGAAAGCGAATTCACAATAGGGGAGGGTTAGACATGACAAACCACAAAGTATTTGTTGCAAAAGGTGCTGGCGGATGGGGAAAAGGATTAGAGCTTGAACCAACCGGTAAAAGAAGAAAGGTCGTTTCCATTACAGGAGGAGGCATTCACCCAGTTGCACGAAAAATTGCAGAAATGACAGGGACAGAAGCATGTGATGGCTTTAAAAATTCTATACCAGAAGATGAAATGATGTGTGTTGTCATTGACTGCGGAGGAACAGCGCGAATCGGACTTTATCCAATGAAACGCATTCCTACTGTCGATGTGCTGGCATCCTCTCCTTCTGGACCGCTTGCAAAACACATTACAGAGGATATCTTCGTATCAGGTGTCACAGAAAAAGATATTTCCTTTGCTGAAGCATCTGATAGTGAAGGGAATGTAGAAGGTCAAGAAAGCAGCGGCTCAATTGACAAAGAGAATTTCAAAGAAACCTATTCAAAACTGAAAGAGGAAAATATCGAGCGTCAAGAAAAAGGGAATTTCCTCATGAGATTCTCAAGAGGAATCGGAAAAGTAACCGGCACATTCTATCAAGCTGGTCGTGATTCTGTTGATATGCTCCTTAAAAACATTATTCCATTCATGGCCTTTGTCAGTATGTTAATTGGAATTATCAATTATACAAAAATCGGTGATCTGATTGCCCATTTCCTTTCACCTTTGGCAGGATCTTTATGGGGGCTCTTACTGCTCGTTGTTGTCTGTACCTTACCGTTCCTGTCGCCTGTCTTAGGACCTGGGGCAGTCATCGCACAAGTCATCGGTGTACTAATTGGTAGTCAAATTGCACTAGGAAACATTCCGCCTCAATTTGCTCTTCCAGCACTGTTTGCGATCAACGGTCAAGTAGGGTGTGACTTTATCCCGGTTGGGCTATCACTTGGTGAAGCGAAGCCGGAAACGGTACAATATGGGGTACCAGCTGTTTTGTATAGCCGTCTCATTACAGGCGTTCTATCTGTTGTGATCGCATACGTTGCCAGCTTCGGTATGTATTAAACGTATTAAAGGAGGAATCGAGATACATGGTAACACAATCTGTCGTAAAAGAAATTGGGATCTTAGTCCCGCAGTTTAAAGAAGATAAGCTGATTGTTTTATTTGGACCAGCAGCGCCGCAGGAATTAAGAGATATGTCTGTCATTCATGAGTTTGAACACTTAGAAGAAGAGCCGCTGAAATTAGGCGGAACGATTCAAGTGGGCGACCAAACTTATACCATTACTGCTTTAGGCAATAAAGCAAATGACAACTTTAAGGAACTCGGCCATATTTCGATCTACTTCCAAGAGCCGTTTGATGATGTATTACCGGGAGCTGTCTTTGCATCCCCGCATACGTTTCCTGACATTAAAGAGGGCGTACGAATTGAAATTTCGTAACCATGCAAAAAAGCTGTTCCTTAATAGGGAGCAGCTTTTTTGCGTTAGGTTTACTGAATGAAACATTTGCGATATGCTGTAGACGTTATTATTTGTATATTCAGAATTTTTATTCAGGGGGAAAAGATAGTGTCGCTTGACTTGAAGGATGTTTCTTTAAAACGAAATGGAAAATGGCTGCTTCGTTCTATTGACTGGCAGGTGAAAAACCAGGAACACTGGGTGCTTTATGGTTTAAATGGTGCTGGGAAAACGGCTTTATTAAATATGCTTTGCTCATATTATTTTCCAACGTCAGGTGAGATGACGGTGTTAGGCCATGTGTTTGGCAAGGAAGCGCTTGGTGAAAAACTAAGGAAGAAAATTGGTCTCATCTCTGCTGGTCTTGAAAAGAAGCTGCAGAGAGATGACAATGCATTTGAAATTGTTTTGAGCGGGGCATTTGCTTCGATCGGACTTTATGAAACACCGACAGATGAGATAAGAGAGAAGGCGATTGATTTATTAAAAACATTTGGCTCGTTTCAATATGCCAATCGCACGTATGAAACCCTGTCGCAAGGAGAGAAACAAAAAGTGCTCATCGCAAGAGCTTTAATGAATGATCCGAAGCTTCTGATCTTAGATGAACCTGTGACGGGTCTTGATTTTTTAGCAAGAGAACAGGTGCTAGAGACGATCTCATTGATTGCATCAAAGCCTGATGCGCCTACTTTGCTTTACACGACCCATCATGCAGAAGAGATTTTGCCTGTTTTTCAGCACACCCTATTATTAAAAGAGGGGTCTGTTTTTGATCAAGGGAAAACAAAAGAGATGATGACAAGTGACTTGCTTTCTTCCTTTTTTGAATGTCCAGTCGAAGTCATGTGGCAAAACGGCCGTCCTCACTTAAGTAAATTGTAGATAAGAGAAACTATTGGTCTGCTTCCCTGCTTTTCCATCATACATATTATAGTAGAAAACGAAAGGCGGGGAAGGACAGATGATCAGTATTTCTGAATTCCAAATCAAAGATGTTGTCGATGTGTCCAGCGGAAAAAAATTAGGTACTATTGGAGACATCGATATCAATGTCACAAGCGGTAAAATACAAGCGATTATCATTGGCGGTACAGGTAAAATGATGGGATTTTTCGGAAAAGAAGAGGAAATGATTGTCCCGTGGCGAAATATAGTAAAAATTGGCGAAGATGTGATACTTGTCCGTTTGTCTTCTTAATTTGTGTAAATTCCTCAACTAATAGATCAAATTTTCCTTAAAAACAACCTCTCCATTCTCAGCAATCAATGTCTTTTTCGGGTAAAAAGATTACGTTTTCATATCAATTTGAAAAAAAACCTGTAGAAAGGGCACATTTGAGTGTAATATTTAATGAATCCCACTAACTGTCTTAGCAGGTCTTGTGGTAAAATAGGAGCGATATAAAGAGAGATGAATGAAAGGTGGGAGGCAGCTTTGATAGACAAATTTGACCCCTTTCAGCAGAAATCACCTTATGCAATGCTGATTCATGATTGGACGAACATGACATGTTCTGGAAAAGAGATATTGGCCGGTTTTACGACAAAAAATGGCGGCTTTAGTCTTTCTCCATATCAATCAATGAACACTGGACTCCATGTAGGAGATGATGCTTCTAGTGTCCAAATGAATCGTCAAGTCATTGCAGATGCTACTGCTGTGCCGCTCTCTAATTGGGTGTTTGCTGACCAAACACACGAGGATCGCATCATGAAAGTCACGAAGGAACAAAAGGGAAGAGGAAGTCTTCAGTATGATGAAGCGCTCTCTAGAACAGATGGTTTATACACCTCTGAACCAAACATCATGCTCGCTCTTTGTTTCGCTGACTGTGTTCCGCTTTATTTTCTAGCTCCGCAATCTGGGCTGATTGGAACAGCTCATGCCGGCTGGAAAGGAACCGTCAAACAAATCGGCGCTAACATGGTTGATGCATGGGTTCGCCTAGAAGGCGCTGATGCCGATCATATACAAGTCGTCATTGGACCATCCATTGGCAGCTGCTGCTACATAGTAGATGATGTTGTCATAGATCAAGTGAAACAGCTTCCTTTTTCAACAGAGGATGTGTATTCCGAGATTTCACAAGGACAATACAAAATTGACTTAAAAACACTAAACAAAAACGTATTACTTCATGCAGGATTAAAAGAAGAAAACATACATGTCAGTTCGATGTGCACAAGTTGCAATGAGCAGCATTTCTTCTCACACCGGCGTGATCAAGGGAAAACAGGACGTATGATGTCTTTTGTCGGGTTTAAGGAGGCATAAGTGCAATTGAATGTACGAGAGAATCTCAGACAAATAAATGAACAAATCAACGAAGCATGTAAAAGAGCAGGTAGACATCCAGACGATGTATCGGTTGTCGCTGTCACAAAGTATGTCTCGATTGAACGAGCATTAGAAGCAAAGGATGCCGGAATTTTGCACTTTGGTGAAAATCGTGACCAAGGGTTACTTGAAAAACAGGCAGCCATAACCGATGAAAACATTAGCTGGCACTTCATCGGCAGTTTACAGACGCGAAAAGTGAAATCTGTCATTCAGACCATTGACTACTTACATTCGCTAGACAGAATGTCCCTTGCGAATGAAATTGAAAAAAGAGCGGATCACACGGTTCGCTGTTTTGTACAGGTGAACACATCACTTGAGGAGTCAAAACACGGCTTACAAAGCGAAGACGTGATTCCATTTGTCAAACAGCTCGCTGATTTCAAACATATTGAAATTGCTGGACTCATGACAATGGCTCCATTTACAGATGATCATACTGTGATACGAAACTGTTTTAAAACATTAAAAAGCCTTCAACAAGAGGTAAAACAACTGAACCAAGTAAATGCACCTTGTCAGCATTTATCGATGGGCATGTCAAACGATTTTGAAATCGCAATTGAAGAAGGTGCGACATTTGTTCGGATTGGCTCTTCACTTGTTGGAAATGAAACAGGAGGTGCGTGACATGAGCATAAAAAATAAGTTTAAAAGCTTCTTCACACTCGATGATGAAGAGTATGAGTACGAATATATTGATGAAGAAAGAGAACCAGCACAAGAAGAAAAAAACACAAAAGATAAAACAGCATTTCAAGAGCGTCCTCAGGCAGGAAAACAAAATGTCGTCAGCTTGCAAAGCGTGCAAAAATCCTCTAAAGTGGTGTTAAGTGAGCCACGTGTTTATGCAGAGGCTCAAGAGATTGCAGATCATATTAAAAATCGGCGTGCAGTCGTCGTCAATTTGCAGCGCATTCAGCACGATCAAGCAAAGCGAATCATCGACTTCTTAAGCGGAACGGTTTATGCAATCGGTGGAGACATTCAGCGTATTGGCTCGAATATATTCCTCTGCACACCTGATAATGTGGATGTATCTGGCACAATATCAGAGCTATTGACAGAGGAAGAACCTCAGAGGTGGTAAATCATAGTTATTCTAAATTTCATTTTTAATATTTTGGGTACGGTATTAACGATTTACTCATTCGCGATCATTATTTACATCTTTATGTCATGGGTGCCATCTGCAAGAGAAACAGCGATTGGCCGCTTCTTGACAAACATTTGCGAACCGTATTTAGAACCATTCCGTAAAATTATTCCGCCAATTGGCATGATTGACATCTCGCCGATTGTGGCATTGCTTGTGATTCGTTTCGCATCATCGTATGGACTAACTGGTCTTTATAATATGATTGTACGATTCATGTAAACAGGCTGCCGGGCTTGGCATCTGCCAGGCTCTTTTACATAAAAGGGGAACAAAATGAGCGATATTTATCAACATTTTAGAAAAGACGAACAGCCATTTGTCGACCAAGTATTAGGCTGGAAAAACATCGCACTCGATCAATATCGAATGAAATTAACAGACTTTCTTGATCCGCGTGAGCAGTTCATTACCCAGTCCGTGATTCAGCATTCTGATGAACTGGGTCTCATGTTTTTTGGCGGGTATGAGGAAGCGGAGCGAAAAAGGGCTTTGATCTATCCTGACTATTTAGCACCGACCATACAGGATTTTGAACTGACTTATTTTCAGGTGAACTATGCGAAAAAGTTTATTTCTATAGAACACCCCAACCTTCTCGGTTCGCTCATTGGGACAGGCCTGAAGCGTCAAAAATTCGGTGATTTGTTATTTTCAGAGGACAACGTGCAATTTATTTGTACAAGCGATGTTGCCGATTTTGTTCGGGCTCAGCTGACGCATGTCGGCAGAGCATCTGTTTCATTAGAGGAAATCAGCAAGGCAGATCTTCAGCCAGTCATCAGCAAAACCGATATCAAAGAAGATACGATTTCTTCACTGCGGCTTGACGCTGTATGTGCTGCTGTCAGCCGTCAGTCTCGGCAAAAAGCACAGCTTTTGGTCAAAAATGGTCTTGTCAAAGTAAACTGGAAAGTCACTGAAGACCCTTCCTTTACAATTGGTGAAGGTGATCAGCTCTCTGTCAGGGGATTTGGCCGCTTTAGCTTAAAAACAATTGATGGGAAGACGAAAAAAGATAAATTCAAAGTAACATTTGAGCTTCTGACATAACGAATTTGAATCTGGAGGTGGCAAAATTGCCATTAACACCTAATGATATTCATAATAAAACGTTCACAAAAAGTTTTCGCGGCTATGACGAAGATGAAGTAAATGAGTTTTTAAGCCAAGTACGTAAAGATTACGAGATCGTACTTCGCAAAAAGAACGAGCTTGAAGACAAAGTCAACGAGCTTGATGAAAGACTAGGCCATTTTGCAACAATTGAAGAAACATTAAACAAATCCATTCTTGTGGCGCAAGAAGCAGCAGAAGACGTGAAGCGTCATTCTGATAAAGAAGCGAAATTGATCATTCGTGAAGCTGAGAAAAATGCAGACCGTATTATCAACGAAGCGTTATCAAAATCAAGAAAGATTGCAATGGAAATCGAAGAGCTCAAGAAACAGTCGAAAGTCTTTAGAACTCGTTTCCAAATGCTCATCGAAGCTCAGCTTGATCTTCTGAAAAATGATGATTGGGATCATTTGCTGGAATATGAAGTTGACGCTGTCTTTGACGAAAAAGAATAAGCGCATCACCTTGACATGACGTGCTCATGTTGCATATAATACCATCATAAATTAACAAGAGATAAACGTTTGAAAGGGACACTCGCAGCGGTTACATGCGTAATAAAGCGAATCAGGGACGGTGGAAGCCTGACATTACGAAACGCTGCAATGAGATCACCCCTTTAGTTCCTTTTCTGAAATGAATGAGTAAGAAAAGGCGTCAGATCACGTTACGATTTTAGAGTGGATAAGCGGCAATTTCAAAGCGCTTGTCTAAAAGGGTGGTACCGCGAGACAAGCCTTCTCGTCCCTTATGGGATGAGAGGGCTTTTTTTATTGTTTTTTAATACGAATTTGCATGTGGAGGAATAGGTATGAACTACAAAGACACCTTATTAATGCCAAAAACAGAATTCCCGATGAGAGGGAACTTGCCGAACAAAGAGCCTGAAATCCAAGAGGAATGGGCAGAAAAAGACATCTATCAAATGGTTTTAGAGCGGACAAAAGGACGCCCAACCTTTATTTTGCATGATGGACCTCCATATGCGAATGGTGACATTCATATGGGGCACGCACTCAATAAAATCCTCAAAGATTTTATTGTCCGTTTTAAATCAATGAATGGATTCCATGCACCGTACGTACCGGGCTGGGATACACATGGCTTACCGATTGAAACAGCCCTTACGAAAAATAAAAAAGTCAAACGCAAAGAAATGTCGACAGCAGAATTCCGTAAACTATGTGAGGAGTATGCTTGGAAACAAATCGAAGGTCAGCGCAATCAGTTTAAACGTTTGGGCGTAAGAGCAGACTGGGATAATCCATATGTGACATTGAAGCCTGAATACGAAGCGCAGCAAATTCTTGTCTTTGGTGAAATGGCGAAAAGAGGCTATATTTACAAAGGTCTTAAGCCTGTTAACTGGTCTCCATCAAGTGAATCAGCACTTGCTGAAGCAGAAATTGAATACAAGGACAAACGTTCACCATCGATTTACGTATCATTTAAAGTGAAAGATGGCAAAGGCGTACTTGAAAACGGCGAGCAGTTCATCATCTGGACAACAACACCTTGGACACTTCCTGCAAACCTTGGCATTTGTGTACATCCAAACCTAGAGTACAGTGTGCTTCAAGTGGGTGCTGAGCGATATGTCATCGCATCTGAGCTAGTTGAACAAGTGGCAAAAACACTTGGCTTTGAAGAGTACGAAGTTGTGAAAACCTTAAAAGGTAAAGAATTAGATAAGGTCGTTGCAGCACATCCAATTTACGATAGAGATTCTCTTGTGATGCTTGGCGATCACGTCACAACAGATGCAGGAACAGGCTGTGTTCACACAGCGCCAGGTCACGGGGAAGATGACTTTATCGTAAGTATGAAGTACGGTCTTGATGTGTTATGTCCAGTAGATGAAAAAGGTGTGATGACAGAAGAAGCACCTGGTTTTGAAGGAATATTCTACGAGGATGCCAATAAAGCCATCACAGAACAGCTTGAAGCAAAAGGCGCATTGAAAAAGCTCGACTTTATCACGCACTCCTATCCGCATGACTGGAGAACGAAAAAACCAACAATTTATCGTGCAACTGCTCAGTGGTTTGCTTCCATTAAAGATTTCAGAGAAGCGCTATTAGATAATATTAAAGAAACGAAATGGGTTCCAGCTTGGGGCGAAACGCGCCTGTTCAATATGGTGCGTGACAGAGGTGACTGGTGCATTTCAAGACAGCGTGTATGGGGCGTTCCAATCCCAGTCTTCTATGCTGAAAATGGTGAGCCAATCATCACAGATGAAACGATTCAACACGTCTCTCAATTATTTAGAGAACATGGCTCGAATATTTGGTTTGAAAAAGAAGCAAAAGAATTATTGCCTGAAGGCTTTACACATCCAGGCAGCCCGAATGGTGAATTTACGAAAGAGCAAGATATCATGGATGTATGGTTTGATTCTGGTTCTTCTCACCAAGCGGTATTAGAAGAACGAGATGACCTGGTTCGTCCGGCAGACCTTTACCTTGAAGGTTCTGATCAATATCGCGGCTGGTTTAACTCATCTTTATCTACAGCAGTTGCAGTCACTGGAAAAGCGCCATATAAAGGTGTTCTCAGCCATGGCTTTACGCTTGATAAAGAAGGACGCAAGATGAGTAAATCATTAGGCAATACGATTGATCCGACGAAAGTGGCGAAGCAGCTTGGTGCGGAGATTCTTAGACTTTGGGTATCTTCTGTCAACTATCAAGCCGATCATCCAGTGTCTGACGACATTTTAAAACAAGTCGCAGAAGTTTATCGTAAAATCCGTAACACGTTCCGCTTCTTGCATGGTAACCTGTTTGACTTTGATCCAGCAGTCAATGCAGTACCAGTCGAAGAGCTTCGCGAAGTGGATCAGTATATCTTAATCAAATTAAACAAATTGATTGATAAAGTGAAAAAAGCTTATGATGATTACGAATTTGCGGTTGTCTATCATGCCATCCACAACTTCTGTACGATTGAGCTTAGCTCTTTCTATCTCGATTTTGCAAAAGATGTGGTATACATTGAGCATGCGGATCATCCAGACCGCCGCAGCATGCAAACGGTTTTCTATGAAACATTAATGGCGTTAGTGAAGCTAACAGCACCAATTCTTCCGCATACAGCAGATGAACTATGGAGCCACTTAAGCTTTGTTGAAGAGCCAAGTGTTCAGTTAACAGATATGCCAGAAGGTGTAGCTGTTCCTCAAGCAGAAGCGACAGAAGTGAAGTTTGACCGCTTTATGGAAGTACGTGACGATGTGCTAAAAGCGCTGGAAATTGCGCGTAATGAGAAAGTCATCGGACGTTCACTTGAAGCGAGTGTGACCCTTTATGCAACAGAGGAAGTGAAAAACCTTCTTGCATCCATTAAAGAAGATGTGAAGCAGCTCTTTATCATTTCTGAGTTAACAGTAGAAGATGAGAAGCATGCAGACGCATCAGCGCCTGAATACACATCAGGACGTATTGTTGTTCAAAAAGCAGAAGGCGAACTGTGCGAACGTTCCCGCATTATTTCAAAAGATGTTGGCGCAAATCCAAAATACCCAACATTGTCGCTCAAAAATGCTGAAATCGTGGAGAAATATTACCAGAATTAACAGCGTGATATCACCAACTAGCGCCCCGCATATAGCGGGGCGTTTTTGATATAGAGAAAATGACAGCGTTTAGAACGAAAGGAAAAATCTTATGGCTTTAAAGTGAACAGGCGGGGCAACAATATGATTATCACGACAGGGCAGGAGTTGAAACAGCGACATGAATGGCGATCTAGAGACGATTTACATGGAACTCCTTCAAATGAGAGAAGAACTGCAATCGAAACTGTTTGAATATGCATCATTGCGTTCACCCGCTGAACATGTCACGTTCGATCAAGCAAAAACGACCACGCTTCTTTATCACATTAAAGAAGAACTGCAAGATGTTTCGCTCGCGATTGCAAAAATTGAACAAGGAACTTATGGCATATGCGAGGCGACAGGGCATACAATGCCTATTGAACAAATGAGTATTCTTCCGACTGCTCGTACGACTGACGACTTTTTATATCATAAGCAATACGAGAAAAAAGCATTCACCCCTTATCCTTATGAATCAAACGATTCTCATTTTGAAGCCTTCCACATGTAGGGAGGTTTTTGTCTGTCAACTAAAGTTTCTTTACTCCATCCTGTTTTCTTGATAAAATGCATAAAGACCAAAGTATGAAGATGGAGGAACGTGTGTGTTCTATTACATAATCGCATTCGTGATAATTTGTTTAGATCAATTAACAAAATGGCTCATTGTCAAACATATGATGCTCGGTGATTCTATTCCTGTGATTGATGGCTTCTTTTACATCACATCCCACCGAAATTCAGGAGCCGCATGGGGGATTCTCCAAGGACAAATGTGGTTTTTCTATGTGATCACACTCGTTGTTATTGCAGGAATTGTTTATTATTTGCAAAAACATGGACAAAAGGACAAGCTACTTGGCGTAGCGCTTGCCTTAATGCTTGGCGGAGCAATTGGAAACTTTATTGACCGTATTTTCCGTCAAGAAGTGGTTGATTTTGCTCATTTCGTATTTGGGGATTATCATTATCCAATCTTTAATATCGCAGATTCCTCTCTATGTGTGGGGGTCATTCTGCTCTTTATTCAAATGCTGTTAGATGGAAAGAAAAATAAGGAGTCAACTACATGAATCAAGTAAACATTGCCGTTTCAGAAGAACAAACGAGTGAACGGCTTGATAAATTTTTAAGCACAACTGAACCAGAATGGTCAAGAACCCAAGTCCAGCAGTGGGTGAAAGATGGGCTCATCGAAGTAAATGGAAAACAAGTGAAGGCCAATTATAAAGTACAAGCTGGAGATCAAATCAAAGTAGAAATTCCAGATCCAGAAGCACTAGATGTAGAAGCGGAATCAATGGATCTTGATATTTATTATGAGGATGAAGATGTACTAGTGGTTAATAAACCAAGAGGAATGGTCGTTCATCCAGCACCAGGACATGTGACAGGTACTCTTGTCAATGGCCTCATGGCTCATTGCAATGATTTGTCAGGCATTAATGGTGTGATGAGACCAGGAATTGTCCACCGGATTGATAAAGATACGTCAGGGCTTTTAATGGTCGCAAAAAATGATATGGCGCATGAATCACTCGTCAATCAGCTGGTGGCGAAAACGGTCACTAGAAAATACACAGCCGTTGTTCATGGCATCATTCAGCATGATACTGGAACGATTGATGCACCAATTGGTCGAGACAAAAAAGATCGCCAAAGCATGACGGTCACAAAAGAAAATGCAAAGCAGGCGGTCACTCATTTTGATGTGATGGAGCGCTTTAAAGACTTTACCGTTGTAGAATGCCGCCTTGAAACAGGAAGAACCCACCAAATTCGTGTTCATATGAAATACATTGGCTATCCGCTTGCAGGAGATCCAAAATATGGCCCGAGAAAAACTGTTGATTTCAATGGACAACTGCTGCATGCAGGCGTGTTAGGATTTGATCACCCTAGAACAGGAGAATATATGGAGTTTACAGCTCCAATTCCAGCTGATATGCAAGCTTTTATCGATTCATTAAGAAATAACGATTGACAGGCCGTTCTTTTTTTGAAATAATAAACGAAGAAATTGAGATTCTTTAAAACAGTCCAGAGAGGCTGAGAAGGATAACGGATCAATTTGTGCACGAGTATGCACAAATGAGCGCCCCTCTCTGCCCTTTGCAGAAGGGGCTTTTTATTTGTCAAAAAGAGGTGTAAAAGATGGAACAAAAAGCAGTTATTCTTGATGAACAAGCGATAAGACGAGCGCTTACCCGTATTGCACATGAAATGATTGAGCGCAACAAAGGGATGAAGGATGTCATCTTGGCCGGGATCAAGACAAGAGGTATTCATCTTGCAAAGCGCCTTGCAGAGCGCATCGAGCAAATAGAAGGAAACCCCGTGACTGTGGGTGAACTGGATATTACGCTATACCGTGATGACCTGACAAAAAAGACAGAGAATCAAGACCCGCTTGTCAAGGGTGCAGACATTCCAGCTGACATTAATGACAAAACACTCATTGTCGTGGATGATGTGCTGTTCACAGGCAGAACGGTGAGAGCAGCAATGGATGCGCTTGTGGATGTAGGAAGACCATCTTCCATTCAGCTGGCTGTTCTAGTCGACCGGGGACACCGGGAGCTGCCGATTCGGGCAGATTATATCGGAAAAAACATCCCGACATCAAAAGCAGAGACAGTCATGGTTCAGCTTAATGAAGTAGATCAAAACGACCTTGTCGCTATATATGAAAAATAACCTTTTTAAATGCATTCCAGAGAGTTTGCAAAGAGGGCAATAACAGAGACACCGAGCACACGACTAAAGTGACGTGTACGGTTTTTCTAGGCCTCTTTGCGCATACTCGCAAAGAGGCTTTTTTAATGAAAAAGGACACATCTAGGAGGAAAATCATGAGTCAGCAAAAAGCCAATTTAGGCATTCGAGATATCCCAAAACCGTTCACATGGCTGTCACTCAGCCTGCAGCACTTGTTTGCCATGTTTGGTGCAACCATTCTTGTACCAAAGATCATTGATATGAGCCCAGCCGTTGCGCTCATCTCAAGCGGGGTTGGAACCATTGTGTACTTAATCATCACAAGAGGACAGATTCCGGCGTATCTTGGATCGTCCTTTGCCTTTATCGCCCCTATCTTGAATGTAAAAGCCACCGGCGGCCCTGGAGCCGCAATGGTAGGTGCCTTTATGGCGGGTGTGGCATATGCACTCATCGCATTATTTATCAAATGGCTCGGCACAGGCTGGTTAATGAAGCTTCTGCCGCCTGTCGTTGTAGGCCCCGTCATTATGGTCATCGGACTCGGACTCGCTGGAACAGCTGTTAACATGGCGATGTACGTGGATCCAAATGCAAAGGAGCTTGTTTACAGCCTGAAGCATTTAATGGTTGCAGGCTTCACGCTCGCTGTCACCATTATTAGTATGATCTTCCTAAGAGGATTCCTTAGCTTGATTCCAGTCTTAATCGGCATTATCAGCGGCTACCTTTTTGCTTTAACACAAGGCATTGTGAACTTCCAGCCGGTCATTGACGCAAAATGGTTTGCTGTACCAGACTTTGTTGTGCCATTTGTCGACTATACACCTGCTGTGACCTTAAGCATTCTCACAGTAATGGTGCCGGTTGCCTTTGTGACCATGTCTGAGCACATCGGCCATCAAGTCGTGTTAAGCAAAGTTGTTGGACAAGATTTTATTAAAAAGCCAGGTCTTCATCGCTCCATTTTAGGAGACAGTGCGGCGACAATCTTCGCTTCACTCATCGGCGGACCTCCAACAACGACTTATGGAGAGAACATTGGCGTCCTTGCGATCACAAGAGTGTTCAGTATCTTCGTCATCGGCGGAGCAGCGGTGTTTGCGATCTGCTTCGGCTTTGTTGGGAAAATTTCAGCATTAATCAGTACAGTACCGTCCGCGGTTATGGGGGGCGTTTCGTTCCTGCTCTTTGGAATCATAGCCTCAAGCGGACTGCGAATCCTGATTGATCATAAAGTGAATTTTGAAGAAAAGCGCAATCTCATTATCGCATCAGTCATCTTAGTCATTGGAATTGGCGGGGCATTCATTGAGGTGAAACAAATCAATCTGACGCTGTCAGGAATGGCACTCGCTGCCATTACTGGCGTCCTGTTAAACCTGATTCTGCCGCATCAGAAGGCAGAAGATGATGAGTCAAATGAATCGAATACTGAAAACCTTTTAAAAGAAGTCCAGTGAGGCTGACAAGGGTTCTAAACGGAGCAGAACGTGCGAAAGCACCCCTGCTTCTTTTGGAGAACCCTAAGCTGTCGAGGCTTAGGGTTTTTTTGAACCTGAAAGTGATGAAAAACTAGAGGGGGCAGAAAAAATGAATGATTTATCGACAATGAGCAGCTTGTCAAAGGAAGAAATTTTACAGCTGATTGAAGAAGCATGTGCATTGAAAAAAGGGAAACAGGAACATGGTTTAACAGGTGAATTTGTAGCGAACCTCTTCTTTGAACCAAGTACAAGAACGCGTTTTAGCTTTGAGGTGGCAGAGAAGAAACTTGGAATGAATGTGCTGAACCTAGACGCAGCAAGTACCTCTGTTCAAAAGGGAGAGACCCTTTACGATACAGTGAAAACACTTGAATCCATCGGAGTTAAGGCATGTGTCATCAGAGACAGTACAGACGAATATTACAAAGAGCTGATTGGGAAGGTCGGGATTCCAATCATTAATGCTGGAGATGGCTGCGGTCAGCATCCTACCCAATCATTGCTGGATTTGATGACGATCTTCGAAGAGTTTGGCGGCTTTGAAGGCTTAACGATCTCGATTCATGGTGATATCAAACATAGCAGGGTGGCAAGGTCCAATGCTGAAGTCCTCGCAAGACTAGGAGCGACAGTGCTCTTTTCAGGACCAGCTTCTTTCCAAGATGAACAAAACCCTCATGGAACGTATGTCGAAGTGGACGAAGCCATGAAGCGGTCTGACGTGGTGATGCTGCTGAGAATTCAGCATGAAAGGCACTCAGAAAAGATGGGCAATGAGGGTTACTTATCGACTTATGGATTAACAGTAGACAGGGCAAGCAAAATGAAAGAAAGAGCGATTATTATGCATCCAGCACCAGTAAATAGAGGTGTTGAAATAGATGATTCATTAGTAGAGTCAAAACAGTCAAGAATTTTTAAACAAATGGAAAATGGTGTGTATATCCGAATGGCTGTGTTAAAAAGAGCTTTTCAAAATAGCAGACTACATCAAAAAGGGAGAGATTCTGTCTATGTCATATCTCATTAAAAACGGTTTTATCTTATCAAGCACAGGGGAAAGAGTGCAGCAGGATATTAGGGTAGAAGGAAAAGTGATTCAAGCAATGGGTCACTTAGAAAGAGAAGACGGAGAAGAAGTCATTGATGCAGCAGGGCTATTTGTATCACCAGGTTTGATTGATCTGCATGTGCATTTAAGAGAGCCAGGCGGCGAGAAAAAAGAAACCATTGAAACAGGTTCTAAGGCAGCAGCAAGAGGCGGGTATACGACCATTGCAGCAATGCCGAATACACGACCAGTTCCAGATACAAAAGAACAAATGGAATGGCTGATGAATCGAATCAAAGAGACCTCCTCTGTAAGAGTACTGCCATACGCTTCCATCACGACGAGACAAATTGGCGAAGAGATGACAGACTTTGCAGCGTTAAAAGAAGCGGGCGCATTTGCCTTTACGGATGACGGTGTTGGTATTCAAACCGCAGGCATGATGTACGAAGCAATGAAAAAGGCAGCAAGCCTTGATCAAGCCATAGTGGCGCACTGTGAAGATAACTCACTCATTTATGGAGGGTGCGTTCATGAAGGAGACTTTTCAAAAGCAAATGGGTTAAACGGGATACCGTCCATTTGTGAATCGGTGCATATTGCAAGAGATGTCCTCTTAGCAGAAGCAGCGAATTGTCATTATCATGTATGTCATATCAGTACAAAGGAATCCGTTCGAGTGGTACGCGATGCAAAAAAAGCAGGCATTCGTGTGACGGCTGAGGTCTCTCCACATCACCTTCTCTTATGTGATGCAGACATTCCAGGTCTTGACACAAACTATAAAATGAATCCGCCGCTCAGAGGAGCAGAAGATCGAGAGGCACTGATCGAGGGACTTTTAGATGGCACGATTGATTTTATTGCCACAGACCATGCACCGCATACAGAAGAAGAAAAGAACGAAACGATGCAGAGGGCACCTTTTGGGATTGTTGGACTTGAAACAGCGTTCCCGCTTCTGTACACACGTTTTGTGAAAACAGGGGAATGGACATTAAAAGAACTTGTTGATTATATGACCATCAAACCAGCAGAAGCCTTTGCTCTTCCATACGGAAAGCTGGAAGAAGGTCAAATCGCTGATATCACACTGATTGATTTAAACAAAGAAATGGCAATTGACAAAAAAAGCTTCTTATCTAAAGGACAAAATACACCGTTTGACAAATTGACTGTATCAGGATGGCCGGTCATGACACTTGCATCTGGGAAAGTCGTTTATGAAGAGGGGAGACTAGTAAAATGAAGAGACGCTTAGTGCTAGAAAACGGAACAGTATTCGAAGGAACAGGCTTTGGCAGCTTAGAACCGTCAGTCGGAGAAGTCGTCTTTAACACAGGGATGACAGGCTATCAAGAGATTTTGTCTGACCCGTCGTACTGCGGACAAATTGTCACACTCACTTACCCGCTGATCGGCAACTATGGCATTAACCGTGATGATTTTGAATCGATCACACCGTTTGTGAAAGGGCTGATCGTGAAAGAGCTTTGTGAAAAGCCTTCAAACTGGCGCTCTTCATACTCACTTGATGAGTATTTAAAAATGAAAAATATCCCGGGTCTTAGCGGCATTGATACACGCAAGCTCACGCGCATGATCCGAAGTGCAGGTACATTAAGAGGAGCTTTTGCAGGACCGGATGAACAAGTAGAAGACGTTGTAAGCCGCCTTCAAACGATGCAGCTACCAACAGATCAAGTAAGCCAAGTATCTGTGAAAAATGCGTATCCAAGCCCAGGAAGAGGAAAAAGAATTGTGCTTGTCGATTTCGGCATGAAGCATGGCATTTTGCGCGAACTCAATAAGCGAGATTGTGATGTCATTGTGGTGCCATACAATATCACGGCAGATGAAGTATTACAGTTAAAACCAGACGGCATCATGCTTTCAAACGGACCTGGGGATCCAGTCGATGTGCCAGAAGCGGTTGAAATGATTCAGCAGCTGATTGGAAAGGTACCACTCTTTGGTATCTGCCTAGGACACCAGTTATTCGCGCTTGCGTGCGGCGCAAGTACAGAAAAAATGAAATTTGGGCATAGAGGATCCAATCATCCAGTCAAAGAATTAGCAACTGGCAAGGTAACCTTGACGTCTCAAAACCATGGCTACACGGTTAGCGCCATTAATGAAGACGTGCTTGAAGTCACACATATTGCGCTAAATGACAACACCATTGAAGGATTAAAACATAAAGAAGCACCAGCATTCACTGTCCAGTATCACCCAGAAGCATCACCGGGTCCAGAAGATGCGAACTACTTATTTGACGAGTTCATGGACATGATTCATACAACTGAGAAAGAAGGGGAAGAAGTATGCCAAAACGCGTAGATATCAAAAAGATTTTAGTGATCGGTTCAGGTCCAATCATCATCGGTCAGGCAGCGGAGTTTGACTATGCAGGCACACAGGCTTGCTTAGCGCTAAAAGAAGAGGGCTATGAAGTCGTTCTTGTGAACTCTAACCCTGCGACGATCATGACGGATACAGAAATGGCCGATAAGGTATACATCGAACCACTGACACCAGAATTTTTAACACGAATCATTCGAAAAGAACGTCCTGATGCGATTCTGCCAACACTTGGCGGACAAACTGGATTGAACCTTGCTGTTGAATTATCAGATCTTGGTGTACTCGCTGAATGCGGTGTTGAAGTACTAGGCACCAAGCTGTCAGCTATTCAAAAAGCAGAGGACAGAGATTTATTCCGTAATCTAATGAATGAATTAAATGAACCTGTACCAGAAAGTGAAATCATCCATAACCTTGAAGAAGCGATGGCATTCACAGATCAAATCGGTTTCCCAGTCATTGTTAGACCAGCCTATACACTAGGCGGAACAGGCGGCGGAATTTGTACAAATGAGCAAGAATTAAAAGAAATCGTCGAGAATGGACTGAAGTTAAGTCCGGTGACACAATGTTTGCTTGAAAAAAGTATCGCAGGCTTTAAAGAAATTGAATATGAGGTCATGCGTGACAGCGGAGATCATGCCATTGTGGTTTGTAACATGGAAAACTTTGATCCTGTCGGCATCCACACAGGTGACAGTATCGTTGTGGCACCAAGTCAAACGCTAAGTGATCGTGAATATCAGCTGCTTCGTAATGTGTCACTCAAGCTGATCCGTGCACTTGGCATTGAAGGCGGATGTAACGTACAGCTGGCGATTGATCCAGACAGCTTCCAATACTATATTATCGAAGTAAACCCCCGCGTGAGCCGTTCTTCTGCTCTTGCGTCTAAAGCAACTGGATATCCGATTGCAAAACTTGCAGCGAAAATCGCAGTTGGCCTAACACTTGATGAAATGATGAACCCAGTCACAGGCAAAACATATGCAGCGTTCGAGCCAGCACTCGACTATATCGTTTCAAAAATCCCGCGCTGGCCGTTCGATAAATTTGAATCTGCCAACAGACGACTTGGAACACAAATGAAAGCAACGGGTGAAGTCATGGCGATTGGCCGCACATTAGAAGAGTCTCTTTTAAAGGCTGTTCGTTCACTTGAAGCGGATGTGCATCACATTGAATTAAAAGACGAAGCGAACATTACGAACGAAGTGCTTGAAAAGCGGATTATCAAAGCAGGAGATGAGCGTCTGTTTTATATCGCTGAGGCGCTAAGAAGAGGCTATACCGTCGAACAGATTCATGAATTCTCGAAAATTGATTATTTCTTCCTTCATAAACTGGAAGGCATCATCACATTTGAAAAGACACTAAAAGAAAACAAAGGCAATGTAGACGTTTTAAAAGAAGCGAAAGAAAAAGGTTTCTCAGATATTTATATTAGCCGCGAATGGAATATGAATGAGGCAGATGTCTATAACCTAAGAACAGAAGCAGGCATCGTTCCTGTGTATAAGATGGTGGACACATGTGCGGCAGAATTTGAATCAGAAACACCGTACTTCTACAGCACATATGAAGATGAAAATGAATCCGAACGATCAGAGAAGAAAAGTGTCATTGTGCTAGGCTCAGGTCCAATCAGAATCGGACAAGGGGTTGAATTCGATTATGCGACCGTTCATTCAGTGTGGGCAATCAAACAAGCAGGCTATGAAGCCATTATTATTAACAACAACCCTGAAACCGTCTCAACAGACTTTAGTATTTCAGATAAGCTCTACTTTGAACCACTCACTGTAGAAGATGTGATGCACATCATCGACCTTGAACAACCAGAAGGTGTCGTCGTTCAGTTTGGCGGACAAACAGCGATTAACTTAGCAGATGAATTATCAAATAGAGGGGTTAAGATACTTGGAACATCGCTTGAAGACCTTGACCGTGCGGAAAACCGTGACAAGTTTGAACAAACATTAGAAACTCTCGGCGTGCCGCAGCCAAAAGGTAAGACAGCAACGTCTGTGCCAGAGGCAGTAGCGATTGCGAATCAAATCGGTTACCCCGTGCTTGTCCGTCCTTCCTATGTATTAGGCGGCCGTGCAATGGAAATTGTGTATCAAGAAGCTGAGCTCCTTCACTACATGGAGAATGCGGTGAAAGTCAATCCGCAGCACCCAGTGCTCATTGACAAGTATTTGACAGGAAAAGAAATTGAAGTAGATGCTGTGTCTGACGGAGAAACGGTTGTCATACCAGGCATTATGGAACACATTGAAAGAGCCGGAGTTCACTCTGGAGACTCCATTGCGGTCTACCCGCCGCAAACTTTGTCAGAGGACATCAAAGCGAAAATTGCAGAATACACGATTAAACTGGCAAAAGGCCTTAACATCATTGGGCTTTTGAACATTCAATTTGTTCTATCAAAAGGAGAAGTGTACGTACTTGAAGTGAATCCGCGCTCAAGCCGGACTGTCCCATTCTTAAGTAAAATTACAGGCATTCCAATGGCGAACTTAGCTACAAAGGTTATTTTAGGAGAAAAACTGAAAAACTATGGCTACCAAGAAGGGCTTCATGTTGAGCAAGAAGGCGTATATGTGAAAGTTCCAGTCTTCTCTTTTGCAAAACTAAGAAGAGTAGATATTACACTAGGGCCTGAAATGAAATCAACAGGTGAAGTCATGGGGAAAGATGTCACAATCGAAAAAGCCCTCTACAAAGGGTTGATTGCATCAGGCATTCAAATTCCAAAAGACGGAACGGTGCTCCTGACAGTGGCTGATAAAGATAAAGAAGAAGGACTTGAGATTGCAAGAAGATTCCATTCCATCGGCTATCATATTTTAGCAACAGAAGGAACAGCGAATTACTTAAAACAAGCCTCTATTCCATCAAGTGTTGTCGGCAAAATAGGAGAAGAAGGAAAGAACCTGCTGGATGTCATTCGAAATGGTGAAGCCCAATTTGTCATCAATACCTTAACAAAAGGAAAACAGCCGGCAAGAGACGGCTTTAGAATTAGACGTGAATCTGTTGAAAATGGTGTCGCTTGCTTAACGTCACTAGATACAGCGGAAGCGATTTTAAGAGTGCTAGAGAGCATGACATTTAGAGCAGATGAAATGCCAGAAGTGAAAACGAATGCTGAGGTGACAGTAACGATATGAAAAAAGCATACTTGACGGTCGTCTCAAACCGAGAGATCGCTGATCATATTTACGAAATGACATTAAAAGGTGATCTTGTTGAATCCTTTCAAACAGCTGGACAGTTTCTTCATATAAAGGTCAGTGAATCCATGACACCGCTGCTGAGAAGACCGATCAGTATTGCCAACATTCATGCCGAAAAGCAAGAAGCAACCATCATTTACCGCGCAGAGGGAGAGGGCACAAAGCTCCTTTCCCAAAAGCGGGCGGGAGAGTCAGTCGATGTGTTAGGACCGCTTGGAAACGGCTATGACCCTTCAGTCGTTCAGGCCGGACAGACCGCATTATTAGTCGGTGGAGGAATCGGTGTGCCTCCGTTATATGAACTGTCTAAGCGGTTAACGAAAAAAGGCGTCATCGTAAAACATGTTCTCGGTTTTCAATCGAAAAAAGATGTATTTTATGAGGAGATGTTTCAAGCGCTCGGAGATACATTTATCGCAACCGTTGATGGAACATATGGCTCGAAAGGTTTCGTGACAAATGTCATTGAAGAGAATGAGCTGGACTTTGATGTCTTGCTTTCCTGTGGACCGACACCTATGTTAAAAGCACTAAAAGACTCTTATCCCGATAAGCCTGTCTATATTTCAATGGAAGAACGAATGGGCTGCGGAATCGGTGCATGCTTTGCTTGTGTCTGTCATACCGATCAGCACGAGAAACCGTACGTTAAAGTTTGTCTGGATGGACCTGTTTTTAAAGCGGAGGAGGTGGCGCTATCATGCTAAACATCGAATTACCCGGCTTATCTTTAAAAAATCCAATCATTCCTGCATCAGGCTGTTTTGGATTTGGAAAAGAATTCGCATCATTATATGACCTTTCCTTGCTGGGCGGCATCATGATTAAAGCCACGACCCTTGAACCGAGATTTGGCAACCCGACACCTAGGGTAGCTGAGACAGGAGCCGGTATGCTGAATGCGATTGGTCTCCAAAATCCAGGTCTAAAAGGCGTGCTTGAACATGAATTACCTTGGCTTGAGCAGTTCGATACCCCTATTATTGCCAATGTTGCTGGATCACAAGTTGATGATTATGTTGAAGTAGCAAAGCAAATTAGTCAAGCAAGCAATGTTCACGCCCTTGAACTGAATATCTCGTGTCCGAATGTGAAAACAGGAGGAATTGCCTTTGGGACCGATCCAGAAATGGCGGCTACATTGACAAAAGCCGTCAAGGAAGTTTCCTCCGTTCCTGTTTATGTGAAGCTGTCACCTAATGTAGCCAATATCGTTGAGATTGCTAAAGCGATTGAATCGGCTGGAGCGGATGGACTCACCATGATCAATACTTTGATTGGGATGCGTTTAGATTTAAAAACAGGCAAACCCATTCTTGCCAATAAAACAGGCGGATTATCAGGTCCTGCCGTAAAACCTGTTGCCATCCGAATGGTGCATGAGGTCAGTCAAGCCGTTACTATTCCGATTATTGGGATGGGCGGGGTGCAAAGCGCTGAAGATGTACTTGAATTTTTACTAGCTGGCGCAAGTGCGGTAGCTGTTGGGACAGCCAATTTTGTGAACCCATTTATTTGCCCGGAAATCATTGATGAACTGCCGAATGTGTTAGCGGCTTATGGGTATTCATCTGTAGAGGAATGCATCGGAAGGAGCTGGAAACATGAAGCACTTGCCCATCATCGCGCTTGATTTTCCATCAGGACAGGAGGCGCACGCCTTTATAGATCGTTTTGAAGGCACTCCATTATTCGTAAAGGTTGGCATGGAGCTGTTTTACCAAGAAGGTCCTGCCATTATTGATGCACTGAAAGAAAAAAATTGCCGTATTTTCCTTGATCTGAAGCTTCATGACATTCCAACAACCGTGCAAAAAGCGATGAACAGGCTTGCTGCACTTGGTGTTGATTTGGTGAATGTGCATGCAGCCGGCGGGAAAAGGATGATGCAGGCGGCCGTAGAGGGGCTTGAAAGCGGAACCCCTGCCGGGCAAAATCGCCCAGGCATTATTGCAGTGACCCAGCTGACAAGCACGTCAGAAGATATGATGAAAAAAGAATTGCTAATTGACCGCCCATTGCAAGAGGCTGTGCTTCATTATGGACAATTGGCATATGAAAGTGGACTTGATGGTGTAGTGTGCTCTGTTCATGAATCAAAACAGCTTCATGAACAAATCTCTCCTTCCTTTCTCACTGTCACACCAGGAATTCGCTTACCAAATGATCAAACGGATGACCAAAAGCGTGTGGCGACACCTGCTTTTGCCAAAGAGCAGGGTGTTTCACAGATTGTTGTGGGAAGATCGATCACAAAAGCCACAAACCCAGTGGAAGCTTATCAACAAATTTTGAAAGAGTGGGAGTGACTGCCGGATGAAAACGAAAATCGCGAAGCATTTATTACAAATCAAAGCTGTCTCTTTAAAACCAGACGAACCATTTACATGGGCGAGCGGTATCAAATCACCGATTTACTGTGACAATCGCCTCACCTTGTCTTATCCTGAGGTCAGAGGGGACATTGCGGAAGGTTTAAAAGACTTGATTCTCACTCATTTTGAAGGAGCGGAAGTTGTCGCAGGTACAGCTACAGCTGGCATTCCTCATGCGGCATTAGCAGCTGATCGTCTGAACGTACCGATGTGTTATGTAAGAAGTAAACCAAAAGCACACGGAAAAGGAAATCAAATTGAAGGAGCTATATCACCTGGACAAAAGGTGGTTGTCGTAGAAGACCTTATCTCAACTGGAGGCAGCGTTCTTGAAGTTGTGGCTGCTCTAGAAGAAGAAGGCTGTGACGTACTCGGAGTTGTTGCGATCTTCACTTATGGACTGCCAAAAGCAGCTGCGGCTTTTCAAGAGAAAAACATTCCCTATGTCACGCTGACAGACTATGACACACTGACAGAAGTGGCACTTGAGCTAAAAGCAATCGAGTCTTCTGCTATGAATAAACTAAAACGCTGGAGACAGGATCCTTCGTCTGAATCTTGGATGGAAGAAACGGTCTAAAAAGCTTGTTTTGTTTTAAAAAAAGCTGTGCTGCGCTGCACAGTTTTTTATTTGGTTAAAAATAGTAAAATAGACTCAAATTTAAATAAAAACTAATCCTATCAATAAAGTCGGGTTGACTTTTGTTTGAATTGTGTTAATATTTAATACAAATTAAAACTCTTATCCAGAGAGGTGGAGGGACTGGCCCGATGAAGCCCGGCAACCTGCGATTTGCAAGGTGCTACTTCCTGCAAAATGATTCTATTTTGAAAGATAAGGAAATCGTGAGCTTCCTCATCTTTCTTTCGGACTGAAAGAAAGTTTTTTTATTTTAACGGTGAGGAGGAAGAGGAGATGGAACTGAAACAAAACCAGGATGAGGACTTAGTGAAGCATATGCAAGAGCTGATTGGGGATATGAAATTCGGTTCAATTACGTTGGTCGTTCAGGACGGTCAAGTGATTCAAGTGGAAAAAAATGAAAAAATCAGATTAAAGTAGTGCGGAGAATAGCAATAGAAGCAGTACTCCGGAAGGGGAGAAACAATGTTAACTTATGAAAATTGGCAAGAGCCGTCCATTACATTTCAAGAGGACGATTTGTATAAAGGGGCCCTATCTGTGCTGAAATGGGCGTACGGCCACTATGGTGATCAGCTCGTTTATGCATGCAGTTTTGGCATTGAGGGCATTGTCCTGATCGATCTTATTGCGAAAGTAAAAAAAGATGCAAGAATTGTCTTTTTAGATACAGGTCTGCATTTCAAGGAAACATACGACACCATTGATGCAGTTAAGGAAAGATATCCTGGTTTAGACATCGTGCTGAAAACACCTGAGCTGACGGTGGAAGAGCAGAATGAGCAGCATGGTGATAAATTATGGGAAACGAATCCTCAAAGCTGCTGCCATATGAGAAAGGTCATTCCATTGCAAGAGGCACTATCTGGCTATCCGGCATGGCTGTCTGGTTTAAGAAGAGAGCAGTCGCCTAAACGAGCAGGTACGAACTTCTTAAATAAGGATGAAAAATTCCAATCAGTCAAAGTATGTCCGCTCATCCACTGGACGTGGAAGGACATATGGAGATATGCGTCTAGAGAGGATCTTACTTATAATCCGCTGCATGACCAAGGATATCCAAGCATCGGGTGTGCACCTTGTACACAGCCGGCATTTACTGCTGATGATTTGCGTTCTGGAAGATGGTCAGGGACAGCAAAGACTGAGTGCGGATTACATGAGTAAGGGAGCATAATGTATGGAAATCGCCGCAATTTTATTTAGCTTATTCTTTGCTTTAAATATTGGCGCAAGCGGAGCAGCCGCTTCGATGGGCATCGCATATGGTTCAGGTGCGATCAAAAAGCCAATATACGCGCTCAGCGTTTGTGCAGTTGGAATATTAGCAGGTTCAGTGATTGGCGGCGGCGAGGTCGTCAAAACGATCAGCTCCGGGATTATGCCTGAATCTGTCATCACACTTGAAATTGTGTGTATCATCATTGGCTCGGCCGCATTATCACTTTTCATAGCGAACCTCTTGGCCATTCCTTTATCCACAAGTGAGGTCACAGTAGGAGCTGTGGTCGGTGTGGCAGCCGCATATAAAGTGCTGTATGTGAAATCGATCTTAGTCATTGTCTCTTTTTGGGTGATTATTCCGATTGTTGCCTTTGTTTTTACCTTTGCTGTTGTCAAAATCATCAGATTGTTTCCTAAACGGACATTATCCAAAAAAGGTACATTGATCTTATCTGTTGTTTTGATTATCAGTGGGTTTTTAGAAGCGTTTTCAGCCGGCATGAACAATGTCGCCAATGCGGTCGGCCCGCTTGTCGCATCAGGTGTTTTATCAGTCGGGCAAGGAACCCTTTACGGCGGAATCTTTGTGGCCATTGGGGCGCTGCTTCTAGGAAGAAGGGTACTAGAAACAAACGGAAAGAAAATTACACGCTATCAAACGGGTGAAGGCATTCTATTATCGAGCACCGGTGCAGGACTTGTCATCGTCAGCTCTATATTCGGACTCCCTGTTCCCCTTACTCAAATTACCTCCTCGTCCATTATTGGGCTTGGTATGGCAAAGGGTGGACCGAACATATTCCATAAACATGTTGTGAAAAAAATGCTGAAGGTATGGGTTGTGTCACCTTTCTTATCACTTAGTCTATCTTATTTGTTGGTAAGCCTTTTCTTAAAAGGAGACTATTACTCTATCTTTATCATGATGAGTGTACTGCTTGCTTCACTAGGTGCACTGAGTCTTATGAAGGCAGTTAAAAATGAGAGCAGCTCGATTCATGAACAGGGCGGCGGGATTTAAATATAAATCCGACTATTAACATCTAATAAATATGAACATTGAGAGGAAGATGAACAAATGAGTTTAACACCACATGGTGGCGTATTAATTAATCGAGTAAATGAAGAATTTGATCTAAGCACAGCTGCGAAAGAAATTGAGCTGGATGCCATCTCTTTTGCAGACCTTGAACTCATCGCAATTGGCGGGTATAGTCCAATTGAAGGGTTTTTAACGAAAGCTGATTATGAAGCAGTTGTCAGCAGTATGCGACTAGCAAGTGGTGTCGTTTGGTCTCTTCCGATTACTTTGCCTGTCACAAAGGAAAAAGCAGCGGAGATCAATCAAGGTGACATTGTTCGTCTATCGTATAATGGAACAGTATACGGGGTCATTGAGGTGGAAGATCAATACACACCTGATAAGGAAAAAGAAGCAGTGAATGTGTATAAAACAGATGACCGCAATCACCCAGGCGTGAAAAAATTATTTGAACGCGGTGATACGTATATTGGTGGTAAAATTACACTGACGAAACGCAGCGAAAAACCTTTCCCGCAATTTACGTATGAGCCAGAAGAAACAAGAAAACAGTTTAAAGAAAACGGCTGGAAAACCATTGTCGGTTTCCAAACGAGAAACCCAGTCCATCGTGCGCATGAATACATTCAAAAGACAGCACTGGAAACAGTGGATGGTCTATTTCTAAATCCACTTGTTGGTGAAACAAAATCTGATGATATTCCAGCAGATGTAAGAATGAAAAGTTATCAAGTGTTACTGAACGGTTATTACCCGAAAGACCGCGTCTTTTTAGGTGTTTTTCCTGCTGCCATGCGTTATGCTGGACCAAAGGAAGCGATTTTTCATGCGCTTGTGCGTAAAAATTATGGCTGCACACATTTTATTGTCGGCAGAGATCATGCAGGTGTTGGTGATTATTACGGGACATACGAAGCGCAGGAGCTATTTGAACAATTTACAAGCGAAGAAATTGGGATCACACCATTAAAATTTGAGCACAGCTTTTACTGCAATACATGTGAAGCCATGGCAACACCAAAAACATGCCCACATGATAAAAGCGAACATGTCATTCTCTCAGGTACAAAGGTCAGAACGATGCTGAGAAATGGTGAATTACCACCGAGCACGTTCAGCCGAAAAGAAGTCATTGAAACATTAATCGAAGGATTAAAAACGACGGTATCTTAAAGGAGGATATGACATGAGCAACGAACATATCGTGTGGCATGATTCATCTATTACTAAAAAAGAATATCAACAGAAAAACAACCATACAAGCGGAATCATTTGGCTGACAGGTCTAAGCGGTTCAGGTAAATCGACGATCGCCAACGCAGCGGCTCGAGAGCTGTTTGAACAGGGGTATCAAGTGACAGTTCTTGATGGCGATAACGTACGCCATGGACTCAATAAAGACTTAGGCTTTTCAGATGACGACAGAAAAGAGAACATTCGGCGCATCGGTGAAGTGGCGAAATTATTTGTTGAGCAAGGAACGATTGTCATTACTGCTTTTATTTCACCATTTCAAGAAGACCGCCAAATCGTAAGACAGTTAGTCGAAGACGGAGAATTTCACGAAGTGTTTGTGAAATGTGATCTGAACGTGTGTGAAGAGCGTGATCCAAAGGGATTATATAAAAAAGCAAGAAACGGCGAAATTCCATTTTTCACGGGAATCGATTCACCATACGAAGAGCCAGCTGCGCCTGAGCTCGTCCTAGATACAGGTGAATTATCACGCGAGGAGTCAAAACAGCGCCTTGTTGATTATGTAAAGGATAAAACGAAATAATCGCCTGATGGCAGGGGGAGAAAGCAAGATGGGGAAAGTATACATTGTTGGTGCCGGACCGGGTGACCCAGACTTAATTACGCTAAAGGCCCATAAGGCAATACAGCAGGCAGATGTCATTTTATATGATCGTCTTGTCAATCAAGAGATTCTTGCCCATGCCAAACCGGAGGCGGAGTTGATCTATTGCGGCAAACTGCCGAATCATCATACGATGAGACAGGAAGCGATTAACGAAGCACTTGTTGCTCATGCGAAGGAAGGGAACATAGTCGTTCGTCTAAAAGGCGGTGATCCCTTTGTATTTGGCCGTGGCGGTGAAGAAATCGAATGCTTAGCTGAGCATGGTATTCCGTATGAAGTTGTCCCGGGGATTACTTCTGGCATTGCAGCGGCTGCTTATGCAGGCATTCCAGTCACGCACCGAGAATTCAGCTCAAATGTTGCGTTTGTGACAGGGCATTATCAAAAGGATGAACATTTTGAAGAAAAGTGGGAAGCGCTGGCGACGGGGATTGATACCCTTGTCATTTACATGGGCGTCAAAAACGTGGAAAGAGTCCAGCGGCTGCTTTTGAAAAATGGGCGGAATCCTGAAACACCAGCTGCGTTTATTCACTGGGGAACGACCACAAGGCAAAAAACGACTTGCTGCACGGTGGCGACACTATCTGAAACGGTTGAAAAAGAAGGGATCGAGCACCCAAGTTTAATCGTGGTAGGAGATGTCGTTCACTTTCATCAAAAGTTGAACTGGTTTGAACCAGCACTGATTGAGAAATGAGAACAAAGGTGAAAAGACACGTGTAGACATCGTGTCTTTTCGTCTGAATAAAACTAAGGTCGCAAGGAGGAGTCAAATGAAACAAGCTGTCCTTTATGTTGGGCATGGAAGCAGGGTAAAAGAAGCACAGGATAAAGCCATTTCTTTTATGAAAAGCTGTATGCCGTTAGTGGAAGCAGATATCCAAGAAATTTGTTTTTTAGAGTTGACGGACCCTTCAATCGAAGAAGGGTTTGAGACTTGTGTACAAAAAGGAGCAACCCACATTGCGATCGTCCCGCTCCTCCTTTTAACTGCCATGCATGCCAAATCAGATATTCCAGATGAGATTGTGAAAGTACAAAAACGTTTCCCACAAGTGAAGGTGACATATGGAAGACCTATAGGCGTGAACCAAGAAGTCACGAAAGCGGTTATCGCAAGAATTGAAGAAGCAGGATACAAGGGAGAGCACGCAAAAATTCTCTTAATTGGCCGCGGAAGCTCTGATCCAGATGTAAAACGGGATGTGTTTGGCATTGCAGATGATGTCCGAAGCATGTTGCCTTGTGCAGAGGTTTTTCCGTGTTTTATTACAGCGTGTGAACCGAATTATCGTGACGTCTTAGCACAGTTAACAGTAGATGACGATACGCCTGTCTATCTCGTGCCTTATCTTTTATTTACCGGCATTTTAATGAAAGAGATTGAGAGTGAAGCGAATCAGGCGAGAGAGCGGCTGCGAGATGTCCGTGTCTGCCGATATATTGGGTTTCATCCCCATGTAAAAGCAGCTTATATTGAACGTGTGCAGGAAACCATCTTAAACAAAGAGGATGCGTTTCGTTTTCAAGGAGAAAGCCATGCTTCCAGTTCATCTTGATCTAACCAATAAACACGTGCTAATTGCCGGCGGTGGAAGGATTGCGGCTAGAAGGACGAGTGCGCTATGCATGGAGCCATGCAGCATAACCATTGTGAGCCCTGACATTTGTGATGAAATGGCGAATCTCATTGAGACATATCAGCTGACTTGGAAGAAAAAGAAAGTGGATGCGGAAGATGTAAAGGATGCATTTTTAATTGTTGCTGCTACAGATGATCCTTCAGTAAACGAGTGGATGACGCAATCAGCGCTTCCGCATCAGCTCGTCAACTGTGTGAGCCAGTCAGAGCTAGGCAATGTGATTGTGCCAAAGGTTGTAAGGGCAGGAAAAGTGACAATCTCCATATCTACGAGTGGTGCAAGCCCAGCCCGCACTAAACAGCTGGCTGCGGCCATTGAGACCTTGCTTGAACAAGAGGATGTAGATGCACTGGATGAGCTCTATATAGAAAGAAAAAAAAGACAAAGAAAAAGCCGATAAAATCTCATCTAAAGATTTAATCGGCTCTTTTTTATTTTCTCAGCTTTAGGACAACATCCTCATCAGGCGTCACAAATAATGTTTGCTGCTGATCATATGTGACAAAGCCCGGTTTTGCTCCGTTTGGTTTTTTCACATGCCGGATTTTCGTATAATCGACAGGGACGGAGCTTGATTCTTTTGCCTTCGAGAAGTAGGCAGCAATTTGTGCCGCTTCAAGCAAGGTTTGTTCATCAGGCGCTTTGTGACGAATGACAACATGTGATCCAGGAATATCCTTTGTGTGCAGCCAAATGTCATCACGAGCTGCCGCCTTTGTGGTCAAATATTCGTTTTGCTTGTTGTTTTTTCCAACGAGAATCGGAACACCTTGAGAAGATTCATATGCTTCAAGCTGAATGGCCGATGGTTTTTTCTTTTTGGCATTGCGTTTTTGTTTGGGACGCAAATATTTTCCTTCCACCAGTTCTTCTCTTATTTCCTCTAAATCTTTTGGTGAGGCAGAGGACAGCTGCTGGATCAGCTCGTCAAAATAAACAATTTCTTCATGTGTTCGCTCAATTTGTTCATTTACGGCCTCTACTGCATTTTTTGCCTTTTGGTATTTTGTAAAATACGCTTGCGCATTTTCAGAAGGGGTTTTGTTTGTTTTGAGCGGGATCGTGATCTCTCCGCCTTCTTCATCATAATAATTGATGACAGTCGCTTCTTTATCCCCTTTTTTAATCGCATATATATTGGCAGTAAGCAATTCACCATAAAGCTGATACTTATGAGCATTTTGAGATTCTTCAAGCGTTCTTGTTAGTTTTTTTAGCTTGTTTTCATTTTTCTTTTTTTCATTCACAACAAAACGTTCAAGATCAGCCGCCTGCTGTTTGACTCTGTCTCTTTCAGCTTTTCCGAAATAAAAGCGGTCAAGCAGCTCGCTTAGAGAATCAAATGTCTTCATGTCACCATGGACGTGCTGAAGTTCTAATAAATAAAAATACTCTTTCCCGTCTTTTCTCGTGAGCTGAGGGGTAAAAGAATGCGCCTGAATGAGCTGAAACATCTCGAGCAATGTACTTGGAATCGTTTCCTGATTGGCAAGACCGGCCCTGTGGACAGCTTCCTTAGCAAACAGCGGAGAAACCCCGGAGAATGTATCGACAATTTGATTGGCAATTTTCCCTTCTTGAAAACGTAAATGCTTTAAAATATCTTCCTTCGTCACGTCAAAAGGATTCAGCTTTTGCTGTGCCGGCGGCAGAAGATATTGATGTCCGGGCAGCACCGTTCGATAGCTGTTCACAGATGGAGAAAGATGTTTCAGTCCGTCAATGATCTGCTCCGTTTCGTCCTCCACGAGAATCAAGTTGCTGTGCCGGCCCATAATTTCAATATACAGCTTACGGGTTTGTTCATCGCCAATTTCATTTCGGCTTCGCACGTGCAGCACGATCACCCGATCTAACCCAATTTGTTCAAAACGTTCAATGAACCCACCCTCAAGATGTTTTCTGAGAAGCATACAAAACATTGGCGGTTCGCTCGGATTATCATCATGGTGCTCAGTGAGCTGTACCCTTGCATAGCTCGGGTGAGCGGATAAAAGAAGCTTATGATTCTTCCCCTTTGACCGGATATGAAAAATCAGCTCATGCTTGTATGGCTGATGTATTTTCGAAATTCTTCCGCCAGTTAATGTTTCTTGCAATTCATTAGTCATACCGTATGTAAAAATGCCGTCAAATGACATGTTGGATACACCCTCTTCTTTCACACAAATCTACTGAAAGAACCTTACGTTTTCTCGTTCTTTAGGCAGTCTTATTATTATAGCATGATTTAGGACGAGTCTGAATAAACTGGCTTATAGAACACTGCATAAGAGAGAGAACAAAAGAGGAGTGGACGAGGTCAAATGAATTGGCATGAACTGAACCAAACCGATTTATTAAAAACAATGAATACATCGATAGGTGACGGACTGTCAGAAAAAGATGTGCAAAAGCGGCTTGAAAAGCATGGGCCAAATGAATTGCAGGAAGGGAAAAAGGCATCGGCGTTCGTTATTTTTTTAGCACAATTTAAAGACTTTATGGTGTTAATCCTGCTTGCGGCAACGATTATTTCTGCCTTTTTAGGTGAATACATTGATGCTGTGGCGATTGTGGCGATTGTGCTGATAAATGGTGTGCTTGGCTTTTATCAGGAACGCCGTGCGGAAAAGTCCCTCCAAGCACTAAAGGAATTATCAACGCCGCATGTCTATGCAAGGAGAAACAATGAATGGGTCAAGATCCCGTCCAAGCACCTCGTGCCGGGAGATATTGTGAAGTTTTCAAGTGGGGATCGAATTGGCGCAGATATCAGATTACTAGAAACAAAGAGTTTGGAAATCGAAGAATCTGCCCTCACTGGAGAGTCCATCCCAGCGGTCAAACATGCGAGTCCGCTCTCGCGAGATCATGTCTCGCTTGGAGATTTGACGAACATGGCCTTTATGGGGACGCTTGTCACAAGAGGAAGCGGTGTAGGGGTTGTCATTGGTACAGGGATGAATACGGCGATGGGACAAATTGCCGGTATGCTGGATTCAGCAGGTAATATGGAAACACCGCTGCAAAGACGCCTTGAGCAGCTGGGGAAAATTTTAATTGTTGCTGCATTATTTTTAACTGTTCTTGTGGTTGTTCTTGGTGTGGTGCAAGGTCATGATTTGTATCATATGTTCTTAGCGGGTGTATCTCTCGCTGTTGCTGCGATTCCAGAAGGACTGCCGGCGATCGTCACTGTCGCACTTTCCCTAGGTGTGCAGCGGATGATTAAACAAAAATCCATTGTCAGAAAGCTGCCGGCTGTGGAAACACTCGGCTGCGCCTCGATTATTTGCTCAGATAAAACAGGCACAATGACACAAAATAAAATGACAGTGACACATGTATGGGCAGAGGGGAAAACGTGGAATATTTCTGGCACTGGGTACGAGCCGTCAGGTGATTTTACCTTAAACGGAGAACTTGTCCATGTAGACAAACATCCAAGCCTGCAAAAGGTGCTATTATACGGAGCACTTTGTAATACATCGACCATTGTTGAAAAAGACGGTGAGATGAGACTTGATGGCGATCCGACAGAAGGAGCACTTCTAACCGCTGCGCGTAAAGCGGGTTTTACAGAGCAATTCATCGAAGCGGGATTTCGTGTGGTGGAGGAATTCCCTTTTGACTCTGAAAGAAAAATGATGTCAGTCGTCGTGGAAACGAATCAGAAGGAGCGGTATGTCATTGCCAAAGGGGCGCCAGATGTGCTGATGAACCGTTCAAGTCATATGATGCACGGCGGACGCACCGCATCATTTTCAAAGGCCCACCGGCAAGAAACAGAAGCTGCCATTCAAGGTTTAGCAAGACAAGCGCTTAGAACCATTGCGATTGCATATAAAAAAGTAAGCCTGACAGAAAAAATCACCTCTGTTCAGCAGGCAGAAACTGGCCTCACATTTATCGGTCTAGAGGGCATGATTGATCCACCTCGTCCTGAAGTGAGACGAGCGATTAAAGAATGCCGGGATGCTGGCATTAAAACAGTGATGATTACAGGCGATCACGTAGAAACGGCTAAAGCGATCGCTAAAGATTTAAGTCTCTTACCGAAGCAAGGAAAGGTGCTTGATGGAAAAGCTCTGGATCAGCTAAGCGACAAAGAGCTGGAGCAAACAGCAGAAGATGTGTACGTCTTTGCCCGTGTATCACCTGAGCATAAACTGAGAATTGTGAAGGCCTATCAAAAAAATGGCCATATTGTCGCGATGACAGGTGATGGGGTGAATGATGCGCCAGCGATTAAACAGGCGGATATCGGCATATCCATGGGGATTACCGGAACAGACGTTGCCAAAGAAGCTTCTTCTCTTATTTTGCTTGATGACAACTTTGCGACCATTAAATCCGCTATTAAAGAGGGCCGGAATATTTATGAAAACATTCGCAAATTTGTCCGCTATTTGCTGGCATCGAATGTGGGAGAGATTTTGGTCATGCTGTTTGCGATGCTTCTTGCGCTTCCATTGCCTCTCGTTCCAATTCAAATTTTGTGGGTAAACCTTGTCACAGACGGCTTGCCGGCTATGGCACTTGGAATGGATAAACCAGAAGGCGATGTCATGAAGAGAAAGCCGCGGAACATGAAAGAGGGGATTTTTGCAAGAGGGCTTGGTTGGAAGGTCATATCAAGAGGGTTTCTGATCGGGATTGCCACTTTGTTAGCCTTTATGTTTGTGTATCACCGTGATCCGAACAATCTTCAATATGCGCAGACGGTTGCATTCAGCACACTCGTTTTGGCGCAGCTCATTCATGTGTTTGACTGCCGCAGTGAACGGTCTATTTTTGAACGCAATCCATTCGGGAATATGTACTTGATCGGCGCCGTTGTGTCTTCCCTTCTGCTGATGCTTGTGGTCATTTATTATCCGCCGCTTCAGCCGATTTTCAAAACGGTGGCAGTCGCACCAGTCGATTGGCTTCTGATCATCGGTATGTCTGCATTGCCAACTTTTTTACTGGCAGGATCACTTTTGACAAGAAAAAAATAATTGGTTATGGTATAATTTTGAGGTAATAGTGTCTGCTATTACCTTTTTCATTTTATTAATATGAAAGAATTGGGTGTTTTCACATGATACGCAGTATGACGGGATTCGGCCAAGCGAGTAAAACGGATGGTGAACTGACAGTGTCAGTTGAGCTAAAATCGGTCAATCACCGTTTTAAAGAGGTTCATGCCCGTTTGCCGAGGCCGCTTTTATATTTCGAAGATACATTAAAAAAAATCATTCTTCGTCACGTGCAGCGCGGTCGAATTGAGCTGTTTGTTACGATTGAAGGCGGTAAACTTGCAAGCCGGTCTTTACAGATTGACTGGCCGCTGCTTGATGAATATATGAAAGCCGCAAAAGACCTTGAGGACCGCTATCATATTTCAGGTATTCAGCATGCACATGACTTACTGAAGCTGGAACAGGCTGTTCAGGTGGAAGAGTCAGTCAGCCGTAATGAGCAGCTGGAGCATTTGCTGATAGACACTTGTGAAGAAGCTGTCAAGGAGCTTTGCTTTATGAGAGAGCAGGAGGGAACATCACTTCAAAAAGACTGTGAACTCAGGCTGTCTGAACTCGAGGCATTTACAGAAGAAATCAAAGTGTTTGCACCAGAGGTTGTGAGTCAGTACAAAGAACGATTGAATCAAAGATTGCAAGAATGGATCGGAGAGGCGCTTGAAGAGAGCAGGCTGATCACAGAGGCGGCCATCTTTGCGGATCGCTGTGACATTACAGAAGAGATTACCAGGCTGAAAAGTCATTTTCAGCAGTTCCAGCAAATTTTGACGCAAGGCGGCGCTGCCGGACGAAAGCTTGACTTTCTTGTACAGGAGCTCAACCGTGAAGTGAACACGATTGGATCTAAAGCAAACCATCACCATTTAACAAAGCTGGTGGTTGAAATGAAAAGCGCTATTGAAAAAATAAAAGAACAAGTGCAAAATATAGAATAGTCATTGTGTATGCTGTTTACAGTGCGTCTCTTTCGGCGAGACTAGAGACGTTTATATTACAGGGGGACGAAAGAAGATGACCATAAAGTTGATCAATATCGGATTTGGAAACATCATTTCAGCGAATCGGATGATTTCGATCGTCAGTCCGGAATCAGCACCGATTAAACGAATGATACAAGACGCAAGAGATCGAGGCATGCTCATTGATGCGACATACGGAAGAAGAACCCGTGCTGTTGTCATTATGGACAGTGACCATGTCATCTTATCTGCCGTTCAGCCTGAGACTGTCGCGCAAAGACTTTCTGTAAAAGAAGAAATCATAGATGAAGGGCAGGGGTAATACGCCATTATGAAAGAAAGAGGACTTTTAATCGTTCTCTCTGGACCTTCGGGAGTTGGAAAAGGAACGGTCAGACAAGCCATTTTCTCCCAGGAAGATACGAAATTTGAATACTCTATTTCTGTGACAACCCGCAAACCGCGTGAAGGTGAAAGAAATGGTGTTGATTATTTCTTTAAAACCAGGGAAGAATTTGAACATATGATTGAAAACAAAAAGCTGTTAGAATGGGCAGAGTATGTCGGGAATTACTACGGCACGCCTGTTGACTATGTAGAACAAACATTGAGCGAAGGAAAAGATGTTTTCCTTGAAATCGAAGTGCAAGGTGCACTTCAAGTAAGAGAAGCATTCCCGGAAGGTCTCTTTATTTTCCTTGCACCGCCAAGTCTTTCAGAACTTCAAAACCGCATTATTACACGCGGGACAGAATCTGAGGATCTCATCCGTAACCGAATGGCTGCTGCAAAAGAAGAAATTGAAATGATGGATGCTTATGACTATGTCGTTGAAAACGACGATGTCGAGCTTGCATGTGAAAGAATTAAAGCGATCGTCCTTGCAGAGCACCTGCGAAGAGACAGAGTCGCACCAAGATATAAAAAAATGCTGGGGGTAGAATAAACCATGTTAGATCCTTCAATTGACTCATTGATGAACAAACTTGACTCAAAATATACACTTGTCACAGTGTCTGCACGCCGTGCACGTGAAATGCAAATCCATCAAGATCAACAAATCGAAAACACAAAATCCTATAAATTTGTAGGGAAAGCTCTTGAAGAAATCGATGCTGGTCTTTTGACATTTGAAAAAGAAGAGCAAGAATAACATCGCTTCTGCTATGCAGATACGATACGTTCAAAAAAGTCAAAACTATGATTGGTTTTGACTTTTTTGAATTGTAGACGAATTTGTGAAAAAGGCCGTTAAGGGGGACAAACAAATGTTACAGTCAAAGAATATTTTACTCGGCGTCAGCGGAGGAATCGCCGTATATAAAGCAGCTGCACTCACTAGTAAACTCGTACAGGCAGGCGCAAATGTAAGAGTGATTATGACAGAATCTGCCCGTGAGTTTGTGTCTCCGCTCACCTTCCAAGCCCTATCTCGGCATGAGGTGTATGTGGATACATTTAAAGAAAACAATCCAAAAGTCATTGCGCATATTGATGTAGCTGACTGGGCCGATCTCATTCTTGTTGCCCCTGCAACAGCACATACCATTGGTAAAATGGCCGCAGGACTTGCTGATGATATGCTCACAACGACTTTGCTTGCTTCAACAGCTCCTGTATGGGTTGCACCGGCTATGAATGTGCACATGTATGACCATCCAGCTGTCAAGCGGAACATCCGCACTTTATATGAAGACGGCTACCGGTTTATAGAGCCAAGTGAAGGCTATTTAGCATGCGGCTACATTGGAAAAGGACGCTTAGAGGAGCCTGAAAAAATTGTTGAACACATCCGTGCGTTTTTTGATGAGCCAACCAGCTTGCCGCTTTCAGGTAAAAAAGTCGTGGTCACAGCTGGCCCTACACGAGAAGTGATCGACCCTGTTCGTTTTCTTTCAAATCGATCTTCTGGGAAAATGGGCTATGCCATTGCAGAAGCTGCCGAGCAAATGGGCGCCGATGTTACGCTTATTTCAGGACCTGTTTCGTTAACTGCGCCTGAGCATGTGGATGTGGTGCAAGTGGAATCGGCTGAGGAGATGTATCAAGCAGCGTTAGAGGTGTACGAGAAAGCAGATATAGTGATTAAATCAGCAGCCGTTGCCGATTATACGCCTGTCACGACGTATTCTCATAAAATGAAAAAACAAGACGGTGAACTAGCGGTTGAATTTAAGCGGACGAAAGATATTTTAAAAGAGCTTGGGAAAAGAAAAGAACATCAGGTGCTAGTCGGCTTTGCAGCTGAGACGCAGGATGTAGAATATTATGCGAAAAAGAAAATCGAATCCAAGCATTTAGATATGATTGTCGCGAACAATGTTGCAGCAGAGGGCGCAGGCTTTGGCACAGATACAAATGTCGCAGCATTGATCAAAGCAGACGGAACAAAAAAAGAGCTGCCAATGATGAGCAAAAAAGACCTTGCCTTTGAAATCTTACAGGAGGCAAAGCAGCTGCTGCCAAAAGAGCGTGATCGAGCATGATTGCTGAAGTGATCGTCGATGTCACAACGAAATCCATTGACAGGCCATTTGACTATCGTGTGCCAGACCGCTTTAAAGGCCTTGTCAAGGCTGGTATGAGGGTAGTGGTTCCTTTTGGCCCAAGGAAGATTCAAGGGTTTGTGACAAAAATCAAAGAAGAAACAGACGTACAGTCAGGAAACATCAAGGACATTGTCGATTTATTTGATTTATCTCCTGTTCTGACAGATGAGCTATTGGAGCTTTCCCACTGGCTGACGGAAAAAACATTGTCCTATCATATTACGGCGCTTCAATCGATGCTCCCAGCAGCGATGAAAGCCAAATATGAAAAAGAAATTCAGGTGTTATCAGCTGAGGAACTTCCGCAGTCATTGAAAGAGCTTTTCGGTCAGCAAGAGAGCATCCTTTACGCTGACATTCCGCCTGAACAGCTGAAGCCTATTCAAAAGCATGTCCAAAAAGGCCATCTAGAAGTCAGATATCACGTCTCACAAAAATCCGGAAAGAAAAAGGTGCGGACACTTCAGATAGCAGTTACGAAAGAAAAACTTGAAGAAAAGCAGGAACAGTTAAAGAAAAATGCGGTGAAACAGAAGGCGCTGCTTACCTTTTTATTTCAAGCGAATGAAACGACGTTTTTAGCAAAAGATTTGCAGCAACAAACAGGTGCTAGTTCTCAAACGATAAAAGCCTTGATTCAAGAAGGTCTGTTAACAGAAAGCTATGAAGAGATTTATCGAGATCCTTATCGGGATAGGGAGTTTACACCGTCTACTCCTCTTGATCTCACAGCAGAGCAAGCAGAAGCGGCAAAACCCATTCATCAAGCAGTGAGCGATGACAAACATGAAACGTTTTTACTGCACGGAGTCACAGGAAGCGGTAAAACCGAAATTTATTTACAGACGATTGATCATGTCCTCCAAAAGGGAAAAGAAGCGATCGTCCTAGTTCCTGAAATTTCATTAACGCCTCAAATGGTCCAGCGTTTTAAAGAGCGCTTCGGGTCCAATGTGGCTGTTCTTCATAGCGGCTTATCGACTGGGGAAAAATACGATGAATGGCGGAAAATCCACCGCAAGGAAGTCAAGCTTGTCGTTGGCGCAAGATCGGCTGTTTTCGCCCCGTTTGAAAATCTAGGAATGATCATTATAGATGAAGAACACGAATCGTCATATAAACAAGAAGAAATGCCTCGGTATCATGCGAAAGATGTGGCCATTGAACGAGCAGGGCGGCACCAATGTCCGGTTGTATTGGGCAGTGCAACGCCTTCACTTGAGTCATATGCGCGTGCGAAAAAGGGTGTGTATACACTGCTGACGCTCAAACGGCGCGTCAATCAGCAGCAGCTGCCGCACGTTTCGTTAATTGATATGAGAGAAGAATTAAGAAACGGCAACCGCTCCATGTTCTCAGAAGAATTAATGCTCAGGTTAAAAGAAGTACTTGAAAGGAAAGAGCAGGCGGTTTTATTTCTCAATAAAAGAGGCTATTCATCCTTTGTGATGTGCCGTGATTGCGGATATGTGGAACAATGTCCACATTGTGAGATTTCTCTCACTTATCACCGCTTTCAAAAACGGCTGAAGTGCCATTACTGCGGTCACGAAGCTCCTGTACCTGCAGAATGCCCAGAATGCCATAGTGAGCATATTCGCTATTTTGGTACAGGCACGCAGCGTGTGGAAGAAGAGCTGACGAAGGTATTGCCAGAAGCAAGGGTCATCCGAATGGATGTAGATACAACCTCTCGGAAAGGCGCGCACGAAAAGCTTCTCACGTCCTTTGGCAACAAAGAAGCGGATATACTGCTTGGGACGCAAATGATTGCAAAAGGCTTAGACTTCCCAGATGTTACACTTGTCGGTGTCCTTAGTGCGGATACGTCTCTTCACATCCCTGATTTTCGTTCAAGTGAAAAAACGTTTCAGCTTCTCACGCAAGTAAGCGGACGTGCGGGACGTCATGAAAAAGCGGGGTCAGTCATTATTCAATCATATACACCTTCGCATTATAGTATTGAATTAACCAAACAGCATGATTATGAAGCCTTTTATGAGCAAGAGATGTTGCACCGTCGTCATCAGTCCTATCCGCCATTTTATTTTTTGGCGATGGTGACTGTATCACATGAAGAAGTGACGAAGGCAGCGCATGTCACAGACAAAATTGTTCAGTTCTTGAAAATGAATTGTGCACCGAATACAAGGATTCTCGGTCCTGCTGCTTCTCCGATCGCTAAGATCAAAGATAGATATCGATATCAATGCGTGATAAAATACAAAAGGGAAAATGAACTGGCAAGTTTATTACGAAAAATACAAGATCATTATCAAAAAGAAATGGAACAAAAACAGTTGATGATATCAATCGATATGAATCCATATATGATGATGTAAAACGGAGGTCTTTTCGTGGCAATCAAACCGATAGTCTTACATCCTGCAGACGTGCTTGAACAACAAACAGAGCTTGTTGATACATTCGATAAAAAACTGAAAAAACTGCTGGATGATATGTATGATACAATGCTTGAACTAGATGGAGTCGGCCTAGCCGCACCACAAATCGGCATCTCAAAAAGAATCGCCGTGGTCGATATCGGAGAAGATTCTGGGAGGATTGACTTAGTTAATCCTGAGATTCTTGAAGTGGAAGGGAGCCAGACAGACATTGAAGGCTGCCTGAGCTTTCCATCTTTGTACGGAACGGTTGAAAGACCAAATTATGTGAAGGTGAAAGCCTTTGATAAGAAAGGCAAACCATTTACAATAGAAGCAGAAGGATTTTTAGCAAGAGCTTTATTGCATGAAATTGATCACTTAGACGGTGTATTATTCACGTCGAAAATCATTCAAACCTATACAGAAAAAGAACTTGCGGAAATGGAAGGGTGAAGAAAATGGCACGTATCGTATTTATGGGAACCCCTGATTTCTCAGTACCTGTGCTGCAAACACTTATCACAGAAGGATATGAAGTTGTCGGGGTCGTCACACAGCCAGATCGCCCGAAAGGCAGAAAACGAGTACTGACGCCGCCTCCTGTAAAAGTAGAAGCCTTAAAACACAGCATTCCAGTTTTACAGCCTGAAAAGGTACGTCTTGATGAAGAAATTGATAAAGTGCTTGCCTTAAAGCCAGATTTGATCGTAACAGCAGCGTTCGGACAAATTTTGCCAAAAAGATTACTTGATGAACCTGAATTTGGCTGTATCAACGTTCATGCCTCACTGCTGCCAGAATTAAGAGGCGGTGCACCGATCCATTATGCGATCCTGCAAGGCAAAAAGAAAACAGGCGTGACGATCATGTATATGGTAGAAAAGCTTGATGCAGGTGACATGATTAGCAAAGTAGAAGTAGAAATTGATGAATTAGACAACGTCGGAACACTGCATGATAAATTAAGTGTGGCTGGTGCGGCCTTATTAAAAGACACAGTTCCAAATGTGTTAAGCAGGTCTATCTCGCCAATTCCGCAAAATGAAGAGGCAGCAACGTATGCACCAAATATTAAGCGGGAGCAGGAAAGATTAGACTGGACCAAGCCAGGAGAAGAGCTTTACAACCAAGTTCGCGGCTTAAATCCATGGCCAGTTGCCTATACTGAATGGAGCGGTGCTAACTTAAAAGTATGGGAAGCGAAAAAAGTTCCGCTTCAAGCACCAGAAGAACCTGGGAAAGTGATTGAGCTTCAAAAAGAAGGACCAGTCGTTGGAACAGGAAATCAGCAAGGCCTTTTATTAACGAGTGTACAGCCCGCTGGAAAGAAAAAAATGAGCGGTGAAGACTTCTTAAGAGGCGCAAATATCGAAATTGGACAGAAATTAGGGTTAATCAATGAAGAAAAGTAATGTGAGAGAAATAGCGCTGGACGCTTTAATCAAACTCGAACAAAATCAAGCCTACAGTAACTTGCTTTTGCAGTCAGTGATGAAAGAGAAAGAACTTTCCGATCAAGACAAACCGCTATTAACAGAACTTGTATACGGTACACTGCAAAACAAGCTGGCACTTGATTATATGCTCACACCCTTTGTGAAAAAACCGCAAAAAGTGGCTCCATGGGTGATGCAGCTTTTGCGGATGTCTCTTTATCAGATGGTTTACCTTGAAAAAATTCCAGATCGTGCAGCCATCCATGAAGCAGTGGAGCTAACGAAAAAGCGCGGACATAAAGGCATTTCTTCACTAGTCAACGGCGTTCTTCGTTCTGTGCAAAGAGAAGGCGTGCCATCATTTGATGCGATCAAAGATCCGGTAAAAAGGCTCTCGGTTGAGACAAGCCATCCATTATGGCTCGTACAAGAATGGGTGGAGGCGTACGGTTTTGAAGCAGCAGAAAGCATGTGCCGTATTCATTTAGTCCCGCCAAAGCAGACATTGCGTGTCAATCAAATGAAAAAAAACCGCACTGCACTGCAGCAAGAACTCATGGATGCAGGAATTGAGACAGAGCTCGGCGACCTATCTGAGGATGCACTCAAACTCATGAAAGGATCTATCGTATCTACTCCTTTCTTTCAAGAGGGCTTTGTCACGATTCAAGATGAAAGCTCCATGCTTGTCGCAAGAGCGCTGGATCCTCAGCCGGGAGAAATGGTGCTTGATGCCTGTGCCGCTCCTGGTGGTAAATCAACACATATCGCAGAGCGAATGAACGATGAGGGTAAGATTGTGTCTCTTGATTTACATGAGCACAAAGTAAAACTGATCAAACAGGCAGCAAAGCGTCTAAACTTAACGCATATTGAGGCAAAAGCGCTTGATGCAAGAAAAGCATCCGACCATTATGATGATGCTTCGTTTGACCGTATTCTCATTGATGCACCATGTTCAGGTTTTGGCGTCATCAGACGAAAACCAGATATGAAATATACAAAGTCCTCGGAAGACTCAGCAAGACTTGCGACAATTCAGCAATCGATCTTGCATGAAACAGCCCAGCTGCTAAAGCCAGGCGGAACCCTTGTATACAGTACATGTACAATGGATCCAACAGAAAATCAACAAGTGATTCATGCGTTTTTACAAGAACACCAAGACTTCGAACCCGATCTATCTCTTAATGAACGGCTGCCTGAGCAGGTTGCTCCGTTTGTTCAAAACGGAAGTGTACAAATTCTTCCTCATTATTTCGGAACAGATGGTTTCTTTATTTGCAGCATGAGAAAGAAGGGATAAAAAATGACAGAACAAAAACAAAAAGTAAGAAAAGAACTGAAAACAGACATGCCGTCGATCTACTCGTTTGAGCTAAATGAAATCAAAGACTGGTTAAAGGAACAAGGCGAAAAGCCTTTCCGTGCAACACAAATTTTTGAGTGGCTTTATGAAAAACGCGTCACATCCTTTGATGAAATGTCTAACCTATCAAAGGAATTAAGAGAAAAATTAAAAGATCAATTCGCCATCACGACTTTAAAAACAGTGATCAAACAAACTTCTCAAGATGGAACGATTAAGTTTTTATTTGAATTACACGATGGCTATACCATTGAAACCGTACTAATGCGCCACGAATACGGCAACTCTGTCTGCGTCACAACACAGGTTGGCTGCCGGATTGGTTGTACATTCTGTGCATCTACACTTGGCGGTTTGAAACGTAACCTTGAGGCGGGAGAAATTGTGGCCCAAGTATTGAAAGTACAACAGGCGCTTGATGAAACAGATGAACGCGTCAGCTCAGTTGTCATCATGGGAATTGGCGAACCGTTTGATAACTTTGATGAAATGCTTGCATTCCTTAAAATCATTAACCATGATAACGGCTTAAATATTGGAGCACGTCATATTACCGTTTCGACGAGCGGGATCATTCCAAAGATTTATCAATTTGCTGATGAGCAAATGCAAATCAACTTTGCTGTCTCCCTGCACGCACCAAATACTGACATTCGAAGCCGCCTCATGCCGATCAATAAGGCATACAAGCTGCCAAAATTAATGGAAGCTATTGAATACTACATTCAAAAAACAGGCAGACGCGTGAGCTTTGAATACGGTCTGTTTGGCGGAGTCAATGATCAAGTCCATCATGCAGAAGAACTTGCTGATTTATTAAAAGGAATCAAATGCCATGTAAACCTCATCCCGGTGAACTATGTACCAGAAAGAGATTACGTGAGAACACCAAGAGAACAAATCTTCCTATTTGAAAAAACGCTGAAAGAACGAGGCGTAAACGTAACGATTAGACGAGAGCAAGGCCATGATATTGATGCTGCTTGCGGTCAGCTAAGAGCGAAGGAGCGTCAGGAAGAGACGAGGTGACGAATGTTGATAAGGGCAGCCTTTCAAACCGATACAGGAAAAGTCCGTCAGCATAATGAAGATGATGCAGGTATTTTTGAAGCAAAAGAAGACACACTTCTAGCTGTTGTAGCAGATGGAATGGGAGGTCATCTTGCTGGTGATGTAGCCAGCAAGATGGCAGTTTCTTCTTTAAAAGAATACTGGCAGGAAACATCTTCAATTCCAAATAAACCAGCCGATCAAGAAAATTGGTTAATCTCAAAAATTAGCGACATTAATGACCAAGTATACGAACATGCGAAAAACAATGAGGAGTGCCAAGGAATGGGGACGACCATCGTTTGTGCGCTCGTTCATTTGCAAACGGTCACAATAGCCCATATTGGTGACAGCCGCTGCTATTTGCTAAGAGAAGGCGCGCTAACCCAATTAACAGATGATCACTCACTAGTGAATGAGTTAGTGAAAACAGGAGAAATTTCAAAAGCGGATGCAGAATATCATCCAAGAAAAAATGTGCTGACCAAAGCGTTAGGAACGGATAAACACGTTCAAATTGATGCACGAACTTTTGAAGTGGATCCAGGAGATCAAATTTTGCTTTGCTCAGACGGGTTATCGAATAAAGTAGAAGAAGAGCATTTGATTCAGATTTTATCGAAAACAACCGCACCAGATGAAAAAGTAACAGAGTTAGTTCAAACAGCGAATGACAACGGCGGTGAAGATAACATTACAGCAGTACTGTTAGAAATCTCCTCCCAAACAGAGGAGGGTGACAGCAAGTGTTGATCGGAAAAAGGATCAGCGGCCGTTATCAAATTCTTCGCGCCATAGGCGGAGGCGGAATGGCCAACGTTTATTTGGCGGAGGATATGATTTTAGATCGCGAAGTGGCGATTAAAATTTTACGGTTTGACTTTGCAAGCGATGATGATTTTATTAGACGGTTCCGGAGAGAAGCGCAATCAGCAGCCAGCTTAGATCATCCGAATATTGTCAGTATCTACGATGTAGGGGAAGAAGATGACATTTATTATATTGTCATGGAATATGTCGAAGGGATGACGCTGAAGGAATACATACACGCCAATGGACCGCTTCATCCAAAAGAAGCCGTTCGCATTATGGAGCAAGTCGTTGCGGCGATGGAAGAAGCCCATGCGAAACAGCTCGTCCATCGAGACATTAAGCCTCACAATATATTAATAGACAACTTGGGGAATATCAAAGTCACTGATTTTGGCATTGCCATGGCGCTTAGCTCAGCGACCATTACCCATACGAATTCTGTTCTTGGCTCCGTGCATTATTTGTCCCCAGAGCAAGCGCGCGGCGGTCTTGCAACGAAAAAGTCAGACATTTATTCACTTGGTATTGTTCTTTATGAGCTGATTTCAGGACGCATGCCATTTGAAGGAGAATCCGCTGTCAGTGTCGCACTGAAGCATTTGCAATCAGAGCCGCCATCTGTGAGAAGGTGGAATCCTTCTGTACCACAAAGCGTGGAGAACATCATTTTAAAAGCGATGGCCAAAGATCCATTCTATCGATACGAAGATGCATCTGAAATGCAAAAAGACTTAAAAACGGCTTTTGACCCTGCAAGACTAAAAGAAAAGCGCTTTGTCATTGAAGAAGATCATGAAGCAACAAAAGCCATTCCTATTATAAAAGATCATCAAGTCGATCAAGACAATGAAAAAACAGCCGTCCACCCGGTTCAAAAACCAAAGAAAAAAGAGAAACAAAAGCCGAAGAAAAAACGGAAAAAATGGCCGTGGATTGTAGCATCGATCTTATTTGTTTTGACGGCTGCGACCATTTTAGCGATCACGGTATTCCCAGGATTACTCTTTCCAAAGGATGTAGAGGTGACCGATGTTTCTGGCATGACGGTTGAAAAAGCGGAAGACACCTTGAAGAAAGCCGGATTTACCGTCGCTTCTGACCCCATTGATATTGCCGACGAGAAGATTGAAAAAGGGCTGGTTGTCAAAACAGACCCGAAAATCGGAACTAAGGTAAAAGAAGGGACAGAAATTCAACTTTATCAAAGTACAGGTAAAGAAAAAACCGAATTACCTGATGTAACAGGTGAAAAGGTCGAGAAAGCAAAAGAACGATTAGAGAAAAAAGGGTTTAAACAGGTTGTTGTAGAGGAAGTGAATGATAATGACACAGAATCAGGCATTGTCATGGAACAGAAACCTTCCGCGAATACAGAACTTGTCGCAGCAGATGAAGAAGTCACATTGACCGTCAGTATAGGCCCTGCCGATATTACCTTACGGGATTTAACGACGTATAGTAAACAGGCCGCATCAAATTATCTAGAGGATAATGGACTAAAGCTAGATGAAAAAGAAGCATATTCTGACGATGTGCCGAAAGGTGAGGTCATGAAGCAGGAACCGGGAGCGGGGACAGCTGTTAAACCTGGTGATACGGTTAAAATTACGTTCTCTCTTGGACCAAAAGAGAAACCGGCCAAAACGGTGACTGAAAAGATTGCGATCCCGTATGAACCAGAAACAGAAGGACAAGAAATGAATGTTCAAATATCTATTGATGACGCAGAACATAGCATTTCTGATTTATATGAAACCTTTAAAATCACTGCGCCCACTGAGCGAACGATTAAATTTAAGATAGAACCTGGTCAAAAAGGATACTATCAGGTGACAGTGGATGATAAAGTAGTGAGCTCCAAAACGATTGAATACCCTGATGATGAATAAAGGAGGGACTTTATGCCTGAGGGCAAAATTATTAAAGCATTAAGCGGATTTTATTATGTGCTAGATGAGTCTCTAGAAAGTGGCAAAGTAATTCAGTGTAGAGCGAGAGGGATTTTTCGTAAAAACAAAATAACCCCTCTTGTTGGAGATTATGTCGTCTATCAAGCAGATAACGATAAGGAAGGCTATTTGCTGGAAGTAAAAGAGCGGACAAATGAGCTGATTCGGCCGCCTATTAGCAACGTTGATCAAGCGGTGCTCGTTTTCTCAGCAGCAGAGCCGACTTTTAGTACATCGCTTTTAGACAGATTCCTAGTGCTTGTTGAAGAGAGCCAGATTGAACCGATTATCTGCATCACAAAAATGGACTTGCTGAAAACAGACCAAGAGCGAGAAACGATTCAAGCCTATGCAGAAGACTATCGCCAAATTGGATACGACGTTCATTTAACATCGACGATCGAAGGGGATGGAATTGAAAAACTGACCCCGCATTTCCATCACAAAATTACTGTATTTGCAGGTCAATCAGGTGTAGGGAAGTCTTCGCTCTTAAATGCGATGAGTCCTGATTTAGCACTGAAAACAAATGATATTTCCTCCCATCTTGGCAGGGGGAAACATACAACAAGACATGTGGAACTCATTCGAACGGCTGAAGGGCTCATTGCTGATACACCAGGATTTAGCTCACTTGAATTTACAGGCATCGAAGTGGAAGATTTAGGGCTCTATTTCTTAGAAATCAGAGAGAAGAGTGCAGAATGTAAATTTAGAGGCTGTTTGCACGTAAAAGAACCTGGATGTGCGGTAAAAGAGGCAGTAGAACACGATCGCATCAGAGAGTATCGCTATCAGCATTATTTAGAGTTTTTAACTGAAATTAAAGATAGAAAGCCGAGGTACTAAATCATGGTTTATATTGCCCCATCCATTTTATCAGCCGATTTTGCCAATCTGGAGAAAGATATCCGTGATGTGGAACAAGGTGGTGCGGATTATATTCATATTGATGTGATGGACGGTCATTTTGTACCGAATATGACATTTGGACCAAATGTAGTGGAGGCGATCAGGCCGCATACAAAGCTGCCGCTCGATGTTCACTTAATGATTGAGCAGCCAGACCAGTATATCCCTGCATTTGCAAAAGCGGGCGCTGATATTATTTCTGTTCATGTCGAGGCGTGTCCACACTTACATCGCACGATTCAGCATATAAAAGAACAAGGTGTCAAAGCAGGGGTCGTTTTGAACCCGCACACACCCGTTTCTCAAATCGCGCATGTATTAGAGGATGTTGACCTAGTCTTATTCATGACGGTGAACCCTGGTTTTGGCGGACAGGCGTTTATTCCTTCTGTTCTCTCAAAGGTAAAAGAAGTAAAGACACTTAGTGAACAAAAAGGCTTAACTGATTTACTCATTGAAATAGATGGCGGTGTCAATGTAGAGACAGCAAAGAGCTGCAAAGAGGCAGGCGCTAATCTACTTGTTGCCGGCTCAGCGGTATATGGGAAAGATGACCGCGCGGCGGCCATTCAGGCCATTCGAGAAGTATAAGAAAAAGAACCAAAGTCATTGTGATCTTTGGTTCTTTTTCAATGGAGAGGAGCGTAATCATGCACATACATATCGTAGCCGGCGGTCCTTTTGCGTACATCCCGCCGCTTGATCATGAAGCATCTGAGGAGGACATTCTCTGGGTCGGCGTAGATCGGGGAACCCTTTTCTTACTAGAGCACGGCATTGTACCTGACAGAGCATTTGGTGATTTTGATAGTGTGACAGAAGAAGAGCTTCATGAACTGAAAAAGAAATTGCCTGCACTCAATTTATTTCAGGCAGAGAAAGATGAAACGGATTTAGAACTTGCGCTGAACTGGTCTTTGCGTCAGAATCCAGCACATATTCAAATTTACGGCATCACAGGCGGAAGAGCAGATCATTTTCTTGGGAATATCCATCTCCTTTACAAAGGCATTCAGCACAAACAGAGCATGACCCTTGTAGATAAACAAAATATCATTCAAATGTTTGGACCTGGTACATACGAAATCAAACAAGACTCGGATAAAAAATATGTGTCGTTTTTGCCCTTCGGTACATCGGTTGAAAAGCTGACATTAAAAGGTTTCAAATATCCTCTGAAAAATTGTCATATTGAGCCTGGTTCCACACTATGTATTAGTAACGAACTCATCCACTCAAATGGTACTTTTTCTTTTCATGAAGGCATATTAATAATGGTAAGAAGCAAAGATTGACCAACCTATCAATGTGGATGGCTGATTAAGCTCAATTGTGCTGCAAGCGGTACTTTTAGGAGGGGGACAAAATGAAATTTTATACAATCAAACTGCCTAGATTTCTTGGCGGCATTGTCCGTGCGATGCTTGGTTCATTTAAGAAAGATTAATGAGTAATCTCCTTTATTTCCACATAAAAACGCCTGCTACAGTTAAATGTAGCAGGCGTTTACTCTTGCTTATACACGCTCAACTTTACCAGATTTCAAAGCTCGAGCTGATACATATACTCTTTTAGGCTTACCGTCCACTAGAATACGAACTTTTTGAAGGTTCGCGCCCCATGTACGTTTTGTAGAGTTCATTGCGTGAGAACGGTTGTTCCCAGCTTTTGTTTTTCTGCCTGTAATAACGCATTTACGTGCCATTTGTTTCCCTCCTAACTGCGAAAACATCATCATATTCTTCATATACGTACTTAGAGATGCCTCAAGATACTTTAATAATTTACCACAGCTTCAAGGGGTTTGCAAGGATTGTTTACTCCTCTTTCAAGAAAAATACCTTGACATCTTGATAAAAAATCAAGGCTATAGTATAAGTAGGATTGGGTCGGATTGAATGATTTCTTTTAAAAAGAAGGGTCTTATAGTAAAATAGTGATAACTCAGGGCAATTTCTCAAAAAGGGGGAACCAATGTGTCCATTGAACTTAGAACGAAATACGGACAAATTGATATATCAAATGAAGTCATTGCAATGGTGGCAGGAGGCGCTGCGATCGATTGCTATGGTATTGTTGGCATGGCGTCCAAAAATCAAATAAAGGACGGCTTGACGGATATTCTCCGCAAAGAGAACTTCAGCCGGGGTGTTCTTGTGCGTCAAAAAGAAGATCGCATTCATATTGATATGTACATCATCGTCAGCTACGGTACAAAAATATCAGAAGTCGCACATAATGTTCAAACGAAAGTCAAATATACGATTCATCACACGATTGGACTTTCAGTTGACTCAGTCAACATTTATGTACAAGGAGTAAAAGTTACGAACCCGTAGTAAGGAGGAAATATATTGTCTATTAGAAATCTGGGTGGCCGCTCATTTGCAAAAATGATTCTTGCAGGTGCTCACCATCTTTCTCAAAACGCACAAATTGTTGATGCGTTAAATGTTTTTCCAGTGCCAGACGGAGACACGGGGACAAATATGAATTTGTCAATGACTTCAGGGGCAAAAGCAGTTGAAGAAACAAATACCGATCACATTGGTAAGGTCGGGGTGGCTCTGTCGAAAGGGCTGTTAATGGGGGCAAGAGGAAACTCAGGTGTGATCCTGTCTCAGCTCTTCAGAGGTTTCAGCAAAAATATAGAACAAAAAGAAACAATTGACGCAAAAGAATTTGCGCTTGCCTTGCAGGCCGGTGTTGATACAGCATATAAAGCCGTCATGAAACCGATTGAAGGAACCATCTTAACGGTTGCAAAAGACGCAGCAAAGAAAGCGGTTGCTGTTTCAGCAACAGAAGACCAAATCGATCGTGTGCTTGAATTAACGATTGAGGAAGCAAGAGCATCACTAGACCGCACACCAGATCTCCTTCCTGTTTTAAAAGAAGTCGGCGTTGTAGATAGCGGCGGTAAAGGGCTTCTTTGTGTATATGAAGGTTTTCTTGCTTCATTAAGAGGAGAAGAGCTCCCTCCTAAAACGGCCTCTTTGCCAACATTAAAAGAATTAGTGAGTGCAGAGCATCATAAAAGTGCACAAAGCCATATGAACACAGAAGATATTGAATTTGGCTATTGTACAGAATTTATGGTGAAATTCGAAGAAGACAAACAGTCCTTTGACGAAAATGCCTTCAGAGAAGAATTAAGCGAATTCGGAGATTCACTTCTTGTGGTATCTGATGATACGCTTGCAAAAGTTCATATTCATGCAGAGCAGCCAGGAGATGTCTTATCATATGCACAGCGCTACGGCAGCTTAATTAATATGAAAATTGAAAACATGAGAGAGCAGCATAGCTCGATCGTCAATGAAGAAAAAGATCACTCGCCTGCTGCACCAAAAGCAACAGCTGCTGAAAAACAGCGTTTTGGAGTAGTGAGTGTCGCAATGGGAGAAGGGATTGCTGACTTGTTTAAAAGTATCGGAGCATCCGTCGTCATTGAAGGCGGACAGACGATGAATCCGAGCACAGAAGACATTGTCAAAGCAATTGATAGCATTCATGCCGAAACCGTCTTTATCTTACCTAATAATTCTAATATTGTCATGGCAGCTAAACAGGCGGCAACTGTCTCAAGTCGTGAGGTCGTTGTTATTCCGACAAAGACCGTTCCTCAAGGAATGTCGGCACTTCTTTCTCTCAATGAAGCAGCTTCAAATGAAGACAATGAAGCAGCGATGTTAGAAGCGATTGATCATGTGAAAAGCGGCCAAATTACCTTTGCAGTGAGAGATACCCAAATTGATGGGATCGACATTGCCAAAGGCGACTATATGGGCCTATACAATGGAAAAATCACCTTAACAGCTAAAAATCAATTAGATGCAGCAAAAGAGCTTTTGACCCAAATGGTGACAGAAGATGATGAGATTGTCACAATCATCAAAGGGGAAGATGCATCATCTGATGAGATGGAAGCTTTAGAAGCATATATTGAAGACACATTTGAAGATGTAGAAGTTGAAGTCCACGATGGAAAACAGCCGCTTTATTCATATATTTTGGCTGTTGAATAAAGAAAGAAGGGCACATGAAGCCCTTCTTCTTCTTTTGCATTTTTTTACTATGTGTTCATCGGTGAAATGAGTTGCGGGAATCGAATGAATCCATTAGTCTAAAGGGAGTAACAAACCAATCTGTGATTGGTGATGAGAGGGGAAGACCTATGAAATTTAGAAGTGTGTTTGATATTATTGGACCCGTCATGATTGGTCCATCAAGTTCGCACACGGCGGGTGCGGCTCGTATTGGAAGAGTGGCTCGCAGCTTGTTCGGAAGGGAACCGAAACGAATTGTTGTGTCGTTTTATGGCTCTTTTAAAGATACGTATAAAGGACACGGGACAGATGTAGCCATTATCGGCGGTGTTCTTGACTTTGATACATTTGATGAACGAATTAAAACAGCGATCGATATTGCAAAAAGCAAAGAAATCGACATTGAGTTTAAAGAAGAAGATGCGGTACCAGCGCATCCAAATACAGCAAAAGTAGAAATTTCAGATGCGAATGGAAGCCTTGAATTAATCGGGATTTCCATTGGCGGAGGTAAAATTGAAATCACAGAATTAAATGGCTTTGAACTGAGACTCTCAGGAAATCATCCGGCCATTCTTGTGGTTCATAACGACCGCTACGGGACGATTGCAGCAGTTGCCAATGTGTTAGCGAAATTCGCCATCAACATTGGTCATATGGAAGTGGCACGTAAAGAGGTCGGGCAAGAAGCACTCATGACGATTGAAGTGGATCAGAATATTGATCCAGCGGTTTTAACAGAGCTTGAGACGCTGCCAAACATTATTCAAGTCACACAAATTGCAGAGTAACAACAAGGAGGTTATGTATGATGTTTAAAAACGTCAAAGAACTCGTGCAGCTAACAGAAGAACGGAATACCTCCATTTCAGAAATTATGATTACTCAAGAAATGGAAGTGACAGGGAAGTCACGTGAAGACATTTTCTCGCAGATGTACCGCAACCTAGAAGTGATGGAACAGGCCGTTGAAAACGGATTGAAAGGTGTGAAATCATTATCTGGTTTAACAGGCGGGGATGCTGTGAAACTTCAAGCATATATCGCATCAGGCAAAACATTGTCTGGTCATACCATTTTAGATGCTGTCAGTAAGGCAGTGGCAACAAATGAAGTGAATGCAGCAATGGGAACGATCTGTGCAACGCCTACAGCTGGCTCAGCAGGTGTTGTGCCAGGAACGCTCTTTGCGGTGAAAGAAACATTAAAGCCAACAAAGGAACAAATGGTCAGATTCCTATTTACATCTGGTGCATTTGGTTTTGTTGTCGCCAATAACGCAAGTATCTCTGGTGCAGCAGGCGGTTGTCAGGCAGAAGTAGGATCTGCATCAGGTATGGCAGCAGCAGCCATTGTAGAAATGGCAGGCGGTACGCCGCAGCAATCCGCTGAAGCCATGGCCATCACCCTAAAAAACATGCTGGGTCTTGTTTGCGATCCAGTCGCAGGACTTGTGGAAGTGCCATGTGTGAAACGAAACGCAATGGGCGCTTCTAATGCGATGATTGCAGCAGATATGGCACTTGCCGGCATTACAAGCCGCATCCCTTGTGATGAAGTCATTGATGCGATGTACAAAATTGGTCAAACGATGCCAACAGCTCTTCGTGAGACTGCACAAGGCGGACTTGCTGCAACACCGACAGCAAGGGAGCTTGAAAAGAAGATTTTCGGAGGTGTGACCTCATCTCGTGATACAGAAATTGCAAGATAAGATCTCTGCCCTCAAAGGGATTGGAGAAGAAACAGAAAAAACACTAAATGAACTTGGAATCTACACAGTAGCCGATTTACTCGGCTACTTTCCTTATCGATATGACGACTATGAGCTTCGCAACTTAGAGGAAGTCAGGCATGACGAACGTGTCACAGTTGAAGGAAAAGTGCACAGTGAGCCCGTTCTCACCTATTATGGAAAAAAACGAAGCAGGCTGACATTCAGGCTGCTTGTCGGTCGTTTTTTGATTACAGCTATATGCTTCAATCGCCCTTATTTAAAACGAAGTCTTGTTTTAGGCGATACGGTATCCGTCACAGGGAAGTGGGATAAAAACCGGCAATCCATGATGGTTCAGGAATTTAAAAAAGGAACACACGAACAAGATGGCAGTATAGAACCTGTTTATTCGGTCAAAGAAAATGTAACCGTGAAAATGATGAGGCGTTTTGTGAAACAAGCGTTGTCACTCTATGTAGATCATGCAGAAGATCCACTGCCAAAACAGCTTGTAGCTGCTTATAAACTCATGTCTTATCAAGAAGCACTAAAAACCATTCATCTCCCTGAAACGAGAGACTCGCTCAAGCAAGCAAGACGACGCTTCGTGTACGAGGAATTTCTCATCTTTCAGCTGAAGATGCAGGCGATCAGAAAAAAAGAACGAGAAAAAACATCAGGCATCCAGCATCCGTTCTCAAAAGAGGCGGTCTTTGAGTTTGTTCATAGCCTGCCGTTCCCACTGACAAAAGCACAATCAAGAGTGCTGGATGAAATTATGTCAGATATGGCATCCCCGTACCGAATGAACCGGCTTCTTCAAGGGGATGTTGGATCGGGGAAAACAGCTGTAGCGGCAATTGCCCTTTATGCCGCTCATTTATCCGGCTTTCAAGGTGCGCTGATGGTGCCAACTGAAATCTTGGCTGAACAGCATGCCGATTCACTGTATCAGCTATTTGAAAAATGGGGGCTAAATATTGCTCTTTTGACGAGTTCAGTGAAAGGAAAGCGCCGCAGAGAACTGCTTGAACGTCTGAAAGAGGGAGATATTGATATTTTAGTCGGCACGCATGCCCTTATCCAGGACGAAGTGGAATTTCAGCAGCTTGGTCTTGTTATTACAGATGAACAGCACAGGTTCGGCGTGGAACAGCGGAAAAAACTGCGAAGCAAAGGGCAGGACCCAGATGTTTTGTTTATGACCGCAACGCCGATTCCAAGAACGCTTGCCATCACAGTATTTGGAGAAATGGACGTTTCTGTCATTGATGAGCTACCAGCCGGCCGAAAGCAGATTGAAACGTATTGGGTGAAGCATGACATGCTTGAGCGGATTCTTGCTTTTGTTGATAAAGAGCTGAGAAAAGGCAGACAAGCGTATATTATTTGTCCACTTATAGAAGAATCAGACAAACTGGATGTCCAAAATGCGATTGATGTTCACAGCATGCTGACAGAGGCGTATCGCGGAAAATGGTCGATCGGCTTAATGCACGGGAAACTTGCAAGTGATGAAAAAGATCAAGTGATGAGAGATTTCACTTCCAATGAAGTGCAAATCCTTGTGTCAACGACAGTTGTTGAAGTTGGAGTCAACGTGCCAAATGCGACCATCATGGTCATTTATGATGCGGACCGTTTTGGACTGTCACAGCTTCATCAGTTAAGAGGCCGAGTCGGACGCGGAGAGCATCAATCTTTTTGTATTTTAATGGCGGACCCTAAATCAGAGACCGGTAAAGAGCGCATGCGGATCATGTCTGAAACAACGGATGGCTTTGAACTGTCTGAAAAGGACTTAGAACTAAGAGGCCCTGGCGACTTCTTTGGCAAAAAACAAAGCGGAATGCCTGAATTTAAAGTGGCAGACATGGTTCATGACTATAGAGCGCTTGAAACCGCTAGAAAAGATGCGGCAGAGCTCGTGCAGTCTGAAGCCTTTTGGACAGACCCTGAATACAAAGAACTTAGGCAAACACTCGTAGACAGCGGTGTGCTTGGCGGAGATAAATTGAGCTGATCAAGTGCTGGAGGAATTTTCTTGTCTTTTTGAAACAAGGATTGATTTATCATCTATGAGATTATATACTACTATTAGTACCTAGTCATAAATGTACGGATGGTGTCTGCATATGAAACTAAATAAAAAAGAACGACAAAGGCTTCTCCAGCAAACGATCAGCTCGACTCCGTTCATTACTGATGAAGAATTGGCAAGTAAGTTCGGTGTAAGCATTCAAACGGTTCGTCTTGACCGTTTGGAGCTATCAATCCCTGAATTACGCGAACGAATTAAGCACGTGGCCGAAAAGACATTAGAGGATGAAGTGAAGTCTCTACCGCTGGATGAAGTCATTGGAGAAATGATTGATGTAGAGCTTGATGATCAAGCGATTTCCATTTTTGAAGTAAGAAAAGAGCATGTATTCAGCCGTAACCAAATTGCCAGGGGACATCATCTTTTTGCCCAGGCAAATTCGCTGGCAGTAGCCGTCATCGACGATGAACTGGCTTTGACAGCAAAAGCAAATATTAAGTTTACAAGGCAGGTCAAACAAGGCGAAAGAGTCGTCTCAAAAGCCAAAGTTGCCTCACATGATAAAGAAAAAGGCAGAACCGTAGTTGAAGTAAACAGCTATGTAGGTGAGGAAGTTGTCTTCTCAGGCGATTTCGTCATGTATCGCTCAAAACAAAAGTAAAAGGTGGCACATAACATGAGAATTGCAGTCGATGCAATGGGGGGAGATCATGCCCCTAAAGCCATTATTGACGGTGTGCAAAAAAGCTTAGAAGCATTTTCAGATATCGAGATTACACTAGTCGGCGATGAAAGCAAGATCAAATCATACATAACAAATCATGAACGCATCACGATCTTAGATGCAAAAGAAGTCATTGAACCAACGGATGAACCAGTGCGTGCAGTGAGACGTAAAAAGGATTCTTCTATGGTGAAAATGGCGCAGGAAGTTTCAGAAGGAAGAGCAGATGCCTGTATTTCAGCTGGAAATACTGGGGCACTCATGACAGCAGGCCTGTTTATCGTAGGCAGAATTGATGGCATTGACAGACCAGCACTTGCTCCGACGTTGCCAACACTTGATGGCAGCGGGTTCTTATTATTGGATGTCGGCGCAAACGTTGATGCAAAGCCAGAGCATCTTGTGCAATATGCCATGATGGGATCTATTTATGCAGAGCATGTCTTCCCGAAGAGCAATCCACGCGTTGGACTTTTAAATGTCGGGACAGAAGATAAAAAAGGCAACGATTTAACGAAAAAAACCTTTGAATTATTAAAAGCATCAGATTTGAATTTCGTAGGAAATGTAGAATCGCGTGATTTATTAGAGGGTGTAGCTGATGTCGTTGTCACAGATGGTTTCACGGGGAATATCGCCCTTAAAACGATCGAAGGCACAGCCCTTTCTGTTTTTAAAATGCTGAAAGAAACCTTAACATCCAGTTTCACAGCTAAAATAGCAGCAGGTATGATGAAGCCAAAATTAATGCAGATGAAATCTAAAATGGATTACTCCGAATATGGTGGTGCCGCATTATTTGGTTTAAAAGCACCGGTTATTAAAGCGCATGGTTCCTCTGATGAAAATGCGATTTTTCATGCTATTCGTCAGGCGCGCGACATCGTTAAAAAAGACGTTTCAGCTATCATTCATCAAGAAGTTCAAAAAGAAGACACGAATGAGTCGTAATGGAGGTAGAGCAGCATGAGTAAAATTGCTTTTTTATTCCCAGGCCAAGGCTCTCAAAAAATTGGCATGGGAAAAGATTTATTTGACCAAGAAGCAGCATCCAAAGCTGTGTTTGAAGAAGCAGATCAGACCCTTGGTTTTGATTTATCTTCAATGATTTTTGAAGGAGATGCAGAAGAACTGACGCTGACATATAATGCACAGCCAGCTCTTTTAACGACAAGCATCGCGATCTTAAAGAAGTTTGAAGAGAGCGGAGTCAAAGCAGATTATGCAGCAGGGCACAGCCTGGGTGAATATACAGCCCTTGTTGCAGCGGGAGCTCTTTCGTTTAAAGATGCCGTTTTCGCAGTGAGAAAGCGCGGCGAATTAATGAATGAAGCCGTTCCAGCAGGAGAAGGCGCAATGGCGGCGATTCTTGGCTTAGACCAAGCAGCGCTTGTAGAAGTGACAAAAGAAGTGACAGAAAGCGGTCATCTTGTAGAACTTGCGAACTTAAACTGTCCGGGCCAAATCGTCATCTCTGGTACAGCAAAAGGTGTGGAACTTGCATCAGAGAAAGCGAAAGAAAAGGGCGCAAAACGTGCAATTCCACTTGAAGTGAGTGGACCTTTCCATTCTGCATTAATGAAACCAGCAGCTGAAAAATTCACAGATGTATTATCTAAATTAGACATTTCTGATGCCGCGACGCCAGTGATTTCAAACGTAACAGCAGACATCGTGACATCACGTAATGAAATTGAAACGAAGCTGATTGAACAATTGTATTCTCCTGTTCGATTTGAAGAAAGTGTAGAACGCCTAATTGACTTAGGTGTGACAACATTTATTGAAATTGGTCCTGGTAAAGTGCTCTCAGGTCTTGTGAAAAAAGTCAATCGCCGCCTGACGACCATTTCCGTATCAGATCAAGAAACAATTGAAGCAGCCATTCAAACACTCAAGGGGGATTCTTGATGCTTACAAATAAAACAGCCGTTGTCACAGGTGCATCTCGCGGTATTGGTCGTTCGATTGCGATCGATTTGGCGAAAAAAGGTGCCAATGTTGTGGTGAACTATTCAGGCAACGAAGCAAAAGCAAATGAAGTCGTAGATGAGATCAAAGCACTTGGCCAGCAGGCTTTTGCTGTCAAAGCGGATGTGTCAAATGCAGAAGAAGTACAGGCATTAATGAAACAAGCCGTTGATACATTTGGTTCAATCGACATTCTTGTGAATAATGCTGGAATTACAAAGGACAACCTGCTCATGAGAATGAAAGAAAATGAATGGGATGATGTCATTAACATAAACTTAAAAGGTGTCTTCAACTGTACAAAAGCTGTGACACGTCAAATGATGAAACAGCGCAGCGGAAGAATCATCAATGTAGCATCTGTTGTCGGCGTTTGCGGAAACCCTGGACAAGCAAACTACGTTGCAGCAAAAGCTGGTGTGATCGGTTTAACGAAAACAACAGCGAAAGAGCTGGCAAGCCGTCATATTACAGTCAATGCCGTAGCACCAGGCTTTATTTCTACTGATATGACTGACAAGCTTGATGAGAATGTTCAAACAGAAATGCTAAAGCAAATCCCGCTCGCACGCTTTGGTGCGCCTGAAGATATAAGCAACGTTGTTGTCTTTTTAGCTTCAGAAGGAGCAGGTTATATTACAGGCCAAACCATCCAAGTAGATGGCGGAATGGTTATGTCCTAAGAAATATCAAAATTTCGTTACGTTTTCTCTAGTTTTTTAAAAACGAATCAACTATAATACTTTGAGGGGAGGTGAAAGGCAATGGCAGACGTATTAGAGCGTGTATCAAAAATTATTGTAGACCGCCTTGGCGTTGATGAGGCTGACGTGAAAATGGAAGCTTCATTTAAAGAAGATTTAGGCGCTGATTCCCTTGATGTAGTTGAGCTAGTTATGGAACTTGAAGATGAGTTCGATATGGAAATTTCTGACGAAGATGCTGAAAAAATTGCAACAGTCGGTGACGCTGTGAACTACATAAATAGCCAGCAATAAGCGTAACAAAGTCCCGTCTATTTTCATGGCGGGACTTTGAAAATTTATGTTAGTTTCAACATATTCAGCTGATCAATTGTCAGCCTTTTTCAGATGCTAAGGAGCACGGTTTCCTTGCATGTAGAAAGAGAGACTCCATATAATCAGTATCCTTAAAGGCGATGACGCCTACCTGGAGGTTGCTATGCCAAAACACTATAAAGACAAACAGAAACAGAGCAAAAAACTAGAGCAATTCAGAGAATTTCAGCAGCGCATTTCTGTACACTTTAAAAATGAAAAACTACTCTATCAAGCCTTTACACATTCCTCTTATGTGAATGAGCATCGGAAAAAACCTTATGAGGATAATGAAAGACTTGAATTTTTAGGGGACGCTGTTTTAGAATTGACGATCTCACAGTTCTTATTTGCAAAGTATCCAGCCATGAGCGAGGGAGATTTAACAAAACTGAGAGCGGCGATCGTATGTGAGCCATCACTTGTGTCATTAGCACATGAGCTGTCCTTCGGAGACCTTGTTCTTTTAGGAAAAGGGGAAGAAATGACAGGCGGCAGAAAGCGTCCGGCACTCTTAGCAGATGTATTTGAGGCGTTTATCGGAGCGCTTTATTTAGATCAAGGACTTGAGCCTGTTGAAAGATTCCTAGAAGCCTATGTGTACCCGAAAATTAATGACGGGGCATTCTCACATGTCATGGACTTTAAAAGCCAGCTTCAAGAATTTGTTCAGCGAGATGGAAAAGGTGTACTTGAATACCGAATCCTGCATGAAAAAGGCCCAGCACATAACCGGGAATTTGAAGCCAATGTATCCCTTAGAGGAGAAGTGCTAGGAATTGGAAATGGTCGTTCAAAAAAAGAAGCGGAACAGCATGCTGCACAGGAAGCACTTGCTAAATTACAGAAACATCATATGAACCAATAAAATCCCCCTCGTGATTCAGGGGGATTTCACTCTGTTTTCCATCATCTTTTTTCAGTTCATATGGTAAGATAATAGTACTTTAAATACATAAGGAGGATCACTCTCATGTTCCTCAAACGTTTAGACGTGATAGGATTCAAATCTTTCGCACAGCGGGTGACTGTAGACTTTGTCAAAGGGGTTACAGCTGTTGTTGGACCAAACGGAAGCGGCAAAAGTAATATTACTGATGCGATCCGCTGGGTACTTGGAGAGCAATCAGCAAAAAGCCTCCGCGGAGGAAAAATGGAAGACATCATTTTTGCAGGAAGTGACTCAAGAAAACGAGTCAACTTAGCAGAAGTGACATTAACGCTCGATAACGAAGATCACTTTTTGCCAATCGATTTTCACGAAGTCAGTGTGACAAGAAGAGTCTATCGTTCTGGAGAAAGTGAATTTCTCATTAACAATCAATCTGTCCGCTTAAAGGATATTATTGATCTTTTCATGGATTCAGGTCTTGGAAAAGAAGCTTTTTCGATCATCAGCCAAGGTAAGGTAGAAGAGATTCTATCGAGTAAAGCTGAAGAAAGACGAAGCATCTTTGAAGAAGCAGCTGGTGTCCTGAAATATAAAACAAGAAAGAAAAAAGCCGAGAATAAACTGTTTGAAACGCAGGACAACTTAAACCGGGTAGAAGATATTCTGCATGAACTAGAAGATCAAGTAGAACCACTAAGAATGCAGGCATCTATTGCAAAAGACTATCTGCAAAAGAAAGAAGAACTTGAAAATGTAGAAATTGCTCTCACCGTCCATGATATTGAAGCACTGCACAAAAAATGGACAACACTTGGTGAAGCTGTCGAGCGGTTCAAACAAGATGAAATGAAGCAGTCCACAGACATTCAAGCGAAGGAAGCCAAAATCGAAGAATCGAGAGACCGTATTCAGGCACTTGACGATTCGATTCATGACCTTCAAGAAGTCCTCCTTTTCACAAGTGAAGAACTAGAAAAGCTTGAAGGGAAAAAAGAAGTTCTAAAAGAACGGAAAAAAAATGCGGCCGCTAACCAAGGTCAGCTAGAAGATACGCTCGTGCGTTTAACCGAAAAACAGTCGTTGTTAACGGAAAAGATTGAACAGCAGAAAGTCACACGTGACAGCCTGCAAACAGAAGTGCAGCAGCTAAAAGATGAAGTGAAAACAAAACAGCATCAGCTGTCTCTTCATAGTGAAGATGTGGAAGGGCAAATTGAACAGCTAAAAAGCGATTATTTTGACCTGTTAAACGAGCAAGCTACTATCCGAAACGAACGTACATTACTAGAAGAACAGCAGCGCCAAGCTGCCTTGCAGCTAGAGCGGTTAACGCAAAATAATCAGAAACATATCGAAGAACGGGTATCTGTGAAGGAAAAGAAAACAGAAGCCGAGAAGCAACTTTCAGAACGAGAAGAAGACATTTTGGCTCAGGTGAAACGCTTTAGAGAAGCGGAACAAAAGCTAGAGCAGATGAAACGTCAATACGAGAAAAAAGAAACGGCACTTTACCAAGCCTATCAATATGTACAGCAGGCAAAATCTAAAAAAGAAATGCTTGAATCCATGCAGGAAGACTTCTCAGGATTTTTCCAAGGAGTGAAAGAGGTTTTAAAGGCAAAGGACCGGTTAGGCGGTATTCACGGGGCGATTGCAGAGCTGATTCAAACAGAGCAGCAACATGAAACAGCGATTGAAATTGCACTTGGCGCAGCCACGCAGCATGTCGTTACTGAAAATGAAGCGGCTGCCAGACAGGCCATTGGATACTTAAAGCAGCATTCCTTTGGGCGTGCGACCTTCCTGCCAATGAACGTCATCAAAGAACGAACCATTCAGTTCAGAGATATTCAAACAGCTGAGCAGCATGACGCATTTATCGGCGTAGCGAGTCAGCTCGTTTCCTTTGATGAAAAGTATGAAAAAGTCATTCGGAATTTGCTTGGAACGGTCCTAATCGTGAAAGACTTAAAAGGTGCCAACGAGCTAGCGAAAATGCTTGGACATCGTTATCGTATCGTGACCCTTGATGGGGACGTGGTGAACCCAGGTGGTTCAATGACTGGAGGAGGCGTAAAGAAAAAGAACAATTCCCTCCTGTCCAGAAACCGAGAGATTGAAACATTAACAAAGCAGCTCGTTGAAATGGAAGAAAAAACAACGATCCTTGAAAAAGAAACAAAAGAAACGAAGCAATCGATTGCGGAAAGCGAAGTCCAATTAAATGAATTGCGTCAGCGCGGCGAAATGCTTCGAGAAAAGCAGCAAGAGTTAAAAGGGACATTATATGAACTGCAAGTAGCTGAAAAAAATATTAACGCTCATCTAGAGCTCTATGATCAAGAAAAAGCAGAGTTGCAGCAGCGCTCTAGCGAACTTGCGAGCAAGGATAAAGAGCAGGCAGCCCTTGAAACATCTATAGGTGAGAAACTGACCTCTCTTGACGAAGAGATCAACACGTTAACAAAACGGAAGCAGACCCAAAGCTCAACGAAAGAAACCATTTCTTCCGAATTAACAGAGCTGAAAATCTCGCTTGCCAAAAAAGAGCAGTCTTTAGCAAATGAACAAGAAAAACTGTCGAGCTTAACGGCTGAATTAGAAGAGGCTGAAAAGACGCTGACGGAAACAAAAGAAGATTTGTCCCTCTTAACAAGTGAAATGTCATCCAGCTCAAGCGGCGCCGAACAACTGGAAGAAGCGGCAAAAGAGAAACTGGAACATAAAAACAAAACGACAGCGCTTATCTCAGAGCGACGCAAACAGCGCCTGGCTCTTTCTGAAACATTAGAATTCGCTGAACGAGAACTGAAAGAGCAAAAACGCCTGTATAAACAGCTCACGACAAGCTTAAAAGATGAAGAAATCAAGCTTGGCCGCATGGAAGTTGAACTTGATAACCTCATCGCCTATTTAAACGAAGAGTATGCCCTTTCGTTTGAAGGAGCAAAAGAAATGTATCATCTGACGCTATCGCCAGATGAAGCAAGAAAACGCGTGAAATTGATCAAACTAGCCATTGAAGAGCTTGGAACAGTGAACTTAGGCAGCATTGACGAGTATGAACGTGTGAATGAACGTTTTCTCTTCTTAACTGAACAGCGCAATGATCTGACAGAAGCGAAAAATACGTTATTCCAAGTCATTGAAGAAATGGATCAGGAGATGACGAAACGTTTCTCTGAGACATTCTCTCAAATCCGCGGGCATTTTGAATCTGTTTTCCAAGCATTATTTGGCGGAGGAAGAGCAGACCTTAAGCTCACAGATCCAAACGATTTACTAAACTCAGGTGTCGATATTGTGGCGCAGCCGCCGGGGAAAAAGCTGCAAAATCTAAGTCTGCTTTCAGGCGGAGAAAGAGCATTAACAGCCATCGCTTTATTATTCTCGATCTTAAAAGTGAGACCAGTTCCATTCTGTGTGCTAGATGAGGTAGAAGCGGCACTTGATGAAGCGAATGTGTTCCGCTTTGCCCAGTATTTAAAGAAATACAGCCAAGAAACACAGTTCATTGTGATTACACACCGAAAAGGAACCATGGAAGAAGCAGATGTTCTGTACGGTGTCACGATGCAGGAGTCAGGTGTCTCAAAACTGGTATCTGTCAAACTAGAGGAAACGAAAGAGCTTGTCCAGTAATTAAAGGAGGTTTTTGAACCCATGAGCTTTTTTAAGAAATTAAAAGAAAAATTTACGCAGCAAACCGATTCAGTATCAGAAAAGTTTAAAGATGGACTTGAAAAAACGAGAAATTCATTTCAGGGAAAAGTAAATGAACTCATTTCTCGCTATCGTAAAGTGGATGAAGACTTTTTTGAAGAACTAGAAGAAGTGTTAATCGGTGCTGATGTTGGTTTCACGACTGTGATGGAACTGATTGATGAGCTGAAAAAAGAAGTGAAATTAAGAAACATTCAAGACCCAAGTGAAGTACAAGCAGTCATCTCTGAAAAACTTGTGGAGATTTACAATAGCGGTGAGGAACAAATCTCTGAACTGAACATTGAAGACGGCCGTTTAAATATTATTTTATTCGTAGGCGTGAACGGTGTCGGTAAAACCACAACCATTGGTAAGCTGGCAAACAAGCTGAAAAATGAAGGGAAATCCGTCATTTTAGCAGCAGGTGATACGTTCCGTGCGGGGGCGATTGAGCAGCTTGAAGTATGGGGCGAGCGCTCTGGTGTTCCTGTCGTTAAACAAACAGCAGGCTCTGACCCGGCAGCGGTCATCTATGATGCCGTTCAATCAGCTAAAGCCAAAAAAGCAGATGTCTTGATCTGTGATACAGCAGGCAGACTGCAAAACAAAGTCAACTTGATGAAAGAGCTAGAGAAGGTCAAGAGAGTCATTGAACGCGAAGTGCCCGATGCACCGCACGAAGTACTGCTTGCCCTTGATGCGACAACGGGTCAAAATGCGATGGCGCAAGCGAAGGAATTTTCTAAAGCAACAAACGTGACAGGTATCGCTTTAACAAAGCTTGACGGTACTGCAAAAGGCGGGATTGTTCTTGCCATTCGCAATGAGCTCAACATCCCTGTAAAACTTGTCGGATTAGGTGAAAAAGTAGACGATCTGCAAGAGTTCGATGCTGAATCGTATGTGTACGGATTATTCTCAGACATGATTGATCAAGAAGACTAATCAAAATGCCGGCAAACTGCCGGCTTTTTTATTTAAATATCGCCGCAGGAAGTGACAAGATAAAAACTTGACACATAGATCAGAACCGTGTAAACTTAGTTGTTGTAAAGGGAATGAACTTAACAAAGGGGAGAGAGCCCATGACGCTTGAAAAAACAACGAGAATGAACTACTTGTTTGATTTCTATCAATCGTTGTTGACCGCAAAACAAAAGAGCTACATGTCGCTTTACTACCTAGACGATTTTTCCCTCGGTGAAATTGCGGATGAATATGAAGTATCAAGACAGGCTGTTTATGATAATATTAAACGGACTGAAGCGATGCTTGAACAATATGAAGAAAAGCTGCTCTTGTTTAAGAAATTTAAAGAGCGTAAAGAACTTCTCACAAAAATGAGAGAGCTTGTAGCAGATTCCGCGCAAAAGGAAGAAGCAGAAGCTTTAATTGAATCGCTTGAGAAATTAGATTAGGAGGCGGCACAGTATGGCATTTGAAGGATTAGCCGACCGACTGCAGCAGACGATTTCAAAAATCCGCGGCAAAGGAAAAGTGTCAGAGCAAGATGTAAAAGAAATGATGCGCGAGGTACGCCTTGCCCTTCTTGAAGCTGACGTCAATTTTAAAGTAGTCAAAGACTTTGTGAAAAAAGTAAGCGAGCGGGCAGTTGGACAAGAGGTCATGCAAAGTCTTACCCCAGGACAACAGGTCATTAAAGTTGTAAAAGAAGAACTCACTGAATTAATGGGCGGGGAAGAGAGTAAAATCGCTGTAGCGAAAAAATCTCCGACTGTCATTATGATGGTTGGTCTTCAAGGGGCAGGTAAAACGACCACAACTGGAAAGCTTGCCAACTTACTTCGCAAAAAACATAATCGCAAGCCGATGATGGTGGCCGCTGATATTTACAGACCAGCAGCGATCCAGCAGCTTCAAACGCTTGGGAAACAGCTTGATATGCCCGTATTCTCATTAGGTGATCAAGTTAGTCCTGTCGAAATTGCCAAACAGGCAATTGAAAAAGCGAAAGAAGAACATCATGATTATGTCATTTTAGATACAGCAGGACGTCTTCATATTGATGAAGACTTAATGGATGAACTTCAGAAAGTAAAAGAAGTCGCAAATCCAGAAGAGATTTTCCTCGTTGTTGACTCGATGACTGGTCAAGATGCTGTCAATGTCGCAAAAAGCTTTAATGAACAGCTTGGTTTAACAGGTGTCGTTCTGACAAAACTAGACGGTGATACGCGAGGCGGGGCAGCATTGTCAATTCGTGCAGTCACAAATACGCCGATTAAATTCGCCGCACTAGGTGAAAAGCTTGATGCAATTGAACCATTCCATCCAGAGCGGATGGCATCGAGAATTCTTGGCATGGGAGATGTGCTCACGCTTATTGAAAAAGCACAAGCAAACGTTGACCAAGATAAAGCGAAAGAGCTTGAACAAAAAATGCGGACAATGAGCTTCACGCTCGATGATTTCCTCGAGCAGCTTGGGCAGGTTCGCAACATGGGTCCACTTGATGAACTGATCCAAATGATGCCGGGAGCCGGTAAAATGAAAGGGCTCAAAAACGTCCAAGTAGACGAAAAGCAGCTCAATCACATCGAAGCGATCATTAAATCAATGACGACTGAAGAAAAAGAACAGCCAGAGGTCATCAATGCAAGCCGAAGAAAACGGATTGCAAAAGGAAGCGGAACATCTGTACAGGAAGTCAATCGCCTTTTAAAACAATTTGACGAAATGAAAAAGATGATGAAGCAAATGACCAATATGTCCAAAGGAAAGAAAAAAGGCGGCTTTAAATTACCATTTATGTAATTGGTTATACATGATAAAACCGTTGTTAAGAAAAAACACTTTACAAACCCTTTTATCATTGTTAATATACTATCTTGTTGAAATATTTTCGGAGGTGCTAGTAAAATGGCAGTAAAAATTCGTTTAAAACGTATGGGAGCAAAAAAATCTCCTTTCTATCGTATTGTTGTAGCAGATTCTCGTTCACCACGTGACGGTCGTTTCATCGAAACAGTTGGAACTTACAACCCAGTGGTATCACCAGCTGAGGTGAAAATCAACGAAGAATTAGCGCTTAAATGGCTTCAAAATGGTGCGAAACCATCTGATACAGTTCGTAACCTTTTCTCAAGCCAAGGAATTCTTGAAAAATTTCATAATGCGAAAAACAGCAAATAATGAATGAGCTGTCCTTGGAAGAATTGATTGTGTCCATCGTCGAGCCACTTGTTGATTTCCCTGAAGATATTCACGTATCTTCATTAGAAAAAGATGAGCAGGTCATTTACACACTGTCTGTCAATGCTGAAGATACCGGAAAAGTGATCGGAAAGCAGGGACGTACAGCTAAAGCGATACGAACAGTCATGTTTGCAGCAAGTGCAGAGTCTTCTAAGAAAGTTCAACTTGAGATTGCTGACTAAAAAGGGAGAGGGCTTAGGACCTCCCCTTTTTTACACGTTTAAATCTATTTTTCGTTATACTGTAGAGGACAAATGCCTTCGGATAGGGGGACAAAAAGGAAGATGCAGATCATTCAACATGTCACCGTCATGCAAGTATTAACTGAAAGCAGTAAGGACAAACTGTTAACGACTTTTTTGGAGAAAAAAGAAAGACTAGAACGTGAGTGCAATCAACTATATTTTCAACTAAAAAAGCATGAAAAAGAACCACATCAGCAAGAAGCCATCCCTCAATTTCAAAAAGCCATTGAAAAAAGACAAGAGAAAATGAGGCAAATTGACTTTCAAGTCGAGCAGCTGCATATCTTGCCTCTTGGCAGTGAAATGAAAGAAACAGAAGTGGATGCGCTGATTGAAGTGAAAATAGGTGATAAATGGGATGACAAAATGCAAGACAATGTCATCGTCGTGAAAGACGGCACCATTGTGGAAATACGTCAGGGGTGATTGAGAACATGGAGCTAGAATGGTTGAATGTCGGAAAGATCGTCAATACACATGGAGTGCGCGGAGAAGTACGTGTTGTGTCAAAGACTGATTTCCCAGAAGAACGCTACAAAAAAGGCAGCGTCCTTTATATTTTCAAACAAAATCAAAAAGAACCGCTAAAAGTGACTGTCGCATCACATAGACAGCACAAACAATTTGATTTACTGACATTTGAAGAAGTCGGCTCGTTAAATGAAGCTGAGCAATTAAAAGAGTCGATTTTAAAAGTAGAAAAAGAACATCTTGGCTCATTAGATGAAGGGGAATTCTATTTCCACGAAATCATCGGCTGTGAAGTATATGATGAAGAGGACAAACTGATTGGTCAAATCAAAGAGATTTTAACGCCAGGGGCAAATGATGTATGGGTGGTTGGAAGAAAAGGCAAAAAAGATGCCCTCATCCCTTATATTCCATCTGTCGTCAAAACAGTTGATATTTCATCCAAGAAAGTACACATTGAAGTGATGGAAGGACTCATTGACGAATGAAAATTGACTTTTTAACACTGTTTCCTGAAATGTTTGAAGGAGTGCTTCACTCATCGATCTTAAAAAAAGCTCAGGAAAAAGATGCGGTCTCGTTTGATGTCGTGAATTTTAGGGAGTATTCCGATCATAAACATAAAACAGTGGATGACTATCCGTATGGCGGCGGTGCTGGCATGGTTCTGAAAGCACAGCCTGTATTTGATGCGGTAGAAGATTTAACGAAAAAAGCAAACAAGAAGCCCCGCATTATTCTTGTCTGTCCTCAAGGAGAAAGATATACACAAAAGAAAGCAGAAGAGCTTGCAAAAGAAGAGCATCTTATGTTCATTTGCGGCCACTATGAAGGCTACGATGAGCGCATCAGGGAGCATCTTGTCACAGATGAAATCTCAATCGGAGATTTCGTTCTCACAGGCGGAGAGCTGCCGGCGATGATGATTGCAGACAGTGTGGTCAGGCTTTTGCCTCATGTGCTTGGAAAAGAAGCGTCTCATATCGAAGATTCATTTAGTACAGGTCTGCTTGAGCATCCGCACTATACAAGACCAGCTGATTATAAAGGATTGAAAGTACCAGATGTGCTTCTCTCTGGAAATCATGCCAAAATTGAAGAGTGGCGGCGTAAAGAATCGTTGAAGCGAACCTATACAAGACGGCCAGATTTGATCGATTCTTGCAAAACATTAACGGATGAAGAAAAAAGATGGCTTTGGCAGCTTCATAATGACTAGATTGTATTGCACAAGGTATACAGGTGTGGTATGATACTACTTGTGACTTGGACGGCTTGCCGATTCAAGTTTGAAAACGATGTTCCGCTGCAATGAAGAAAGAGGACATGAGCATCTGTTGGAAGGAGTTGAAAACGATGCAACAATTGATTGAAGAAATCACAAAAGAACAATTACGCACTGATCTTCCTGCGTTCCGTCCTGGTGACACTTTACGTGTACACGTGAAAGTTGTCGAGGGTACTCGTGAGCGTATCCAGATCTTTGAAGGTGTTGTAATTAAGCGTCGTGGTGGTGGAATCAGCGAAACTTTCACAGTTCGTAAGATCTCTTACGGTGTAGGCGTTGAGCGTACATTCCCTGTACACACACCAAAAATCGCTAAGATCGAAGTTGTACGTCACGGTAAGGTACGTCGTGCGAAACTTTACTACCTACGTGAACTTCGCGGTAAAGCGGCTCGTATCAAAGAAATCAGACGATAATGATATCAAAGGAAAGAGCTTGTTACCTGTAACAGGCTCTTTTTTTGTACAATGTATAGAGACAACCGTTAGAAGAGAGAAGGTGCACATATGACAATTCAATGGTTTCCAGGCCATATGGCAAAAGCAAGACGGGAAGTCACAGAAAAATTAAAGCTCATCGACATCGTATTTGAATTAACCGATGCAAGAATTCCGATGTCCTCTAGAAACCCAATGATTGAAGAAATCCTCCAAAACAAACCGAAAATTATGCTTTTGAACAAAGCAGATAAAGCAGATCCTCGTATGACAAAAGAGTGGCAGGCACACTTTGAAGCGCAAGGCGTAAGGTCACTTGCCATTAATTCTGTCGATGGACAAGGGTTAAATCAAATCATTACGACATCAAAAGAAATCTTAAAAGAAAAGTTCGATCGAATGAAAGCAAAAGGTGTTAAGCCGCGTGCCATTCGAGCTTTGATTATCGGAATTCCCAATGTCGGCAAATCAACGCTGATCAATCGGTTGGCAAAGAAAAATATTGCGAAAACAGGAGATCGACCTGGTATTACGACGTCACAACAATGGGTGAAGGTCGGAAAAGAACTTGAACTGCTCGATACCCCCGGAATTCTCTGGCCGAAATTTGAAGATGAACAAGTAGGTCTTAGGCTGGCCGTCACTGGAGCGATTAAAGACTCAATCATCAACTTGCAGGATGTCGCTGTGTATGCGCTCCGCTTTTTAGAAGAGCACTATCCAGAGCGGTTAAAAAAACGCTATGATTTAGCAGAAATACCTGAAGATACAGTTGAGCTGTTTGATGCCATTGGCACAAAACGCGGCTGTCTGATGAGTGGAGGATTCATTAATTACGACAAAACGACCGAAATCATTATTCGGGATATTCGAACGGAAAAATTTGGTCCCCTCACTTTTGAGAAGCCTGAAAGCTAAAAGACACGCAGCTCATGCGGGTCTTTATTTTTTGCGAAAAACTGCCGATATAAAGAAGGAGGCTGCGGAAAAGCCAATGTACACGGTCAAACAAATAAAAGAATTAATAGAACAACATGCTGACGACGAGTCATACATTCGTGAACTATTGAAAGACGATACAAGAAAAAGTGTCCAGAAACTGATGGACAAATGGAACAAAGAGAGAGAAAAACAGCAAGAACTGCATGCAGCATGGAAGCAAATGCTGCAATTTGAAACCAAAGCAAGAGCGCAAGGATACACTTGTATTGCAGGCATAGATGAAGCAGGAAGAGGACCACTTGCTGGCCCAGTTGTTGCGGCAGCTGTGATATTAAAAGAAGATACCGTCCTACTCGGTTTAAATGATTCAAAACAGCTATCTGAGAAAAAAAGAATGACCTATTATGAGCTCATTCAAAAGGAAGCACTCGACATCGGCATCGGCATTGTTGATGCGGCAACGATTGACGAAATGAATATATACGAAGCATCAAGACTGGCGATGGTGAAGGCTGTAAAGCAGCTCACTCACACACCTGATTATCTACTCATAGATGCGATGACGCTCCCGCTTCCTACTCAACAGGAGAATATCATCAAAGGAGATGCTAAAAGCGCATCCATCGCAGCTGGTGCATGTATTGCCAAAGTGACAAGGGACAAAATGATGGAAGAGTATGGACGCCAGTACCCTGAGTATCAATTTGAAAAACATAAAGGGTATGGAACGAAAGAGCACCTGGCTGCCATTCAAACACATGGCGCCACACCTATCCACCGGTTATCATTTGCACCAGTGAAATCTGTTATTTCATAAATATTTTGACACAAGGAGGCTGCCTGTGATGACAAGAGTTGAAGATATACATACTGCACTGAATAGTCGGCTGAATACGGCAGAATCTGTTCCGCTTAACACGGAAGGAAAGGAAAATATTCACCGGCTCATTCTCGGCAAAGTACTGAAAATGCTTGGTGATGATACAGCACTTGTTCAAATAGGTTCGACCAAAATCAAAGCGCAGCTAGCGGCTCAGCTCAAAGCCGATTCTTTCTACTGGTTCCAATTAGAACAAGAAGGTGGAGGCAGTCTGAGTAAATTAAGACCTGTTCAGCAATTTGACCAAGATCCTAAAACATTAAAGGATGCCGCAGCTAAACTACTAGAAGGTCTGTCGCTTAAAAATGGACTTGAACAAATGTTAACAGCTACAGCCTTTTTAAAAGAAAAACCGGTCATCAACGAAGCAGAGTTAAAAACGGCAGTAAAATGGATTGAACAACTTCAAGGCGCGGATATCAAAAAAGGTCTGCAAGCACTTCTTTTTGCTTTAAAGAAAGATTTGCCGATTCAGCAAGGAGTGCTCCAATCAATATTAGCGATGAAATCCCCCTCTGCACTTCATCAAGATGTGACAGCACTGCTAGATCGATTAACACAGCTTCCGAAGCAAACAGAAGCCACACAGGCTCTTACACAGGCCGTTCGTACGGTTGTAAATGCTGAGACAATTGTTCATGCAGAAAAGCTCTTATCGGTGCTTCTAGGAGCAAAAGAAGGTCAAACGAAGCAAGGAGAAAGCTTGCCGCAGCTGCAGCCTCATGTCAATCCGGCTCAGCAAACAAAGCAGAGCCAGCCCGCCGCTATACAAGGGCGGCAGGTGGATACAGTGAATCAGAACAGCGTGCAGCAATTATTAAGTCCAAAACAGCTCCCGCTTCAGCAAATAGAACGCATTCTGACAAGCATCACAAAGCAAGGCACAGACGGACAGCAGCAGCTTGATGTAAAACAACTCACATCACTGGTTCAAGCAGTCCAGCAGGCAGGGCCACAGGCTGACGCAAAGGCAGCCGTGCTTCAAAAGGAATTTCCGTTTCTTTCAAAAACAGAGGCGAACGCATTGGTAAAGGTCATTCAGCAGACTGAACCAGCATTAAGCAATAAAACCGATGTACTCGATTTACTGATGACGATGAAAAAAGCGATAGGTGTACGAGATGAAATCGGGATGCTGAAATTACTGGAAAAGGGCAGCCAAGATGTCAAAAGCCAAGAGCTTCACCAATTAAAGATGGTTTTAAATGATGCAAGGCAAGCTGATGTTCCGGAACCCGTAAAAAAAGAAATGGATCAATTATTCCATAGATTAAATGGGCAGTTACTAGTGCATCAGGAAAACCAAACAGTTAGTCAAATGATGGTTTCTTACCCTCTTTTCTCAAAACATAGTGTTCAAGATTTAACCTTTATTCTAAAAGGGCATAAGAAAAAAGATGGCTCTATTGATATTTCTCAGTGCCGTTTAATGTTTTATTTAAACATGGAGAACTTAGAAGAAACGTTAATAGACTGTACGATTCAGCAAAAAGTGATGTCAATTACAGTCGAGACGGCTCACGAACTTCAAGGGACCATTAATCCAATGATTCCAGCTGTTCGAGAGAATTTAAATGCCCTAGGGTATAGTTTAACGGGGATTACAGCGAAAAAGAGAGAAGAGCCAATTGATCCGTCTGACTTTCTAGATGAACACTTTCATAAAATCAGCGAGAAAGGGCTGGACTTACGAGTATGAAAGATTCAAAACCGCTTAGAAGAGCGGTCGCTCTACACTATGATGAAGAAAAACAAAAGGCGCCAAAAGTCGTTGCAACAGGCAGCGGCTATGTGGCTGATCATATTATTGAAGAAGCTCAAAAAGCTGGCGTCCCTATCCAAGAAGACCGTAATTTAGTAGAACTGATGCGCCACTTAACGCTCGATGAGGAAATCCCAGAAGCGTTATACGATACTGTAGCAGAAATATTTTCATTTATCTATCGGTTGGATCAAAAAATGAAAAAATAAGGTAAAATAAGTGTTTTGACTGAAAAATTTATATTTTTAATAAAATAAAAGTTTGAATGTTTAGAAGGATTTTACGATTTTACATAGAACCCTAGACATTCTCTTTTTTATTCTTTAAAATGAAAGCGCAGTCTATTTTATAATTTTTGTTTCTACATATGTTGGGAGGATGGGAAATGAATATCCATGAGTACCAAGGAAAAGAAATCCTAAGAAAATATGGGGTTTCAGTTCCAAATGGTAAAGTAGCATTTACACCTGATGAAGCAGTGAAAGCATCAGAAGAGCTAGGAAGCTCTGTATATGTCGTAAAAGCACAGATTCATGCAGGCGGCCGTGGTAAAGCAGGTGGGGTAAAAATTGCAAAAACAAAAGATGAAGTGAAAGGGTTTGCAGAGGAATTGCTCGGCAAGACACTTGTCACACATCAAACTGGGCCTGAAGGGCGCGAAATAAAACGCTTACTTATTGAAGAAGGCTGCGATATTCAAAAAGAGTACTATGTAGGACTCGTTTTGGATAGAGCGACATCAAGAATTGTTTTGATGGCTTCTGAAGAAGGCGGTACTGAAATTGAAGAAGTAGCAGAAAAAACGCCAGAAAAAATCGTGAAAGTGGTCATCGACCCAGCGATTGGTCTCCAAGCCTATCAGGCGAGAGAAGTTGCGTTTAAAATTAATATTCCAACAAAATTAGTTGGTCAAGCTGTTAAGTTTATGACAAGCCTTTACAATGCGTTTATTGAAAAGGATTGTTCAATTGCCGAGATAAATCCTCTTGTTGTAACAGGTGATGGAAAAGTCATGGCACTTGATGCAAAATTAAACTTTGATAGCAATGCCTTATATAGACAAAAAGATATATTAGAATACCGTGACCTTGATGAAGAAGATCCAAAAGAGATTGAAGCATCTAAATATGACCTAAGCTACATTTCTCTAGATGGGAATATTGGCTGTATGGTGAATGGAGCAGGCCTTGCGATGTCTACAATGGATATCATCAAGCATTACGGCGGGGACCCTGCAAACTTCCTTGATGTTGGCGGCGGTGCAACTGCTGAAAAAGTAACGGAAGCATTTAAAATCATCTTATCTGATCAAAATGTCAAAGGGATTTTCGTGAACATTTTTGGCGGCATCATGAAATGTGATGTCATCGCAGAAGGTGTTGTTGAAGCGACGAAACAAGTCGGCTTAACATTACCACTCGTTGTACGTCTTGAAGGAACAAACGTTGAATTAGGGAAGAAAATCCTGAGTGATTCAGGCTTAAATATCACTTCTGCTGAGTCTATGGCTGACGGGGCAGAAAAGATTGTATCTTTAGTCAAGTAGAGCAGAAAGGCAGGGAACCTAAATGAGTGTATTTATTAATAAAAATACGAGAGTAATTGTTCAGGGGATTACCGGTTCAACCGCTTTATTCCATACAAAACAAATGATTGAGTATGGAACAAATATCGTTGGCGGTGTCACACCTGGAAAAGGTGGAACTGAAGTAGAGGGAGTTCCTGTATTTAATACTGTATCTGAAGCAGTACAGACAACTGGAGCAAATGCTTCTGTTATCTATGTACCAGCACCATTTGCAGCAGACGCCATTTTAGAGGCTGTTGATGCAGAAGTGGATCTAGTGATTTGTATCACAGAACACATTCCAGTTCTGGATATGGTTAAAGTGAAACGCTACATGGAAGGTAAGAAGACAAGACTTGTTGGACCGAACTGTCCTGGCGTGATTACACCTGAAGAATGTAAAATTGGCATCATGCCTGGCTACATTCATAAAAAAGGTCATGTTGGTGTTGTGTCTCGTTCTGGAACGCTTACATATGAAGCGGTACATCAGCTTTCAGAGGCTGGTGTTGGTCAGTCAACAGCTGTAGGAATTGGCGGAGACCCTGTCAATGGCACGAACTTTATTGATGTATTAAAAGCCTTCAATGAAGATCCTGAAACGCATGCTGTGATCATGATTGGTGAAATCGGTGGTACTGCTGAAGAAGAAGCAGCTGAATGGGTAAAAGCAAATATGACCAAGCCGGTTGTTGGCTTTATTGGCGGTAAAACAGCGCCTCCAGGAAAACGTATGGGACATGCTGGTGCCATTATTTCTGGTGGTAAAGGAACTGCTGATGAAAAAGTAAAAACAATGCGTGAATGTGGAATTGAAGTGGCAGAGACACCATCTGTCATGGGAGAAACCTTAATTAAAGTGTTAAAAGAGAAGAATCTCTTCGAAGCTTGTAAAACGCATTAATGACACAAGAAGACTTGTTCTTTGACAAGTCTTCTTCTTTCTATCTTAAACTGGAGGAATGGTATGTACAACGTGTCCGAAAGAATGATTTTTCACCGCTTAAAAGGCCTCATCTCACCCTCTTTGTTAACAAAATGGTGGAAAGTCGATCCTGAGCTATATATAAATGAAGAAACACATCATTTCAAACAGGATCGATCATTACAAAAGATCGACTTTACCCGCTTACAACAAGCTGAAGAAAATGAATTCCCCATTTTTCAACACATCGTTCAAGCCTATTTAAAGCAAAATATTCACATGATTCCCATCACATCACCTTTATATCCCAGCTCACTAAAACACATTTATGATCCTCCCCCAGTATTATTCCTAAAAGGAAACGTTACCTATTTAAATGAAGAAAAAAGTTTAGGTGTAGTAGGTACACGAGTGCCATCCTCTTATGGAGAAGCGTGCGTGAAGAAAATTGTTGGAGAACTTGTAGAGGAAGATTGGATGATTGTGAGTGGTTTAGCAAAAGGAATTGATGGACTTGCACACAAAGAGTGCATAAGAAAAAAAGGAAAAACGATTGGTGTTGTAGCTGGCGGCTTTCAACATGTATATCCAAAAGAACATGTGCAAATGGCTCAATATATGGGAGAACATCATTTACTGTTGTCAGAGCATCCGCCTTATATCAAACCAGAAAAATGGCATTTTCCAATGAGAAACCGATTAATTAGTGCCCTGACAAGAGGAACCATCGTGGTCCAGTGCAAAGAAAAGAGCGGTTCGCTTATTACAGCCTACCAGGCATTAGAGCAAGGAAAAGAAGTGTTTGCTGTTGCAGGATCGATCTTTGATTCTAATTCTATAGGTCCAGCTAGACTGATTCAGCAAGGTGCCAAGCTTGTTCATTCAACGAAGGATATTTTAGAGGAATTCTCCTTGAGTGGTGTTCAATATACTGAACTCCCATAAAAATATCGTTTGACAAAAGACATCGGAATATTTAATAATAGTGAGGATTTAAGTTTACACTTTGTTTTTCGTGTTTATAATGATATTCATCATAAAGAATTTTTAACGATTGCCTGTTAGATAGGTGCAATTAACATAAATATAATTTGTGAAATGGATAAAGAGAGAACACCTCTTAAGGGGGATTTTGAGTATGGCTGATTATTTAGTCATCGTTGAGTCGCCAGCAAAGGCGAAAACGATTGAGCGTTATTTAGGAAAAAAGTATAAAGTAAAGGCTTCAATGGGGCACGTAAGGGATTTACCGAAAAGTCAGCTTGGTGTTGACACTGAGCATGACTTCGAACCGAGATATATTACGATTCGAGGAAAAGGTCCAGTCTTAAAAGAATTAAAAACAGCAGCGAAAAAAGCAAAAAAAGTATATCTCGCAGCTGACCCCGATAGAGAGGGAGAAGCGATTGCTTGGCATTTAGCCCACAGCCTTGACCTTGACCTCTCTTCAGATTGCCGCGTTGTCTTTAACGAGATTACAAAAGATGCAATTAAAGATTCCTTTAAACATCCACGTATGATCGATATGGACTTGGTTGATGCGCAGCAGGCAAGACGAATCTTAGATCGTCTCGTTGGATATAAAATCAGCCCAATTTTATGGAAGAAAGTCAAAAAGGGCTTAAGCGCCGGTCGTGTTCAATCAGTTGCACTTCGCCTGATTATTGACCGCGAGAATGAAATTAATGAATTCAAACCAGAAGAATACTGGACAATTGATGGTACCTTCCTAAAAGGGAAAGAAAGCTTTGAAGCGAGTTTCTTTGGCGTAAATGGCAAAAAACATCCGCTAAAAACAAAAGAAGATGTAAAAGAAATCCTTTCGAAATTAAAAGGAAGCAAGTTTTCTGTTGAAAAAGTGACGAAAAAAGAACGTAAACGCAACCCAGCTGTTCCGTTTACAACATCTACCTTACAACAAGAGGCAGCGAGAAAACTAAACTTCCGTGCGAAGAAAACGATGATGATTGCACAGCAATTATATGAAGGAATTGATCTTGGTAAAGAAGGTACAGTAGGTCTCATTACATATATGAGAACGGACTCAACACGTATTTCCAATACGGCTATTGAAGAAGTATCTGCTTTCATTGATCAAACGTATGGCAAGAATTTCTTGAATGCAACAAAACGTACTGCCAAAAAGAATGAAAATGCACAGGATGCTCACGAAGCCATCCGTCCGACTTCTACGCTAAGAAAACCAGCAGATGTCAAACACGTGCTAAGCAGAGATCAGCTTCGTCTTTATAAATTGATTTGGGAACGTTTTGTGGCAAGCCAAATGGCACCAGCTGTTCTTGATACAATGAGTGTGGATCTTGAAAATAACGAGCTTACTTTCCGTGCAAATGGAAGTAAGGTGAAATTCCCTGGATTTATGAAAGTATATGTTGAAGGGAAGGACGACCAGTTAGAAGAAAAGGACAAAATGCTTCCTGATCTGAAAGAGGGAGATACCGTTCTTTCAAAAGATATTGAACCAGAGCAGCACTTCACGCAGCCGCCTCCACGCTACACTGAGGCAAGACTTGTCAAAACCCTTGAAGAGCTGGGTATCGGCCGCCCATCGACGTATGCACCAACATTAGATACCATTCAAAAGCGCGGCTACGTGGCACTTGATAACAAACGGTTTATTCCAACAGAGCTTGGAGAGATTGTGCTCAACTTAATTATTGAATTCTTCCCTGAAATCATTAACGTAGAATTTACTGCGAAAATGGAAAAAGAACTTGATAGCGTTGAAGAAGGTACGATTGAATGGGTACGCATTATCGACAGTTTCTATCAAGATTTTGCAAAACGGGTAGAAAAAGCAGAAGCAGAGATGCAGGAAGTTGAGATCGAGCCTGAATACGCCGGAGTTGATTGCGAAGAGTGTGGTCATCCAATGGTGTACAAAATGGGGAGATACGGTAAGTTCATGGCATGCTCTAATTTCCCTGACTGCCGTAACACAAAACCAATTGTCAAAGATATTGGTGTCAAATGCCCGACTTGTCACGAAGGAAATATCGTTGAACGGAAATCTAAGAAGCGCCGCATTTTTTACGGTTGCGATCGTTTTCCAGAGTGTGAATTCGTCTCTTGGGACAAACCAATTGAAAGAAAGTGTCCAAAATGCGAAAATATGCTTGTAGAGAAAAAGCTGAAAAAAGGCATTCAAGTTCAATGTGTGAACTGTGATTATAAAGAGGAACAACAAAAATAGCGGTGAGCAGCCTTGTTCACCTGCTTTTTTATGTCATCAAATAGAACTTACGAAATAGGAGAGTTGTACAATGAGTCAATTTGTAAATGTGATCGGAGCAGGTTTAGCAGGAAGTGAAGCGGCATGGCAAATTGCCAAGCGCGGAATTAAAGTTCATCTGTATGAAATGAGACCTGTTAAACAAACACCAGCTCACCACACTGATAAATTTGCGGAGCTCGTATGCAGTAACTCATTGCGTGCGAACGCTTTAACAAACGCAGTAGGTGTACTAAAGGAAGAAATGCGTCATTTAGACTCAGCAATCATCGCAGCAGCAGATGAAAGCTCGGTTCCTGCTGGTGGAGCGCTTGCAGTAGATCGTCATGAATTTGCAGCTAACGTCACAGACCGCGTGAAAAATCACCCGAATGTGACGGTCTTTCAAGAAGAAGTGCAAAGCATTCCAGAAGGTCCGACGATTATCGCAACGGGTCCTCTAACATCAGAAGCACTTTCAAAAGAATTAAAATCCTTAACAGGTGAAGAGTATTTATATTTCTACGATGCAGCAGCGCCGATCCTCGAGAAAGACAGCATCGATATGGATAAAGTGTACTTGAAATCACGTTATGATAAAGGGGAAGCGGCTTATTTAAACTGTCCGATGACAGAAGAAGAATTCGATCGTTTTTATGAGGCGCTCATTTCTGCTGAAACTGTGCCGTTAAAAGAGTTCGAAAAAGAAATCTTCTTCGAAGGCTGTATGCCCATTGAAGTCATGGCCAAAAGAGGGAAAAAAACCATGCTCTTTGGCCCGATGAAACCAGTTGGACTTGAAGATCCAAAAACAGGGAAAAGACCTTACGCTGTTGTTCAATTAAGACAGGATGATGCAGCAGGTACTTTATATAATATTGTTGGGTTCCAAACTCATCTGAAGTGGGGCGATCAAAAGGAAGTATTCCGTTTGATTCCAGGTCTTGAAGAGGCAGAGATTGTTCGCTATGGTGTGATGCACCGTAATACATTTATTAACTCGCCAAGCCTTCTAAAACCGACGTATCAATTTAAAAATAGAGACGACTTATTCTTTGCCGGACAAATGACTGGTGTTGAAGGATATGTTGAGTCCGCGGCTTCAGGACTAGTGGCTGGAATCAACGCAGCTCGTTTTGTTAAAGGAGAAGAGCTTGTGACACTTCCAGAAGAAACAGCGATTGGCAGTATGGCTTACTACATCACATCAACAAACAAGAAAAGCTTCCAGCCGATGAATGCAAACTTTGGCTTGCTGAAAGATCTTGGCGTTCGAATTAAAAACAAACAAGAGCGCTATGCAGAGTACGCTAAACGCGCAATCGAAACTATTCAAACTATTTCGAAATCTCTGTAGTAAAACATTGCACGGGAAGCAAGATATGTGATACCATTTAAAAGCCTTAAAGAGGTGTAAAAATGACAGATAAACAGCGTCTTGTCCACTTATTCATTGAATATTTGCAGATTGAAAAGAACTATTCAGCTTTAACGATCTCGGGTTATACTGAGGCGATTGAAGAGTTTGTCAGATTTATGAACATTCAAGGAATAGACGGTTTTGAAGAGGTATCCTATCAAGATACGAGAATTTATTTAACAGAAGCTTATGAAAAAGGCCTTACAAGAAGAACGATTAGTAAGAAAGTCTCTGCACTTCGCAGCTTTTATAAATTTTTATTAAGAGAACAGCTTGTGAAAGAAAATCCTTTTTTACTCGTTAGCTTACCAAAGCAGGATAAGCGAATTCCTTCATTTTTGTATGAAGAGGAACTAAAAGAGCTATTTACAGTTTCTGATGTAAATACACCGCTTGGTCAAAGAAATCAAGCCATATTAGAACTTCTTTATGCAACAGGTATGAGGGTCAGTGAGTTATGTTCATTAAAAGAATCTGATCTTGATTTATCGATGGATACAGTGCTTGTTCATGGGAAAGGCAGCAAACAACGGTATGTACCTTTCGGCTCTTATGCACATGAAGCGCTCTCCACATATTTAGAGGATGGAAGGCAGAAGCTGAAAGTGAAGGGAAAGGATCGTGCTGATTCACATGTGTTTTTGAATCAGCGCGGAGCTCCTCTTACAGACAGAGGCGTTCGATTCATTCTAACTGAATTAATGAAAAAGGCGTCTGGCACATTACATATCCATCCTCACATGTTAAGGCACACCTTTGCTACGCATCTTTTAAACGAGGGAGCGGATTTAAGAAGTGTTCAAGAACTTCTCGGTCACTCAAATTTATCATCAACACAGGTGTACACACATGTATCAAAAGATTCTTTAAGAAAAACGTACATGTCTCATCATCCAAGGGCTTTTAAACGATCCTAAAAGGAGGTTTTTTCATGTCATCATTTCATGCAACCACAATCTTTGCCGTTCAACATAAAGGAAAAAGTGCGATGGCTGGAGACGGTCAAGTCACTTTTGGGCAGGCTGTCGTCATGAAACACACAGCAAAAAAAGTGCGCCGTCTTTTCGGAGGCAAAGTACTCGCAGGTTTTGCTGGTTCAGTTGCAGATGCATTTACACTCTTTGAGAAGTTTGAAACGAAGCTTGAAGAATACGGTGGTAACCTAAAACGAGCAGCTGTAGAACTGGCGAAAGAATGGCGAAGTGACAAGATGCTCAGACAGCTTGAGGCCATGCTGATCGTCATGAATAAAGAAAGCATCCTGCTCGTATCTGGAACAGGAGAGGTCATCGAGCCAGACGATGGCATTTTGGCTATCGGGTCAGGCGGTAACTATGCGCTTAGCGCCGGGAGAGCACTCAAAAAACATGCAGGTGACCATCTCTCAGCTCGAGAGATTGCAAAGGCGGCTCTTGAAACGGCCGGAGAAATCTGTGTCTACACGAACGATCAAATCACTTTAGAAGAGCTTGAATAGAAAGGACATGAGACGTATGGAGAAAAAGCCGTTCACCCCAAGAGAGATAGTTGAAAAGCTCGATCAGTACATTATTGGTCAGCTTGATGCGAAAAAAGCAGTGGCGGTGGCTTTAAGAAACCGTTACAGAAGAAGTCTTTTACATGATAAGCTAAAGGATGAAGTCGTTCCTAAAAACATCTTAATGATTGGTCCGACAGGTGTGGGGAAAACAGAAATTGCCCGCAGAATTGCAAGGATTTCTGGTGCACCTTTCATTAAAGTGGAAGCGACGAAGTTTACTGAAGTTGGATATGTCGGACGTGACGTAGAATCAATGGTCAGAGATTTAGTGGAAACAGCAATCAGACTAGTCAAAGAAGAGAAAATGAAGGATGTTCAAGAAGAAGCGGAAAAACAAGCAAACAAACGGCTTGTTCATCTACTTGTTCCTGGAAAGAAAAAAAGTCAGTCTGTGAAAAATCCTTTTGAGATGCTGTTTGGTAGTTCTGATGCTGATGAAAGTGATCGAGATCACTCAAGTGAAGAAGTAGAGCTTGAGTCGACGAGAAAACGCATTGCGCACCAGCTGGCGATGGGTGAACTTGAAGACCATTACGTCACGATTGAAGTCGAAGAGCAGCAGCCTTCCATGTTTGATATGCTTCAAGGCTCGGGTATGGAGCAAATGGGTATGAACATGCAGGATGCGCTTAGCAATCTCATGCCTAAAAAGAAAAAACGCAGAAAGCTGACCGTCAGAGAAGCGAGAAAAGCGTTAACTGCTGAGGAAGCTTCAAAACTGATTGATATGGATGAAGTCGGTCAGGAAGCCGTGCAAAAAGCAGAGCAGCAAGGAATAATCTTTATCGATGAGATTGATAAAATTGCCAAAAGCGGTGGTGCATCGTCTGCAGATGTTTCTCGTGAAGGGGTTCAACGTGATATTTTACCGATTGTAGAAGGTTCCACTGTGATGACGAAGTATGGGGCTGTGAAAACAGATCATGTTCTATTTGTAGCAGCAGGCGCTTTTCATATGGCGAAACCCTCGGATTTGATTCCAGAGCTTCAAGGGCGCTTCCCAATCCGTGTAGAATTAGATAAATTAAGTATAGAAGACTTTGTGAAAATCTTAACGGAACCAGATAACGCGTTATTAAAGCAATATAAGGCTTTACTTGAAACAGAAGGTATATCTCTTGAATTTTCTGACGATGCTATTCATAAGATTGCCGAAGTGGCTTATCACGTCAATCAGGAGACGGATAACATCGGTGCAAGAAGGCTTCACACCATACTTGAGAAGCTGCTAGAAGAGCTCTCATTTGAGGCGCCTGATATTACAATGGAAACAGTGACCATTACCCCTCAGTATGTAGAAGAGAAGCTAGGAAAGATTGCAAATAATAAAGACTTAAGTCAATTTATACTTTAACAAATGAATAAAGTAATCTAGGAGGATCATTATTATGGCGTTACTACAAAAAACAAGGATTATTAACTCGATGCTGCAAGATGCAGCGGGGAAGCCGGTTAATTTTAAAGAAATGGCAGAAACATTGAGAGATGTCATTGATTCAAACATTTTCGTATTAAGCAGAAGAGGGAAGCTTCTTGGCTACTCCATTAACCAGCAGATTGAAAATGCACGTATGAAAAAAATGCTGGAAGATCGTCAGTTCCCTGAAGAATATACAAAAAGCTTATTCAATGTCCCTGAAACATCTTCAAACCTTGACATCAACAGTGAGTACACAGCTTTCCCGATTGAGAACCGTGATTTATTCCAATCAGGTTTGACAACGATTGTACCAATCATCGGAGGCGGAGACCGCTTAGGGACGTTAATCCTTTCTCGTTTGCAAGATACATTCACAGATGATGATTTAATTCTTGCTGAATACGGCGCAACAGTTGTTGGAATGGAGATTCTTCGCGAGAAAGCGGAAGAAATTGAAGAAGAAGCAAGAAGTAAAGCGGTTGTTCAAATGGCAATCAGCTCTCTTTCATATAGTGAGCTTGAAGCGATTGAGCATATCTTTGAAGAACTTGATGGAAACGAAGGGCTGCTTGTGGCAAGTAAGATTGCTGACCGTGTAGGAATCACTCGTTCAGTGATCGTAAACGCACTTCGTAAATTAGAAAGTGCAGGCGTTATTGAATCTCGTTCTCTTGGAATGAAGGGAACATACATCAAAGTGTTAAACAACAAATTTTTAATTGAACTTGAAAATTTAAAATCTCACTAATCAAAAAAACCCTTTTCGGCCGAAATAAATGCTGAAAAGGGTTTTTTTGTATAAAAAATGAGGATTTGTCCGAAAAATGACACTCTTTTTTCCAAGAAACCCCTTACAATTCTGTAGTGCTTTGAATCTAGGTCTTTATACCTATTCGTAAAATAGATATATATTACGAGTTTTTTTTACAATTACATCATAGACTTTAATCCTATTATTTCTTACAATGAACATATGGTTTTACAAATCTCGACATGATTAAATGGAATGAAATACATATGATTGGAGGTATATGGTTTTGGATATATTTTCTGGAACGATAAGTAACCTTGAGAATGCCTTGGGCAGAGCGAACGTTAAGCAAAAAGTCATAAGCAATAATATCGCGAATATAGACACACCGAACTACAAGTCTAAAAAAGTTGCATTCCACGACATGCTAAATGATGCGTCAATCAAATTAGATGCTAAAAAAACATACCAAGGTCACATTGATTTCTCTAAAACAGGGTCTAATTATTCAGTTGTTTCGAGTAACCGTACTTCTTATCAAGAAAACGGAAATAATGTCGATATTGATCAAGAGATGAGTGAACTCGCTAAAAACCAAATTCAGTATAATGCGTTGGTTGAAAGAATGAGCGGAAAGTTCAATTCTCTTAAAACAGTTTTGACAGGAGGTAAGTGATGTCGATTTTTTCAGGCGTGAACGCTTCGGCCTCAGCATTAACAGCACAGAGGCTCAGAATGGACGTTGTATCCTCTAACCTTGCGAATATGGATACAACAAGAGCTAAACAGGTTGATGGCAAGTGGGAGCCTTATAGACGCAAGCTCGTCACATTACAGCCGTCAGGTGAATCATTTTCATCTATATTGAACTCAAGCATGAATTCGAGCGGCAAATTAGGAAACGGCGTCAAAGTAACAAAAATTACTGAAGACGAAACTCCATTCAACCTTCAATATGATCCTACAAATCCCGATGCCAATGAAAATGGATATGTTCAAACACCAAACGTTGATCCATTAAAGGAAATGGTTGATCTCATCAGCAGCTCAAGGTCATATGAAGCAAACGTGACTGCGCTGAATGCGAATAAAAGCATGCTGATGAAAGCTTTAGAAATAGGAAAGTAAGGTGAAAAGAATTGGTTAACGCAATATCTCCTTTCCAGCTTCAAACCGCTCAGCAAGCAAGTGAATTGACGAATGCATCGTCTGTGCAGGCGGCTGCACCTAAAAGTCAAACGAATTTCTCTGATGTGCTGAAGAATTCCATTGAGGCATTAAATCAATCACAGCTGAAATCAGACCAGTATACGAATGCTCTCGCACAAGGGAAAGATGTCAATCTCGATGAAGTCATGATTGCTTCACAAAAAGCGAGTGTGACACTCACAGCTGCAACCGAGTTTCGGAATAAAGCAGTCGAAGCGTACCAAGAGATTATGAGAATGCAGATGTAGGAGGTGCTGGTGGACAAAAAATAGACTGAATGGAATGACCGGGGGTTAAGATGAATCGTACTTTAATGCAATTAAGAACAAAAACAGTTGAGTTTTGGCGAAATCGATCAAAATTACAAAAAATACTCATGATTGGCGGCGTAGCTGCCCTAGCAATCATTATTACGGTTGTTAGCATCTTTGCTTCTTCTGAAAAAATGGTTCCGTTGTTTAGAGATTTGTCTGAGGCAGAAGCAGGACAAATCAAACAGGAACTGGATGGCAAAAACGTTAAATCGGAACTTGCAAATAACGGAACGACGATTTTAGTTCCAGAAAAGCAAGCAGACACTTTAAAAGTAACACTTGCATCAGAAGGACTTCCTAAAACGGGGAATATTGATTACTCCTTCTTTGCGAACAATTCCGGCTTCGGTTTAACAGATAATGAATTTGATGTTCTGAAAGTAGACGCAACTCAGACAGAACTATCCAATCTGATCAACACGATTGATGGGATTAAAGATTCAAAGGTTATGATTAACCTGCCAAAAGATTCCGTTTTTGTTGGAGAAGAGCAAAGTAATGCATCAGCATCAATTGTGCTGCAAGTTCAACCAGGCTACACGCTTACTCAGCAACAAGTAAAAGGCCTTTATCATCTTATTTCAAAAAGTGTGCCGAATTTAAAAACAGAAAACATTGTCATTATGGACCAAGATTCCAACTACTATGACTTAAACAGCAGCTCAGATTCCTATGCAAGTGGAATGGATGCACAGCAGCAGAAAAAAGAGGAGATTGAAAAGAATCTTCAACGAAAAATTCAACAGCTACTTGGAACGATGATGGGTCAAGAGAAAGTTGCCGTATCGGTCACTACAGACATTGATTTTACTGAAGAAAAAAGAAAAGAAGATCTTGTCGAACCAGTTGATCAAGAAAACATGCAAGGAATTGCTGTCAGCGCTGAAAAGATTGCTGAAACTTATTCAGGCAATGGCGCAGCAGCTGGAGGCACCGCTGGAACAGGTGACGATGATGTCACAAATTATCAAGGTGCCGATGGAACGAATGGAAGCGGAGATTACGAAAAGAGCGAAGATCGTATCAATTATGAAGTCAACCGCATTCATAAAGATATCAAAGAAAGTCCTTATAAAATCAGAGACGTTGGCATTCAGGCACTGGTTGAACCGCCTACTGCAAACGATCCGAACTCATTAACTGCTGAAAGGCAGGATGATATCAAAAAAATTCTTTCAACCATCATCAGTACATCGATTGATAAAGAATACACAAACGGTCAAGCGCTCACTCAAGCTGACTTAGATAACAAAATCGTTTTATCTGTATCAAAATTAGACGGTAAACAGCAAACGGCAGCAGAAAACCCTTCAAACAATATTCCAATTTGGGTTTATATTGTTGGCGGTGTGCTACTACTTGCCATTATCGCTCTCATTATCCTTCTCGTACGTAAGAGAAGAAAAGATGAGGAAGAAGAGTTTGAGTTTGATGAACGTACACCAATTCATGTTCCTGATATCGATACTGAGCCAGAAACAGAAGAAATGGTGAGAAAAAATCAGCTTGAAAAAATGGCAAAAGATAAACCAGAAGACTTTGCTAAATTGCTACGCAGCTGGCTGTCCGAGGATTAGGAGGAATACACATGTCGAGAAAAGATCCAAATCGACTAACAGGCAGACAAAAAGCAGCAATCCTAATGATTTCCTTAGGGCTAGACGTGTCAGCATCTGTATACAAACATCTGTCTGAAGACGAAATAGAAAAATTAACATTAGAAATTTCAAATGTAAGAAGTGTAGATACTGCTAAAAAAGATGAGATCATCGAAGAATTTCACAGCATTGCCATCGCGCAGGACTACATATCACAAGGTGGTCTTATGTACGCAAGACAAGTGCTTGAAAAAGCGCTTGGTGAGGACAAAGCGGACAGCATCTTAAATCGCTTAACATCCTCACTTCAAGTGAAACCATTTGATTTTGCTAGAAAGGCTGACCCAGAGCAAATTTTAAACTTTATCCAGCATGAGCATCCACAAACCATTGCGCTCATTCTTTCCTACCTAGATCCAGTACAGGCTGGACAGATTTTATCTGAGTTAGGCGAGGAAGTACAAACCGAGGTTGCAAGAAGAATTGCTTTAATGGACCGCACATCTCCAGAGATCATCAATGAGGTTGAACGTATTCTTGAACAAAAGCTCTCTTCAACCTTTACGCAAGATTATACCCAAACGGGCGGAGTCGAAGCGGTAGTCGAAGTCCTGAATGGTGTAGACCGTGCAACGGAGAAAACCATTTTAGATACACTGGAAATTCAAGATCCTGAGCTTGCTGATGAAATTAAGAAACGTATGTTTGTCTTTGAAGACATTGTCACTCTTGATAGCAGAGCCATTCAGCGCGTGATTCGAGATGTTGAAAATGACGATTTACTACTTGCACTCAAAGTGGCAAGCGAAGAAGTCAAAGAAATTGTCTTCCGCAACATGTCGCAGCGTATGGTCGAAACGTTCAAAGAAGAAATGGAGTTTATGGGACCTGTCCGGCTTAGAGATGTCGAGGAAGCACAGACTCGTATTGTCAGCATCGTAAGACGACTTGAAGAGGCTGGAGAAATCGTCATAGCTCGAGGTGGAGGAGACGATATCATTGTCTAGGATTATCAAACATGAAACATCTGTTATTCCTGAACAAGGCCGTCAAACCATTCCCTTGCAGCAAGTGGAATTCAAAAGAGAACATCACGAAGAAGAGCTTGTCAACGAAACAGAAGCATCTCAACTTGTATTAAGTGATGCACAAGATGAAGCAAGCCGTATTTTAGAACAAGCAAATCGTGAGCTGGAACAAACAATGGCTGAAATCAATCAGCGGCGAGCTGATTTTGAAGCAGAAAGAGTACAGCTCATTGAAGAAGCGAAACAAACAGGATATCAAGATGGTTTTCAAAAGGGCGAAGCAGATGCGACTTTACAGTATCAATCGATTCTTGATCAAGCGAATGACATTGTCAGCCTTGCAAAGCAGGACTATGAAGCAAAAATCGAAAGCTCTGCTGAAGAAATTGTCGAACTTGCCTTTGAGCTCGCTAAACGAGTATGGAACGCAGCTGAGGACACAAAAGAACAATTTTTAACGCTAGTGAAGCAGGTCATTTCAGAAGTGAAAGAATATGACGATATTTCCATCTATGTCGACCCTGCACATTACGAACATGTGATGGAATATAAAGACGAATTAAATAGAATCCTTCAAAAGAATACACATCTTGCCATTTACTCGGATGAAAAAGCACCAAAAGGTACTTGTTACGTCGAAACAAGCTTTGGAAAAGTGGAAGCGAGTGTTGATACCCAAATGAATCAGTTAAAAGAAAAGTTATTAGAAGTCATTGATTCAGGTGATCACAAATGAACATAGATGTGCTAAAAGAAACGATTGAAACCGCCGATCCTTATAAACGTTTTGGTAAAGTCAATCGAGTTGTTGGACTGATGATCGAGTCCAAGGGGCCAGAAAGCTCAATCGGTGATGTATGTCTTATTCACAAAAAAGGGAGTAAGAATCATCCGATCAAAGCAGAAGTCGTTGGTTTTAAAGATGAAAACATTCTGCTCATGCCCTATGTAGAAGCCTCTAACATCTCACCAGGCAGTCTTGTTGAAGCAACAGGTGAGTCGTTAAAGGTCAAAGTAGGAACTGGTTTAATCGGGCAGGTTGTTGATGCCTTCGGTGATCCACTGGATGGCAGCATGCTTCCTAAAGGACTTGCACCTGTCTCAACAGAACAATCTCCTCCAAACCCGATGGACAGACCGCCTATTCGTGAAAAAATGGGCGTTGGTGTCAGAGTGATCGACAGCTTGCTCACAGTCGGCACTGGTCAAAGAATTGGCATATTCGCGGGAAGCGGTGTTGGTAAAAGTACCTTGATGGGGATGATTGCCAAGCAGACAGAAGCGGATCTCAATGTCATTGCACTTGTTGGAGAGCGTGGACGTGAAGTTCGCGAGTTTATCGAAAAAGATTTAGGAGCTGAAGGACTGAAGCGTTCGATTGTTGTTGTCGCAACTTCAGATCAGCCCGCACTGACAAGATTAAAAGCAGCCTATACAGCAACAGCTATTGCCGAATATTTCAGAGACAGAGGAAAAAATGTCATGTTTATGATGGATTCTGTCACAAGGGTCGCCATGGCACAGCGGGAAATAGGACTTGCAACCGGTGAACCGCCAACAACAAAAGGATATACGCCTTCAGTGTTCGCTATACTGCCAAAATTGCTAGAACGAACTGGTACAAATCAACTTGGTTCCATCACAGCGTTTTACACAGTGCTTGTTGATGGTGACGATATGAATGAGCCGATCGCTGATACAGTGCGGGGGATTTTAGATGGCCACATAGTACTTGATCGTGCATTGGCCAACAAAGGACAGTTTCCAGCTGTCAATATTCTGAAAAGTATCAGTCGTGTCATGAGTAATATCGCAAGTCATGATCATAAGGAAGCGGCTAACCGGTTCCGCCAGCTTTTATCCACATATCAAAACGCTGAAGACCTCATTAACATTGGAGCATATAAAAAAGGCTCCTCTAAAGATATTGATGAGGCCATGCAAGCTTACCCACAACTGATTTCATTTTTGAAGCAGGACGTTGAAGAGGCTGTATCGATTGAAGACAGCGTGAGGATATTGCTCAGTTTGATGAATAGAGAGGATTGACAAAAACAGTGAGATATCAATACAAATTTCAAAAGCTCTTAGAATTGAAAGAAAGTGAAAAAGACAAATCACTCGCAGCGTATCAACAATCCGTTTCGGCATTTGAGCAAGCCGCTGAAAAACTCTATGAAAATATGAGTAAAAAAGAGCTAATGGAAAAGAGCAAAGAAGAAAAGCTGAGAAGTGGGATGAGTGTTCAAGAAATGCGTCATTATCAGCAATTTGTGACGAACTTAGATAACACCATTCATCATTATCAGCAGCTTGTGATCATGAAACGCCATCAAATGAATGAAAAACAATCTGATTTAACTGAAAAAAATATTGAGTTTAAAAAGTTTGAAAAAATGAAAGAAAAGCAATTTGAAAAGTTCTCCCTTGAACATAAGGCAATTGAAATGAAAGAAATGGATGATATCTCTATCAGCCAATTCATGTTTCAAGGACATTAGGAGTCGAGATGAATGCCTAAGAAGGAAAAAACAAAGGAATCAAGTGGCGGCGGTAAATTTCAATGGATCTTGTTTATTGTCATTATCCCATTGGTTGTGCTTGTGATCGTGACGGGCACAATCCTTTATATGGCGGGTTATGATCTAAAGAAACCGCTCCAAAACATTCCGGGGATTAGCAGCTTGGTTGGATCAGATGACACATCAAAAACGTCATCTTCAAATAACGATCAACGTGATACAGAGTTGAAAGCGTTGAAAAAGACGATTAAAGAACAAGAGAATGAACTTGAAATTGCTCAAAAAGACTTGAAGACAAGTGATGAAGAGATTAAACGATTGAATCAAAAAATCAATTCACTTGAAAAAACATCTGATAAAGAGAACACGTCAGCAAGTGACAGTTCATCAAACAGTACATCATCAAGTAATAACGCATCAGGATCTTCCTCTGATTCGTCAGCATCTTCTAATCAGCAATCAAAAGGAAAGGTCGCCAGCATTTATGAAAGCATGGATGCAGGGAAATCTGCCAAAATTTTATCAGAGCTAAGTGATAAAGAAGCTTTGAAGATCCTTGAAGAACTGAGTAAAAATAAGCTGACGGACATATTAGCAAAACTGACACCTCAGAAGGCAGCAACGTTCACGAAGGAGCTTGCCAAAAAAGAAGAAAGTGAAAATGGGGGTGGACAATAAGTGAAGCTATTGGACATTGGAGCCTTACAGCAATCTTCCCAAAGTCTCTCGGGACTAAAGGGAGAGGGGGCAGTATCTGCTCGCGGCCTGTTTAAACAATTGTTAAATGGCGCAGGTATTCAAAGTGGTCCAGCTATTTCTCAACCAGCGGAAATCACTCTATCCATGAATGATGCGATGCAAATCATTGAAAGATGGATGCAATCACCTGAAGAAGGAATAGATGGAGATCTTCTTACGGCACTTCAGGCGCTGCAAGGTCAAAAGCTTGAAGGGGCTGACTTAAAGTCACTTGAAGAGCTATTTCAAAAGATGGAATCGGTTATCTATGGCGATCAGGATGAGAAGCCAGTTGCTGAACATAGTGAACAGCTCATACAAGTCCACTTTTTCTTATATCAAATACTGAATCAGCAGCCGGTGAGCTTTGATGCAAAACTTGTACAGAATATCCAAGCAAAAGGTGAAGATTTCATCAAGTTTCTAACGAAAAACGGAGCAGATGAAAAGCTCATTCAACAAGTAAAAGAGCAGTTCTTCTCGCAAGGATCGGCACCTAAGCTGAATAATATGTCGCAAAGCGAGCTGAAACACTTTAATCAGTTAATCGATCATATGATGGCGAATGCGAAAGGGTCAGATAAAGAGTGGAAAATTTCCTTAGGAGAGTTAAAAGAAATGGTTGCTCCAAGGCAAGAATCTTCCTTCTCATCTCCAGCAAAAGGTGCTGCCTCACTTGAATGGCTTATGAAAAAAGAAGTCACCAAAGGTCAAGGCACTACGGCACCTGCTTCTGAAAAAACAATCACCCATACGCTGCTTCCAGGGCATAAACAGTTCTTCCAACTGCAATCAGCTGCTCCTGTGCAGCAGACGCAAACAACTGACGAAAAGCCAGGCACGGTTGATCAGCAGATTTTAAATACGTGGAAACAAATGAAGTTCACACCATTTGGCAATTCAAGCGGACGGTTTACCGTACGATTAAATCCAGAAAATCTAGGGTTTATTACCATCCAGCTAACGAAACAAAACGGGATGTATGCGAGTAAAATTACAGCTTCAACGCAAGCAGCAAAAGAGCTGCTCGAGCATCATCTGCCGCAGCTCAAGCAGGCGCTACCGAATATGTCGGTTCAAGTTGACCGTTTCCATATACCGCTTCAGTCAAATGAGCAGCCGTCTTTTGGACAATTTAATGAGGAAGGCAAGCAGCAGCCATCAAAAGGACAAAGTTTCCAGCAGCCTGATGAACAGGAAGCTGAATTCCAAGATGTACTAGATGCGCTTGTTGGATCAGAAGAAGAAGAGGAGGAGATCTAATGGCAACTGTTGATGCGACGAATAGAACAGCCGCACAAGCGGACACTTCTTCAAACGCAGCAAAGAAAACAGATACACTTGGCCGAGATCAGTTCTTGAAAATCTTGCTTACGCAGCTTCAAAACCAAGATCCGACAAACCCGATTGATGACCGTGAGTTTGTCACACAGCTTGCAACATTTTCTTCTTTAGAACAGCAAATGAATATGAACGAATCTATCACTCAAATGAATCAGATCATGTCTACATTTGTTGCACACCAGGATCCATTTACGACATATGTAGGATGGATTGGTAAAGAAGTAGCGGGCAAACAAGATGATAAAGACATATCTGGCACTGTGAAGTCTGTGAAAAACATAAACAATGAATACTTCCTATATTTAGAAGATGGAACGAAAATCAGCCCATGGGATGTTACAACTGTTGGAGAAAAATCGTAAGCAAATCGAGGAGGAAAATAAATGTTACGCTCACTTTACTCAGGAATTAGTGGAATGAAAAACTTCCAATCAAAATTAGATGTTGTAGCCAACAACGTAGCCAACGTCAACACACACGGATACAAAAAAAGCCGTATCACTTTTAAAGATATGGTCAGCCAAACCATTGGAAGTTCTGGTGGGCCAACGAACAACTCTGGTTCAATCAACTCAAAGCAAATTGGTTTAGGGTCATCTTTATCTTCAATCGATAAAATCATGTCAGCGGGATCTTCTCAAAATACAAATGAACCTTACGACTTCTATATCAATGGAGATGGGTTTTTCCGTATTGAAGTTCAAGGAGAAGTTCTTTATACAAGAACAGGAAATTTCGACACTGATTCAGAGGGAAGCTTAGTCACCCCTGATGGAAATTATCTACTTGGAATGAATGGACAAAAGATAACGATTCCAGACGGTGTTTCAAGTGTAAGTGTTGGTCCAGATGGAACGATTTCGGTTGTTGAAAACAATGTATCAAGAACCGTTGGTCAAATATCACTCGTATCTTTCCGTAACGCAGGAGGGCTAGACAAAGTTGGTGACAACCTTTACCGCCAAACGTTAAGCTCAGGTGCTCCAAGTAATCCAATCGTACCAGGTGAACAAGGAACGGGCGTGGTCCAAACAGGTAAACTTGAAATGTCAAACGTTGATTTAACAGACGAGTTTACAGAAATGATTATCGCACAGCGTGGATTCCAATCGAATGCAAAGACGATCACAACATCTGATGAAATTCTGCAAGAACTTGTGAATCTGAAACGATAGGAGGTAGGGGGAGCGGTTTATCGCTTCTCTGCTTAATATGATTGAAGTGACAAGATTAAATGGCAAAGGATTTATGCTCAACGCTCTCCATATCGAGCAAATCGAAAGCTTTCCAGACACGACCATTACACTCGCCAATGGAAAGAAATTCGTTGTGAAAGAAGATGAAGAGCAGCTTCAGGAGAAAATCATTTCTTTCTATAGAAAAATCCAAGTCATTTCATTGAATCAAGGAATAGAGGAGTTTGAATGAAGAAGAAATTAGTCGTAGTAATGCTAATCATGATTATTGCTATCGTCGGAATTGGAGCAGGTATTGTCTTTCTGGTGAATGGGTCAGACGAAGCAAAAGCAGAAAAAGAGCCAACAGCAGATGAAGTCGTAAAAGCTTCTGTTGAAATTCCTGAGATTGTGACCAATTTAAAATCTGAAGGAAATGCGGTTAAACTTGTACTAAATATTGAAACTGATTCAGAAAAAGCCAAAGAAGAGCTTGAAAAAAGAAGCTTCCAAGTGAAAGATGCCGTGATTGACATTTTATCAGACACGAATGCAGATGAACTTGATGGCAAAAAAGGCAGAGAACATTTTAAAACACAGGTCAAAAACAAAGTGAATAACTATTTGCAAGATGGCAAGGTGAAAGAAGTTTATATAACCTCCTTTAATCTGCAATAGAGGCGATTAATTGACACGATGGAGGTGAAGAAATGTCAGGAGAAGTGCTTTCCCAGAATGAGATCGATGCATTATTATCCGCCATATCAACAGGCGAAATGGATGCAGAAGAGCTGAAAAAAGAAGAAACGACGAAAAAAGTGAAAGTGTATGACTTTAAACGTGCACTGCGCTTTTCAAAAGACCAGATTCGAAGTTTAACAAGAATTCATGATAACTTCGCTAGACTGCTTACCACACACTTTTCAGCGCAGCTAAGATCATATATTCAAATTTCTGTCAGCTCGGTTGACCAAGTGCCATATGAAGAATTTATTCGTTCGATTCCTAATATGACATTATTAAACTTATTTTACGTCAGCCCGCTTGAAGGAAGAATCATGCTTGAAGTGAACCCAACGATTGGCTATGCCATGATGGATAGGCTGATGGGTGGGATTGGCATTAGTCATAATAAGACAGAATCACTGACAGAAATCGAAACAAAGATTATCTCAAACATGTTTGAGGGAGCTTTGGAAAACTACAGAGAAGCGTGGCAGTCCATAACCGACATCGAGCCAGAAATGGCAGATTTCGAGGTAAATCCCCAGTTTGTTCAAATGGTGTCACCAAACGAAACAGTTGTCGTCATTTCTCTTAATACACAAATTGGTGAGGTAAGCGGGGTTATTAATCTCTGTATTCCTCACGTAGTATTAGAGCCTATTATTCCGAAGCTGTCTGTACACTACTGGATGCAATCGGAACGAAATGAACCGAAACAAGAAGAAACAAAGGCCATTGAAAAACGGATTATGACGGCGAAAATACCGGTAGTCGCAGAGCTTGGACAATCGGAAATGACGGTGGAAGAGTTTTTGAATTTGGAAATTGGTGATTGTATTGCCTTGGACAAACCAGTAAATGCGCCTCTTACTGTTATGGTCGGAAATAAACCGAAATTCTTGGGACAGGCCGGCCGCGTGAATCGGAAACAGGCGATTCAAATTCTAGATCACGACATAAGAGGTGAAGAAGATGGAGAATAACGGAAGTAAATTATCACAAGATGAAATCGATGCGCTCCTTAAAGGAGGCAGCAATGACGATATAGAGCCTGATACACTCCTTTCTGCAATGGAACAAGATGCCATTGGGGAAATCGGAAATATATCATTTGGAAGCTCTGCAACAGCACTTTCAACCCTATTAAGTCAAAAAGTGGAGATTACAACTCCAACTGTCACAGTGATTCAAAAAAGCAAGCTGAATGAGGAATTTCCTCATCCGTATGTCGCGATTGAAGTGAATTATACGGAAGGCTTCAGCGCTAGTAACCTGCTTGTCATCCAGCAAACCGATGCGGCAGTCATTGCGGATTTAATGATGGGCGGAGATGGAACAAATGCTGACCCGTCGTTAAGTGAAATTCACTTAAGTGCAGTACAAGAAGCGATGAACCAAATGATGGGTTCAGCAGCGACGTCCATGTCAACAGTCTTTAATAAAAAGATTGATATTTCTCCGCCTCGCGTTGAGTTGCTTGATGTGAAAGAAGGAGAAGGCACAGACCGCATTCCAGCTGAAGAGATGCTTGTCAAAGTGTCCTTTAGATTAACAATAGGTGAACTCATAGATTCAAATATTATGCAGCTTTACCCTATTACGTTTGCGAAAGATTTGATTGCAGAATTAACAGACCCAGCGGAAGAAGAGCCGGTTCAAGAAGCACCTCAGAGTGCACCTGAACCACAGCAGGCTGCTCCGCAAGCACAATCTGCTCCTATGCAGCAATCGGCACCGCCGAAAAGACAGGCGAAGCCAAAGCCGGCAGAACCTGTCAATGTGGCGCCAGTTGAATTTGAGGCATTTAGTGAGCCTCAGCATACAACAAGTCAGCTCGGTAATCTTGATATGCTGATGGATATTCCACTTTCCATTACAGTGGAGCTTGGAAGAACGCAGCGCAGTGTGAAAGAAGTACTTGAACTTTCCGCTGGAAGTATCATTGAACTGGACAAACTTGCAGGTGAGCCAGTCGACATTCTGGTCAACAAACGAATCGTCGCCAAAGGAGAAGTTGTTGTCATTGATGAGAACTTTGGTGTACGTGTGACTGACATTTTAAGTCAGTCTGAAAGACTTTCTAATTTAAAATAAACAAACATATAGGGAGAGAATAAGTAAATGGCTACTAAGGTATTAATCGTAGATGATGCAGCATTCATGAGAATGATGATTAAGGATATTCTTGTAAAAAATGGATTTGATGTAGTAGGAGAAGCAGAAAACGGCGCACAAGCTGTTGAAAAATATAAAGAAACATCTCCTGATCTAGTCACAATGGATATCACAATGCCAGAAATGGACGGGATCACAGCATTAAAAGAAATTAAACAAATCGATGCTTCGGCAAAAATCATTATGTGCTCAGCGATGGGACAACAATCAATGGTTATTGATGCCATCCAAGCAGGTGCAAAAGACTTTATCGTGAAGCCATTCCAGGCAGACCGTGTACTTGAAGCAATTAATAAAACGTTAGGCTAAAAAAGGGTGTAAGACTTGTTGAAAAAACGTTTGATATGTATAGCAATGATCAGTTTTATGCTTTTCTTGACAGCGCAGCCAGCCTCACTGTTTGCTGAAACAAAAGATCCTGAAAATGGCATGGTGAATGACTGGATCAAAGATGAGAAAGAAAGCAAAAAGGATACAGAAAAGAAAACCACTGACAATCAAACGAATCCGGCAGAAGAAGTTCCCTCTTCTTCTGTCTCCATTATGGATTTTGTCAAAATGATTGGTGCCTTACTTTTTGTCATCCTGCTCATTTACGGATTGGTGAGATTTGTTGGAAAGCAAAACCGCTTACTCAAGCCATTTCGCTATGTTGAAAATATTGGCGGAACGACGGTTGGTCAAAATCGTTCAGTTCAGCTGATCAAAGTGGGCAAACGAGTATTAGTTGTCGGCGTAGCAGACTCAATCCAGCTGCTAAAAGAAATCGATGATGAACAAGAATGCGAAGCGATTGTGAAACAATACGAAGAAGCGATGGAAAGTAAGACTGACTTACCGAAAATGATGCAAAAATTAACATCGCAAGTGAAGAAACACGATCAGCCGACCACTTCTTCTTTTTCAGCCAATTTAAAGGCGCAGCTAGCCGAATTGAAAAAGACCCAATCAGAAGTCAGAAAGAAAGGCCCGAAACAAAATGAATGAGTTTATCGATTTATTTAATTCCAGTGGCGCAGGGAATATTAGCACATCTGTCCGTCTTCTTTTATTGTTAACTGTATTTTCAGTTGCACCAGGCATTCTTATTTTAATGACCTGTTTTACACGGATTGTGATTGTTCTTTCGTTCGTCAGAACATCACTTGCAACCAACTCAATGCCGCCAAACCAAGTGCTTGTAGGACTTGCTTTGTTTCTCACATTTTTTATTATGGCACCCACGTTCTCAGAGATTAATAAAGAGGCACTCACGCCGCTTTTAAATGATGATATTACGTTAAATCAGGCCTATGAAAAAGCCGAAGTGCCAATTAAAGAGTTTATGAGTAAACATACGAGACAGAAAGATTTGGCTTTATTTCTTAGTTACGCAAAAATGGATACCCCTGAATCGATTAAAGATATTCCTTTAACGGCGATGGTACCAGCGTTTGCAATTTCAGAATTAAAGACGGCATTTCAAATTGGTTTTATGATTTTTATTCCATTTTTAATTATTGACATGGTGGTCGCAAGTGTCCTGATGTCGATGGGGATGATGATGCTTCCGCCGGTTATGATATCGCTCCCTTTCAAAATATTGTTATTTGTATTAGTTGATGGATGGTATTTGATTGTTAAATCTTTGCTGCAAAGCTTTTAGAGTAGGTGCTTAAAACATGAGTTCAGAATTTGTCATTACGATGGCTGAAAGATCAGTGTATGTTGTATTACTTGTCAGCGGGCCGCTTCTAGCGCTCGCACTAATCGTGGGACTAATTGTCAGTGTGTTTCAGGCGACAACCCAAATCCAAGAACAGACGCTTGCGTTCATTCCGAAAATTGTTGCAGTGCTCATTGGGCTTGTTGTGTTTGGTCCGTGGATGCTTTCAACAATTGTGTCATTTACAACAGAGCTGTTCTCGAATTTAGATCGATTTGCAGGTTAATCAGAGATGTCAATCATAGAATTATTTCCTGCCTTTCTTCTCGTTTTCATTCGGATCACCGCTTTTTTCGTGACAGTGCCGCTATTAGCGCATCGAACGATACCAGCAGTTCACAGAGTTGGTTTTTCACTGTTTTTGGCTGTCATTAGTTTTAGCACCATTAAAGAACCGCCAGCACTCGATATCGATGGTCTTTATATGATGCTTGCCGTGAAAGAAGCAATGGTCGGACTTCTTCTTGGACTGATTGCATATATCATGGTGTCCGCAGTTCAAATTGCCGGCTCATTCATCGATTTTCAAATGGGTTTTGCAATCGCCAATATCATTGATCCACAAACAGGGGCGCAAACGCCGCTGATGGGGCAGTTTTTTTATACGGTGACCTTGCTGCTGATGCTGGCAACAAATGCACATCATTTGCTGCTTGATGGAATCTATTACAGTTTTCAATATATTCAAGTTGATCAGTATGCGCTGAACTTCGGTAGTGAATCCTTTGCTTACTTTATTGCAAAGAGCTTCAACCAAATGTTCATCATAGCCTTTCAAATCTCAGCACCTGTTGTGGCTAGTTTGTTTTTAGTCGATTTGGCATTAGGAATTGTGGCACGTACAGTTCCACAAATGAACGTATTTGTCGTTGGACTTCCCATTAAAATGGGCGTGAGTTTTATTATGATCATCATTTGTATGGGTGTCATCTTCGGGGTCGTCCAAAATACATTTGAAACGATTGTGCTCACCATGAGGAATTTCTTAGCATTGGTCGGTGGTTCGTCATGACGACAAGACTTAGACTCGACTTGCAATTTTTCGCAGGTGAAAAAACAGAAAAAGCAACACCGAAAAAAAGACGGGATTCACGTAAAAAAGGGCAGGTTGCCAAAAGTACCGACGTCAATACAGCCATCTCATTTCTACTAATCTTTTTATCATTCTTTTTTATTGGGCCTTTTATGAAAGAGCGTATTATTGCGCTCATTGAACGTTTTTATTCAACAACGATGCTAATGAAGGTTAGCACATCTAATATTCACCAGTTGTTCTTGGAATTGCTTCAAGAGACAGGTCTCCTCCTCATGCCAATTCTTGGTGTTGGGATGCTTGCAGGGATCATTAGTAACTATTTGCAGGTTGGCTTTCTCTTTTCGACAGAAGTAATCAAACCGAAATTAGAAAAACTCGATCCAATCAAAGGGTTTAAACGAATATACAGTATTCGAGCACTCGTTGAGCTATTAAAATCCATTTTGAAAATTGGTTTTGTTGGTTTTGCAACATTTATCGCTCTATGGATGCACTTTGACGAAATCTTGCGGCTCCCTCTACTCACTGCAGAGGAAACTCTTCATTTCGTGGCAAATATGACCTTGATTATGGGGCTATATGCAGCAGGTGCTCTTCTGATCTTAGCCGGGCTTGATTATATGTATCAGAAATTTGATTATGAAAAAAACTTACGGATGTCTAAACAAGACATCAAAGATGAGTATAAAAAATCAGAGGGTGACCCGCTCATAAAATCAAAAATTAAACAGCGGCAAAGGGAAATGGCCATGAGACGGATGATGCAGGAAGTCCCAAAAGCGGACGTCATCATTACAAACCCGACCCACTACGCAATTGCCTTGAAATATGACGAAGAAAAGATGGACGCGCCCTATGTTGTGGCAAAGGGAACAGATATTTTGGCTTTGAAAATTAGAACAATTGCGAAAGAACATGATGTCATGACTGTAGAGAACCGGCCACTCGCCCGCGCCCTCTATGATCAAGTGGATATCGACCAAGCGGTGCCGGAGGAGTATTTTAAGGCGATCGCAGAAATTTTGGCTTACGTATATAAAACGAAACAAAAGATTTTATGAATTTTTGGTTTTAAAAGGAGAGAACAGGCATGTCAGCAAGAGATTTATCTGTTTTATTCAGTGTTATTTTAATCGTGGCGATGCTGGTCATACCGTTTCCGCCCATCCTATTAAGTATTTTAATCATTATTAATATTTCTCTTGCGCTTATCGTGCTTCTCACCACAATGAACATGCAAGAACCACTGCAATTTTCCATTTTTCCATCTTTGCTTTTGCTCTTAACACTGTTTCGTTTAGGGCTTAACATCTCTACAACCCGTTCTATTTTATCAACTGGAGATGCTGGTAAGGTTGTAGAAACGTTTGGATCATTTGTTGTTGGGGGCAATATACTCGTTGGTCTGGTTGTCTTCCTTATTCTGATCATCATTCAGTTTATTGTCATCACCAAAGGGGCAGAGCGTGTATCAGAGGTTGCGGCCAGATTTACACTCGATGCGATGCCAGGTAAACAGATGAGTATTGACGCAGATTTGAATGCAGGAATGCTGACAGAAAGTGAAGCTAGAAACCGCCGTGAAAAAGTAGCAAGAGAAGCAGACTTTTATGGTGCGATGGATGGTGCAAGTAAGTTCGTTAAAGGGGATGCCATCGCAGGTATTATCATCGTTATTATCAATATTATTTTTGGCATCATTATTGGGATGATTCAGCAAGGAATGTCGATTCAAGAATCAGCTTCCCACTTTACTCTTTTAACAGTAGGGGACGGAATTGTGTCGCAAATCCCTGCACTTCTCATCTCAACAGCGACAGGGATTGTTGTCACGAGAGCGGCTTCTAACGGAAACCTTGGTTCAGACATTACGGGTCAGCTCTTTGCCTTCCCTGCCATGCTTTACGTCACAGCAGGTACGATCTTCCTGCTTGGATTGTTTACGCCAATTGGCGTACTTTTGACAGGGCCGATCGCAGGTTTACTTGCACTCGGTGCGTACATGATGTCGAAGAACAAACAGGATCAAGAAGAGATTGAAGAAGTACTGGAAGAACAGGCAGAGGTAGAAGAGATGAAAAGTCCAGAAAGTGTCATTCATCTCCTGCAAATGGATGCCATTGAATTTGAATTTGGCTACGGGTTGATCCCGCTTGCAGATGCCAATCAAGGCGGAGACCTGCTAGACCGAATTGTCATGATCAGAAGGCAGCTTGCTCTTGAACTAGGTCTTGTCATTCCAGTTGTCCGTATTCGAGACAACATTGCGCTGAACCCGAATGAATACAGGCTCAAAATAAAAGGGAACGAAGTGGCAAAAGGAGAGCTGCTGCTCGATCATTACTTAGCGATGTCTCCAACGCCTGATGATGATCCGATTGAAGGAATTGAAACAATCGAACCATCCTTTGGTCTGCCGGCAAAATGGATATCAGAAGCAGAAAAAGATCAGGCTGAAATGCTTGGGTATACAGTGGTCGATCCAGCATCTGTTGTGTCTACCCACATCACAGAGAAGATTAGACAAAACACCCATGAACTGCTTGGACGCCAAGAAACGAAGCAATTAATCGATCATCTGAAAGAAAGTTATCCAGTTCTAGTAGATGAGGTAACACCGAATCCACTAGCGGTCGGGGATATCCAAAAAGTACTTGCAAAGCTTCTGAAAGAAAAGGTCTCCATTCGAAACCTTGTGACCATTTTTGAGACCCTTGCAGACTACGGAAAATTAACGACTGATACAGACTTGCTAACAGAGTATGTTAGACAGGCACTTGCAAGACAGATTACTGCACAGTATGCAAGAGAAAATGAATCACTGAAAGTCGTGACATGCTCAGGCCGAGTCGAAAAGGTGATTGCAGACAGCGTGCAGCAAACAGAGCATGGGAACTACTTATCGTTAGATCCAGAATCCTCTGAAAGTGTGATTCAATCAGTGGCGAGAGAAATTGAACAGCTTTCGCTTCGTCAGGAAACGCCGGTTCTATTATGCTCACCTCCTATAAGAATGTACGTCAAACAGTTGTTAGAAAGATATTTCCCAGATTTACCGGTACTATCTTATAACGAACTAGAAGCAAATGTGGAAGTACAGAGCATCGGAGTGGTGGATATCTAATGAAAATGAAAAAAATCACAGCGAATTCTATGCAGGAGGCAACGATCCAAATCAGGCAGCAGCTTGGGAAGGATGCCGTCATATTAAATTCGAAAACCGTTGTCAAACGAAAGCTGTTCGGTTTAAAGAAACAGCAAATGGTCGAAGTGATTGCAGTGCTGGATCAAGATTTTGAAGAAAGAGCCGGCAAAGGATTACAACCAGCAGCTGCGCCTATCCCGGTGTTACCGAAAAAGGAGCAGACTCAACACCTTACACAAGAGCTGCCGTCTGCCACTCAAGCAGTCAAAGCAGCGCCTTCTCATTCTCAGCCTATAGAATATGCAAGAAACGAACGCCATGCCGGGATCTTGCCGGATTCTCTCATGAAAATGGATCAAAAGCTAAAGGATCAAGGTCTTGATGATGAGATTCGAGATGAATGCTTAAAGGGTCTTTTAACAAAGGGTGCTGTGAAAGAAGAGCAGATTGAAAAAGAACTTGAAAAATTACTCACAGGGATGCTGCCGGCTCACACTTCTGATGAGCCGATGATTCGTTCGAAATACATTGTGCTGTTTGGTTCAACTGGTGCTGGTAAAACGACAACGATTGCAAAGCTGGCTGCGAAAACGGCTATTCAGCAGCAAAAGAAAATTGCTTTTATCACAACAGATACGTACCGGATTGCAGCGATTGAACAACTAAAAACATATGCTGAACTGCTGAATGCACCTCTTGAGGTTTGTTATTCAAGAGAGGACTTTGTGAAAGCACAGCAGACCTTTAAAGACTATGATCATATTTTCATCGATACAGCAGGCCGTAACTTTAAAGAAGAGGCGTACATCAAAGAGCTGACAGATATCATTCCATTTGATGAAAGCATTCAAAGTTTTCTTGTCATGAGTGCGACATCGAAATATCAAGATATGAAAGCCATGGTCAAACGTTTTGAACACGTTCCAATCGATCAATTTATTTTTACAAAAGTTGATGAAACAGACACGATGGGAACGATCTTTCAAATCATTGCAGAATCTCAAATCGGGCTCGGGTTTTTAACAAATGGCCAAAATGTGCCTGAGGATATTCTTGAGAGTTCCCCCCTTGATTTGACAAGGATGGTCTTACAATGATGAAGCCTGACCAAGCCGAAGGTTTAAGAAAGCTTGTTCAGCAGAACCAACTGATCGTACCGAACTCTCTTCATGCGAATGGACAAGCGAAAACCATTGCTGTCATGAGCGGTAAAGGCGGAGTAGGTAAATCGAATTTGACACTGAATATGGCACTGTCTATCGCAAGTACGGGCAAGCAAGTGCTCATCATCGACCTCGACTTTGGCATGGGGAATATTGATATTTTACTAGGGAAAACATCGACCAGCTCTATATTAGACGTGCTTGTTAGAAAAAAATCCTTCCAAGCGGCTATGACAAAAGGAACGGACAATCTGTATTACATTTCTGGCGGAAGCGGGCTTGAACAGCTGTTTTCTTTAGACAAAGATCAATGGTCGTTCTTTTTAGAAGAGATGGAGAAAATATTGAATGACTTTGATTGTATATTCTTTGATATGGGTGCAGGCTTGTCAAAAGATCAACTCCCATTTGTCTTATCGGCAGGAGAAGTGGTCGTTGTGACAACGCCAGAACCAACATCCATCATGGATGCCTACAGCGCAATTAAGCACTTAGCCATTCATCAGTTTGAACAGTCTGTTCAAATCATTGTCAACCGGTGTAAAACCCCTTCGGAAGGATCTGAAACGTACCGGAAATTAGCGGGAGTGGTGACGTCATTTCTACACCGAAAGCTTGTGTTTGCTGGTGCGGTACCTGATGATCCTGCTGTTCCTAAAGCAGTCACTGAACAAATACCATTTTATATGAAGCAGCCTCATTCAAGGCTAAGTAAAACCATTAAAATGTTGGCTGAAACACTTTATCATCAGCAGATAAGAGAGGCACAGAGAGAGCAGCATACGTTTATAGATAAGTTGTCCTCTTTTTTTAAAAGGAGGAAAGTGGACTCATGATTAGAGTGCTTGTAGTAGATGACTCGGCTTTTATGAGAAAACTCATCAGTGATTTCCTAAGTGCCGAGCAAGAAATTGAAGTCGTCGGAACGGCGAGAAATGGAGAAGATGCCTTAAAACGGATTAAGGAATTGAATCCAGATGTTGTCACACTTGATGTGGAAATGCCTGTTCTAAATGGAACAGAAGCATTAAAACAAATTCTGGCTGAACACGACCTTGCTGTGATTATGGTGTCAAGCCAGACGAAGCAAGGGAAGGAATTAACCATCCATTGCTTAGAACTCGGTGCTTTTGACTTTGTGACAAAGCCTTCAGGAAGTATTTCGCTCGATTTACACAAAGTAAGAGGTCAAATTGTAGAGCGGGTACTTGCGGCAGGCCTGTCTAGAAAACGTACTGAGAAACAAGTTTCTCCTAAGCCGTTCATGAAGCCGCCAAGTCCAATTCCAGCGGCCGCTCCCCGCCTGCAAGAAGTAAGAAGCGGCTCATCACTCCGAAAGATTATTTCAATCGGAACTTCTACGGGAGGGCCTAGGGCGCTTCAACGAGTCGTCACGAAGCTGCCAAAAGACATAGAGGCGCCGATTTTGATTGTGCAGCATATGCCGGCAGGATTTACGGCATCGCTGGCTACTAGATTAGATCATTTATCACAAATTACGATCAAAGAAGCTCAAGATGGAGACATCGCTAAAAATGGAGTGGCTTACATAGCTCCTGGTGGATTGAATATGTCACTTCATGAACAAGGGGCAGCTTTAGTGATCAGGCTGTCCCCAGAAGACACTGACAGCCGTCACAAACCTTCTGTTAACTATTTATTTGAATCCATCAGCAACATAAAAGGTTACGAGAAAATCGCTGTCATTATGACAGGAATGGGTAGTGACGGCACAGAAGGTGTCAAAAAAATGGTCGCAAGTGGTCATACAAAAGTCATTGCAGAAAAAGAAGAATCATGTGTTGTTTTCGGAATGCCTAAATCAGTCATTAAAGCAGGCCTTGCACATGAAACAAGGCATGTGGATGACATCGCACATGCAATTATAAGCTCCATGAAAAAAGAGAGGGCGTGAACACGTTGGATGTAAACCAATACTTAGATATCTTTTTAGATGAAAGCAGAGAACACTTACAAACTTGTAATGAAAAACTTCTTGAATTAGAAAAGAACCCAACAGACTTGCAGCTAGTGAATGATATATTCAGAGCCGCTCATACACTGAAAGGCATGAGTGCAACGATGGGCTATGATGATATGGCTCAATTAACACATCATTTAGAAAACATGTTTGATGCCATCAGAAACGAACAAATGATTGTCACTCCTGAATCAATGGATACGATGTTTGAAGCACTCGATCACCTTGAAGCAATGGTTCAATCGATTGCAGAGGGCGGGGATGGAAAACGTGATGTCACGGAGATTAGTAAAAAACTAGATGTGACAGGAAGCCATGCAGAAACAGCATCTGCCGTTGAGACAGCTGAAGCATCATCAGCTGCAAGCGACCTAGATTATAACGAATTTGAACGAACAGTTCTTGATGAAGCAAGAGAACAAGGCTTTAAATGTTATGAGCTGACCGTGACATTAAGTGACGCATGCTTATTAAAAGCCGTTCGTGTCTATATGATTTTTGAAAGACTGAACGAAGCAGGAGAAGTTGTCAAAACGGTTCCGAATGCAGAACTTTTAGAATCAGAAGATTTTGAATCTGAATTCAGCATTTCTTACTTATCGAAACAGCCGATGGAAGAAGTGAAAAAAATCGTGACAGCGATCTCAGAGGTTGAACAAGTGGAGATTTCTGAAGTCTCTGCCTTTGAAGAAGCGGCTCCGGCTGAAACAAAAGCAGCGAAACCTGAGCAGAAAAATGAAGAAGCCACAGTTCCTGCCACTAAAGCGCCAGCAAACGATGCGCCAAAAGCAAATGGCAATAACGGTGCAGCTGCCGGCGGAACGAAAACGATCCGTGTCAACATCGATCGTCTAGATTCACTTATGAACCTGTTTGAAGAGCTTGTCATAGATAGAGGACGTTTAGAACAGATTGCCAAAGAACTTGAAAACAACGAACTCACGGATACAGTGGAAAGAATGTCCCGTATTTCTGGCGACCTGCAATCGATCATCTTGAACATGAGAATGGTGCCTGTAGAAACGGTGTTTAACAGATTCCCTCGTATGATTCGTCAATTGACGAAAGAGCTCAATAAGAAAATTGAACTGATCATTGAAGGTGCTGAGACAGAGCTTGATCGAACAGTGATCGATGAAATTGGCGATCCGCTCTTACACTTACTTAGAAACAGTCTCGATCACGGGATTGAATCACCAGAAGAACGTGTGAAAAAAGGCAAACCAGAAAAAGGAACCGTTCTATTAAAAGCGTATCATAGCGGAAACCATGTCTTCATTGAAGTAGAAGATGATGGCGGCGGGATTAACCGTAAAAAGGTCCTTGAAAAAGCATTAGAGCGCGGAGTTATTACGGAAAGAGAAGCGGAAACACTTGAAGATCACCAAATTGATTCATTGATCTTTGCAGCAGGGTTCTCTACAGCTGATACGATTTCTGATATCTCGGGCCGAGGTGTAGGTCTTGACGTTGTGAAAAACAAGCTGGAATCATTAGGTGGTTCTGTGAGTATTAACTCAACAGAAGGTCAAGGCTCACTTTTCTCAATTCAGCTTCCACTCACATTATCGATCATTTCCGTACTTCTTGTGAAACTAGAGGAAGAAACATTTGCTATTCCGATTTCTTCTATTATAGAAACGGCTGTCATTAAGAAGAGTGACATCCTTCAAACGCATGATCGTGAAGTCATTGATTTCCGCGGATTTATCGTACCGGTTGTGTACTTGAAGAAACAGTTCAACGTACCAAATGCGAATGATTTAGAAGAAGAACTGCACATTATTGTTGTCCGTAAAGGAGACAAGCTAACAGCATTTGTGGTCGATTCGTTTATCGGTCAGCAAGAGGTCGTATTAAAATCACTTGGAGATTACCTACCAAACGTATTTGCGATATCAGGCGCAACAATCTTAGGTGACGGTCAGGTTGCACTCATCGTTGACTGTAATGCACTGATCAAGTAAAAAACAATAGAGGAGCGGTCTGAAATGAGTACAGATATCAAAACTGGCGAAAAGATGATTGTGTTTATCGTAAACAAAAAAGAATACGCCATTTCAGTATCAGAAGTAAAGTCCATTGAAAAATGGCAGCAGCCGACAAGAGTTCCTGGCGTTGCCCCTTATATTTGCGGTGTCATTAATCTACGTGGTGTCGTGACACCTGTCATTGACCTTAGAGTGAGACTTGGATCAACTGACAACGAGATTACAGACGAAACAAGAATGATTATTGTACAAGTTGGTGACATTGAAGTCGGCTGGATTGTTGATGAAGCAAATGATGTCATTACTGTTCATCAGGAAGAGGTAGAATCTTCTACTGATACAGCTGAAAAAGAAGGACTGTCATGGGTGACAGGAATTATTAAGCATGATCAGCGTCTATTCAATATCATTCATGCTGGTGCGGTCCTCGACAAGAGCGTGCAAGATGCACCTGTTCATTAAGGGGGATGTGAGATGAGCATTTTCAATGAAATTAAAGATGAACAGCTAGATATATTAAGTGAGGTTGGGAATATCGGAGCAGGCCATGCAGCGTCTGCTCTTGCCAGCCTATTGAATCGCAAAATTGATATGGCTGTTCCTTTTGTCAAAGTTCTCTCGTTTGAAGATTTAATGGATTTCTTTGGTGGAGCAGACCTTCCAGTTGCCAGTATCTTTTTGCGAATGGAGGGTGATCTTACCGGTTCAATCTTTTTCATTATGCCGTTTGAACAAGCTGAACAATTTGTAAGAGAGCTTGTTCAGGACCCAGCATTTGATATTGATACGATTCATGAACACATGCTAGGAACATCAGCGCTTCATGAGCTAGGAAATATTTTAGCAGGCTCTTATTTATCAGCACTTGCCGATTTAACAAAACTGCAGCTTCACCCAAGTGTTCCAGATGTCACGCTCGACATGTTCGGGGCTGTCATTAGTGAAGGATTAATGCAGTTTAGCCCTCTCGGCGATCAGGCGATTGTGATTGATACATCGATTTTCGATGATCAAAATCAGCAAGAGCTGAAAGGAAATATGTTTCTATTACCAGACTTTGAATCGTTTGAAAAACTGTTCAAAGCATTAGGTAACCTATAATGAACGTGCAGATTCCGGCAGTTGTAAAGGTTGGTATAGCGGATGTTCAGCTTGTGAAAACACCGGACCGTATTCGGACATCCGGTCTCGGTTCTTGCGTAGGACTTGTCCTTTTTGACCAAGAAAAAAAACTGGCAGGACTTGTCCATGTCATGCTTCCAGACTCCTCTCTTTCAAAAGGAGCTGTAGAGAACTTGGCTAAGTATGCAGATACAGGTGTCAAGCATACAATTGATCTGCTCTTAAAAGAAGGAGCGCGCAAACATGCGCTAAAAGCGAAGCTTGCTGGCGGTGCAGAAATGTTTAAATTTAAGTCAACCAATGATCTGATGAGAATTGGACCTAGAAATGTATCAGCTGTGAAAGAACATCTGTCTCTTCATCATATCCCGATCATTAGTGAGGACACGGGCGGAAACAATGGACGCACGATTGAATTCGATCCGCTTACAACAGAACTTGAGATCCGCACTGTGAAACAAGGCATTATGAAGATATAACTAAGGAAGTATAGGGGGAGAAAGATGCAATCCTTAAATTACGAAGATCAGGCGCTATGGGCTAGATGGAAAGAGTGGAAGGACCCAGCTGCTGGAGATGATCTTATGCGCCGCTATATGCCGCTCGTCACATATCATGTTGGAAGAATTTCCATCGGTCTCCCGAAGTCAGTGCACAAAGAAGACTTGATCAGTCTAGGGATGCTCGGTTTATATGATGCCCTTGAAAAATTTGACCCCGGAAGAGATCTGAAGTTTGATACATATGCATCCTTCAGAATTCGCGGGGCCATCATCGACGGTCTTCGTAAAGAGGACTGGCTGCCTCGTACATCAAGAGAAAAAACAAAAAAAGTAGAAGCGGCAATTGAAAAGCTTGAACAGCGATATTTACGAAATGTGACACCAACAGAGGTTGCTGAAGAACTCGGCATGAGTGAACAAGATGTGGTCACAACGATGAATGAAGGGTTCTTTGCGAATTTGCTCTCGATTGATGAGAAGCTGCATGATCAAGAAGACGGAGAAAACGTTCAAGTCATGATTCGCGATGAAAAGACTGTGACACCTGAAGAGAAAATGCTGAAAGATGAATTAATTGAACAGCTTGCCGAAAAAATGACAGAGCTTTCGGAAAAAGAAAAGCTTGTGATTAGTCTTTTCTATAAAGAGGAATTGACGTTAACGGAAATTGGTCAAGTGCTTAATTTATCGACCTCCCGCATTTCGCAAATTCATTCAAAGGCATTGTTCAAGCTTAAGCATCTGCTTGATAAAGCCATTCAATCTTAAAGAGTTAGTGAGTGAAAAAATATGCTATGGCTGATTAGCTTTATGCTTCATGCTGCACTTATTTATTTTGTGATCATTTTATACACGAGAATGAATTCGCTGAAGGCAACAGAACAAAAGCAGCGAGAGCTTTTAGAAGAAACGGAAAATACCCTGGCTGCATTTTTGATGGAAGTCAAAGAAGAGAATGAAAAACTATCAAAAGCTGCAGCCACTTCCCCTGATTTTTCTGCTGAAGAGCTGAAATCGGATCTTCAGACACCAAAGCAGCCACAACCACCAATTGAATCCCAGCAATCGGTAGAAAGTGAAGATCCAGTTCCAGAGCACCTGTCGGCTCTCCTTAGCGAAGTTGAGGTGCAGGAAGAGAAGGTAAACGAACCCGTTTCAAGTCTCGAAACAGAAGCTTCTGCGCCTTCTGAAAGTGAAAGAGAAGAAACATTTGAGGATCAAGTAAAGGCCTTATATGATCAAGGGCTATCATTAGAAGAAATAGCGAAAGAATTAAAAACGGGCAAGACAGAAATCGAGCTTTTATTAAAATTTAGCGGAAAGCTGTAAAGGATTCTTGATTGTCAGTCCATCATGTGTTATATTATTTCTTGGTGTTAAATACACACGCTTAATGATTCGTATGAAGGTGCTGCCGTGGCGCAGTTTTATGTGAACATGACTTAAGCGGAGGAAAAAAAACCATTATATTAGGAGGCAACAACATGTCAGTTATTTCTATGAAACAATTGCTAGAAGCTGGTGTTCACTTCGGTCACCAAACACGCCGTTGGAACCCAAAAATGAAGCGTTACATCTTTACAGAGCGTAACGGTATCTACATCATCGATCTTCAAAAAACGGTGAAAAAAGTAGAGGAAGCTTACAACTTCACGAAAAACCTTGCTGCTGACGGAGGAAAAATCCTTTTCGTTGGTACGAAAAAGCAAGCACAAGATTCAGTGAAAGAAGAAGCAATCCGTTCTGGTATGTTCTATGTAAACCAACGCTGGCTTGGTGGAACGTTAACAAACTTTGAAACAATCCAAAAACGTATCAAACGTTTAAAAGATATTGAAAAAATGCAAGAAAACGGTACGTTCGAAGTTCTTCCTAAGAAAGAAGTCGTTCAACTGAAAAAAGAATTAGAACGTCTTGAAAAATTCCTAGGCGGAATCAAAGACATGAAGGGTCTTCCAGATGCACTTTTCATTATCGACCCTCGTAAAGAGCGTATTGCAGTTGCAGAAGCTCGTAAATTGAATATCCCAATTATCGGTATCGTTGACACAAACTGTGATCCAGACGAAATTGATGTTGTGATCCCTGCAAACGATGATGCAATCCGTGCTGTAAAACTTCTAACTGCTAAAATGGCAGATGCGATTCTTGAGTCTAAACAAGGCGAAGAAGAAGCTGTTGTAGAAGAAACGACAGAAACTGAAACAACAACTGCGTAACCTATTCAAAAGGTGATAAGAGGGAACTGCCTTTTATCACCTTTTTTTCACCTAGTAATCCGTGTTTTAACATAGAAGGAGGAAATGTAAAATGGCAATTACTGCTCAATTAGTAAAAGAACTGCGTCAAAAAACTGGTGCAGGTATGATGGACTGTAAAAAAGCGTTAACAGAAACTGATGGTGACATCGACAAAGCAATCGATCTTCTAAGAGAAAAAGGGATCGCAAAAGCTGCGAAAAAAGCAGACCGTATTGCGGCAGAAGGATTAACTCTTATTAAAACTGACGGCAACACTGGTGTTATCCTAGAAGTAAACTCTGAGACTGATTTCGTTGCGAAAAACGAAGGATTCCAAAATCTTCTTAACGAACTTGCTGATCATTTACTTGCTGCGAAACCTGCAACAATTGAAGAAGCACATGCTTCTAAAATGGAAAATGGTTCAACAGTTGAAGAACATATTACTTCTGCAATTGCGAAAATCGGAGAAAAAATTACGCTGCGCCGTTTCTCAGTCATCACAAAAGAAGATAACGCTGCATTCGGTTCTTACTTACACATGGGCGGACGCATCGGTGTATTAGCGGTTCTTAACGGAACAACTGATGAAGAGCTTGCGAGAGACATCGCAATGCACGTTGCTGCTGTAAACCCTAAATACATTTCTCGTGACCAAGTGTCTGAAGAAGAAGCAAACCGTGAGCGTGAAGTATTAACACAACAAGCGCTTCAAGAAGGAAAGCCTGAAAATATCGTTGCTAAAATGGTAGAAGGCCGTCTAAACAAATTCTTCGAAGAAATTTGCTTACTTGACCAAGCATTCGTTAAAAACCCAGATGAAAAAGTGAAACAAGTTGTAGGTGCGAAAAACGCAACTGTTCAAACTTATGTTCGCTATGAAGTGGGCGAAGGTATCGAAAAGCGTCAAGACAACTTTGCTGAAGAAGTCATGAGCCAAGTGAAAAAATAATGTTTGAAAAGCTCTCTGGGGCTTTTTTAGGGAGCACAAGCACTGTGTTCCCTATTTTTTAGAGGATATTGATTTACAAAAGACGGTTTCTTACGCATAATAAGAGACGGTATAGTTTACACTTGGAGGTTATCATGAGCAAACCGAAATATAATCGCATTGTACTGAAGCTAAGTGGAGAAGCACTAGCTGGTGATGCTGGAAATGGAATTAACCCAACTGTCATTCAATCAATTGCAAAGCAAGTAAAAGAAATTGCAGAACTTGATGTTGAAGTTGCAGTCGTTGTAGGTGGAGGAAACCTTTGGCGTGGTAAGACAGGCAGTGACTTAGGAATGGACCGGGCAACAGCAGACTATATGGGGATGCTTGCAACAGTGATGAATTCATTGGCATTACAAGACAGCCTAGAAACGCTTGGCATTCAGTCTAGAGTACAAACCTCTATCGAAATGAGACAGGTTGCAGAGCCATACATAAGAAGAAAAGCGATCCGTCACCTTGAGAAGAAACGTGTCGTGATTTTTGCTGCAGGTACTGGTAACCCTTATTTCTCTACTGATACAACAGCAGCACTTCGTGCAGCTGAAATTGAAGCAGATGTCATTTTAATGGCGAAAAACAATGTAGACGGTGTCTACAGTGCTGATCCTCGTACAGATGCGGATGCAGTAAAATATGATAAGCTTTCATATCTTGATGTACTAAAAGAAGGGCTTGCTGTAATGGATTCTACTGCGTCCTCATTATGTATGGACAATGACATTCCATTAATCGTCTTCTCTATTATGGAAGAAGGAAATATTAAACGTGCCGTCAATGGCGAATCAATCGGAACGATCGTGAGGGGGAAATAACGTGTCAAAAGAAGTGTTGAACCAAACAAAAGAAAAAATGGAAAAAGCCGTTCAAGCATACGGACGTGAACTAGCAACTGTCCGTGCGGGCAGAGCTAATGCTTCCCTTTTAGACAAAGTAACAGTGGATTACTATGGTGCGCAAACACCACTAAACCAAATTGCGTCAATTACAGTGCCAGAAGCACGTATGCTGATTATCACACCTTACGATAAAACAGCGATCGGTGATATCGAAAAGGCGATCCAAAAGTCTGATCTTGGTATCACACCAACAAGTGACGGAAACGTGATCCGTATTGCGATCCCAGCACTAACAGAAGAAAGACGTAAAGAACTTGTAAAAGTTGTGAGAAAATACTCAGAAGAAGCAAAAGTAGCTGTTCGTAACGTTCGTCGTGATGCAAACGATGAATTGAAAAAGCTAGAGAAAAATGGGGAGATCACTGAAGATGAATTAAGATCATCTACAGAGGATGTTCAAAAATTGACAGATGAATATGTCGCTAAAATTGATGAAGTGACAAAAGATAAAGAAAAAGAAATCATGGAAGTTTAAGAAAAAACTATGTACAATAGATAATAGTGAAAAGACCCTCTTCATGTTTACAGGGGGTTTTTTTGTTAATACTGTTGAGGACTATATTATTAGCGGGAACGCAACCTTTTTGGGTGATGGAGGAATCTCATGCTCAATATACTCAAAAATTGGAAGAATCAGCAAACAGCAGCTTCCAACTTAGAAAGCCTGACAAAAGAAGACATATTAAATGGAGAAATTCCTGAACATATCGCCATTATCATGGATGGGAATGGAAGATGGGCGAAAAAACGTGCGCTTCCACGGGTAGCAGGACATCATGAAGGAATGAAAGTTGTCAAGCGCATGACCAAGCTTGCAAATGAGCTGAATGTCAAAGTGCTGACTTTGTATGCTTTCTCTACAGAAAATTGGAAACGTCCAAAACTAGAAGTAGACTTTTTAATGAAGCTTCCTGAAGAGTTTCTAAACATCTATCTGCCTGAACTCATCGAGGAAAATGTCCGTGTACGTTTAACAGGTGATCCAGACGGCCTCCCGCAGCATACGAAAAAAGCGGTAGAGAACGCAGTGAAGAGTACGGCGAATAATGACGGACTCATTTTAAATTTTGCGCTCAATTATGGAGGACGGACAGAAATTATTTCTGCATGCAGACAAATTTCTGAAAAAGTCAAAGAAGGCAAGCTTCGAGCAGAAGACATCACAGAAGAGATGTTTTCAGCTTATTTAATGACAGAATCTCTTCAAGATCCGGATTTGCTTATTCGTACGAGTGGAGAAATTAGATTAAGCAACTTTATGCTTTGGCAAATTGCATACAGCGAGTTTGTCTTTACGGATGTGCTTTGGCCTGACTTTTCTGATGAGCATCTCATAGGCGCTATCGGAGAGTACCAGCGCCGCGGCCGGAGGTTCGGTGGAATTTAGAGGGTGGTGCAGATGAAACAAAGAATTTTGACGGGTGTTCTGGCAGCTGCAGTGTTTTTACTTGCAGTGATTTATGGACAAATGCCATTTACCCTGCTGATTTATTTAATGGGAAGTGTCGCTCTCTTTGAGCTTCTTAGAATGAAAAAGATTTCGATTTTCAGCTTTCCTGGCATTGTCAGCTTAATATTGCTTTGGCTTTTAATGGGCGGAGAAAATAGCTTCTTCCCGAACGTAGACGCATCAAAAATGCAGATTGCTTTATTTGCAGTCTTAATCCTTTTAACTTATACAGTTCTGAGCAAAAACTCTTTCACATTCGATGAGGTTGCTTTTGTTATATTAGCCACATTATATATTGGCGTTAGTTTCTATTATTTTATTCAAATTAGAGGCTTGTATGGCATGAGTGCGATCTTCTTCGCAGCGGTGATTATTTGGTCCACTGACTCAGGTGCCTATTTTATTGGGAAATCTATGGGGAAACGAAAGCTTTGGCCAGAGATCAGCCCAAACAAAACAGTAGAAGGATTTATCGGCGGAATCGTCACAGCGGTCGTGCTGTCACTTGTGTTCCAGGCGGTTACAGGATTTTTGCCATCATATCTGCTTGTTATGTTTATTACTCTTTTGCTCAGTATTTTTGGACAGCTTGGCGACCTTGTGGAATCTGCTTTAAAGCGTCATTACCATGTGAAGGATTCAGGGACAATCCTCCCAGGTCATGGCGGAATTTTGGACAGGTTTGACAGCTTTTTATTCGTTCTGCCGTTTTTATATTTATTGCTGGCCACGTTTGCTAGCTAACCTCATAGAAACTAATTGAACGAGAGAAGGAGTGGCAATTTGAAATATATTTCGCTATTAGGCGCAACAGGATCAATTGGAGAACAAACATTAGATGTGATCAGGCAGCATCCAGACAAATTCAAGTTGAAAGCGATGACGTTTGGCAGAAATATAGACAAGGCCATCCCTATCATTGAACAATTTCAGCCTGAATTTGTTGGATGTGTAGACGAAGCGACCTATCGCACGTTAAAAGGTCATTCATTTCAATACGATGTCAAAATGGCTGCGGGTGATGAAGCAAACATCGAAGCAGCGACCTATGATGCAGTGGATGTTGTGGTCAATGCACTGGTAGGAAGTGTCGGACTTGTACCGACATTAAAAGCCATTGAACAAAAAAAGACGATCGCACTTGCAAATAAGGAAACACTTGTGACAGCTGGTCATATAGTAAAAGAGTACGCCAAAAAGTATGACGTGCCTTTACTTCCTGTCGATAGTGAACACTCCGCTATTTTTCAATCCCTGCAAGGTGAACAAGCTAAAAACATTGAACGCTTAATCGTCACAGCTTCAGGCGGCAGTTTCCGAGATAAAAAACGCACGGAGCTTGAAGGTGTAACGGTTGAAGAAGCGCTGAATCATCCGAACTGGTCCATGGGCGCAAAAATCACGATCGATTCAGCGACCATGATGAATAAGGGGCTTGAGGTGATTGAGGCGCATTGGCTGTTTGATATCCCATACGATCAAATTGATGTGCTGTTACATAAAGAGAGCATCATCCATTCCATGGTGGAATTCCATGACAAAAGTGTCATGGCTCAGTTAGGTACACCTGACATGAGGGTTCCGATTCAATACGCGCTCACTTATCCTGATAGAGCGCCATTAAAAGAGGCGAAATCATTAAACCTTTGGGAGATTGGACAATTAAATTTCCAAAAAGCGGATTTTGACAGGTATCGCTGCTTACATTTTGCTTATGAATCAGGTAAAATAGGAGGGACAATGCCTACTGTGCTTAATGCAGCCAATGAAATAGCTGTTGATGCATTTTTAAAAGGCAAAGTAACGTTCCTGCAAATTGAAGAATTGATTGAAAAGGCACTGAACAGACATCATGTGATTTCAACGCCTAGTTTGCAAGATATCCATGAAGTGGACAAAGATACACGAGACTTTGTTCAATCAATCCTCGCATAAGGTGGTATGTTCGTGAATACAGTGATTGCGTTTATTATTATTTTTGGAACGCTCGTTTTTTTCCACGAGCTTGGCCATTTAATTATGGCGCAGCGCGCAGGCATTCTATGCCGCGAGTTCGCAATTGGTTTTGGACCGAAGATTTTCTCCTTTAAACGAAAAGAAACCGTCTATACCATCAGACTTCTGCCAATCGGCGGATTTGTTAAAATGGCTGGAGAAGACCCTGAAGTCATTGAAATTAAACCGGGTCATACAGTGGGGCTCTTATTCAATGAGCAAAATGAAGTAGAAAAAATCATTTTAAATGATAAAGAGAAATATCCTGATGCACTTGTCATTGAAGTTGAACAAATTGATTTAGATCATGCGATGAGAATTTCAGGATATGAGGCTGGAAATGAAGACATTCTGACTGGCTACAATGTAAGCCAAACAAGCTTCTATATTGCAGATGGTGAAGAAATTCAAATTGCGCCATACAACCGTCAGTTTGGTTCAAAAACAGTATGGCAGCGTATTAAAGCCATTGCAGCTGGACCGATTATGAACTTTATCCTGGCATATGTGATTCTAGTGGCTTTAGGATTTATTCAAGGTGTAACCGTGGATGATCCTGTACTTGGTAAGCTGACAAAAGACGGCCGGGCAGCGCAAGCTGGGCTTATGCAGGGAGATCATATCGTTTCAATTAACGGGGATAAAATGAATTCTTGGACAGACGTTGTTCAAACGGTTCAAAAGAACCCAGATAAAAAAATGAATGTCGTCATTGACCGAGATGGCAAAGAAAGCACCATTCAAGTTGTACCGGAAGCTGTGAAGGCCGAAGGAAAAACCATTGGCCGTTTTGGCTCTTACCCGCCAACAGAAAATGGCTTTCTCAAAGTCATCTCATCTTCAGGAACGACAGTGATATCAACAGCAGGTCTCATCTTAACGAACTTGCAAAAGATTGTCACAGGACAATTTTCATTAGATATGCTTGCAGGTCCTGTTGGAATATATGACATGACAGGAGAAGTAGCGAAACAAGGTGTGTTAACATTAATGCAGTTTGCTGCGTTTCTTAGTATCAACTTAGGGATCGTGAATTTATTACCGATTCCTGCATTAGACGGAGGAAGATTACTTTTCCTATTCGTTGAAGCCATTCGCGGCAAACCAATTAATCGTGAGAAAGAGGCACTTGTTGTCTTCATTGGTGTTGCGTTCCTCATGCTATTAATGCTAGTAGTGACATGGAATGACATCCAGCGATTATTTTTATAAAAACCAATGTCTCTTGTTTCTCATTCTGGGAAACAAGAGTTTTTGTGAGAAGTCCTATTTCTTAAATGAGGTGTAACGACATGAGACAATCCCTGACTTTCATTCCAACTCTTCGAGAGGTGCCGGCAGATGCTGAGGCAAAAAGTCATCAGCTATTAGTAAGAGCTGGATTTATTAGACAAAACACGAGCGGTATCTATCATTATCTGCCGCTAGCACATAAAGTTATTCAGCACATTCAATCCATTGTTCGCAAGGAAATGGAAAAGGCGGGAGCAGCTGAGCTGTTAATGCCAGTGCTGCAGCAAGCAGAAATGTGGCAAGAGTCAGGAAGATGGTATACATACGGTCCAGAACTCATGCGTATGAAAGATCGTCACGGCCGCGAGTTTGCACTTGGCCCAACACACGAAGAAGTGATCACATCACTCGTACGCAGTGAAGTCAAATCGTATAAAAAGCTTCCTTTGACACTGTATCAAATCCAATCAAAATTCCGTGATGAACAAAGACCTCGCTTTGGGTTATTGCGCGGACGTGAATTTATTATGAAGGACGCCTATTCATTCCACTCTTCACCAGAGAGCCTTGATGACACATACAACAAAATGTTTACAGCTTACTCGAATGTCTTTTCAAAAGTAGGTCTTAACTTTAGACCCGTCATTGCCGATTCTGGGGCAATGGGAGGAAAAGATACACATGAGTTTATGGCACTGTCAGAAGTAGGAGAAGATACAATCGCATACTCTGACACATCTTCCTACGCTGCGAACATTGAAATGGCTGAGGCTGTGTATCACGGAGAAGAAGCAAACCCTGCGGACTTCAAAGAACTCGAAAAAGTACACACGCCTCAGGTGAAGACGATACAAGATGTTGCGTCATTCTTAGAAGTGGCTCCTTCTACATGTATCAAATCTGTCTTGTTTAAAGCGGACGATGCGTATGTACTTGTCCTGACAAGAGGCGATCATGAAGTAAATGATGTGAAAGTGAAAAACTTAGTTGGAGCACAGCTTGTAGAGCTTGCTTCACGTGAGGAAGTACTAGACGTGATCGGAACAGAACCAGGATTTGTTGGACCAGTGAAGCTTGAAGCGGAAGTAACGATTTATGCAGACCACGCTGTCAAAGGAATGACAAACGCAGTTGCAGGTGCAAATGAATCGGATTATCACTATGTCAATGTTAATCCTGCTCGTGATCTGTCAGTGAAGGAATATACAGATCTTCGCTTGATTCAAGAAGGAGACGTTTCTCCAGATGGTGAAGGCACAATCCAGTTCGCAAAAGGAATTGAAGTAGGACAAGTCTTTAAGCTAGGCACGCGTTATTCAGAGGCAATGGATGCAACATACCTCGATGAAAATGGACGTGCGCAGCCAATGATCATGGGCTGCTATGGCATCGGAATTTCTAGAACCCTTTCTGCGATTGTTGAACAGCATCATGATGACAAGGGGATTATTTGGCCAGAAACAGTTGCGCCATATGATCTTCATCTACTTGCCTTAAATATGAAAAACGATGCACAAAAGGAACTGGCTGAAACGCTGTATGAGCGTTTACAGGAAGAGGGCTATGAAGTCCTTTTCGATGACCGCCAAGAGCGTGCAGGCGTCAAATTTGCCGACAGTGACTTAATTGGACTGCCAATTCGCATTAGCTGCGGGAAACGTTCAGAAGAAGGTATTGTCGAAGTGAAATTCAGAAAATCAGGTGAATCACACGAAGTATCTGTTGATGAACTGATTTCATTTATACGCCAAGCATAAAAAACGAACAAAAAAATGAAGGTACCTCCTGCAAAAAAGAGGTACCTTTCTGATTTGCAAAAGGAGGGTCCTGTCTTGGATGAACAATTACCGATTACCCGACGGCAATTTCATATATTACTCAATCAGATTCAAATGACAGATGATGACCTCAGCCGTTACTTTGAAGAAGGCGAGATCGTCAAATTGACGGTGCATAAGGCGGCAAAAACGTGGCATTTCCATTTTAAATTTAAGGCGCTTTTGCCTTACAAAGTATATGCAATGTTTTTAAGCAGGCTGACAAATGCATTTTCTCATATCGCACAAGTCACTTGTACGATTGAAGTCAATGATCCGCACATATCTGAAGAGCTCGTTCAATCATATTGGTCACATTGTGTGGAAGAGCTTCAAGGAATTTCTCCCCCAATCATCAGCTTGCTTCAACAGCAAAAACCAGCGCTGTCTGGACATAAGATCATCATCAAAACAAAAAGCGAAACTGAGGCTCTGGCCATCAAGAAGAAATATAGCCCAATGCTTCAGGCTGCATTTAAACAAGTTGGTTTTCCAGAACTTCAATTTGATACAGAAATTTTTGTGTCAGATCAAGAGATTCAGAAGTTCAGAGAACAAAAACTTGCTGAAGATCAAGAAAGAGCCATGCAAGCCCTTGTTGAGATGGAGAAGAAGGAAAGTGAGGATCAAGAGGAAGCCCCTTCTGGCCCTCTGATGATTGGCTATCAAATCAAAGACAATGAAGAAATACGTACGCTTGATAGTATTATGGACGAAGAAAGACGAATCACCGTCCAAGGATACGTGTTTGATGCAGAAACGCGCGAACTAAAAAGCGGCAGAACCCTTTGTATCTTTAAAATTACCGATTATACGAATAGTATTTTGATCAAAATGTTTGCGAGAGAAAAAGAAGATGCTCAGCTCATGAAATCCTTGAAAAAAGGGATGTGGGTCAAAGCAAGAGGAAGTATTCAAAACGATACGTTTGTGAGAGATCTTGTCATGATCGCAAATGACGTCAATGAAATGAAACCTCAGCTGAAAGAAGATACTGCACCAGAGGGAGAAAAGCGTGTTGAGCTTCATTTGCATTCGCCAATGAGCCAGATGGATGCTGTCACTGGCATCGGTAGACTTGTTGAACAAGCAAAAAAATGGGGGCATGAGGCCATTGCCCTGACAGATCACGCCGTTGTACAATCCTTTCCAGATGCGTATGCAGCAAGTAAAAAGCATGGCATCAAAATGATGTACGGGGTGGAAATCAATTTAGTCGATGACGGGGTACCGATTGCGTATAATCCAGAGCACCGCTTGTTAGAAGATGCGACGTTTGTCGTATTTGATGTTGAGACAACAGGACTCTCTGCTGTGTATGATACGATCATTGAACTTGCAGCCGTGAAAATCAAAGGCGGGGAAATCATTGACCGCTTTGAGGCATTTGCAAACCCTCATCATCCGTTATCAGCGACAACCATTGAACTAACCGGTATCACGGATGACATGGTGAGAGATGCACCAGATGTGGTCGATGTTGTTCGAGATTTCAAAGAGTGGATTGGACAAGATATCCTTGTTGCTCACAATGCGAGCTTTGATATGGGCTTTTTAAATGCAGCATATAAGCGCCTGTTAAAAACAGATAAAGCGTCAAACCCTGTCATTGATACACTAGAACTCGGCCGATTCCTTTATCCTGAATTTAAAAATCACCGGCTGAACACGCTGTGTAAAAAGTTCGATATTGAACTCACGCAGCATCACCGGGCGATTTATGATGCAGAAGCAACTGGTTACCTCATGCTGAAGATGCTAAAAGATGCGGCTGAAAAAGAGATTGCTTACCACGATCAATTAAATGAAAACATGGGGCAGTCCAATGCGTATCAGCGCTCACGTCCTTACCATGCAACCGTGATTGCACAAAATGAGACGGGTCTAAAGAATTTATTTAAGCTTGTCTCACTTTCTCATATTCATTATTTCTACCGCGTGCCGCGTATCCCGCGCTCACAGCTTGAGAAATATCGAGAAGGTTTAATTGTTGGGTCTGCTTGTGATAAGGGTGAAGTGTTTGAAGGGATGATGCAGAAGTCACCTGATGAGGTAGAAGACATTGCCGCATTTTACGACTATTTAGAAGTTCATCCGCCAGAAGTGTATCAGCATTTACTCCAGCTGGAGCTTGTTCGGGATGAACGTGCATTAAAAGAGATCATCACAAACATTGTGAAACTTGGTGAAAAACTGAATAAACCAGTCGTGGCGACTGGAAATGTGCACTACCTGCATCCAGAAGACAAAATTTATCGCAAAATCTTAATTTCATCACAAGGCGGGGCGAATCCGCTTAATCGTCATGAACTGCCAAAAGTTCATTTTAGAACAACTGATGAAATGCTAGAAGCATTCTCTTTCCTTGGAGACGAGAAGGCGAAAGAGATTGTCGTGACGAATACGCAAAAAGTATCTGAGATGGTCGAAAGTATTAAACCAATCAAAGACGATCTTTATACACCAAAAATCGAAGGTGCAGATGAAGAAATTCGGGAAATGAGCTATAACATGGCTCGCAGCATCTACGGTGACGATTTACCGAAAATTGTAGAAGACCGGATTGAGAAAGAATTAAAGAGTATTATTGGTCACGGTTTCGCTGTTATTTATTTAATTTCTCATAAGCTTGTTAAGAAATCACTTGATGATGGATATCTAGTTGGTTCAAGGGGATCAGTTGGTTCATCTTTCGTTGCGACATTAACAGAGATTACAGAAGTAAACCCGCTTGCGCCGCACTATGTATGTCCAAGTTGCAAGCACTCTGAGTTCTTTAATGACGGATCTGTTGGCTCAGGATTTGACCTTCCTGATAAAGACTGTCCTGAATGCGGGACGCCGTATAAAAAAGACGGACACGATATTCCGTTTGAAACGTTCTTAGGTTTTAAAGGAGATAAAGTGCCTGATATCGACTTGAACTTCTCAGGAGAATATCAGCCGATTGCCCATAACTATACAAAAGAGCTGTTTGGTGAAGAGTATGTATATCGCGCAGGTACAATCGGTACCGTTGCAGAAAAAACGGCATATGGTTATGTGAAAGGCTACGCAGGAGATCATAACCTTCATATGAGAGGTGCTGAAATTGACCGGCTCGTACAGGGCTGTACGGGCGTCAAACGGACAACAGGCCAACATCCAGGCGGTATTATCGTCGTGCCGGATTATATGGACATTTACGATTTCTCACCAATTCAATATCCAGCAGATGCGACAGGTTCTGATTGGAAAACGACGCATTTTGATTTCCATTCAATCCATGATAACTTGCTGAAACTAGATATTCTTGGACACGATGATCCAACGGTCATTCGGATGCTTCAGGACTTGAGCGGAATTGATCCAAAAACGATTCCGACAGATGATCCTGAGGTCATGAAAATCTTCCAAGGAACGGAACCTCTCGGTGTCACAGAAGAACAAATTGGATGTAAAACGGGAACACTTGGGATCCCAGAGTTTGGCACAAGGTTTGTTCGTCAGATGCTTGAGGATACAAAACCGACCACCTTCTCGGAGCTTGTTCAGATCTCTGGTCTATCTCACGGTACAGATGTATGGCTCGGCAACGCCCAAGAGCTGATTCATAATAAAACGTGTGAACTAAGCGAAGTGATTGGCTGTCGTGATGATATTATGGTCTATCTGATTTATCAAGGTTTAGAGCCGTCACTTGCCTTTAAAATCATGGAATCTGTTCGTAAAGGGAAGGGACTTCCTCCTGAATGGGAAGAAGAAATGAAGAATAATAACGTACCGAACTGGTACATTGATTCTTGTAAAAAGATTAAATACATGTTCCCTAAAGCCCACGCGGCTGCTTATGTATTAATGGCCGTTCGGATTGCTTATTTCAAGGTGCACCATGCACTTCTGTACTACGCGGCTTATTTTACCGTTCGTGCTGATGATTTTGATATCGAAACGATGACAAAAGGATCGAATGCGATTCGAGCGGTCATGGACGATATTAACTCAAAAGGTCTTGATGCATCACCGAAAGAGAAGAACCTATTAACTGTACTAGAGCTTGCACTTGAAATGTGTGAAAGAGGCTATCACTTTAAAAAAGTAGACCTATACCGATCAAGTGCCACTGAGTTTATCATTGATGGAGACGGGTTAATCCCGCCATTCAACTCCATCCCTGGACTCGGAACAAACGTTGCGTTAAATATTGTACGCGCACGCCAAGATGGTGAATTCCTCTCAAAAGAAGATTTACAAAAACGAGGAAAAGTGTCTAAGACCATCCTTGAGTATTTGGATCGTCAAGGCTGCTTAGAAGCACTTCCTGATCAAAACCAGCTTTCTTTGTTCTAATGTGAAAAATGAAGAGCGCCCTTAAAGGGCGTTCTTTTTTTGTATATACAATAATATTATTATGTTAACTAAATATTTTAACTGGAATTATTTTCTTGTTGGTTCATATATCTTGATTTAACGTCGTGTTTTGAGAGAAGAGATTGTATGTCATTCTTTCTACCCAAATAGAGCAAAAAAGAGAATTTAGCCGTCTGAAATGTTCTCATACGACATATGATCATTTTGGGTACAGTCACATGAAGAATCAGGAGAAAACCACCCTCGGTGAGCGTCAAGCTGATGGCTGTTTACTATGCACATTTTTGAAACACGCTTGATTCTTTTCAACACTGTACAAAACACGAACGGAATAACAAGGAGGTGGTCATTTCTTGTTCAATGTTTCACGTTTAAGAAAAAAGAAGGGGTGAGAAGTAGGTACATGTCAGATTACAACTATGTAGAGGTGCTTCAAAAATCCATTTTGTTTTACGAAGCCCAGCGTTCCGGAAAGCTTCCTGAAAGCAATCGTCTTAACTGGCGAGGGGATTCTGGACTAGAGGATGGGAAAGATGTTGGTCATGATTTAACAGGCGGCTGGTACGATGCTGGTGATCATGTGAAGTTCGGACTTCCGATGGCTTACTCGGCAGCCGTGCTTGCATGGACAGTCTATGAGTACCGAGAAGCTTACGAAGAGGCAGAGCTGCTTGATGATATGTTAGATCAAATCAAGTGGGCAACCGATTATTTTTTGAAAGCCCATACAGGTCCAAATGAATTTTGGGCACAAGTAGGCGATGGGAACGCGGATCATGGCTGGTGGGGTCCAGCAGAAGTGATGCCGATGAATCGGCCGGCATTTAAAATTGATGAACATTGTCCAGGAACAGAAGTAGCCGCCCAAACCGCAGCCGCTTTAGCAGCAGGTTCAATTATTTTTAAAGAAACTGATGCGCCCTATGCAGCAAAGCTTCTCACCCATGCAAAACAGCTTTATGCATTTGCCGACCAATATCGCGGTGAGTATACAGATTGTGTCACCAATGCGCAGCCATTTTATAACTCTTGGAGCGGCTATATTGATGAGCTCATTTGGGGTGGAATATGGCTGTACTTGGCGACAAATGACCAGACCTATTTAAACAAAGCACTAAAAGCAGTAGAAGAATGGCCGAAGGATTGGGATTATACGTTTACGATGTCGTGGGACAATACCTTTTTTGCTTCGCAAATTTTACTTGCGAGAATCACAAAGGAGAAAAGGTTTATCGAATCGACGGAGCGTAATCTCGATTACTGGTCGACGGGTTTTGTTCAAAATGGAAAAGTAGAAAGAATCACTTATACGCCTGGCGGACTAGCGTGGTTAGATCAATGGGGTTCACTTCGTTATACAGCAAATGCTGCATTTTTAGCGTTTGTGTACGCAGATTGGGTCTCTGATCAAGAAAAAAAGAATCGATACCAAACATTTGCGATCAGGCAAACAAACTATATGTTAGGGGATAATCCGCAAAATAGAAGCTATGTCGTTGGGTTTGGCAAAAATCCGCCGATCCATCCACACCATCGAACTGCACATGGCTCATGGTCTAATCAGCTGACAACTCCTTCTTCTCATCGGCACACGTTATATGGAGCGCTTGTTGGGGGGCCTAATGCACAGGATCAGTATACCGATGACATCTCTGACTATGTATCCAACGAGGTAGCAACAGACTATAATGCCGCCTTTACTGGAAATGTAGCCAAAATGGTGCAGCTGTTTGGTCTGGGGCAGTCAAAGCTGCCGAATTTTCCGCCTAAAGAAAAAGTGGAAGATGAGTTTTTTGTAGAGGCAGCTGTCATGAGTAACGATACAACATCTACTCAGATCAAAGCCATTCTATACAATCGATCAGGCTGGCCGGCAAGAAGTAGTCAATCACTTTCTTTTAGATATTATGTCAATCTAAGCGAGATATTTGCGAAGGGATTCACTGATAAAGATATTCAAGTGACAGCTGTTTACAATGAAGGCGCTTCCTTAACTCCGTTAACGGTGTATGACGCATCATCCCATATCTATTTTACAGAAATCGATTTTACTGGCGTAGCTATTTTTCCAGGAGGCGAATCGCTTCATAAGAAGGAAATCCAGTTCCGATTATCTGCGCCAAATGGTGCGAATATATGGGATGCCTCAAATGATTATTCCTTTCAAGGATTAACATCCAATATGCAGAAAACAGCGAGAATTCCTGTTTTTGATCAAGGTATTTTAGAATTTGGTACGCTTCCGAATAAATAAATATAAAGGGTGAGGACATGACAAATAAAGAACGGTTTTTAGCGCTTTATCATCAAATGAAAAACGATGCGAATGGATATTTTTCAAAAGAAGGCATTCCGTATCATTCCGTTGAGACACTCATTTGCGAGGCGCCTGATTACGGGCATATGACCACTTCAGAAGCTTACAGCTACTGGTTATGGCTTGAAGTATTGTATGGGCATTACACAGGCGATTGGAGCAAACTAGAAGCGGCTTGGGATAATATGGAGAAGTTTATCATTCCAGTAAACGAAGATGGACATGACGAACAGCCGCATATGAGTTCTTACAATCCATCTAGCCCAGCCACATACGCTTCAGAGAAACCATATCCAGATCAATATCCGAGCCATTTGACGGGTGCTCGCCCTGCTGGTCAAGATCCAATTGATCATGAACTGAGGTCAACTTACGGAACGAATGAAACGTATTTAATGCACTGGCTTCTTGATGTAGACAACTGGTATGAATATGGGAATTTGCTCAACCCATCACATACAGCCGCATATGTAAACACATTCCAGCGGGGTCCGCAAGAATCCGTATGGGAGGCCATCCCTCATCCATCACAAGATGATAAAACGGCCGGAAAGCCCAATGAAGGTTTCATGAGCTTGTTCACAAAAGAAAATCAAGCGCCAGCCGCCCAGTGGCGCTACACAAATGCGACGGACGCTGATGCACGTGCGATACAGGCAATGTATTGGGCAAAGGAACTTGGCTATAACGGGTCAGCCTATCTTGATAAAGCGAAAAAGATGGGGGATTTCCTTCGTTACGGAATGTACGATAAATATTTTCAAACAATTGGAAGCGGCAAGCAAGGTAATCCGTATCCTGGAAATGGAAAAAGTGCATGTCATCACTTAATGGCATGGTATACCTCTTGGGGCGGGGGACTTGGAGAATATGCGAATTGGTCATGGCGTATCGGAGCGAGCCATTGTCATCAAGGGTATCAAAACCCAGTCGCTGCCTACGCTTTATCCTCAGATAAGGGAGGCTTAAAGCCATCGTCACCGACTGGTGCAAGTGATTGGGAAAAGACGTTAAAGAGACAGCTTGAATTTTACGTTTGGCTTCAATCAAAAGAGGGAGCGATTGCAGGAGGTGCTACCAACAGTTGGAATGGAGACTATAGCGCTTATCCAGCAGGAAGAAGCACATTTTATGATATGGCTTATGAAGATGCGCCTGTTTACCATGATCCTCCGTCCAATAACTGGTTTGGAATGCAAGCATGGCCGATTGAGCGTGTAGCAGAGCTTTATTATATCTTTGCAAAAGATGGCGACAAAACATCTGAAAATTTCCAAATGGCCAAATCTGTCATCACAAAATGGGTCAACTATTCACTAGATTATATTTTTATTGGCACTCGTCCAGTGTCGGATCAAGATGGATATTTTTTAGATGGTCAGGGTCAAAGAATTCTAGGGGGGGCAAATGTTGCTGTTGCTACGACGAGTGCACCTGGAGAGTTTTGGATTCCTGGGAATATAGAATGGAGCGGTCAACCTGACACTTGGAGCGGATTCCAATCTGCAACAGGTAATCCAAATTTAACGGCAGTTACAAAAGATCCTACTCAAGATACTGGTGTACTGGGCAGTCTCATCAAAGCGCTCACATTCTTTGCTGCTGCAACACAGAAAGAGACAGGGAACTACACAGCACTTGGCATAAGAGCAAAAGAGACAGCGGCACAGCTCCTTGAGGTTGCTTGGAATTACAATGATGGTGTAGGGATTGTGACAGAGGAAGACAGAGAAGACTACCACCGTTTCTTTAAAAAAGAAGTGTACTTCCCAAATGGCTGGAACGGAACATTTGGTCAAGGAAATCAGATCCCTGGTTCCAGCACCATTCCTTCTGACCCGCAGCGAGGAGGTAACGGAGTGTATACGAGCTTTGCAGATCTTCGTCCGAAAATCAAGCAAGACCCAGCTTGGTCAGCCCTGGAGAGTAAATATCAATCATCTTTTAATGAAGCAACAGGCAAATGGGAAAACGGAGCGCCAAGTTTCACCTATCACCGTTTCTGGTCGCAAGTTGATATGGCTACAGCTTATGCAGAATACCATCGTCTCATAAACGAATAGAACGTAGTGCAGCTGCCGGCTTTTTTAGTCGGCGGTCTTCTCATAAGATAAATGAAGTGAAAGCAAAGGTGATGTCATTATGGTTAAAAAGAAAGAATTTATGAATCATTCATCGAATGGCGGATCACAGGAACAAGAAAATCAAAGCTGGAGAAAAGAAGCAAATGATCGAATCTTACAACATAGACAAAGAGAGCTTGTCATAAACGTCATCAATAAGGAAAAAAAGCCAGTTGCCGGAGTAGAGGTGGAAATAAAACAAATCAGACATGAATTTGCATTTGGTTCAGCAATGAATGACCAAGTACTATTCAATCAAACGTATGCTGATTTTTTTGTCCAACATTTTAATTGGGCTGTGTTTGAAAATGAGGCAAAATGGTATGCAAATGAGCCTGAACGAGGGAAAATAACCTACGAAAAAGCAGATGCCATGCTGAATTTTGCCAATAGACACCAAATTCCAGTGAGGGGGCACGCCTTATTTTGGGAGGTAGAGGATGCCAATCCAAACTGGCTGAAATCATTACCGAATCATGAAGTATATGAAGCCATGAAAAGGCGGCTTGAGCATGCAGGCAATCATTTTAAAGGAAAATTCCGTCATTGGGATGTAAACAACGAAATGATGCATGGTTCATTTTTTAAAGACCGGTTTGGGAAACAGATTTGGAAATGGATGTATGAAGAAACGAAAAAAATTGACCCTCAAGCCTTGCTGTTTGTCAATGATTATAATGTAATCTCATACGGCGAACATCACGCATATAAAGCACATATCAATGAACTTCGTCAGTTGGGGGCACCAGTTGAGGCTATTGGAGTTCAAGGTCACTTTGAAGATCGAGTGGATCCAGTCGTTGTAAAACAAAGACTAGATGTGCTTGCTGAGCTTGGTCTACCGATATGGGTGACAGAGTATGACTCTGTTCATCCGGATGCCAATAGACGAGCGGATAACTTAGAAGCTTTATATCGGGTAGCCTTTAGTCATCCAGCTGTAAAAGGTGTGCTGATGTGGGGATTTTGGGCGGGTGCTCATTGGAGAGGTGAGCACGCAGCCATCGTGAATCATGATTGGTCGTTAAATGAAGCAGGCAGGCGTTATGAAAAGCTACTACAGGAATGGACGACACAAAGAGTGGAAAAAACAGATGGGAATGGCCAAGTGACATGTCCAGCGTTTCACGGGACGTATGAGGTTCGAATTGGTGAAGTAAGTAAAATGTTGCAGCAGCAGACGATTGAACTTGATTCAACTAAACAAACACCGCTTCAACTAGATATCATCGTACCAGTAGAATAAGAGATTGTGAGGAGGAGAATGGAATGAAAAAATGGGTTCAACGGGTGGCTTGTTTTATGCTGCTGATCACTTTATGGGCGGGTTGGTTCACTCTGACCGTAAAGGCCTCCTCCTATGTGCAAACATCTGGTACACATTTTGTATTGAACAACCCCCCATTTTACTTTGCTGGCACAAATAATTATTATTTCCATTACAAATCAAAAAAGATGGTAGATGCTGTTTTTGACGATATGAAGGCAATGGATTTAAAGGTTATTCGTATTTGGGGATTTCACGATGGTACCCCTCAAGAAAACTCAGTCTTACAATCTCGTCCAGGTGTTTATGAAGAATCCGGTTTTCAAAAACTAGACTATGCGATTTATAAAGCAGGGCAGGAAGGAATCAAGCTGGTCATCCCACTCGTGAACAATTGGGATGACTTTGGCGGGATGAATCAATATGTGAAGTGGTTTCAGGCAGGATCACATGATCACTTTTATACAGATCCTCGGATTAAAACAGCTTACAAAAACTATGTGCGCTATGTATTAGAGAGAACCAATACGTACTCAGGTGTTCAATATAAAGATGATCCTGCTATTATGACATGGGAGCTCGCCAATGAGCCGCGCGCTCAGTCAGACCCTTCGGGAGATATACTAGTAAACTGGGCAGATGAAATGAGTGCATGGATCAAATCAATCGACTCGAATCACCTTGTTGCTGTAGGAGACGAAGGGTTCTTTCGCATGACAGGTCATGATGATTGGTTTTACAGTGGAGGAGAAGGTGTTGATTGGGATCGTTTGACTGCTCTCCCTCATATTGATTATGGAACCTATCATTTATACCCAGATCACTGGAATAAGTCTGCTGCATGGGGAGTGAAATGGATCAAAGATCATATCACCCGAGGAAACGCAATCGGAAAACCTGTTGTATTAGAAGAGTTTGGCTATCAAAATCAAGCAGCCCGTCCTGATGTATATGATAGCTGGCTGAAGACAATTGAACAGCTCGGAGGCGCAGGTAGCCAATTTTGGATTTTAACAAGCATTCAAGACGATGATTCCCTCTACCCGGATTATGACGGTTTTCGAGTTTTAAAGGAGAGCCGGGAGGCAGAAATCATTCGTGAACACGCCAAAAGAATGAATGAAAAGAACTGATGAAGAATGCCTGTTTATAAGGAACTTCATTTGCATAAAAAAATTGGATATGGTATAGTTTTTATGGAAATGCTAACGATTACCGAGACAAGAGTGGGGAAACCCGCTCTTTTGTATTGAACAGGCAATTTTTGTCTCGACATTATTCATCCGTTTTCTGCTCCCCCTGCTCACAATAAAGCAGGGTTTTTATGCAGAATGATTGATAAGAGCGTTTATCGAAAGCACAAGGAGGAAGAGAATGAGCAAAAAAGTAGTGGATATCGTAAGCGACATGGTACAGCCAATTTTAGATGGCTTACAGCTTGAACTCGTTGATGTTGAATTTGTCAAAGAGGGTCAAAACTGGTTCCTTCGCGTATTTATTGACTCTGACAAAGGCGTCGATATCGAGGAGTGTGCCAAAGTGAGCGAAGCCTTGAGCGAAAAGCTTGATGAGGCAGATCCAATTAGCCAAAACTACTTTCTTGAAGTGTCCTCTCCTGGAGCGGAGCGCCCATTAAAGAAAAAAGCTGATTTTGAAAAAGCACTTGGAAAAAATGTTTTCATGAAAACATACGAACCAATTGATGGTGAAAAGGCATTTGAAGGTGAGCTTACAAGCTTTGATGGTGAGATTGCAACAGTGACAGTGAAGATCAAGACAAGAAAGAAAGAGATCAATATTCCATACGAAAAAATTGCTAACGCAAGATTAGCAGTTTCGTTCAATTAACCTTTTCATTGATATAAGGGGGAACCATAAAAATGAGTAGTGAGTTGTTAGATGCCCTGACTGTTCTTGAGAAAGAGAAGGGCATTAGTAAAGAAATTATTATTGAAGCGATAGAAGCTGCACTCATTTCTGCATACAAGCGTAATTTTAACCAAGCACAAAATGTGCGTGTTGATTTAAACCGTGAAACGGGAACGATTCGCGTATTCGCAAGAAAAGATGTTGTAGATGAAGTGTATGATTCTCGTCTTGAAATCTCTGTAGATGATGCAGCAAATATCAACCCGAATTACATGGTTGGTGACGTCGTTGAAATTGAAGTCACACCAAAAGATTTCGGACGCATTGCAGCTCAGACAGCGAAACAAGTCGTGACGCAGCGTGTGAGAGAAGCAGAGCGAGGTGTGATTTACACTGAGTTTATCGATCGTGAGGAAGACATCATGACGGGAATCGTTCAGCGAATTGACAGTAAATTCATTTACGTGTCACTTGGCAAAATCGAAGCCCTTCTTCCGGTCAATGAACAAATGCCAAATGAGGACTACAAACCACATGACCGCATTAAAGTGTTCATTACGAAAGTAGAAAAAACAACAAAAGGACCACAAATTTATGTATCAAGAACACACCCAGGTCTTTTAAAGCGTTTATTTGAAATCGAAGTGCCAGAAATTTATGATGGTACTGTAGAGCTTAAATCTGTCGCTAGAGAAGCAGGGGACCGTTCTAAAATATCTGTTCGTACAGATGATCCTGATGTTGATCCAGTTGGTTCTTGTGTAGGACCTAAAGGTCAGCGTGTACAAGCAATTGTCAATGAGCTGAAAGGCGAAAAAATTGACATTGTTCATTGGTCTAATGACCCAGTTGAATTTGTTGCCAATGCGTTAAGTCCATCAAAAGTTCTTGATGTCATTGTAAATGAAGAAGATAAGGCGACAACTGTCATTGTCCCTGATTATCAGCTGTCATTAGCCATTGGTAAAAGAGGTCAAAATGCGCGTCTTGCAGCAAAATTAACGAGCTGGAAGATTGACATTAAAAGCGAAACAGATGCAAGAGAACTCGGTATTTTCCCAAGAACTGAAGACTCTGAATCTCTTTTCTTAGAGGCTGAACCAGTAGCTGAGGAATCTGACGAATAAGAGGTGATATAAAAGGTGAAAAGCCGAAAAAAAATCCCGCTTAGAAAATGCGTCGTGACGGGAGAAATGAAACCAAAGAAAGAACTGATTCGCGTTGTTCGTTCAAAAGAAGGTGAAGTGTCTGTTGACGCAACCGGAAAAATGAACGGGCGCGGTGCTTACCTTTCTCTCGATAAAGAAACCATTCTTGCGGCGAAGAACAAACGTAGTTTACAGCAGCAATTTCAGACACAGATTGACGAACACATTTTTGAAGAATTACTAGAACTAGCTGAAAAGGTGAAAAAACCCAATGACTGAATCTGAATGGTATCCTTTGCTTGGTCTAGCAAATCGAGCTCGTAAAGTCGTGTCAGGAGAAGATCTGGTGATCAAAGAAATTAGACATGCGCGTGCTAAGCTGGTTCTTCTTGCAGCAGATGCCTCATCCAACACAGAGAAAAAGGTATCTGACAAATGCAAATTTTACAATGTTCCGGTTAGAAAAGTTGAAGACCGTTCCGTTCTCGGACGTTCTATAGGGAAGGAAGCTCGCGTAGTTGTCGCTGTCACTGACCAAGGCTTCGCTAAGAAGCTCATAAGCTTGCTCGATTAATTTATTTGGGGGTGAACGAATGGCTAAAGTGAGAGTATATGAATACGCAAAAGCCATAGATGTTTCAAGTAAAGATATTATAGCAGCGCTTAAGGATATGAACGTGGAAGTGAACAACCACATGGCGACGCTTGAAGACGACACTGTGAAAAAGCTAGACGCTATCTATAAAAAAGCCAAAGCAAAAGAGACAGCTAACGAGAAACCCGCAGAACAAAAAAAACAATCATCTAACAAAAACAATGATAGAAAGAAGAATGACGTGCAGAATAATCAATTTAATAAAAACAAAAAAAACAACAACCAAAACAAAAACAAAAATAAACGCGGCGGCAACAACAAGGCGCAGCATCAGCAAGCAAGACCTGTGAAGCCGAAAAAAGAGCTTCCTGAAAAAATTGAATTTACAAATTCAATGACAGTCGGCCAGCTTGCTGACGAGCTTGGCAAAGAAACTGCTGAAATCATCAAAAAACTGATGATGCTTGGTGTTATGGCTACGATCAACCAAGAGCTCGACAAAGATACAGTCGAATTAATTGCTTCTGAATATGGTGTTCCAGTAGAAGAAGTGATCATTTTAGAAGAAACTGAACTTGAAAAGTATGAAGTTGAAGATAAAGAAGAAGATATGCAAGTACGCCCTCCAGTCGTAACGATCATGGGACACGTTGACCACGGAAAAACAACGCTTCTTGACAGCATTCGTAAAACGAAAGTTGTTGAAGGCGAAGCGGGTGGAATTACGCAGCATATTGGTGCATACCAAATTGAAGAAAACGGTAAGAAAATCACGTTCCTTGATACACCAGGACACGCAGCTTTCACTACGATGCGAGCACGTGGTGCTGAAGTAACAGATACGACGATCTTGGTCGTTGCAGCAGATGACGGTGTCATGCCGCAAACGATTGAAGCGATCAACCACGCAAAAGCGGCAGAGGTGCCAATCATTGTGGCTGTCAATAAAATTGACAAACCAACAGCTAACCCTGACCGCGTGATGCAGGAATTAACTGAGCATGGTCTTGTACCTGAGGCTTGGGGCGGCGAAACCATTTTCGTTCCTTTATCTGCAAAAACAGGTGAAGGCATTGACGAATTGATCGAAATGATCCTTCTTGTCAGCGAAGTAGCAGAACTAAAAGCCAACCCAAATCGTGCTGCAAAAGGAACTGTGATCGAGGCTGAGCTTGATAAAGGAAGAGGTTCTGTTGCAACCCTTCTCGTTCAAACTGGTACACTTCAAGTAGGTGACCCAATCGTTGTCGGAAATACATTTGGCCGAGTACGTGCAATGGTCAATGACATCGGACGCCGCGTGAAAACTGCAGGACCATCTACACCTGTTGAAATCACTGGTTTAAATGATGTACCGCATGCAGGGGATCAGTTCCTCGTATTCAAAGATGAAAAAACAGCTCGTCAAGTCGGTGAGGCGCGTGCGTCTAAACAACTTGATGAACAGCGTTCAGACAAAGCGAAATTATCTCTCGATGACCTATTTGAGCAAATCAAACAAGGTGATGTGAAAGATATCAACTTAATCGTAAAAGCAGACGTACAAGGTTCTGCTGAAGCACTGACGGCAGCTCTTCAAAAAATTGAAGTAGAAGGCGTCAAAGTGAAAATCATCCATACGGGTGTTGGAGCGATTACAGAATCTGATATCATTTTAGCAAGTGCTTCTAATGCGATTGTGATCGGATTTAACGTACGTCCTGATGGCAATGCGAAGAGCACAGCTGAAACAGAAAACGTAGATATCCGCTTACACCGCATCATCTACAAAGTCATCGATGAAATTGAAGCTGCGATGAAAGGAATGCTTGACCCTGAATATGAAGAAAAAGTCATCGGTCAAGTTGAAGTTCGTCAAACGTTCAAAGTATCAAAAATCGGTACAATTGCTGGTGGCTATGTCACTGAAGGCACCATTACTAGAGACAGTGGTATCCGCTTAATTCGTGATGGCGTCGTCATCTTTGAAGGTGAAGTCGACGTATTAAAACGATTCAAAGACGATGTGAAAGAAGTTTCACAAGGCTATGAATGTGGTATTACCATTAAGAAATACAATGATATCCGTGAAGGTGATGTCATGGAATCATTCGTTATGCAAGAAATCGAAAGAAAATGATCGGTTATACCGAGTGTGAGTGTATGATCTATGATGCATCCTCACTGAAGGAAAAACGTGCGGTTCTGCAGCGTATCATGACAAGAACGCGCCATAAATTCAATGTGACCATTGCTGAAATGGACTATCAGGATACATGGCAGCGTACTTCGATCGGAATCGCCGTCATTTCCTCCTCCCGGGTTCAAGTGGAAAAGGAACTTCAGCGTGTGTTAAGCTTTATTGATTCTTTTCCGGAAATTGAACGAACGATCACGAAAACTGAGTGGTTTTAATTAGAGGTGATAAGATCATGAGTATGAGAGCAACCCGTGTGGGTGAGCAAATGAAAAAAGAATTAGGCGACATCCTTGGCAGAAAGCTAAAAGATCCAAGAATCGGCTTTTTGACTGTAACGGATGTTGAAGTATCCGGTGATTTGCAAATTGCTAAAGTCTATATTTCTGTACTTGGCGACGAGAAGAAAAGAGAGGAAACCTTAAAAGGCCTTGCAAAGGCGAAAGGGTATATCCGCTCTGAAATTGGCAATCGAATCAGACTTCGCAAAACACCAGAGCTTCACTTTGAATTCGATGAATCTGTAGATTACGGTAACCGAATTGAAAGCCTGATTGCTGAACTAAACACAAAAGATCACGAATAAGACGTTGAAATAAGGATAGGCGATGATCGTCTGTCCTTTTTCATCGTTTATGAAAGGAGAGAACGCAGGTGCAAAACGGTGTTCTTTTATTACATAAAGAAAGAGGCATGACCTCTCACGACTGTGTGTTTAAAGTGAGAAAGATTTTACACACAAAAAAAGTGGGACATACAGGGACACTCGATCCAGAGGTTTCAGGTGTTCTGCCTATTTGTATTGGACGAGCGACAAAAATTGTGGAGTACTTAACAGATAAATCGAAAACGTATGATGCGGAAATCACCATTGGATTTTCTACAACGACAGAAGACCAAACAGGTGAAGTAGTAGAAGAAAAAAAAGTGCCGGTACCGATGTCAGAAGATGACATTGATGCTGCGTTGAAACAATTTGAAGGAACCATTGAACAGATCCCCCCCATGTTTTCTGCTGTAAAAATTGGCGGAAAAAAGCTCTATGAATATGCAAGGCAAGGCATTGAAATTGAACGTCCAAGCCGTGAAATTACCATTCATCGCATCGAGCGGACAACACCTGTCACATTTGAAAATGGTAAAGTATCATTTAGATTCACCGTACTGTGTTCAAAAGGCACATATGTGAGAACGTTAGCCGTCGATATCGGAAAAAAACTTGGGTTTCCAGCCCACATGTCTCACCTCATTCGCATAGGATCTGGTGACTTTACGTTAGATGAATGTATCACTCTTGATGAGTTGCGGGAGATCAGCGAGAAAGGAACGGTTGAGGAACATCTTGTGCCGATCGAGCGTGCGCTCAATCATTTGCCGAAATGGGAGATAAATGATACATTAGCAAGTAAAGTGGAAAACGGTGCAGTCCTACCTATGCCTGATGAATTTGCTCATTTTGCAGAGGAAGATCGTGTCGCTGTCTTTGCTCCTTCAGGCCGTTGTATGGCGATTTATATGAAGCACCCGACCAAACAGAACCTGATGAAGCCGGCGAAGATTTTATCACAGGACAAGCAATCTTAAAGAAAAGGTGACCATCTCGTGAAGACTATACATATTTCACACCCACATACATTGAATCAAAAGGATCAAGTCCCGTCTGTGATGGCTTTAGGGTATTTTGACGGTGTTCACCTCGGACACCAAAAAGTGATTGATGCAGCTAAAAACCTTGCGGAAAAAGAGGGTTTAGCTCTAGCTGTCATGACTTTTCATCCGCATCCATCACATGTTCTGCAAAAAGCACGTGAACCAAAAGACTTAATCACACCGCTTGAGGATAAGATTGATTTTATCGAACAATTAGGTGCTGACTACTTATACATTGTGCAATTCAGCGAAAGCTTTGCAGCACTGTCTCCTCAAGACTTTGTCGATCAATATTTGGACGAACTGAATGTGAAGCATGCAGTCGCTGGTTTCGATTTTACATTCGGCCGGTTTGGCGCAGGCACAATGGAAACTTTTGACGAATACGGGAAAGGGCGGATTGCTGCGACCATTGTACCTAAGCTTTCCAACCAAGACCGGAAAGTCAGCTCAACCCTTATACGTTCCGCATTGAAAAATGGAGACGTTGAATATGTGAGTGAGCTTTTAGGGAAACCGTATCAGCTTCGAGGCATTGTGATTCATGGAGATAAACGAGGACGCACGATTGGCTTTCCAACCGCCAATGTTGGTTTATCTGCTGAATACATCATCCCGCCAACAGGCGTATATGCAGTGAGAGCGGAAGTGAAAGGCAAGGTGTATGACGGTGTTTGTAACGTTGGCTACAAACCAACATTTTATGAAAAACGTCCTGATCAGCCTGCGATTGAAGTGAACCTTTTTGATTTTAACGAAGAAATTTATGGTGAACCGATTAAATTACAGTGGTACAAACGGATTCGCAGTGAACAAAAATTTAACGGTATCCAAGAATTAACGGCTCAAATTAGTCAAGATAAAGAAGAAGCGATTCAGTTTTTTCAAAATCATCTTCATTAAACAAAAAAATCACAGAAAAACCGCTCTATCATTTGCAAAATCGGCATATTTTTAGTATGATAATTCCTGTAGCTTTAAAACCACTTACTTGGCAGGCCGACTTCACCGACGGTTGCGAGGTAGATGGGGCTAACATGATTTGGAGGTGAAACAGGATGGCTATTACTCAAGAGCGTAAAACTCAATTAATTAATGAGTTCAAAACACACGAATCTGATACTGGATCTCCAGAAGTTCAGATCGCTGTCCTAACAGAATCAATTAACAACTTGAACGAGCATTTACGTACTCATAAGAAAGATCACCACTCACGTCGCGGTCTTTTGAAAATGGTAGGTAGACGTCGTAATCTTCTTACGTATCTACGTAATAAAGACGTAACTCGTTACCGTGAGTTAATTAACAAACTAGGCTTACGTCGATAATCGTAAAAAGCGGGAGGATTCCCGCTTTTTTATCGTATAATCACTAATATTTTATGGTTAAAATGTTGAAAGAATGGCAAAAACCCTTCTACATACAGCTTTCACATTGATATGTGAAAATCATTTTGTTCATAATAAGAAATAACCTAAAAACTTTACGACAAGAGAGGAGTTTATCTCAGAATGGGACAAGAGAAACAAGTCTTCACCATAGACTGGGCTGGACGTCAACTGACAGTTGAAACTGGTCAGCTTGCAAAGCAAGCAAACGGAGCGGTTCTCGTACGCTACGGAGATACGGCTGTGCTTAGCTCAGCAACAGCTTCTAAAGAACCAAAACCACTTGATTTTTTCCCGCTCACTGTAAACTACGAAGAAAGATTATATGCAGTTGGTAAAATTCCTGGTGGTTTCATTAAAAGAGAAGGCCGCCCAAGTGAAAAAGCAATCCTTGCGAGCCGCTTAATTGACAGACCGATCCGTCCACTATTTGCAGACGGATTTAGAAATGAAGTACAAGTCATTAGTATTGTCATGAGTGTGGATCAAGATTGTTCATCTGAAATGGCTGCAATGTTTGGCTCATCTTTAGCTTTATGTGTGTCTGACATTCCATTTGAGGGACCAATCGCTGGCGTGACAGTAGGACGAGTAGATGGAAAGCTCATCATCAACCCAAATGTTGAGCAGCTTGAACAAAGCGATATCAACCTTGTTGTAGCTGGAACAAAAGATGCAATCAACATGGTAGAGGCTGGTGCTGATGAAGTACCAGAAGAAACAATGCTTGAAGCCATCATGTACGGCCATCAAGAGATCAAACGCTTAATCGAATTCCAAGAAGAAATTGTAAAAGCTGTCGGTAAAGAAAAAATCGATATTCCTTTATATGAAGTCGATCAAGCATTAGCAGAGGAAGTAAAACAACTTGCTGAAGCGGATCTACTGAAAGCGATTCAAGTACATGAGAAGCATGCTCGTGAAGATGCCATCAGTGCTGTGAAAAAAGCTGTCGTTCAAAAATTTGAAGAAGAAGAGCGTGACGAAGCAACGATTAAACAAGCGAAGGATGTCTTAAACAAGCTTGTGAAAAACGAAGTTCGCCGCCTTATTACTGAAGAGAAAGTACGTCCAGATGGACGCGGCGTCGATCAAATCCGTCCACTTTCTTCAGAAGTAGGACTTCTTCCAAGAACGCACGGTTCAGGATTGTTTACAAGGGGCCAAACACAGGCACTCAGTATTTGTACATTAGGTGCACTTGGTGATGTACAGATTCTTGATGGTCTTGGTGTTGAAGAGTCTAAGCGATTCATGCACCATTATAACTTCCCGCAATTCAGTGTTGGTGAGACCGGCCCAATGCGTGGTCCAGGCCGTCGTGAGATTGGACATGGTGCGCTAGGCGAACGTGCATTAGAGCCAGTCATTCCATCTGAAAAAGATTTCCCTTATACGGTTCGCCTTGTGTCTGAGGTGTTAGAATCAAACGGTTCTACTTCACAAGCAAGTATTTGTGCGAGCACACTTGCGATGATGGATGCAGGTGTTCCAATTAAAGCACCAGTTGCAGGGATTGCAATGGGACTTGTTAAATCTGGTGAATACTACACAGTGCTGACAGACATTCAAGGAATGGAAGATGCACTTGGAGATATGGACTTTAAAGTAGCAGGTACATCTAAAGGTGTAACAGCGCTTCAAATGGACATCAAAATCGATGGTCTATCAAAAGACATTTTAGAAGAAGCACTTCAACAAGCGAAAAAAGGAAGAATGGAAATTTTAGATAGCATGCTGTCAACGATTCCAGCTTCTAGAGGAGAATTGTCACGTTATGCACCAAAAATCTTAACGATGACAATCAATCCAGATAAAATTCGCGATGTCATTGGACCAAGCGGTAAACAAATCAATAAAATCATTGAAGATACCGGTGTGAAAATTGATATTGAACAAGACGGTACAATCTTTATCTCTTCTACTGAAGAAGACATGAACCAAAAAGCGAAGAAAATCATTGAAGATCTTGTCAGAGAAGTTGAAGTTGGCCAACTTTACTTAGGTAAAGTAAAACGAATTGAAAAATTCGGTGCCTTCCTTGAAATCTTCAGCGGCAAAGATGGACTTGTTCATATTTCTGAGCTTGCACTTGAACGTGTTGGCAAAGTAGAAGATGTCGTGAAGATTGGTGATGAACTACTCGTCAAAGTCACTGAGATCGATAAACAAGGCCGTGTAAACCTTTCTCGTAAAGCTGTTTTACGTGAAGAAAAGGAAAAAGAAGAAAAGCAGTCTTAATGAGAACAAATAAAATGTGTTAGAAGCCAGGTATCCGTGCCAGGCTTCTTTCTTTTCTTGCGCGTAACAATAGTTCTAGCTTGTTTCTCCCCATCATAATTTGTGGTAAAGGGGAGGGACAACCATTGAAAAAAACGATACCATTCTTTGTGTTTGTATTTTTACTGCTCGTGTCATATCAAACGATGAAGCAGCCGGCTGCTGTTACATATATGAATTCAATGAAAGAGCACGCCGAGGTAGCATCTGTTTCAAAAGATATTCTGTATCAAGAGATCGAATCGAAGTCTTCTGACTATGAAGAGAAGCCGCAAAATGCTAAGATTGATAAAGTGTGGAAAAAGATGCCTGGTTTAAATGGACAGACAGTCGATATCGATGCTTCTTACGAAAAAATGAAAAAACAGGGCTCTTTCGATGAAAAGCTGCTTGTTTTTAAAGAAACAAAACCATCTGTCCATTTACATGAACTTGGTGCTGAACCTATCTATAAGGGACATCCAGACAAAAAGATGAATGCATTCCTGATCAATGTAGCTTGGGGCGACGAGCATTTAACAAAGATGTTGAATACACTAGAAAAGCATCAAGTGAAGGCAACCTTTTTCTTAGAAGGCAAATGGGTGAAAAACAGTCCAGACCTTGCTAAAAAAATCGTGGCAGATGGTCATGAAATTGGAAATCATTCATACAATCACCCGGATATGCGCACACTGACAAGAGAACGAGCATTAGAGCAGATGATTAAAACAAATCGCCAAATTGAAGAATCCCTTGGGAAAAAACCGATATGGTTTGCGCCTCCAAGTGGCAGCTTTAAAGAAGAAACAGTAAAGCTTGCGAAACAAGAAGGAATGGAAACCATTATGTGGACAGTAGACACGATCGACTGGCAAAAACCATCACCAGCTGTATTACAAAAACGAGTGCTTGGGAAAATTCACAATGGGGCGATGATATTAATGCATCCAACAGACGCAACAGCGAGAAGTCTAGACGCACTTATCACTCAAATCAAAGAAAGAGGATATGAATTAGGAACGGTTTCTGACCTCCTAAGTGAAAAAAGACACCCGTGATGCGATCTGTTTGTTGAATAGGAGGAGCAAAACTTGGTCAAAACGTATACATGCCAAAACGGAGTAAGAATTGTACTTGAAAACAATCCCACTGTAAGGTCTGTCGCAATTGGCGTCTGGATTGGAACAGGTTCTAGACATGAGACACCAGAAGTAAATGGGATCTCACACTTTTTAGAGCATATGTTCTTTAAAGGAACAAAGACGAGATCTGCACGTGATATCGCAGAATCCTTTGACCGCATTGGTGGTCAAGTGAATGCCTTTACGTCAAAAGAATATACTTGCTATTATGCAAAGGTACTTGATTCACATGCTGGGTATGCCCTCGATGTGTTGAGTGACATGTTTTTCAACTCTGCTTTTGACGAAGAAGAGCTGAAGAAAGAAAAAAATGTGGTCTATGAAGAAATTAAAATGTATGAAGATACTCCTGATGACATCGTTCATGATTTGTTAAGCAAAGCCATTTACGGTGATCATTCATTAGGTTATCCGATTTTAGGGACAGAGGAAACACTCTCTACTTTTAACGGTGATTCCCTTAGAAAATATATGGACGAATTCTATACGCCGGATCGCGTCGTCATCTCTGTTGCAGGGAACGTCGATGACACCTTCATTCGTGAGGTCGAAACATTATTTGGCTCGTATGAAGGAAAGGGGAAAAAGCAGCCTGTCGAAGCACCGCAATTCCACTATGACAAACTGACACGCAAAAAGGAAACAGAACAGGCGCATCTTTGCATGGGCTTTAACGGACTTCCTGCTGGAGATCAGGGCATCTATGACTTAATCGTCTTAAATAATGTTCTAGGCGGTAGCATGAGCAGCCGGTTGTTCCAAGACGTAAGAGAAGATAAAGGACTTGCGTATTCTGTATTCAGCTATCATAGTTCATTTGCAGATAACGGAATGCTGACGATCTATGGTGGAACTGGAGCGAAGCAGCTAAATCTGCTATCTGAAACCATCTTACAAACATTAGACGTCTTAAAACGTGAGGGAATTACGCAGAAAGAACTTGAAAACTCTAAGGAGCAAATGAAAGGCAACCTCATGCTTAGTCTTGAAAGCACAAACAGCAAGATGAGCCGAAATGGTAAAAATGAATTACTCCTTGGCAAACATCGTACGCTTGATGAAATTATTGATGAAATCAATCGCGTCTCATTAGACGGCGTAAACAATTTATCGAAAAGAATCTTTACAGAAGATTATGCTCTCTCGCTTATTAGTCCAACGGGTGATGTACCTTCTGCTTAATCAAAAAAAGGCATGTCTTTTAAAAGAGATGCCTTTTTTTCATGTCTAAAGATTAATCAGCTAACTTGTTTTGCAGCTGATGAACAATTTTATTGATTGTCGAAAAGTGCTCGGTCAATAGTTCCTCATCTGCAAATTGAATATCAAAAACCTCTTCTAATTCCAAAATGAGTGAAACTGCTTTAATTGAATCGAGACCGTGATTTGTTAACTCTTCATCTGCACCAATAGAAATCTTGCTATCATCGTCCAAAGAACGCAGGACCAAATCCTTTACTTGACTTGATAGTGAAAGGGCATCCGTCGTTTCATTCATCTGCAACGCTCCTCTTTACAAATTTTCTATTCTTTACATAAATTAACTATATTAGAATGGAAAAACATTGTAAAGCAGTTTCGATATAAATAGGAATTGTTGATCATTCTCTTCAAATGAAAAATTTGGTAGAGTGAGAAGAAAAGAGACTGGGAAGGATGGATCAATCCATGAATAAAACAGACCTTATGCAGCACATTCCCTTATTAAAAAAAGCGATCTCCATAGACCAAATTGATAAAGGCTATTCTCAAGATGAAAAATGGGTCGTGACGATGTCATCAGGTGAAAAGTATGTCCTTCGATTCACAGATCAAGACCAATATGACAAAATAAAGACGCAATTTGAGCTCCTTTCCCAATTAAGACGTCACGGTGTTCAGTGTGCTGATCCAGTGAAAATGGGTGTTCTAGATGAAACACAGCAAGTGTACTATATTTTATCGTTTGTAGAAGGTCAAGAAGCAAAAGAAATCATGAGTCAGTTAACAGAAGAACAGCAGTATGCGATCGGGGTAAGTGCAGGACAGGATTTACGAAACATGCATACATACCCAGCGCCATCTCACATCGAACCTTGGGAAGAGCGTGTTGTGAAAAAGCATCATCGATATTTAGCTGCTTATCGGGAAAGCGGTATCTCCATAGAAGGGGATGAAAAAGTTGCGCAGTTTATCTCACAGCACATAGATAAGGTGAAGGGAAGGCCTAACCAATTTCAGCACGATGACTTTCATTTAGGGAATATTATTATAAAGAATGATAAATATGCAGGCGTTATTGATTTTAATAATTTTGATTGGGGAGACCCTATTCATGATTTTTATAAAGTAGCTCTTTTCAGTAGAGAAACAAGTGAAGCCTTTGCGGCTGGTCAAATAAATGGGTATTTTGATGGGGAAATACCAGCTGATTTTTGGCAGCTTTACTCTGTATATGTCGCAATGAGCATCTTTTCATCGATTATGTGGGTCATTAAATTTGATCCAGGTCAAATGGATGAGATGATCGAAAGACTAGAAAATGTATTAAAAGATCATGATTATTTTCGTCAAATAGAACCTCATTGGTATACGCGTATCACTAGATAACAGTGAAATATAGGACGATTAGGCAGTGATGGAAGTCACTGCCTTTTATGTTATAATGATACAAATTACACATTGTCATGAGTAGAAACATTTTATATAATCCAAACAAGGATCGAAAAAGTTGTAAAAAAATTCCGTTTTTTGTTGAAAAAGAGCAAAAGGCTGGTGATGGATTGAAACAAATCGACAAAGATTCAAAGCAGTTATGGCGTGTATATTTATGGACACTCTCATTTTTAAAGCCTTATACAGGTAAAGTGATTCTAGTCATTATGAGTGGATTCGTTATTACCTTGAGCGAACTCATTATACCTAAATTTATTCAATATTTTATTGAAACGATTTTGCCAGCAAAAGACTTTTCTAAAATGAATGGATTATTGTTAGGCCTGACTGGCTTGATAGCACTTGGTATTATACTGACAGCTGCACGAAATTTATGGCAAAGAAAATTAATCGAACAAGCCTCAAGAGATTCACAATTTGCTGCCTTCCAGCAAATCCGTCAACTCGGTTTCTCATACTACGAACAACATTCTGTTAGTGAAACACTCTCCTTTGTTAACACACAAACACGAGCTGTACAAGAAATTTACAGACGATACTTCCCACAATTTATCAATCAGACACTATTTATCGCCATCTCACTATACTTTATGATACAAATTTCTATCTTACTCACTCTCATCATTATTCCAAGTTTTATTCTCTACTATATCTTTGGCCCTTGGCTTGAAAAAAAGGCAACGATCTACGGAAGACAAAGTGCAGAAGGTTTTCGCACGTTGCAAACAAAATTATACGAAAGTCTTGCTTCAATGGAAGAGCTTAGAATTTTAGGTTATATGAATTGGGACATGGAGCGGATTCAAAAGCTGCATGAACAGGTCCGCCAAGATCATGAAAAAAATGTTTTTTTCGCTTACTTACGAGGAAGCAACCGCAGGCTCACTTATTATATTGGTGCTCTAGCTACATTTGCTCTCGGCATCTCCCTTGTAAATACTGGTCAGCTGACGACAGGCGGTTTTGTGGCATATATACTATATTATTTTTCAGCAATGCACATGCTTACTTCTATTGTCACACTTCTAACAGAACAACGAATCTTAACCTTTCAAATTGAACCTTTATACCATTTTATGAAAAAAACACCCGATATTAGAGAGCCTCGTCAGCCTATGCTGCTTGATCAAGTCGAAGGCGATATCGTGTTTCATGACGTTGATTTTCATTATCCCAATCATCCTCCTTTATTAAAGGGGATGAATCTACATATTCGACGTGGTGAAAAAGTGGCGCTTGTCGGTACGAGCGGTGGAGGGAAAACATCGCTTCTTAAATTAATTGGACGCTTTTATGATCCCTCATCTGGGATGATCACACTTGATGGAGTTGATTTGCGCTGTTTACCTACTAGTCAAATAAGAGGTGCGATGGGGTTTGTTTTTCAAGAAACGTTTTTATTTAATATGAGTGTAAAGGACAATATTCGTTTTGGAGATACAAGTCTTTCAGATCAACAGATCATTGAAGCCGCTAAAAAAGCTGATTGCGACTCATTTATAAGAGAACTAGAAAACAGATACGACACCATACTTGGTGAAAGAGGATTAAAACTTTCTGGTGGTCAAAAGCAAAAGATCGCGATTGCCCGGCTATTTGCTAAAAATCCAAGTGTTGTATTACTCGATGAAGCAACAGCATCTCTTGACAGTGTCAGCGAGCAAAAAGTCCAGCAGGCATTACATCAAACATTTAAGGAATCTACTGTCATTGCAGTCGCACATCGTTTATCTACTGTAAGACATTTTGACAGAATTATTTTGATAGAAGACGGTCGTATGTTAGAAACTGGACATTTTAATGAATTGATGAGAAAAAAGGGACATTTTTATCAATTGGCGTCTGACCGTTCAGAAAAGGAGGCAGGTGTAACATGAGGAAAAATTGGCTGTTTCTTTTGATCACAAAGCAAAAATGGATGCTCATCCTCGCTCTTTTACTCGTTTTGATTGAAGCAGCAGCTAATTTAGCCATGATCGGGCTGCAAAAGTGGCTCATTGACGATGTCCTTTTGAATAGCGGCAATCAACAATTTCCTCATATCTTGATGCTGTTTGCCATCATTTTTCTTGTCTATGTTGTCATGTTTGTCGCCAGCCCATATGTGATGCACAAAAACTACCTTACCATCCACCATTCATTACAGAAAAAGATGTTAGATCAGCTTCAGCAAGTATCGATGAGATCATATAAAATTCATCCAGTTAGTTATTATTTACACAAGCTTAACCAAGATGTAAAGACAGTCGCTGTCACAGCTGCTTTACATATACCGAAAATTGTACAAACCATTTTTATGGCCGTTGTGTTATCGATCATTTTACTATCTGTGAGTCCTGTATTATTTCTCTTGCTTCTTTTTGCAAGTACGTGTTATTTCATTGTCGGTAAAAAAATGGCGAAAACGGCAACAAACATCGCAAAAGAAGTGCAAGAGAGAAAGTCAGATCTATTCGTGCATGTCGAAGAAGGAATTTCTTCTACAAGAGAAGTGGTTGCATTTGATCGACGCAAATGGGAAATCGGTTTGTATGAAAAGCTATTTAACAAGATGATGGATCGTGTCATTAAAGAAGGTAAGTTTCAAAATAAGCTTCTATTTTTAACAGAACCATTGAAATGGTTTGGAATACTATCTGTGCTTGTGTTTGGCACATATCAAGTAACAGCAGGAAACATGTCAATCGGCTTGTTTGTCGTCATTTACCAATATGCTTCTCAATTAATGAAAAGTTATCAGGAGTTATTCCAGTATGTATTTGAATTTTTCCAGCAGCGTGCATCTGTTCATCGAATTGCAGACGTACTGCAAATAGAAAACGAAGAAAAAGGAACGAAGCGAATACATTCTGTGGAAGATGTGGTGTTTGAAGATGTTTGTTTTTCTTATGAACAAACATCTAAAGGGGCTTTAAACGACTTGAATCTTCATATTCCAAAAGGAAAAAAAGTGGCCATTGTTGGAGCGAGCGGCAGCGGGAAATCGACTATCTCAAAGCTGGCACTTGGACTTTATCAACCGGATAGCGGAAACGTTTTAGTAAATGGCGTTGAACGATCAGAGATAGAGCCATCTCATTTCTTAAAACGAGTAGCCGTTGTCCCGCAAGAACCCTATTTCTTCCCAGACACCATACGTCTCAATCTCATCATGGGATTAACTGATATTACTGAAGAACAACTTGAACAGGTTTGTGAGATTGCACAAATTCTTCCCTTCATTAAAGGACTTGAAAAAGGATTTGATACAGTCATTGGAGAGAGGGGAATTTCCTTGTCAGGGGGACAACGACAGCGTTTAGCTATCGCTAGAGCGCTTTTAAAACAGGCTGATTTTCTGATATTAGATGAGGCGACATCGGCCCTTGACCGGCAGACAGAAAGGCAGGTTCAAAAAGGGATAGACGATGCAAAAGGAGGAAGCACTTTGCTTGTAATTGCACACAGATTATCGACCATACAAAATGCAGATATGATCTATGTACTTGAAGACGGTGCTGTTCAAGGCTGCGGTACTCATGAGGAGCTGATGGAAGCCTCCTCGCATTACCGCTCTTTATTTATGGCGCAGGTCATCACAGCGTCTTAGTCAGTTTGGTGTTGACCAAAGTAAAGAGTCGATCTAAGGTGCGGAAGTGGTCAGGATGTAATTCTTCGTCTTCAAACGCAATGTGAAAGGTGTCCTCTAATGAAATAACAAAAGAGACAATTTGGACAGAATTTAATCCTAAAGCTTTTAAACTATCATCAAGGCCTGGCTGCTCAGTGAGCGACAACTTATTCATCACAAGTTGGACAATTTTTTCTTCAACTTCTGTTCGTGTCAGTTCATTCATGTCGTGGCTCCTTTCTAAAAGATTAATATGTGTTATATTTTGGTGGATTAAGGAGAAAATTGCAATTGTTTTTATCAATCTATCATAAGGGGTGGCATTCATTGTCATATGTAAGCTATCAAAAAAATAATGTTCGTGTGGTATTAGGGGCAGATGAATCAGTTCAGAATTTAGTCATCAGTAAAGTACATCCCTATGTTGAGTGCAGCAAAATAACAGACAGACCTGAAGGAGACGTTTGGACGATTTTAACCAGCAAATATGCACAAGACATACAAACAGAAGTGCCACTTGAAGAAGTCTTTTATCAAACCAAGATGGAACCTCGCTGCCGCTACCTGTATCACGGAGAGAAGAAAGTCGTTGTAATAGATGAACCAAAAGATGTCAGATGGACAGCACAACACGCACTGCGATTAATAAGAGTACTGCTTCGCCTTTTGTGTTATCAGGATGGACTTGTCTATTTGCATGGCGGCATGATGGAGATGAATCAAAAAGGGGTTGCACTAGTAGGCGGATCAAGAGCGGGCAAAACATCCACCATTTTATCCTTGTTATCCTTAACCGATGCAACGTACATCACAAACGATGATATAGGGATTTCATATACGAACAACGAGTACAAAGGAACTGGTTGGCCGAGATCTATGAGTATTCGGAAAGATTCTTTTGAAGCCATTGAAAAGTTTGATACACCATATAGGCTTCAAACATCGAGTCACCCATTTAATGAAGATGATAAGAACTATCATTTCGTCTATCCGGAGGAATTAGAAAAATGGTTTTCACGTGAAGTCAAAACAATGGGGAAAATTGACGTCATGGTGTTTCCTGAGTTTTTACCTCATGGGCAAACGGGCGCCACACTTTCGAAAATCAGTCCACATGAAGCAGGGGAACGTCTAAAGGAGCACGCAGTCATCAATCCTGGAAGACATAATGAGTTCCTCTTACCATATTTCACATTACCGACACCCGAAGCGCTAGAACCATTTCTTAAACATCTAGCGGAAAAGATCCCTTGTTATTCATTAAAACAGGCATTTACTTCTTTAGAGAAAGGAACCTTTCTCATTCAAGAGCTTCTTGAACAATCCGATATTGTCGTGTAAGACGTTTTGGAGGTGAGTCATGGTTGAGCAGGAGTATAAATATTTGTTGTCACAAGCAGATTTTCAACACATCTACAACATATTAAGTCAAAATCATAAACCCGCGTATCTACTTAACTTCAATTACTATTATGACACCTCAGATTTTTTATTAAAACGATATGGCTATACCGTACGGGTCCGTCAAACCAGCGGCAAACGAACACTTGAGATCAAATGTCCCAGTCAAACGTCTGGTTATAAAAGAGTAAGAGAAGAAAAGTCATTTCCTATTGAGGATCTACCGCAAAAACTAGATGTACAGAACATCGTAACGTCTTTACCTTTTACAATGACTGAACAGCCAGAGTTGTTAGGACTATTGGTTACTGAACGAACTACCTTTTATATCGAGACAGGCATCAAAGTGGATTTGGATCAAAGCAGCTATCTTGGCATCACAGATCATGAATTAGAAATTGAATATGACAGTGAAAAAGCATATGAGGCAGCTCAATGGTTTCATAGACTAACGGATGATTTGGACATACCAGTCAATCGAAAAGGGAAACGCTCTCGATTTATCACTAGATTTAAATCACTATACGGGAAGGAGTAATCCACATGCGGGCTGTTTTGGATCAATCCACTCTCTCAAATGAAGAGAGGCTACTATTACTTGGCTCACGTATTCAATTAAATGAAAAAGAAGAAGAGTTGATGAGAGATGTATTAAAAGATGGCATCGATGTACCTCAATTGATTGGACTTGCATCAAGACATAAGGTACTTCAACTGATGACGCCTCATTTGATTCGCCTTGATGATGAAAAAAAAATCACGACAACCTACAAATTTTTACTTCATTATCATTATATCGGGAATCGCCAAAAAAATATGGAGAGATTCAAGGAATTAAAGCGTCTTTTACAAACATTTCGAAAAGCAAAGCTGAAAGCAGTCCCTCTAAAAGGAGCCATTTTAACGCCTCTTGTTTACAAAGATTATGGACTCCGAATGATGTCAGACATTGATTTCTTAATTCATCCAGATGATCGAAAAAGAGCTTCTTCATTGCTCAAGGAGGAAGGGTTTATCATCGGTAAATATGACTGGGCAACCGATCAAGAAATACCGATTTCCCGAGAAGAAGAAATGATGTGGAGAATGAATGCCGGAAATCTTTATTCACATATTAAACGGAGCGGAGAAGACTTTTTGAAGGTTCACCGTGTTGATTTTTCATACGATGTTGAGCTGAAAAAAAACTACGACGCGACAAATGCCTTGCTAGATGCTGCTAATGAAAAGTCATTTTTGCAAACGGATACTTATATGCTTGAACCTTTAGATTTTCTCATTCATCTTGCTTTCCATTTATACAAGGAAGCAACAAATGTGCAGTATGTCTATTTACATGCAGATCTCAATTTGATTAAGTTTTGCGATGTAAGGGAGTACGTCAAGTTTGCTGAAGAGCAAAACCAACTTGATTGGCATGCTTTGCAAGCAAGAGCGAAGGAATTAGGGGCCGAAAAAGCACTTTTTTACACGTTTACGTTTGTAGATTTATTGTATCAAACGAACTATATTGATCAATTGCAGCAGTTAGACATGAGTGACCAATCGTTCTTAGAAGCCTATGGAGAAAATGATTTCGGTTCTTCGAAAATGTGGAAGAAATCTTTTGTTGAGCGTTTTTTCAGCTTGGATAATCGTGATGAGCTTGAAGAGGAGCCTATCGTACAGCTGTTCCCTGAAAGGCAGTAGCAAAATGAAGAGGAGGATTCTATATGGAGATAAAAGCGCTTTTTGAAAAGCCGAAGAACGATTTTCCTTATGAAAAATCATTTGTGTTTGCAGGTATTCATTTTCACATTTTATCAACCGAATCGCTGGCAATTGAAGATATCGAACATTATATCCCGAAAGAACCAGACAGCCATGTGGGGGATATGCCTTCACAGATTGATATACGGTTCATCATTGATCCTGACCTTGAACAGTCCGTTCGCAATGCGTGCTTTCAAAAGGGTGAAACGATTACAGCAAAAAGGAAGTTTACTTACAAACGATTGAAATTAGACGATCAAGTATTGTTTGCCTCGCATGAAGGTGACGAGCCGCACAGTGTGGCGGTCTTTAAAGGGCGTTATGCTGTGATTGGAAAAAACAATAATGAATCTGCGATACGCTGTCCACTGCGAATCGTTCGAGAAATTGCCCTTAGAACATTAGAAAACCAAGGTGGATGCTTTACGCATGCAGCGGCTGTCTCTTTTGAAGATGGCCAAAAAGGAGCGCTCATTATTGGCGATAAAGGTGCCGGGAAGTCAACCACTATGTGGCAGTTTTTGCATCATGGAGGAGCGGATTTTATCACAAACGATCGTTCCATTTCAGTGCTTGAAGATCAGGAGCTTACTGTGTATGGATGGCCGATGTGCTTGGCGCTTGGAGTAGGAACCGTCCAAGCCACAACAAATATACAGGAATTGAAAAACAAAAAATTCAGCCGGTCTCAAGATCAAAGAATATGGGATGAAACCATATCAACAGAGGAAGAAGCAAAAGAAAAATGGGCGAGCGGCTGTAAGTTTGAAATTACACCAAAAGAAGCTGCTGACATGACAGGAACAACGATTCGGAGCTCTACGAAAGTAAATATGGTGATTTTCCCTTCACTCAAAATAGGATCAGGTGAGATCAGGCTTGTACCAGTAAAAAAAGATGATCAGAGAGCAAAAGATATCATGGTCGCCAATATAAGAGAACCAGAAGATCCTGACTATTTAAAAGGCTGGCTCGGCCTTCGGCATGTGTCAGATACCTTTCTGGAACAAAAGGCATCTGAGCTGATCCATCATTTATTCAATATGCCATGTTTTTATTTAGAGGGTGATCCACGGTATCTGCAGGACGCGATTCCAGATTTATTAAACAAAAAAGTGAGTTCCATTTAAAGAGACGATTGTCTAAACATTCGTTTGAGCCGGTCTTCACGCTTTTTCATCAGTTCGTGATCTGCTGGCAGCATGATTTGAAAGAGCATGTCGGCAATCGGCCGAGCGAGCCTTTCGTCAGAGTTTAAGAGAATACAAACACCTAATTTACGCTTTGGAATGAAGCCAATATAGGAGGTGAAGCCTTTAATTTCTCCGCTATGTTCAGCTAAGGTGAATCCGTTAAAAGGTCTCAAAAACCATGAAAGACCAACACCTCTAGTGAAATCTTCTTCAACCATAACGGGGCTTTGCATTTCTTTTAGCGAATGCTGATGAAGCAGACGGTTTCCGTCGTATTGAGCTTGAATGAATCGAATCAAATCGTCTGCTGTAGAGAATAGTCCGCTTGAACCGTCCTCCCAAGATGGTGTTTCAGCACTTGGATAAGATATGCCGGAAAGACCAGAGGAAGAAAGGGTATACCCTTTGGCTGTGGATGCTGTTTCAATAAATCCAGTTTGCTGCAAATCGAGCGGTTCTAGTATGTGGGTATGCACTAATTCTCTAAATGGCTGTTGACTCACTTTTTCTAGTACTTTACTTAAGATTGAATAGCCAAGACTGGAATAATTGATGATAGACCAAGGCGGTGTAAAAATAGTCAGTATTTCCATGCACTGAGCTAATGTCATATCTCGCAGATGAGTTGTTTTATCGAGTGTTTTGGGCAGGCCTGAGATATGAGAGGCAATCATTCGGAAAGTGAGTGGAATTGGTTCAGATATGTGACTTTTTATGAAAGAAAGTAAAGGTTCGTAAGTATGAATAGGCTCATCGAGTTGAATCAATCCTTCCTCTCGTATTTTCATCATGACCATTGCAGTAAAAGGCTTAGTCACAGAACCAATTCGAAAGGTTGTGTCTTTTGTAACAGGGGTGCCGCTTTCAATATCAGCTAGGCCCTCATGCCACGACCAAATGTGCTTATCTTCATGAGAAATACAAATAGAGCAGCCAGGAATTTGATGTTGATTCAATAACTTCTTAATATCAGTGGTTGTATCTTGCAAGCGTTGTAGGATCGATTCATTGATCAAAATAGACACCTCTTTCATACAGAATATATATATATTACCAAATGTTTCATGTTGTTTTAAGGTAAAGGATCAATATTTTTATATTTTAAAAGAGAGCGGGCGATTGATAATGAAAACAATTCAAAAAACCATTCTTGATATTTTAAAAGGTGATGGCCAGGATATCGAACAAATTCCATATGAGCTTGTAGAACGTAAAGGAGTAGGGCATCCAGATACGATGTGTGACGCCATCGCAGAAAGAGCTTCTCAATATTATTCTCAATATTGCATGGAGCATTTCGGCAGAGTAGCACACCACTGGTTTGACAAAGTGATGCTTCTTGGCGGAGATGCTGATGTATCGTACGGAAAAGGAACAATGGTCAAACCTTATCAAGTTGTGTTTGCTGGAAAAGGGGCATATGCATACGGTGATGAGCCGATTCCTCTTAAAAAGATTCTTTTCGATGCAGCCAAAGATGTGTTATCAGAGGTGACGACCGGATTTGATGCTGACGAACATCTCGTCATTGACTGCCGGATTGTTGATCATCAAGGGGCAGGGCGTAAAAATTCAAGATATCGTCCGATGGTTGAAACAGACATGATCGAAATCGGGGATCCAAAGCTTGTTTCAAATGACTGTAATTTACTGCATGCTCATGCCCCGTTAAGCCGTCTTGAGAAACTCGTTCTCTATACAGAGCGTTATGTGAATGGACCAGAATTTAAAAAGGTGAACCCAGATACCGGCTGGGATGTGAAAATATTTGGAAGCAGACGTCATGAAGATTTCAAACTCATAGTAAACATGCCTTTTCTAGCAAAAGATATTCATAGTCTTGAGGAATATTTTTCCCGTAAAAAAGAATGTCAGGATCAAATTGCTCGCTATATTCATGAAACGTTAGGACTTACGCCTGATCTTATGCTGAACGCAACAGATCGCAATGGTCGCCCGTACTTAACAGCACTTGGTTCTGTAGCAGATACAGGCGATGTAGGTGTTGTTGGAAGAGGAAATCGATTAAATGGATTGATCACCCCAATGCGGTCTATGAGTATTGAAGCGCCGGCTGGTAAAAACCCGCTTGATCATACAGGGAAATTGTATGGAGTGCTCGCACAACGATTGGCAGATCAAATTTTTGAGACCATTCAAAAGCCAACAGAAGTGCATATCTTTACTTCAAAAGAAGCACCGCTCCACAACCCTGATGAAATTGCCGTCCGTATTGAACAGTGGGATGGAAATGAAGTGGATAGAAAGAGAATTGAAGACATTGTCATGAATGCGGTCCATTCGATGGGCGATGTGACAAAAGATTTAATTTTTAAAGGCGTGACAATGTGGTAATAAGGATGAAAGAAAAAGTCATTGATGCCGTTCATGCATGTATTCATACAAAAGAACCCATGGCAGTGACCATTCATCCATATGAAATTGAAAAACACCAACAATTGAATCAACATCATCTTCTATTGATGCTAAAGCCTGAATTAACGAGTATCCACAAAGGTGTACAGCTTGATCGAATATTAGATGAACTTTTCCTACGCTTAGATAATCATGATGTAGAAATAGGAGCCGTGCGCGTTATATCATCCTTATATTTGAAAGAAAAGAAAATAATAGAAAAACAATATGGGATGCTGAACAAAATCTCTAAAAACGGTCTGAGTGAATTGTCAGATACGGCAAAAAAGATGCTGTTCTTTAAATATCCAGAGTTTAAACAGAAGGAACATTTCATATATGGAGGCCATCAATTTTTACAAAAGTACGAAGAGCTTACGCCATATGGTTTAGAGCTTCTTACACGGAACATGAAGGTGGACAAGCTAGGGGCGGGCACATACGCCATAAAGGCCGAGGTGGATGGAGAACAGATGCTTCTGCTCAATTCATTCCATCCTTGTCAAATTGAGTGGTTCACTGCACCTGCAAAGTCTATTATCGTCATGGAATGTTTTTCAAAGAAGCCTATGAGGATGTTAAGAGAAGACTTTATCGGTGCAACGGACCCTAAAGAGGCAAAAGCAGGTTCTTTTAAACACATGCTGCTGTCGGAGCAAAAACAGTTTGGTTTAACGAACGTGTGTACTCGATTTAATGGCATTCACCTGTCACCAGGACCTGTAGAAGCAATGGCGGGAATGATTCACTATTTTCGTACACCTGAAACAAGGCTGACTCCCGCACATACACTTTTTGGCCAGTTGTTAAAGAAAAGTGGCTTTTCGGAGGAATCACTAGATCTGTTATGTGAAGATGTGTCCATTCATTCAAGCGAAGTGCCAGTATTTGAATTAACTGAAAACCTCAATTGGGATGAATCATTAGATCTGTTAACAAAAGTGAGAAACGACATTCAAAAGCATGAACGTGTTCTTTAACAGGGGGGAACCACTTGAATAATGAAGGAGCTAGCCAGCGAATATGGATTGTTGGTCCACCTGGATCTGGAAAAACGACCCTTGCCCATCACTTGAAACAGGAATTCATGTTACCTCACTATGAGCTCGATGCCCTATTTTGGCAAGCGAACTGGAAAAAAACAGATCGGAAGTTGTTTATCGATAACGTCCATGAAGTTGTTAAACAAAAGAAATGGGTGATTGATGGTCAATATTCATCTGTTCACCATATCTTGACTGAATATGCTGATACGATCATATGGCTTGATGTGAAGAGAAGGAAGACATTCCCCCGTCTCATGAAAAGGACGTTCAAGCGGCTCATGACAAGGGAAAAACTTTGGAATGGAAATAAGGAGCGACTAGGTAATGCGCTCCAATTTTTCTCATATGCCTTTCATGTGTATCCAGAGGTGCTCCATCAAAACGAGAAGCTTTTTCATAAATTAAAAAAAGAATCACGTGTGAAATGCCTACGCATAGACAAGCAGGAAGCAGCAGATCTGGTACTTAGGAAAATCAAAAACCTTGAGAAAAAGGGGTGAGGACATGATGAAATCTGATGATGCTGATAATGTCCTGAAATATTGGTTTTCGGAACAGCCAATCCGCTTAACACCTTTAAACGGAAGAAGCCCTAATGAAGGCTGGCTTGTAGAGGATGCTAAAAACCGCTTTGTCTTAAAAAAATGTGCGAGAAATCATGATGCAAAGTGGCTTCAATATTTAGAAGATTTAACAGATGCTTTGCTTGATCATGGTTTCCCGATTCAACCAATGATAGAGGCAGAGAACGGTCGTAAAACCATTTTATTCAAAGAACATTTTTGGCAGTTGCGGCCCTATTTTGAAGGAAGGCCATATGAAATGGGAAATCGTTCAGATGAACAAGAAGCCATTCGGGTATTAAGACAACTTCATTCATTAAAGAACTTACCGAAAGGGCCTGTGAATCCAAACTGTGAATTGAAAAACTGGATAACTTCACCGGACGAAACACTGGATAAGACGGCAAGTGTATTAAAGAAAGTCGTTTCTTCTAAAAAGGCTGCTTCTTTGCTTAAAGTGTATGAACAGGAGCTGATGAATGTACTCACGCTGCTAAATCCTAGTCTGTATGAGGCATTACCACATGCTGTCACACATGGTGATTTTCATTCTGGCAACCTGCTCATCCGTCATAAGAAGCTCGCCATGGTTCTTGATTTTGATACAGCAGGTTATAGACCACGAATTTATGATGCAGCCATATCTGCTTTTTTGTTAACGAGAATCAAGCGGGGAACATTTCAACTAGATATTGTGAAAACGATTCAATTTTTAAAGGCATATGCCGATGACCTATCTGAAAACGAGTGGCGTTCTATATCTGGTTTTATCAGACTTTTATATATTCCGACAGGGCGGTATTTAACACTTCTGCATACTTACACACCTCACTTATTGAACTGGTATATTGATTGGTCCTTGGAAGCACTAGAATCTGCATCAAGCCAGCTGAAAGAAGAATGGTATCTCCAAAAGGAGATGAGGATTTGAAGGTTGCTGTTGTCACTGGTGGAAATAGAGGCATTGGAAAAGAAGTGTGCAGACAGCTTGCGCAAGATGGCATGCTTGTCATTTTAACAGCACGGCAGATTGAAAATGCTGAATTAGCTGCTTCTGATATAAATGAGCAGGTTGTGCCATACCAGCTGGATGTGACAAACGAAGAGTCGGTTGAACGTCTGTCGGCTTTTATAAAGGATTCGTACGGAAGAGTGGATGTGCTGATTAATAATGCGGGAGTCTTTCTTGACAACATAATGGATGACGCCTTTCCATCTTTTTTAGATCTTCCTGTATCGACACTTCAAGAAACGATGAATGTCAATGTGTATGGCGCAGCCAGAATGACCAAGGCGGTTTTCCCTTACATGAAAGAGGCTGGATATGGACGAATCGTCAATGTATCTAGCGGCATGGGAAGGCTCTCCGCCATCTCCGCTTCAAACGATGTTAGGCGTGATGGAAAAAGCGGTCCTTACTACAGGATGTCAAAAGCGGCTTTGCACGTTCTGACAAAAGTCACGGCTTTAGAGGGGGCGCCATTTTCTATTCTTGCGAATGCAGTTTGTCCTGGCTGGGTACAAACGGACATGGGGACATCAGAGGCTGTTAAAACTGTACAGGAAGGTGCATCAGGAATCGTATGGGCGGCACAGCTCCCCCGAGATGGACCAACAGGAGAGCTACTAAGAGACGGTAAAAGACTTCAGTGGTAAGAGGAGGCAGCTACATGCGAGGGATGAAAGAAAAGACAGTGATTGTGACAGGCGGGGCGCAGGGGATTGGATATGCGGTCGCAGAACGAGCAGCACAAGAAGGTGCGCAAGTCGTCATTGCTGATCACCATGTAGATTACGGATTAGCAGCAGAAAAAAGGCTCAAAGAAATTGGATATGATGTGTTGTTTATAGAAGCTGATATTGCTGATGAGGCAGCCATTGTCTCAATGGTAGAAAGAACAGTCGATCATTTTGGGAAAATTGACATGCTTGTGAATTGTGCAGCCGTTTTTATCATGCGTGGCCTTGAAGCTACTGTTGAAGAATGGCGGCGCATCATGGACTTAAATATTATGGGGCAAGCCCTATGTGTCAAACACACGTCACCTTACATGGAGAAAATAGGAAAAGGATCCATTGTAAATATTGCCTCCATTTCAGGTCATATTGCCCAGCCGAAATATTTAACATACAATGCGACAAAAGCAGCCGTCGTGAATATGACGCGATGCATGGCAATGGATTTGGCAGATGCAGGTATTCGTGTGAATGCAGTGAATCCCGGTACGGTGTGGAACAAAAATAACGAACGATTTCACTTAGAAGAACTTGGATTGACAAGAGAGCAAGCAAATCAGCACCCTGATATTGGAGGGATGCACATGTTAAAACGAACAGCTGATCCAGAAGAGATCGCATCTGCTGTCATCTTTCTTCTCTCTGATGAAGCAAGTTTTATCACAGGAGAAAATCTAATGGTTGACGGCGGCTATACTGCCATGTAGAGGAGTAAACATTTTGATGAAATTTGATCTGCACACACATCATCAGCGCTGTGGTCATGCGGAGGGAAACATCAGAGAATATATCGATGAGGCTGTCAAACTAGGTCTAGAATGTATCGGAATATCGGATCACTCCCCGTTTTTTGGTGAAGAGGCTGATCATTTTAAACCATGGGTAGCGATGGCGAAGAGTGAATTTCAATCATATGTAGAGGAAGTCCTGCAATTGAAAAAGGAATATGAGGGGAAAATTCACGTGCTTTTAGGTGTTGAATCTGATTATTTTCCAGAACACGAAGCCCTCTACCGAGACGTGTATCGACATTATCCATTTGATTATATCATTGGCTCGGTTCATGTCAGTAATGGATACGATCTATTCAACCGGAAACGCTGGGAACGAATCACAGAGCAACAAGCAATCATTGAAAAAGAGACGTATTACCAGTTAATTAAGATGTCTGCTGAGAGTCAAATGTTCGACGTTTTAGGGCATATTGACGCCTTAAAAGGTTTTTATCCAGAAATTGCTCATCTCAAAACAGAAGCTGTCGATGATGCACTAAAAGTCATTGCGGAGAGTGGTTCTGTGATTGAAGTGAATACCTCTGGCAAAACAAAAGACTGCGGAGGCTGGTATCCATCAATGGATCTATTAGAGCGAGCCAAATTTTATGGAGTGGATGTCACGTTTGGCTCAGATGCTCATCAGCCCGCCCGCGTGGCAGATGATTGGCTGAAAGTGAAACAAACGCTAAAGGAATTAGGTTACCAGGAATGGTGTATTTTTCAATCTCGTCAAAAGCGAAAATTGGCTCTATAAATTCATAAAAAAGGGGTTATGAAAATGACAAAAGTTCGTGTAGCAATTGCAGGAGTAGGATCATGTGCGTCAAGTATCGTTCAATTTGTTGAGTTGGCTAAGGAAAAGATGGATACGCCCTCTGGTGTTATGCATGACGTGATTGGAGGCTATCAGTTATCTGATGTCGAATTTGTTGCAGCTTTTGAAGTAGATCAAAATAAAGTCGGAAAAGACTTGTCAGAGGCCATTTTTACTAAACCAACAGCTGCAGTGAAACATATCGATGTTCCGTTTTTCCAAGTAACCGTCGAAGCAGGTCCTTTATGTGATGGACTTGAAGGAGATTTGTCCAACTGCATTCAACCACATGAACATTCACTGAACATGAACACACATGATGTGACGCAAAGGTTAAAAGATGTTCAGGCAGATGTACTCGTCTGCTTCTTACCAACAGGTTCGTTTGAAGCAGTTCGTGTGTACGCAGAGGCGTGTGCACACGCTCAAACAGCCTTTATTAATGCGACACCTGAACCGGTGGCAAATGATCCTGAGTTTGTCAAAATGTTTGAAGAGTCGGAGACCCCACTCCTTGGAGACGATTTAAGAAGTCACTTAGGTGCAACCACACTGCATACAGCCTTAATTGAACTATTAAAATCCCGCGGGATTGATATCACCAATACGTACCAACTAAATGTTGGAGGCAATACGGACTTTTTAAACCTAGCCAACCCTATGAGATCAACGAGTAAGCAAAAATCGAAGAGAAAAGCATTGTTCGCTTCAGGGATTGATGCCAGTGAAGTGGCAGCAGGTCCAAATGGTTATGTCAGCTATTTAGGGGATCATAAGGTCTGCTTCTTGCGATTAGAAGGGAATTCTGTTTTAGATTCTGACATTTCACTTGAAATTCGTTTACAAGTAGAAGATAGTCCGAATTCAGCTGGTGTCATTGCGAATGCGATGCGTGTTGCAAAAGCAGCTAAAGATATGAATCATAGCGGTGTCATACATGACGTCTGCCCATTCTTATTTAAGAGTCCACCAGTTGGACAAGTCGATTCAGAATCATTACGTCTGTTCAATGAATATGTGGCAAATGCTGAGCTGAAAAAGGTGTAACCAGTGGAAGCGGAACTCAATCTTCGCAAGATAAAATTTGCCGCTTTTGACTTGGATGGAACATTAATTGATGACAGAGGCGAGCTTATTGGTGATGTCCATGGCGCAGTGAACATGCTGCGCCAAAGAGGCATTATACCCATTATTGTGACAGGAAGAACCTATGATTCTTTCTTCTCTCTGGATTTAGATCGATCTCTACTCGCCTTATTTCATCATGATGTTTTGCTGAATGATGGGAATGTCATTTGTCATCATGAAAAGAAAACATTTGAGGTGAAGCGGTATGTAGATGCAGCTTTATGCCAACAGATCATCACATCACTTGATGGAAAAGCTGAATTTGTCATGGAATCTCATGGGAAGCACGTGGCATCAAGTAAAAGCGCTAAGTTGAAATACTGCATGCTATATAGCTTTCCACGAGAAAAAATAGAGGTTGGTCACAAGAAAGAATTTAGCTTTGACCATGTAACTAAACTATTTATTTTACCAAAAGAAAAAGTGGATCTTGCTCAACAATTAAAAAATTGTCATTGCGACGTAGCAGATGCCCAGTTTTTAAATGCTCAAGTCATATCTCCAAAAGGGATTTGTAAGGCAGACATGCTTGAGCACTATTTATTCGATTGTTTTGGAGAAAGAGATTTAGATCGTGTGATTGCCTTTGGAAATGGTCATAATGACAGGCTGATGCTGAAGAAGGCCAAGTGGGGGCTAGCCGTTCAAGATAGTCATCCGTCGGCGATTGAGTTAAGTGATGTTCATTTACAGGAGCCTATTTCTGATTATCTATTTAAAGTTTTACAATCATTTGAAACGCCGCACGTTATCAATGAAAAGGGAGGTATTTAGTTGAGGACCCTTCAACTGCCTTTACCAGAAGCATTAGAAGATACAATGATATCGGATTTTATGGAAAGAGTTTCATTTCTATCTGCTCATATTGTGCACGTGGCTCTTAACAAAGAGGAATCTATGATTGAAGTAACCGTAGATAAAATGGGAGACAAGGAGGCAATATCAACTGCGTTTTCGAATCTATCGTCAAATATCGCACAGCTGCGGAGATTTCGTGAAAAAGAAATAAAATCAAATATTCATTTATCTAGTGAGCCTGTTCATTCGAAACTAAGCGAGGAAGATCAGAAAAGAACCTTCTATGATGAAGTTGAATTGGAACTTTCAAACTACTTTGATCAATTATTTTTAAATATAGGGATTTCACTTGGAGCGAAAGTAAGGCGATACCCTTCGACGATCAGTAAAGATTTAATGGAAAAATGTAAGTATCATACGAATTTTCCACAAAATATTTATTCTGTTTTTGAGATCCCTCATGATTATCAAATCATTGATGATATTCGAGAAAAGCATCATGGTTTTCAGCCTGAACACTTCCAGCAGGCAGGCCGTTTTTTACAGCCGTGTATTTGTTATCACTGCTATGAGGAATGGGAAGGGGAGACGTATACAGACAATCAAATGATGACAGCAACGGGGCAATGTTTTAGACATGAAATCTCTTGGAAAGTGGACCCTCTCAGGAAAATAGAATTTAGTATGCGCGAAATTGTCTTTATTGGTCATCAAGAATTTATCAATGAAACGAGAAAAACACTCCTTGAGAACACATGGGAATGCTTTCATCAACTTGGTCTAAGTGGAAAGGTCACGACCGCAAATGACCCTTTTTTCTTTTATGATGATATGGATAAAGCGAATTATCAATTAATGGCTAATAGCAAATATGAATTAGTCGCTGTGACAGAAAAGAAAGAAGTTTCAATCGCTTCTTTTAACGACTGCGGAGAGATGCTTTGTGAAAGGTTCCATATTAGCGGAGAAGATGGTCTGCCGCTTTATTCAGGTTGTGCGGCATTTGGGATCGATCGTTGGGTTCAAGTGTTTTTACAAACATACGGTCGAAATCGAAAGGATTGGCCGAAAGACATGCTTCATTTAAAGGAGGAGCGCTATGCTGCAAAGTAATCTGACTCAAGAAGAACATACAGCTCTCACTTTATCCACTCCTTTTTTAAAAGCGAGTCAAATTGAAGAGATGCAGGAGCTTTTGTATAAGCAGCAAGACTGGAATGTCATTCTCGGAATGCTGCATGTTCACCGGACAGCAGGAATTGCGTGGAAGAATATTAAACGTTATGCCATTCATTTAAGAAAAGAGTTTAAAGCGACTTATTTTTTAAAGTCATTAGAGATTATGTATAAGGGTCAATTAGAAACGGCTCGAGACAATATCAAGTTAAATAATCAGTTATTTCAAGCACTTGATCAAAAAGGAATTGAATATGCCATTGTAAAAGGAAGTGTGATTGGCCAGTGGGCATACGGTGATGTTGGGCTTCGCTTGTTTGGGGACAACGATCTCTTTATCTCACAAGATCAGCTGCAAGAAACTGGACACGTATTAAACGAATTAGGCTATATTCAAGGTTCTTGGAACTATGAAACGGAGAAAGTCACACCTGCGAAACGCAAAGACATCCTTTACCTCATCATGAACTCACATCAAACCTACACCTATATGAAACCTACACCAGATTGCCGCTTTATTGATTGTCATAAAATTGATGTTCAGTTTTCAGTTGACCTCATGACAGGGAACCGAACGGATTCAATTGTCAAAGAAATGCTGTCTAGACGAATTCAAACGTCTGTTGACGAGCACCTTGTATGGTCTTTAAAAGAAGAGGATATGCTTCTTTTCCTATGTATTCATTTTTATAAAGAAGCGATTTATTTAAATGAAGTGGAGTCAATGAAAGACTTACTACTTTATAAACTGCTAGATATATATGGCATGTTTATGAAGGAAGACCTACTTGATGTGGATTTATTTGTCCGCCAGACGAAAGCGTATGGCTTTGAAAAGATGGTCTATTTTGCTTTTCATTATGTGAATGAGGTCTTTCCTCAAACGATTCCTGAACTTGTCATGGATGCACTTCAGCCTGAATCGCTTACTTATTTATCCGAAGTGCTGGATGCAAATGATGTCGTTCATACTTGGAATCAACCAATTCGTAAACGATTCTTTCATATTAATCGATCTTTAGATATTAACAAGCATTCTGTGCATAAGGAGTAGTGTCATGAAAGATCCGGCATCGCTATTTGATTTTAAGGGAAGAAATGACGTGATATGGTATGGAAATATGAATCAAGAACAAAGCTGGGATCAAACAAGAGCTTTACCAGTCATGACAGACCATGTTCAAAATGATCTGGTTCTTCAGCAAGAACAGCAACTGCTTTTGATTGCATCTAAAGAGCATCATGTCATCTTGCATCATCAGCCTGATAAAGCTTTTTTAGCCTATTTGGAAAATCAAGGTGTCCAGCTTCCGCATATGACTCAACTAGACCATGCATTTAAATTAAATGGACTGATTGTACCGTATCTTTTAGATGAATCCCTTGAAAAAGAAGCATTGATTGAAAAAAGAACGATATACGGCTCAAATGCTTCACTCGTAAAGCGGTTCAATCATAAGATTTCTACTAGAAGATGGGCAGAAGAACATCTGTTTAACGTCACGTGCGGCGCTATCTGCCATCATGCTGACGAATTAAAACAGACGTATGAAGAATTAAAGGCGAAGAATTTCTCCAAAATGGTTCTGAAAATACCTTATGGATCATCTGGGAAGGGGCTGCGTATTTTAAAAAGTGACCGAGAATTTATGCAGCTGCTGACCTTTATTGAAAGAAGGAATATCGAAACGGATTTGCTCTTAGAGGGATGGCATCCGATTAAACGGTCCTTAAATGCCCAATTGCTCATTCAAGAGAAGGGGTCACACTTACTCTCCATTACAGAGCAGAAAATTAATGAGGACGGCATTTACTTAGGGACGGATTTTGCGCCTGTGTATGAATTGGACAAAAAACGTGAATACGAAGCAAGCATGCATCGAATCATAGAGCTTCTTTATGATGAAGGGTATCGTGGTGTGGTTGGTGTCGATTCAATTATTGATGAAAATGAACAGCTCATACCGATCATCGAAATAAATGCCCGGTTCACACAGGTCAGTTATTTACTCCCACTGATTTGTCGTTTTTTTTCAACCTACGAATATATCGAAAGCCGCTTTAAAAGATTCTCATGCCGCGCTGACCTGCCATTTGAAGATGTCTTAACGGAGGTAACAGAAGCACTTAATCCGGGAGAAGATGGCGGGTTCTTTATTTATACTTTTGGTAAGACGAGATCTGATGATATGTGGCACTATCGATTGTTTATCTTGTTTTACCATATGAAGAAGGACAAGCAGATTCATATGCTGACCATGTTTGATGAGATGGAATTTTCATCAGAAAGGAGGAGGAGAAGTGCTGGAAAATGACTTTACGCTCTTAGAGAAAGCGAATCGTTATGGGACGCCGATGTATGTATACGATGGAGATGCATTGAAAGAGCACTATGAGCACATTACATCATGGCTCCATCAAACAGCTGAGGTGTTCTTTTCATTTAAGTCCAATGGAAATGTCTCGATTGCATCATTGTTACGGTCTTTTGGGGCTGGTATAGAAGTGGCTTCTGAAGGAGAGCTTTTCATGGCGATAAAAGCAGGTTATTCACCGCAGCATATCATTTTTTCTGGACCGGGTAAGCAGAAGGAAGAGATTGATACCGCTGTTCAGCATGAGATCTATTGTATTATCGCCGAATCTAAGGAAGAACTCACCTACATCGCTGAGTCTGCAAAACGTCAAGACAAGCAGGCATCAGTAGGCATTCGGATCAATCCAGAATCAATTGAGTCACGAGCCAAAATAAAAATGGGCGGAGTTCCAAGTCCATTTGGAATAGATGAATCTAAACTGAATGATGTATTTGATCTGTTTCAGAAGTATGATCATTCGCTGCTATTTAAAGGTATCCATATGTATCTGGGAACTCAAGTTCTTGATGAAACATCGCTTTTATCATCGTTTGAATACACACTTAACACAGCTGTTCGAATCAAGAATGAATATGGACGAACATGCCAGATGGTTGATTTAGGTGGCGGTTTTGGCATTCCGTATTTTCAGCATGAAACACCGCTTCATGCTGAAAGGCTATTTCAACACGTAGCGGATTTGATTAGAACATATGAAACTGAGCTTGAATTTCCGAGGTTTATTATAGAAATGGGGAGATTTCTTTTAGCAGAATGTGGTGTTTATTTAACAACCATACAATATGTAAAAGAATCAAAAGGGCAGCCGTTTTTAATAGCAGATGGCGGGATGCATCATCATCAAGCGATGACGTTTAGAGGCAGACTGCTCCGCAATAATTACCCTATGCGGCTCATTAAATATTCCAGCAACACCGCAGCCGTATTGAAACAATCAATTGTTGGTCCACTTTGTACACCAGAAGACTTAATTGGCAGGCAGGTGGAGCTTCCGCAAGGGGAAGTAGGGGATCTTCTTTGTATTGAGAAATCTGGTGCATATGGACTGAGCTACAGCCCCACCTTATTTTTAGGTCATTCTTCTCCGCTTGAGCTACTGTTGTTTGAGGGGAACGATTATGTTGTGCGAGATAGAGGGACCCCGGAAGATCTGTTATTGAAACAAAATAGATCATTCTTTAGACAAAGGAGGGGTGGAAATGAAACTGACAGAGCTTCGACAAGAAACGATTGATCGTCTCATTCACCAATTTTCAGAAAGAGCAGGGCAGCTGGATGCCGAATCTCGGTTCCCACATCAGAATCTAGACGAGCTGATTGATTGTGGATTACATGTCGCCAATATGCCGAAACAACACGGAGGTCTTGGATATGGATTTGAAGAAACGATCACCTTGTTGTCACACATATCTAAAGGGTGTGCGTCAACAGGCCTCATTATGGCGATGCATTACTATTCGCTCGGCGCATTTTCTGAAGTGCTGACAAGTGAGCAGCAGGCTTCAGTATTTGACGATATTCGGCATTCAGGAGAGTTCATCGCTTCTGTCAGCGACCCGAATGTGATTTTTATTTATCAGCGAAAGCAAATGGAGGGAATTCCAACCATCACCGCCGAAAAAACAGATGGCGGATATCTTGTGAGTGGAACTAAGTTTACTGTGACAGGTGCACCGCGCATTAAATATTTGCCAATCTATTGTGAGTATGCCCCGTCGTCATGCACATCTCAATATGGAATGACGGCGCTCTTAATGACATTACCGAGTGAAGGTGCTGAGGTGGAGGAATCGTGGAATTATTCGGGAATGAGAGCATCGATGAGTCATCACATTCATTTTGATCAAGTGTTTATACCCGATCATCAGCTCATCGGGCGGGAAGGCTACGCAATAGAAGATACTGAACATTTAATCTATTGGTTTCGTTTAGCTGTTACCGCTGTTTATTACGGGATTGCAAAGGCAGCATATGAACATGCCCTCGGTATGGCATATAAAAGGAATGATCGAATTTCTAAGAAAAAATCAGCCTTTTTACCAGGTCAACAATTTCGCATTGCAGATATGAAAATGAAATTAGATGTTGCACATTCTCAGCTCATGGCCTGTGCCCAGCAAGCAGATCGAGAAAAGCAACAAACTCATTACTCGAGTGAGTTGTATACGAAGACGCTGATTACTAAACACTTTGTGACGCAGGCGGCAGAAGAAATCGTGGAGCTGGCTTCTCAGGTCGAGGGTTTTTCTTCATTACAGCGAGGATCTTTGCTCGAGCGCTTAAGCCGAGATGTGAAAGCGGCAAAATTTCATCCGCCTTCAGAAGATGTATTAAAAGAAGTGATTGCGAAAAAAGAGCTGGGCATTATCCCGTTAAAAAATCGCTGGGTATGATGGCGTAAAAAAGGAGGAGACATATGTGGCTACTGCAGCACCTATTTACCGAAACAATTATTTAAACTGTTCTCAATTAACGATTGCAGCCATGCTTCTTAGACAAGGAATTCAAATCGACAGGATTTGGAGGCAAGCTGGTCTTGTTTATAGATCTCAAGACCAAGGATTTGTTTTGATCGGTTCCTTTAAACATTTTCGGGAAGATATTCTGCATCATAATGGCATTCATTTAGAAGAAATTTTTTACACTGAAGAGGAATTAGACCTCTATATGAATCGGGTATTTAAACAGCATCCAAAGAGAGGCACTGTGTCTGTTTCTTTAGATATATTTGAATTACCGTACTGTCCATTTTTTGAAAGAGAACATGGATATCATACATTGGAAGTACTTGAGGTGAATGATGATCATGTAGTGATCAGTGACCATGCTTATTCCTATCATGGCACATTGAGTAAAGATCATTTGATGAAAGCCGCACGCTCTGTCTACGAACATACGCCTCGAACCGAAAATCGTTATAAATGGATCAAACAGGTTGATCTTGAGAAAGAACCGGATGTAATGAAAGTTTTAAAAGAGCATGTCGCCATATTAGAAGGTGCACCGCCACATTTTGAATTGCCTGGAGCTATCACAGGCCTTGACGCAATTTCAGTCATTCAAAGAGATTATATTGATAGTATTAAAGGTGATGAAAATGGTAATTTATTAGACAATGTTTATTTTGAAGGACTAAAGGATGTCGCCAACTCCAGAAAACATATGGTGACATTTTTATCATCATATGAAAATGAACATTTACAACCCCTTATTCAAGCATTTGAAGATGCTTATCAAAGCTGGACAGTGCTTGCTAATTTTACAGCTAGAGTCGGCCTCAGCAAAAATCCTCGCAGTATGATTGAAAGGACGTCGAATCGGTTTCAAAAAACATTAGAAGTGGAGACAAGCCTTCTCACGCAACTAAAAGAGGTGATTCAAAATGAAAACCTATCAACCCCTCACTCTTCATGATTATGTCAATAACAGAGGCATCACATATCAAAATGAATATGAAAAAGGCCAATTAACCATTGGTGGGGCTTCTTTGCCGGCTGAGTTGGTCATGAACGTGAAGGACTCTTTGGTCGAAGGCATTCCTTTTCAGTTCATTTATCAAGATCAAGGAGACAATATTGAATTAGAGGGTCAGTCTATTCAACTTCAGGCAGTTGAAGCAGAAGCGCTCCATGTCGTTGGCTGTTCATCTAATGGTAATCTCTACGAAAAGATGACATTATTACGAGAGGGGACCGTTGTCTTGGAGTCTCGTCTTTCATTAACCGATGTGATTGAACGTGAACCTGCATTTGATGATCGATTGGCTTATGCATTTGATTATATTCATACGGTAGCCGGCATCAATCATCATTTGACATCAAACCTATGGATTGATTCGCTTTCCTTCTCGCAAAAAATCGTTTTTGATGAAATCCGCTTTCAAGATAATCCATTTATGCATATTTTCGCAATGACGATCCAGCAGTCAGATCATTGATGGAAGGGGGCCATGTCTATGTGCGGTATTGCAGGTTATTGTCATTTTAACAAAGCACCAATTGATCCACACATCTTACTGAAGATGAAAAACGCACTTAGTGTGCGTGGACCTGATGATAGTGGTGTATATCAAGACGACTCAGTTGGTTTGGTTCATACGCGGCTTTCCATTATCGATATTCAATCTGGGCCGCAGCCAATAACAAATGAAGATGAGTCTATTTGTGTGATTTTAAATGGCGAGATTTATAATTTCCAAGAACTAAGAGAGGACTTATGGAATAAAGGCCATACGTTTCGTACGCTGACAGATACAGAAGTACTTGTTCATGGCTATGAAGAATACGGGATTTCTTTTATTGAGCAATTAAATGGAATGTTTGCAGCTGCGATTTGGGATCAAAAGAAGAAAGAATTCTTTTTATTTAGAGACCGGTCTGGGATTAAACCGCTTTATGTTTCAGAATGTAGAGGAGGGCTTATTTTCGGATCGGAAATGAAGGCTCTTCTTCAGCATCCAGATATACAAGTTGCCATTCAGCCTGAGGCTGTCCTTAGTTATTTATCCTTCCGTTATGCGATCGGTGAGCAAACTTTCTTTCAAGGAATTCAAACATTACCCCCAGGTGTCATCTTGAAAATAGATGAAACAGGAATGACAAAAGAGGCCTATTGGCAATATCCTTTCCCATCTGATGGAATTGACAGGGGAGAACGTTATTATCAAAAGGGATTGTTTGAATTACTTCAAGATAGTGTGCAAAAACAAATGATGTCTGATGTACCTGTAGGAGCTTTTTTGAGTGGAGGAGTGGATTCGACTTCTATTGTTGCTTTGATGTCCAAATATGCGAACGAGAATATTCACTGTTTTTCGACCAGCTTTGAAGAGGAAGGTTTTTCTGAAGAAAGCTATGCCAAGCTCGCAGCAGAACAATACAACGTCAAGCTTCACTCGCATCGAATGAGTGAAGAAGAATACTTTCAATTATTGCCAGAAGTTGTGAAACGAAGAGATCATCCTCTTTCCATTCCTCATGAGGTCGCTTTTTACCATATGTCACGTGAAGCAAAAAAGCATGTAACGGTTGTTTTGTGTGGTGAAGGAGCGGACGAATTGTTTGCAGGGTATGGTCGTGTATTTAGGAGTCCTTCAGATTGGCGTAAAATTTTATGGCTTCAAAAAAACCGAAAGCTGTCATCCATCCTTTCAAAGGTATTATTTGAACCGTCCTTTCAGCAGCAGGTGCATCAATTTATCCATCTTGATGGGGAAATGGAACATTATAAAAAAAGATATGCTTGGTTTACTGATAGCGAAAAAGAGCAGCTCTTAGGTCAGCACGCGCATTCAATTGATTCTGCTGATTTGCACATGAATCAATTGATCGCCCATTGCTTTAAAGAAATGGAAGGGGCGTCGTATGAAAACAAACTGCTCTATTTATTTCAACAAATCCATTTACCCAACTTGTTAGACCGGCTTGATATGATGACGATGTCACACGGACTAGAAGCACGTGTACCGTTTCTTGATCATCGCATCATCCAATTTGTCAATGATATGCCTTTCAAGTACAAACTTCCTTATAAAGGGCTACCTAGCAGAGTGCAAGCATTTTTTCAATCGAGCCTTAAAACAAGTGAGGTCCAAGATATTCCGAAATATATGTTGAAAAAGACAATGGAGCAAACGGTGGATAAGCGTATATTATATAGAAGAAAAATGGGTTTTCCGGTTCCGGTGTATCATTGGATGAACAAAAGAATGGAAGAAATCGAAGAGAAACTTCTTGATCAACAAAGCTTTGCAACACAATTATTTCAAAAAGAGCCGCTAGAACAATTTTTGCGACATCATTCGAATCAGAAGAACAAAAATGGAGCGGACCAAAAAGTGTGGATGCTTTACAACTTGGAATTATGGCATGATCACTATATCAAAGGGGCGCGTCTTCCGCTCCAAACTAGTCATTAAGAGGCCCGGTCTATTCCCCTTGCCTGCTGCATATATGATATGGAAGGGGAGTGATGCGATTTTGAGGCTAAGTGAGCTGTCAGGAAAAGAGATCGTCGATATTAAAAGAGCGGAGCGGCTTGGCGTGCTTGGACAAACCGACCTTGAAATAAATGAACAGGACGGTCAAATTACAGCACTCATCATACCTTCCGTCAAATGGTTTGGCTTTCGAAAACAAGGAAATGACATCCGCGTTCCGTGGAATCACATTCAAAAAATAGGATCAGATATGATCATTCTCGATGTGCCTGAAGAACTTCAGCCGCACGGGGAAAAAGAGCACCCATCATAAAAGGGTGCTCTCAGCGTGTAGACAAACCCTCGAATTCTTTATCAGTCCTGCGTGCTGGTGCTCACGAATGTCAAATTCGCTCCGCGCCAGTACTCGTCCTTCCTAGGGCTGCAAAGGTTTTCTATCACGCTGAAAAGAAAAAAAGAGCTAAAATAAAGAGCATTTTAGCCCTTTGTCCATGATTTGAAAGAGCACCCACTATAAATGGGTGCTCTTTTTCTTTTCTCTCCCCGATTTGTTCACAGGCTGAATCCTCTCCTCATATGCTGAAAGGGAGATTCGGAAAATATTACAGACTTTTTTAAATAAAGAAGGTGAACGGTCAGTATGTTGAGCGGTTTAACGGTTGCGGTGATCGGGGGAGATGCTAGGCAGCTTGAAATCATTCGCAAGCTGTCACAGCAGCATGCCAAAGTGTTTTTGGTCGGATTTGATCAGCTGGATCATGGATTTATTGGTGCTGAAAAGCTGAAAATGTCAGAGCTTCCATTTGAGCAGGTAGACAGTATGATCCTTCCGGTATCAGGTGCTACAGACGAAGGGGTCGTTGCCACCGTTTTTTCAAATGAGAAGGTCGTGCTAGAAGCTAAATATTTAGAAAGAACCCCTGCACATTGTACCTTGTACTCAGGTATTTCTAATATGTACTTAGACAATATGGCAAAGCAGGTGAACCGGAAGCTTGTGAAGCTGTTTGAGCGAGATGATATTGCCATATATAACTCTATTCCAACAGTTGAAGGGATTATCATGATGGCTATTCAGCAAACGGACTATACGATTCATGGGTCACATGTCGCTGTTCTCGGACTTGGTCGAACAGGGCTCACCATTGCCCGCACATTTCGGGCGCTAGGTGCGGAAGTGAAAGTTGGTGCTGCGGATACAGCCCATTTAGCGCGAGCCTTTGAGATGGGACTTGATCCATTTTCAATGGACCGTTTAAAAGATGAAGTAACGGATGTCGACATCATCATCAATACGATTCCAAGCTTAGTATTAGATTCATCTGTCATCGTCAGCATGACACCAAAGACACTCATTTTGGATATCGCCTCCCGCCCAGGTGGAACAGACTTTGATTTTGCACAAAAGCATGGAGTGAAGGCACTTCTTGCACCAGGACTTCCAGGGATTGTGGCACCAAAGACAGCCGGACAGATCATTGCAAAAGTGCTTTCTGGTCTCTTATGTGAACTTGCGGAGGAAAAAAGGGGGATGGAATCATGACTACACTAAAAGGAAAAAGAATTGGCTTTGGTTTAACAGGTTCTCACTGCACGTACGAAGCCGTTTTTCCGCAAATCGAATCACTCGTGAAAGAAGGGGCAGAAGTGCGTCCTGTCGTGTCATATACAGTGCAAAATACGAATACGAGATTCGGAGAAGGAGCAGACTGGATTGAGCGGATTGAGAAGCTGACAGGATTTCAAGCGATTGACTCAATCGTCAAAGCAGAGCCACTCGGACCAAAACTTCCACTTGATTGTATGGTCATTGCGCCTTTAACAGGCAATTCAATGGCGAAATTTGCAAATGCACTGACAGACAGTCCAGTCTTAATGGCTGCTAAGGCGACCATTCGTAATCATCGCCCTGTCGTTTTAGGCATTTCCACCAACGATGCATTAGGTTTAAATGGTACAAATCTCATGAGACTCATGTCGACAAAGAACATTTTCTTTATTCCATTCGGCCAAGATGATCCATTCAAAAAACCGACTTCCATGGTAGCGCATATGGATCTACTGACGAAAACAGTAGAAGAGGCGCTCGAGCATAGACAAATTCAGCCCATTTTAATTGGATCAAACGAATAATAGATTCACTAGAAAATCATGAAAGATTCAAAAAAGGTACTTCAAGCCTTGCTTTTCTATGGTAAAATAAAATGTAAAAAGTCATAGGATGGCCATCCGAAAGAAAAGAATCATGGATGGGTCGGAAGGAGTTTTACTGATGGGAAGAGGATTGCATGTAGCTGTAGTTGGAGCGACTGGAGCTGTCGGTCAACAAATGTTAAAAACACTAGCTGACAGAGATTTTGAAATGGATACACTTACTCTACTATCCTCAAAACGTTCTGCTGGAACAAAAGTGACATTCAGAGGTCAAGAGTATATCGTTCAAGAAGCAACACCTGAAAGCTTTGAAGGGGTCAATATTGCACTATTCAGTGCGGGAGGAAATGTTTCCAAAGCGCTAGCTCCTGAAGCGGTCAAACGAGGTGCAATTGTTGTCGATAATACAAGTGCTTTTCGTATGGACGAAAATACCCCTCTTGTCGTACCAGAGGTAAACGAAAAAGATTTGCATGACCATCAAGGGATCATTGCAAACCCTAACTGTTCAACGATTCAAATGGTGGCGGCGCTAGAACCGCTTCGTCAAGCGTATGGCATGAAAAAAGTCATTGTGTCTACTTACCAAGCAGTATCAGGTGCAGGACATGAAGCCATTGACGAACTGTACAGCCAGTCGCAAGCCATTTTAAATAAAGAAGATGTGAAACCAGAAGTCATGCCTTATCAAATTGCCTTTAATGCGATTCCGCAAATTGATAAATTTCAAGACAATGGCTATACATTTGAAGAAATGAAAATGATCAATGAAACGAAAAAAATCATGCACTTGCCAGAGCTGGAAGTAGCGGCAACATGTGTGAGACTGCCAATTGAAACGGGTCATTCAGAATCAGTTTACGTTGAACTTGAATCAAATGACGCAACGGTTGATGACATCAAGTCCCTCCTAAAAGATGCACCAGGCATCACATTACAAGATGATCCGTCTCAGCAAATTTATCCAATGCCTGCAGATGCTGTTGGTAAAAACGACGTATTTGTCGGCCGCATTCGGAAGGATTTGGATCGTCCAAATGGCTTCCATATGTGGATTGTATCTGATAACCTGCTAAAAGGCGCTGCATGGAACTCCGTTCAAATTGCAGAAAGCTTACGAGCATTAAAATTAGTTTAACATTCAATGGATGATGAGGACGAATAGAAGAGAGTTAGGCATCTTTCGCCTACTCTCTTCTGTTACGTCAGAATGAACTTGGAGTGAAAACAGTGAAAATAATTGTCCAAAAATTTGGCGGTACATCTGTCAAAGATGATCAAGGGAGAAAAAGGGCACTTGCACATATCTTATCTGCAAAAGAGAAAGGCTATAAATCGGTCGTTGTCGTGTCTGCGATGGGACGAAAAGGCGATCCTTATGCGACAGATACGCTGCTAGGTCTGCTTTACGGCAGTGCGCAGCATATGACAAACCGAGAAAAAGATTTACTCGTGTCTTGCGGAGAAAATATTTCAGCTGTTGTGTTTTCAAGTATGCTGAATGAAAACGGGCTAAAGGCTGTAGCGATGACTGGATCACAGGCAGGCTTTGTGACAGATAAAGAACATACAAATGCGAAAATTATTGACATGAAGTGTGAACGTCTTGAGGCGGCACTTTCAGAGCATGATGTGGTTGTCGTAGCTGGATTCCAAGGCGCTGCAAAAAATGGAGACGTGACAACAATCGGACGAGGCGGCAGTGATACGTCAGCTGCTGCGTTAGGCGCTGCATTGCAGGCAGATTTCATCGATATTTTTACAGATGTAGAAGGGGTCATGACAGCAGATCCCCGTATCGTAGAAAATGCAAAACCACTGAGAGTCGTGACATACACAGAAATTTGTAACCTCGCATACCAAGGGGCAAAAGTCATTCACCCTAGAGCTGTTGAAATTGCCATGCAAGCAAAAGTACCAATGAGGGTCCGTTCAACATACTCTGATGATGAGGGCACACTCGTGACATCACACTACTCAGATAAAATGAGTCATGATGTGTACGACCGCCTGATTACGGGTATTGCACATGTCAATGATGTCACACAAATCAAAGTCCCAGCTAAAGAGGGACAGTACAGCGTACAAACAGAGGTCTTTAAAGCAATGGCAAATGCCCAAATCAGTGTCGATTTCTTCAACATTACACCGAGCGAAATCGTCTATACGGTGACAGGTGCAATGACTGAAAAAGCAACGGCGATCCTAAAAGATCTGGGCTATACGCCGATTGTCACGACAAACTGTGCAAAGGTATCAGCTGTTGGAGCAGGCATTATGGGTGTACCAGGTGTCACATCTAAAATTGTATCTGCACTATCTGAGCAAAATATTCCGATCTTACAGTCCGCTGACAGTCATACGACGATTTGGGTGTTAGTGAACGAAGAAAACATGAGAGCGGCTGTCAATGCCCTTCATGAAGTGTTTGAACTTTCAAGATAAATGTGATTGAATCATGATGAGGTGAAAAAAATGAATTTCGGAAATATCGCAACAGCTATGATTACACCTTTTGATAAAAAGGGCAACATTGATTTCCAAAAGCTATCAATTCTCATTGATTACTTGTTAAAAAACGGCAGTGACTCTTTAGTCGTTGCAGGGACAACAGGCGAATCGCCAACTTTATCGACTGAAGAAAAAGTCGCTCTTTTTCAGCAATCGGTGAAATTAGCAAATGGTCGTTGTAAAATCATTGCAGGAACAGGCAGTAATAACACAAATGCGTCTATTAAACTAACGAAAAAAGCAGAAGAAGCGGGCGTTGATGCAGTGATGCTTGTCGTACCTTACTACAACAAGCCATCACAGGAAGGCATGTATGCACACTTTAAAGCAATTGCCGAGTCTACATCTCTTCCTGTCATGCTTTACAATGTACCAGGAAGAACAGTTGCTTCATTAGCACCAGAAACAACGATTAAGCTTGCGCAAATACCGAACATTGTCGCAATCAAAGAAGCAAGCGGTGATCTAGATGCCATGACAAAAATCATTGCAGAGACACCAGAAGATTTTGACGTTTACTCTGGTGACGACAGCCTAACGCTTCCTGCGGTTGCGATTGGTGCAAGAGGAGTTGTCTCTGTGGCTTCTCATATCGTAGGCCTTGATATGCAACAAATGTTAAAAAGCTACGCTTCAGGACAAACAGCGAATGCGGCATTGATTCATCAAAAGCTGGTGCCGATCATGAACCAGCTGTTCTCAGCGCCAAATCCAACGCCTGTCAAAACAGCTCTTCAGCTGAAAGGATTAGATGTCGGATCCGTTCGACTCCCGCTTTTACCTTTATCAGAAGAAGAAAGACTGAATTTAAGCAGCGTATTAAACAGCTGATCAAAACAAAAAAATTCGTAAGCGGTCATTCTCAGATGTCCCTGAGTATGACCGTTTTTTATACATAAACACTTTCTTAAAATGTGACTTCATCTTGTTTTCTAAAATTAGATTCAGTTATAATAGCATTAAGCGATGATGGACGGGCTTGAGACTAGGAGGATAAGAATTTTGAAAAAGAAAAATACAGAGAACGTAAGAATTATTGCACTGGGAGGCGTTGGAGAAATCGGGAAAAACTTATATGTCATTGAGATTGATTCCGACATATATGTTGTAGATGCAGGACTCATGCATCCAGAAAACGAAATGCTAGGCATTGACGTGGTCATTCCTGATATCTCTTATTTAACAGAACGAGCTGATCGGGTGAAAGCAATTTTTCTTACCCACGGACATGATGAAGCAATCGGAGGCGTATTCCATTGCTTAAGTAAATTGTCTGTACCAGTTTACGGCACGAAGCTGACCCTTGCGTTACTTCGAGAAAAGTTAAAGCAATACGGCTTCAATCAAAAAGCTGATTTGCGTGAGGTTCATGCAAAGTCAGTCATTACATTTGAAACAACAAAGGTATCATTCTTTAGAACGAATCACAGTATTCCTGATTCAGTCGGAATCAGCTTCAAAACATCTCTTGGTTCAATCGTATGCACAGGTGATTTTAAATTTGATCAAACCCCAGCGCTTAACCAAGCCTGTGACATCGGAGAGATTGCGAAAATTGGAAACAATGGCGTTTTAGCACTTCTTTCAGACAGTGCAAATGCTGAAAAACCAGGCTATACACCTTCTGAGGCGCTCGTCCAAGACGAAATCTCAAATGCGATGTACAATGCTGAAAATCGTGTGATTGTCGCTGTATCTTCATCAAATATTAACCGTGTACAGCAGATCATTAATGCCACAAACCAAAATGGCCGTAAGCTTGCAGTAGCAGGAAAAAATATGATGACAACTCTTCAGCTTGCGATCAAACTTGGTTATGTGACAGCAGACGAAGAATTATTTGTTCCAGTCCAAGAAGTGAAAAAAATGGCGAAAAACAGTGTGGTCATTCTCACAGCAGGAAGCCACGGTGAGCCTCTCGCTGCTTTAACAAAAATGGCGAAACAAAATCACAAACAGCTTCATATTGAAAAAGATGACACGGTTGTGATTGCGTCTACACCTCTTCCGGGACAAGAACTCACATATTCAAAAACGGTGGATTTCCTTACAAGAAGCGGAGCACAAGTGATTTTTGCTCAAAAACGAGTGCATGTATCTGGACATGGCTGTCAAGAAGAGTTAAAGCTCATGCTGAACTTACTGAAGCCGAAGTATTTAATTCCTGTAAACGGCGAATATCGCATGCAAAAAGCACATTCTCGTATCGCTGAAGAAGTGGGAATGAAACGAAGCGACATTTTCTTAATTGATAAAGGCGATGTTGTAGAATTTAGAGGACAAAACGTAAAGATCGGTGAAAAAGTGCATCAAGGGAACATTTTGATCGACGGTCTTGGCGTTGGTGATATCGGGAATATTGTCTTACGTGATAGACGCCTATTGTCTCAAGATGGCATCTTAATTGTGGTCATTACGCTCGATAAACAAAAGAAACAATTAATTTCTGGACCTGAGATCATCACAAGAGGATTTGTTTATGTAAGAGAATCCGAAGAGCTGATTGTGAAAGCAACAGAAATGGTCAAAGGGATTGTGAAAGAGCAAACGGAAAACTCAATTGTTGAATGGTCAACACTGAAACAATCCATGCGCGATGTACTAAATCAATTCCTATATGAAAAAACAAAACGCAAGCCAATGATCATTCCAATTATTATGGAAGTGTGATGAGAAAAGTCCAAAGAGCACAAGCTCTTTGGGCTTTTTTGATGTGACATGATGAATGCGGATGGAATGTGGCGATCTTGTTCATAATAGGAGGAGAGTTTTTAGGAAAGGATGGAGACAAATGGACGAACAGAATGAACAGCAGCCTGAGCGAAAACCAGAAGAAAAAGATAGCATTATGAGTAAAATACAACAGCTTGGTGAAACAGCCGTCCCGCAGTTGTCACAAGATACAAACATACATTGCCTGACTATTATTGGACAAATTGAAGGGCACATGCAGCTACCGCCACAAAATAAAACAACCAAATACGAACATGTCATTCCACAAATCGTAGCAGTTGAACAAAACCCAAAAATTGAAGGACTTCTAATCATTTTAAATACAGTGGGCGGCGATGTAGAAGCAGGACTAGCTATTGCAGAAATGCTTGCTTCTTTATCCAAACCGACTGTATCCATTGTGCTTGGCGGCGGCCACTCTATTGGGGTCCCAATCGCCGTATCGTGTGATTATTCATACATTGCCGAAACAGCAACGATGACCATTCACCCTGTACGCTTAACCGGTCTAGTCATCGGTGTTCCGCAAACCTTTGAATACTTAGATAAAATGCAGGAAAGAGTCATAAATTTTGTCACGAGTCACTCAAACATTACAGAAGAGAAATTTAAAGAGCTTATGTTCTCTAAAGGCAATCTAACAAGAGACATTGGGACAAATGTCGTTGGCCATGAGGCGGCGGAATACGGGCTGATGAATGAAGTAGGCGGCGTTGGACAAGCGATTAAAAAGCTGAACGAGCTTATTGGAGAACGGGCAGCACAAAACGAGGGGCTGATCCAATGATTTTATATACACCTATGCCTTATGAAGCCATTTACGCTGAGGAACAAGGAGAACGCAAACTCCAGCAGGTAAACATTCAGGGCGTGCCAGTGATGGTTGAAATGAAAGAAGATGAAGCGGAAATCGTTCAAGTGATGAGTACGAATCCAATGGACTTTTTGAATCAGGAGCTTGCACCAGGTAAGCGATTGAAGTTACATTTAGGCACCAATCAAACCGACTCATATGAATGATTCTATGCTATAATAAAGGGAAAACTTACAACAAGATGCAGCCAAAACCAGGCTGCTTTCTTTCTGATCTTTTCGTAGGTTATATTTTCTTTTGTAGTAAGGTGATGAGTATGGCGAAAAAGAGAAAACGTAAAACAAGAAAAAAACAAAATAAACAGCTAAAACTGAAATATGAACTAAATGGGTTAGTCTGTATTGCCATAGCGATCATTGCCATTTTACAGCTAGGTGTAGTTGGACAAACCTTTGTACATCTATTCCGATTCTTTGCAGGTGAATGGTTTATTCTCTGCCTTATCGGATTATTTCTTTTTGGTGTGACGATCTTTTGGAAAAAACAAATTCCTGATTTACTGACAAGAAGAAAAGCAGGTTTATACTGCATCATTGCGAGTATCTTGCTTTTGTCACATGTGAAGCTTTTTCAGCATCTTTCAGCTGCAGGCGTGATAGGCTCTCAAAGTGTGATCAGAAATACGTTTGAATTATTCTTAATGGATATGAAAGGTGAGACAGGCTCGCCCGATTTAGGAGGCGGTATGATCGGTGCTGTATTATTTGCGGCCTCCTATTTCTTGTTTGCACAAGCAGGGTCGCAAATCATGGCCATTGTGCTAATGCTGATTGGAATTGTGCTGATCACAAACCGGTCACTGCAAGAAATGGTCAAAAAAGTGACGCTGCCTGTATCACAATTTTTGGTGAAGCAGTGGAAAGCATTTATTGAAGATATGAAAGGCATAAGGCAGGCGAAAAAGAATGCACCTGCGCAGAAAACAAGTGAAAAGAAAAAACGTTCACGCTTGCAAGAAGAGGCCGAAGAAGATCATGATCATATCTTGATCGAGGAAGAAGAGCAGGCTTCTGATAATCGTCAGCCGATTATCTCAAGTTTTGCTGATCGAGATGACATGCTCACATCGCCGGTTCAAAAAGATCAGCCGGTCAAAGAGCCAGATCCTCTTCAAGAAACTGTACAAGGCACTCCGTCTCCTGATACAGGGGATGAACCGAAAGAAGCTCCGCCTATGACGTTCACGGAGCTTGAAAATAAGGATTATGAGCTGCCATCGCTTGATATTTTAGCTGAGCCGCAGCATTCAGGTCAGCAAACAGATAAGAAGAATATTTATGAAAATGCAAGAAAGCTTGAAAAGACCTTCCAAAGCTTTGGTGTAAAAGCAAAAGTGACACAAGTTCATTTAGGGCCGGCCGTCACAAAATATGAAGTATACCCTGATGTCGGCGTGAAGGTAAGTAAGATCGTCAACTTGAGTGATGATTTAGCCCTTGCATTAGCTGCAAAAGACATTCGAATTGAAGCGCCGATTCCTGGTAAATCCGCCATCGGAATTGAAGTTCCCAACGCAGAAATTGCAATGGTTTCTTTAAAAGAGGTTTTAGAATCGAAACAAAATGACCGCCCAAATGCCAAACTGCTCATCGGACTGGGCCGAAATATTTCTGGTGAAGCTGTGCTGGCTGAAATGAACAAAATGCCGCATTTACTTGTGGCTGGCTCGACAGGAAGCGGAAAGAGCGTATGTATCAATGGCATTATCACAAGCATTCTCATGAGAGCAAAACCTCATGAAGTGAAGATGATGATGATTGACCCGAAAATGGTTGAATTAAATGTTTATAATGGCATCCCGCATCTGTTGGCTCCAGTTGTGACTGATCCTAAGAAAGCCTCACAGGCACTTAAAAAAGTGGTTAGTGAAATGGAGCGCCGTTATGAATTGTTTTCTCATACGGGCACAAGAAATATTGAAGGGTACAATGATTACATTAAACGAATGAATCAATCAGAAGAGGCGAAGCAGCCAGAACTACCTTATATTGTCGTCATTGTAGACGAGCTTGCTGATTTAATGATGGTTGCTTCCTCTGATGTAGAAGATTCCATTACAAGGCTTTCTCAAATGGCACGTGCTGCGGGGATTCATTTAATTATTGCTACACAAAGGCCTTCTGTTGATGTCATTACAGGTGTCATTAAAGCAAATATCCCTTCCCGTATTGCATTTAGCGTATCGTCACAAACCGATTCAAGGACCATTCTTGATATGGGAGGCGCAGAAAAATTGCTGGGCAGAGGGGATATGTTGTTCTTACCTGTCGGTGCGAACAAACCAGTTCGTGTACAAGGCGCCTTTTTATCAGATGAAGAAGTGGAACATGTCGTTGATCATGTCATCACGCAGCAAAAAGCACAATATCAAGAAGAAATGATCCCGAGTGAAGAAACGCAAGATCAGCTTGGGGCTGTGGACGACGACTTATATGATGAAGCAGTTGAACTGATCATTGGCATGCAGACGGCCTCTGTTTCTATGCTGCAAAGGAGGTTCCGCATCGGTTATACCCGTGCCGCACGTCTTATTGACGCAATGGAAGAGCGCGGGGTTGTCGGACCATATGAAGGCAGTAAACCGAGAGAAGTCCTCCTCTCAAAAGAACAACATGACGAGCTCTCTTCATAATTCGAAGAGAGCTTTCCTAACATGAAGTTAACGATATATTGATTATGTTAACTGGATGTCAGACTATTTATTTATTTGCAAAAACGTGATATAGTTATGTTCATCTTATCTCGGAATAGAGATTTCTCATCTTATCATTTGCATTGATTAGACGGAGGGAAAACATGTCGACCAAAACAGACAATCGCCATTTATATTTGAAAGTGATTGACCGTATTAAAGAAGATATTCAAACAGGTGTATATGCCGAAAAAGAAAAGCTCCCTTCTGAGTTTGAGCTCTCAAAGCTTTTAGGCGTTAGCAGAGCGACCCTTCGTGAAGCCCTTCGTATATTAGAAGAAGAGAAGTATTTAATTAGAAGGCATGGTGTGGGAACTTTCGTCAACTCAAGACCGCTTTTTTCTACTGGCATTGAACAGCTGACAAGTGTCACAAAAATGATTGAACAGGTCAATATGACGCCAGGTACCATCTTTTTGTCCTCACAAGAAGGAGAGCCGACAGAGAATGATGTCATTCGTTTTCAGTGTGATGAATCCGAGAAGGTTTTTTCAATGGAACGCGTTCGAACAGCAGATGGACAGCCAGTCGTCTATTGTTTAGATAAAATTCCGGTCAAACATCTTCCCGCTTCTTTTACTCATGAGGAAGAATCGCTTTTTGAGCTGTTTGGCAGAGAACCGCACAGCGGAATTAAATATGCAGTGGCAGACATCGAACCGATTGGTTATCACGATCAGGTTTCACCGATACTAGAATGTGACCCAGAAACAGCCTTACTATTACTGAAACAAATGCACTATGATCAAGATGATCAGCCGGTCTTATACTCGCTCAATTATTTTCGAGCGGATAAATTCAGCTTCCATGTCATACGTAAACGATTTTAACAAAGCAGTCGCTTCCATAGGCGGTTGCTTTTTGTTTGCCCATACATAAAACCCGTGAAACATGCCACACTAATACGTAACAGTATATAGAATTGGGTGAATGATGTTGGGCGAGAAAACAGTCAGTAAAAAGAATATTATTGCATTATCATCAGTGCCTCTAATCATGACACTTGGGAACTCGATGCTAATACCCGTATTACCAGAGATAGAAAAGAAACTCTCAATCACTTCCTTTCAAGTGTCACTCATTATTACGGTATACTCCGTAGTGGCGATTTTGTGTATTCCGATTGCCGGTTATTTATCTGACCGAATTGGGCGGAAAAAGGTACTTTTGCCGTGTCTTTTAATCGCAGGACTTGGAGGAGCTGTGGCAGCTGTTGCCTCAACCATCATGAAAGAACCCTATATGTGGATTCTATTTGGCAGGGTCCTTCAAGGAGTTGGCTCAGCCGGGGCAGCACCTGTCGTCATGCCATTTATTGGCGATTTGTTTCACGATGATGAAGAGGTAAGTGCGGGACTTGGAGCAATTGAAACTTCTAATACAGCTGGAAAGGTACTAAGTCCTATTATTGGGGCACTTCTCGCTTCTTGGTTTTGGTTTGTACCGTTTTGGTTCATTCCATTCTTTTCAATCATCAGCTTTGTGATGGTACTGTTTATGGTTGAATCCGCAAAGAAAGAGGAAGATCCGCCTACATTTAAAGAGTTTTTAAAATCAACAAAGACGATTTTTAAGCATGAAGGACGCTGGCTTTATGCCATTTTTGCTATTGGCGGTTTTATTATGTTTCTTCTTTTTGGCGTGCTCTTTTATTTATCAGATAACCTAGAGGCGGCGTATCAAATAACGGGTGTCAAAAAAGGCTTGCTGCTAAGTATCCCGCTCCTTTTCTTATCAATCAGCTCGTATATTGCGGGGAAAACAATCGGGAAAGAAAAGGGGAAAATGAGGATATTTCTCATCGTTGGTATGGCTCTTTTATCACTTTCGTATCTATTTTTATGGTGGAATCACAGTTTTTACGTGTTGTTTGTCTGCTTAAGTATTGGCGGCGTAGGGATTGGCATTGTGCTTCCAGCACTTGATGCGTTGATAACAGAAGGGATTGAAAAAGAGCAGTGCGGAACCATTACGTCATTTTATAGCAGTATGCGTTTTATCGGTGTTGCTTTAGGACCTCCAATTTACGCATTTCTTATGGATAAAGGAGACTCCATCGTTTTTATTCTATCGACCATATGTAGTCTCATTTCATTATTTTTGGTCCTCTTTTTCATCCAGCCAGATGAAAAGGATGAAAGTGAACAATTGAAAACGGTTTAAACATAGAAAAAAGACGGTATTTTGCCATCTTTTTTCTTTTTTATAAATTGACATGTAAAATTTTGATAGTTAAACTAATGTATAGTAATATCTTTTAAATTATCCCAAATAGGAGGTGTTCAAAAACATTCATTTTCTGTCTTTGTTTTAAGGCAGAAATTGAGCTCGTGGCTGATGATGGATATGCGTTTCTTCAACACGAAAGGACAATTGAATAGGTCATCCTGCCATTAGCACGTTGAAGGAGACGAAGTCAGCACTTCAGACACGCTCAAAAACAGCAAATTGATTGATGAACTAGAAGGAGCTTGAAGCAGCTATGTTGCAAATAATTAAAGCAAGATGGATTGTATTAATGGTGTGGATGATAACAGCTGTGATTCTGTTTATTACTGCGCCCAATTTAGAGGAATTAACAAGAGAAAAAGGGCAGTTAAAGGTTCCAGAGGGGACACCAACAGCTGAGGCACTTCACTTATTGGATAAGCTTTCAGATCATAATGGGAAAAAAGATACTGGTGTGATTGTATTCTCCGAACAACATTTGTTCCCTGCCAAAGAGCAGGAATTAAAAAAGGCTTTAGCTGCACTCATGACACATGCCCCAGAACTCCACATTGACGGAATTACTTCGTATTTTCATGTAGATCGTGACATTCAAAAACAACTTTTATCAAAGGATAAAAGTACACTTCTTGTTCCATTCAAATTCGACCACTACGAAACAAAAGCTGTGAAGGTTAAAGAACGAATTGAGGAAGTTTTAAAGCCCTACAACGTCTCATATGAAATGACAGGTCAAAAATTTGTGGACTCAGATGTCATTAAAAGCTCTCAACAAGGTCTGAAGAAAACTGAACTTATTACGATGATTTTTATTTTCTTTATTTTAATAATTGTATTCAGATCGATACTGGCACCTGTTGTTCCGCTTATTACGATTGGCATTTCTTATGCTGTCAGCCGGTGTATTGTGGCTTTTCTCGTAGAATATACACCATTTCCTCTGTCTAATTTCACTCAGATTTTTATGGTAGCTATTATGTTCGGTATAGGAACGGATTATTGTATATTACTTTTAAGCCGTTTTAAAGAGGAGATTGGTCAGGGGCGTGATGTCAAAGAATCAATTATCATCACGTATCAATGTGCAGGGAAAACAGTCTTTTTCAGCGGTTTAGCTGTGTTAGTCGGCTTCTCAAGTATTGGTTTCGCAAAATTCCAATTGTACCAATCAGCCGTCAGCGTTGCCGTAGGCGTTGGCATCCTGCTCATTGCACTTGTCACAATCGTTCCCTTTTTTATGTCGGTTTTCGGAAAATCCCTTTTTTGGCCGTCTAAAAGAGAAAACATTCGTCATCCACAAAGTAAGATTTGGGAATGGGCTGGACGCTTTTCATTTAAAAGACCGCTCATCAGCTTAGGTGTAGTTGCACTCATCACTGTTCCTCCGATTCTGATGTATGACGGCACTCTTTCTTATAATAGTTTAAATGAGATTGGGACAAAGTATGAGTCAGTGTCTGCATTTAATACGATATCTGAGCAATTTGGCTTTGGTGAAGCGCTGCCGCTGAATGTGCTTGTCGAAAGTGACAATGAGCTCGATAATCAAGAAAAGATCGTCATGATTGAAAAACTGACCCGTAAGTTAAATGACATTGAGGAAGTGAAAGCAGTTCGCAGTGTCACTCGCCCAGTTGGAGATGGGTTAAGTCAGCTCTACGTTACCTCTCAAGCGAAAGAGCTAGGAGGAGAGCTTGGGAAAGGTCACGAGGGCATCGGGAAAATTACAGATGGCTTGACCGAAACAAACTTAGCACTTCTCAAACAAAAACCAAAAATTGAAGAATCCGCTAAAGGGATTGATCAATTGATTGATGGGACAAAAGCTATCAAAGGCGGTATCGGAGAAGTGAGGAAATCACTCATTTCTTTAGAGGATGGTGTGAGGCGCAGTAAAGAGGGCGTAGGAACCATTCGCACTGAAATCAAACAAGCGAAAAAAGAATTAGAGCAAGAATACCGCAGAAGTGAAACCATGATTCAAGATCTTGAACGAGTCGTAAGCACACTGGAAGGTCACGCAACATCAAATGAGCAACTGATGACAACGATTAAAAAAGTGAAACAATCCTATGAAAACGTATCATTTGAAGGGCTTGAAAACCGGCTTCCAGAAATCAAAGACATGAATGAATATAAAGAAATCAAAAAAGTATTCAAAGACACAAAAGGAATGCTCGATCAAGCTGGAGAGCAAATGAGTGTCTATGAAGAGGAAGCATCTGCCTTTAAACAAAAGATCAAGAAAGCAGATCAAGTCATTCAAACGTTCTCAAGCAAGCAAAAAGAAATCAAACAACAAGTAAAGGCGCTGATGACAGGTCTAGATCAAATTTATGATGGTCTTGATGAAACGAATAAAGGCCAAAAACAGCTCATCAAAGAAATGCCTAAAATTGAAGATGGCGCAGATCAGCTGACAGATGGCCAAAAAGCCGTGAAAAAAGGGTTTAACCAGCTATCATCTAAACTATCACTATTAACAGATGGATTAGATGAAAGTATTTCCGGACTTGAGCAAGTAAAAAGCGGCTTTACCGAGGCAGACAGCTACTTAAAACAGCTTCAGGAAGCACCAGATGAAGAAGTAACGGGCTGGTTTATACCAGAAGAAGTATTGAAACGCCATGAGTTTAAGAAAATATTTAATACGTATATGTCCCCAGATCGCAAATTAACAACCTTTGAAGTAATTTTAAATGTAAATCCATACAGCAATGAAGCAATGAAAGGTGTAGCAAAAATCGAAGAAACCCTTGATCAATATTTACCTGTAAGTGGTTTGAAAAATGCCAATTACGGTGTATCTGGTATCTCCAGTTTAAATGTTGACTTAAAAGAAACGTCAGACGGTGACTTTATCAGAACGGTTATTTTCATGTTAATTGGTATCTTTATTATTTTAGTTTTATTACTAAGGTCAATCGTCATGCCGATATACTTAACACTTTCACTCATATTAACGTATTTTACATCCATTGGCTTAACAGAATGGATTTTCAAAACATTCTTTGGCTACGATGGTGTCAGCTGGGCTGTTCCATTTTTCAGCTTTGTGATCCTTGTGACCCTTGGCATTGATTATTCGATCTTCCTGATGGATCGCTTTAATGAATGGAAGGGAGAGCATGTTCAAGCATCCATGATATCAGCGATGAGAAATATGGGGTCCGTCATTATTTCAGCAGTTGCTATTTTAGCGGGTACTTTTGCTGCGATGCTGCCATCGGGTGTATTATCATTAGTTGAAATTGCAACGGTCGTACTCATTGGACTTTTATTATATGCTTTTGTTGTTCTACCACTCTTTATCCCGGTCATGGTTCGCATCTTTGGAAAATGGAATTGGTGGCCGTTTAGAATGAAATAACAACCTGCGTCTCTGCTTTTAGCAGAGGCGTTTTTATTTCCTATCCTTTCCTCTGATTGATATAATGACTATTAAATGGCTGTTTCACGTATATATCAGCTATGTTCTAATACATAATAAATAGGATGAACAAAGGAGGTTTCTCATGACGTACTTACAAGAGAAGACATTTGATACACCTGGTCTTCATACTCATATTGTCAAAACAGAAAAATTTAAAACCGTGACGATCCTTTTTAAAATGCTTGCGCCTTTATCCAAAGATGACGTCACCATGCGTTCCCTTTTCCCGCATGTGCTTTTAAGAGGAACAGAAAAAATGCCGAAAACGGGAGAGCTTCGTGCTTATTTCGACGAGCTCTATGGGGCGACCGTTTCCGCAGACATGGCGAAAAAAGGTGAAAATCACATCATTACCTTCCGTCTAGAAATGGCGAATGAAAAATATTTAAAGGATCAAACCCCTTTACTAGAAAAAGGGATTGCCTTACTTTCTGAACTTTTATTCCACCCGTACGTGGAAAACGGAGTATTTCATGAATTGTACGTTGAGCAAGAAAAACGAACATTGAAACAGCGCATTCAAGCCGTTTATGATGACAAAATGCGCTATTCAAACTTAAGACTTGTGCAGGAAATGTGTAAAGGTGAGCCATATGCACTGCACGTCAATGGTGAAATGGAAGACGTCGAAGCGATTACGGCAGAAGCGCTCTTTAAAGCATACGAACGTGCACTTAAGTCCAACCAGCTAGATCTCTATGTTGTGGGAGACGTTGATGAACAAGACATCAATCGAATGGTCTCGCAATACTTTAAAACAAGTGAAAGAGAGCCAGTCAAACAAAATACCGAATCATCAAGATCACAAATAGAGCCAAAAGAAGTCATTGATGAAGAGGACGTAAAACAAGGAAAGCTGAACATTGGCTTTCGCACACATACAACGATAGCAGATGAAGATTATCCGGCGCTGCATTTGTTTAATGGCATATTCGGCGGCTTCTCTCATTCAAAGCTATTTATCAATGTGCGGGAAAAAGCAAGTCTTGCGTACTATGCTGTTTCTAGACTTGAGAGCTTTAAAGGTTTGATGATGGTCATGTCAGGAATTGAAGTCGGCAACTATCAGCAGGCAGTAGACATTATCAAAGAACAATTTGATGCCATGCAAAAAGGCGATTTTTCTGATGAAGCAATTGAACAGACAAAGGCTGTCGTCAAAAATCAGCTGCTCGAAACCATTGATACGTCTTATGGAACAGCGGAATACTTATATCAGCATGCCGTCGTGCCAACAGGGGAGAGCCTCGATTCCTTTTTAGAAGCGTTAGACAGAGTGACAAAAGAGGACATCATCAAAGTGGGTCAAAAAATCGAATGGGATACGACCTATTTTCTTAAAGGAACGGAGGGTGCTTCATGACAGTGAAAACAATTCAATTCGACCAGCTGCAAGAAACGGTCTATCACGAAAAAATGGAGAGCGGACTTGACGTCTATGTACTGCCAAAGCAAGGGTTTAACAAAACCTATGCAACCTTTACAACAAAATACGGCTCTGTCGACAATGAATTTGTGCCTCTTGGCAAAGAAGACATGATCCGAGTGCCTGATGGAATTGCCCATTTCTTAGAGCACAAGCTGTTTGAAAAAGAAGATGGAGATGTGTTTCATACATTTAGTAAACAAGGAGCATCCGCAAATGCTTTTACGACATTTACGAGAACAGCTTACTTATTCTCAAGCACCTCAAATGTCGAACAAAACCTTGAGACACTCATTGATTTTGTGCAAGAACCTTATTTTACTGAAAAAACGGTCGAAAAAGAAAAGGGCATCATTGGTCAAGAGATTAACATGTATGATGACAATCCCGACTGGCGTTTATTCTTCGGTTTGATTGAAAATCTATATCAAGAGCATCCTGTGAGAATTGATATAGCTGGAACAGTAGAAAGCATCGCTCCGATTACAAAAGATCATTTGTATGAATGCTATGAAACGTTCTATCACCCAAGCAATATGCTTCTATTTGTTGTCGGTCCCGTTGATCCGAAGCAAATATTAGATCAAGTTCGAGCGAATCAGGCGAAAAAGCCATTTACAGACCAGCCAGAGATCAAACGAAAAGACATCAATGAGCCTGAAGGTGTGTACCGAAAAGAATATGAACTTCCAATGAACGTACAAGGCTCAAAATGTATGTTTGGATTAAAAACAAAGAATCCTCATAAAAAAGGCAATGAACTGTTAAAACATGAACTTGGCATGAATCTTATTTTAGAGACATTGTTTGGTAAAAGTTCTCTGCAATATGAGCGTATGTATGAAAAAGGCTTGATTGATGAGACATTCAGTTACGATTATACGGAAGAAGGCGGTTTTGGCTTTACTTCAGTTGGCGGAGACACAAATGACCCTGATCAACTCGCAGATGAATTAAAAGAAACGCTTCTTCAAGCAAAAAGCCTGATCACAGAAGAAAAGATTGAACTTGCTCGCAAGAAAAAAATTGGCAGCTTTTTAAAAGCGATGAACTCCCCGGAGTACATCGCCAATCAATTCACTCGATACGCATTCTTAGAAATGAGCTTATTTGATGTCGTGCCAGTACTGGAGCAAATCCAATTAACAGATATTCAGCAAATCTTAGACGAAGAAATTGATGAAGAACGAATGTCAGTTTTTAAAGTCGTACCGAAAGCAAAATAAATGAAAAAAAGACAAACTCAACGTATAAGAGTTTGTCTTTTTTGTGTCCAGCTAAAGAAATCGCTTTATATGCGAAGATATTGATTGACAATTGTTTGGGGATTTAGTTAAACTCTTTAATAGTTAAACAATCAAACTAAAGGAGCAGCATATGGTACAAAATAAAATTGCCCAGCTCATCCAGAGATATGCGGACGTCTATCTCATGATGGAAAAAAAAGTATCGAGTATGATCACGGAAAAGCTCGATAAAGAACTGACACTTGATCAATATTACTCGCTTCGATACATCAATTTACACCCAGGATGTACATCAACAGACCTTGCCATCGAATGTAATGTCAACAAAAGTGCTGTGACATCCATGACCAATCGTCTTTTTAATAAAGATTATATTTATCGAGAGCATGATCAAGCTGATCGAAGAAACGTTCATCTTTATGTGACACCCGAAGGAAAAGAAGTGGTCAGCCGAATGGAAAAGCAGCTTCAGGATCTTGTTCGGTCATATTTAGAAAAATTTGATGAAAAAGAAATCGAATCATTTATTCAAACATATGAAAAGATTTATCAAATTATCATCGAAGAGGAGGCACAACATAGTAATGAGAGCAATCATAAAGGGTAGATGGCTGATCACGATCCTTTGGGTCGTACTAGCGGCTGTATTATTAATCACCGCTCCTAATATGGCGCAATTAACAAAAGAAAAAGGGCAGATTTCTGTTCCAGATGGTTATCCCTCTTCCTACGCCGATCAATTATTAAAGAACATGTCTGAAAATGGGGATACGGAAAAATCGATCGTCATTGTCTTTCAAGGAAAGGATATCGTCAAAGAAAGAGAAGCCTCTTTAAAGAAAGCGATGGAGATTTTAGAAAAGGATCAAGATCTCCATGTTGAAGACATCACTTCTTATTTTGATGCAAACAAAGATATCAAAAAACAGATGCTCTCTAAAGATCAAACAACACTTCTTGTTCCAGTTACATACGACTCGAACAAAATCAAAGCATCCGATTTTAAAGAAAGAGTCAATGAAAAGCTTAAGAGCCTGAACCTGAAATTTGAAATGACAGGGCAGCCGCTAATTGACGATGATGTCATCACAAGCTCACAAGAAGGTCTGAAAAAAACAGAATTCATTACAATAGGGTTTATTTTAATTGTTCTTGTGCTTGTCTTTAGATCCGCAGTGGCACCGTTCGTTCCTTTAGTGGCCGTGGCGCTTTCCTATTTGGTCAGTCAATCCATTGTGGCTTACCTAGTAAAGTATGTTGATTTTCCGCTCTCGACCTTTACCCAAATTTTTATGGTCGCCATCATGTTTGGGATTGGAACCGACTACTGCATCCTGTTGCTAAGCCGGTTTAAAGAAGAACTATCTCACGGAAAAGATAAGATTGAGGCGATTATTACAACATATAAGACGGCAGGTAAAACCGTTTTATTCAGCGGAATTGCTGTCCTCATTGGTTTTACATGTATCGGTTTAGCTGAATTCCAACTGTATAAATCAGCTGTCGCCGTGGCGGTTGGTGTCGCCGTGTTAATTGTGGCACTGCTCACTGTCGTTCCATTCTTTATGGCGGTTTTAGGAAAAGTGTTATTTTGGCCGATCAAAGGCGATATTGCCCACCCGCAATCGAAAATGTGGGAAACAGCCGGCCGTTTTTCATTTAAGAAACCACTTCTCAGCTTGCTAATCGTTGCAATTATTACCCTTCCAGCGATTCTTATGTATAAAGGAACACTTTCATATAACAACCTAGACGAAATCGGCAATAAATACGAATCCGTCAATGCATTTAATACGATCTCTGACAAATTTGGACCAGGTGAAGCCCTTCCAGCAACCGTTGTCGTGAAATCATCCGATCTTTTAGACAATAACGAAGGTCTAATTGCTGTTGAAAAACTCAGTCGTGCGATTGAACAAACAGATGGCGTGAGTAAAGTGAGAAGTGCGACACGCCCTGTTGGAAAAGGACTGAATGATCTGTACGTGAAATCTCAAGCCAAAGAGCTAAATAGCGGACTTGATAAAAGTAACGAAGGGTTGAAAAAGATCCAAGATGCTCTTACAACCATGAGTAAATCCATCGAGGATCAAACACCACAAATTAAAGCATCTGGAAAAGGCATTAACAAATTGATTTCTGGAACCGAATCCGTAAAATCAGGTATTCAAAACGTCGAAAAATCGATGAGAGATCTGCAAACCTATATCGATCAAAACAAAAAAGGTGTTTCTGAAATTAAAGAAAGAATAAAGGGTGCGAAAAAGGAATTAACAGATCAAGTCGCACAAGTGAATCAGCAAGTGGCACTGTATAAAAGCATTTCCAAAGAATTAAAAGCCGCATTGGCACAAGTCGATACGTCATCCTCTGCCGCAGCGGATGTGAAAGCTTTGATCAGTCAAGCGAATAAACAGTTCAGTACACTTGAAGAGCAAATTCCGCAAGTGAAAGAAAATCAATCATATCAAGCCATCAAGGCTTCATATAACGAACTTTCTACTACCTTGCAAGAAGGAGCCAAACAGGCTGACAGCTATGCAAAACAAGCAAAAGAAGCAAAAAAACAGCTTGAAGCAGCAGATGCTTTTATCGCAAAAGCTTCAGAGCAGCAAAAAGTGTTTACAAATCAAATTGATGAGCTGATTGCTGGCTTAGAAGCCATTGAAAACGGGCTAGATCAAACGTCTAAAGGCCAAGGGCAGTTAGCTGATAGTATGCCTAAACTTGCAAATGGAGCCGGCGACATCATTAATGGTCAAAAACAAATGAAAGAAAAAATTGGCGGCTTTGGTGACGATCTGACCAAGCTGACGGATGGTCTAAACAAAAGTGTCGACGGACTTGAGAAAATTTCAAACGGCTTAATGGGTGCAGGAGACTACTTAGATGAACTGAAAAACGCACCAGATCAAGACATGGCCGGTTGGTTTATTCCAAAAGATGTCCTAAAAAATAAAGCATTCAAGCAAGTGTTCGATTCCTATATGTCTGATGACCGCAAGATGACAAAGGTTGACGTCATCTTAGAAGACAATCCATATGGAAACGACGCAATGAAAACGATTAAACAAGTAGAGGCTTCCGTCAAACGTGCACTTCCTGAAACAAACTTAAAAGATGTTTCATTTGGCGTATCTGGTGTTTCAAGTATGAACGCTGATTTAAAACAGTTGTCAGACCAAGACTTCAATAAGACGGTTTTTTACATGATGATCGGTATTTTCTTAATACTAGTGATTCTCTTCCGTTCTCTCGTGATGCCGCTTTACTTAGTTGGATCGCTGATTTTAACGTACTTTACCGCCATTGGTGTAACAGAATTTATTTTCACCCATTTCTTCGGATATCCGGGCATCAACTGGGCTGTTCCATTCTTTGGCTTTGTCATCTTAATGGCACTAGGAGTCGATTATTCGATTTTCTTAATGGAACGGTTCAATGAATACAAAACGAAAGACATTCAGTTTGCCATGACTGAATCAATGAAAAATATGGGATCTGTTATTATGTCTGCTGCCGTCATTTTGGCAGGAACATTTGCAGCGATGCTGCCATCAGGTGTATTGTCACTCTTACAGATTGCAACACTTGTTCTCACAGGGCTTTTATTGTATGCACTCGTTGTGCTACCATTGTTCGTACCTGTGATGGTCAAATTGTTCGGATCAGCGAATTGGTTCCCATTTAAACGAAAAGAATAAGGATTCCATAAAGAAAGTAGGAACAAAGTATGAGTCGTTGGGCACTGATTACTGGTGCCAGTGGCGGAATTGGGCAGGCGACAGCCAAAAAGCTTGCCCAAGAAGGCTGCCATCTGATGCTCCATTATCATCAAAATGAACAAGCGGCTAGTCGTCTTTCCGCTGATCTCAAAGAAACATATCAAGTAGAAACGCACGTCGTTCAAGCTGATTTAGCGAAAACAGGCGGAGCAGCAGAGCTTGTCAGCCGCCTGCCGCTTGATCCAGATATTCTTGTTTTAAATAGCGGAAAGAGTCATGTTGGTTTAGTGACAGATACTGAAAAAGAAATTTTAGCCAGCATGGTGCAGCTTCATGTGACAAGTCCATATGAGCTTACCCAATCTATTTTGCCTGCCATGATCCAAAAAAAGTCAGGTCATATTATTGCAGTTAGCTCGATATGGGGGGAAACGGGTGCCTCGTGTGAAGTACTGTATAGTATGGTCAAGGGTGCTCAAAATGCTTTCATTAAAGGGCTTGCCAAAGAGCTTGCCCCAAGTGGAATTAGAGCAAATGCAGTCTCACCAGGTGCTGTTCAAACTGATATGATGAAAAGCTTCACACAAGAAGACCTTGCGATGATGGAAGAGGAGATTCCGCTCGGCCGTCTTGCCGCACCTGAAGAGATAGCCGATGCCATTTGGTTTCTTGCCTCCAAGCAGTCAAGTTATATCACAGGTCAAATTTTATCCGTCAATGGCGGCTGGTACTGTTAAAAAACGTGTATAATTCGTCACTCCATGACAAAAGCTATGGCTGTAATTCATCTTTTCGAATGGAGGAATCGACATGTCAGTACTTGAGAACTGGGACCATTGGAAAAACTTTTTAGGAGACCGTTTAAATCATGCGCAGGATAAAGGCTTAAAAGATGATACTATCAATAACCTTGCGTATGAAATTGGCGGATACCTGGCTAATGAAGTTGAAGCAAAGAATGAGCAAGAAAGAGTACTTGCTGACCTTTGGAGCGTCGCATCAGAAGATGAGCAGCGCGCAATTGCCAATATGATGGTCAAACTGGTTGAAAATAATAGCTCGCACTAAACAAAAAGAGGGGTCGTTTGTGCCTCTCTTTTTATTTTAACTGTTTCACAACATTGTGCTTTCTAAAAATGTGAAAATGCTTTATGATAAAGGAAGGTAAAAATTTGCCACAATGAAGGGGGTAATATCATTTGGCAAAGCTCGAATGGTATTTTGAATATGAGATACAGGTGAACCGTCCCGGACTTTTAGGAGACATTTCTTCTTTAATGGGGATGCTTTCAATTAATATTGTGACAATTAATGGTGTTGATGTATCAAGACGCGGCATGCTTCTTCGCTGTGACCACACAGAACAAATTAAGCGGCTTGAATCAATTTTAAATACAATGGAAACGATAAAAGTAACGAAACTAAGACAGCCAAAACTTCGTGACCGTTTAGCTGTTCGTCATGGAAGATACATTCAGCGTGATGCGGATGACAAAAAGACGTTCCGTTTTGAAAGGGACGAGCTTGGTCTTCTTGTTGATTTTATGGCTGAATTATTTAAAAAAGAAGGACATAAATTGATTGGAATTCGTGGAATGCCGCGGGTTGGAAAAACAGAATCAATTGTTGCTTCAAGTGTATGTGCAAGTAAGAGATGGCTGTTTGTATCGTCGACTCTTTTGAAACAGACCATTCGCAGTCAGCTGATTGCAGATGAATACAGCCCAGATAACGTCTTTATTATTGATGGGATTGTGTCGACAAGAAGAGGTTCTGAAAAGCACTTGCAGCTTTTAAGAGAAATTATGAGACTGCCTGCTACAAAGGTGGTAGAGCATCCAGATATCTTTATTCAAAATTCAGAATATACAATGGATGATTTCGACTACATCATTGAATTGCGTAATAGTGCAGACGAAGAAATTACATACGAGCACGCTGAAGAACCACAAGTGTTTGATCATTCTGGTTTTTCTGGCTTCGATTTTTAATATGGTAATGGTAGGTGTTTGTTTTGACTGAATTGGGAAAACGGCTCGTTGAGGCCAGAGAGGAAAAAGGGATGTCGCTGGAGGATTTGATGGCGGCTACCAAAATCCAAAAGCGCTATTTGCTAGCAATAGAACAAGGAAACTATGATATCATTCCAGGTAAATTTTACGTCAGAGCGTTTATTAAACAATATGCCGAAGCCGTTGGACTGAATCCTGAACAATTGTTCGAAGAGTTTCGTAAAGATGTACCAAGTACGTATAACGATGAAGTGTCTGATAAATTATCAAATATTAAACCGCAAAGAGAGCTGCCAAAGCCTGCCTCAAAGGTACTGGAGCTGCTTCCGACGATTTTAATCATTGGAGGGATCCTTGTGGTGATCGCTATCATTTATGTGATCGTTCAAGCGGTTAATCATGATAGCGGACAAAAAAATAATCAGGCGGCTCCTCAGCAATCAGAATCAAAATACGAAGTGTCTAAGGATTCATCGCTTGCAAAGGATCAAAAGAAAAAGGAAAAAGCTTCGTCAGATGATCAAGAAAAATCATCTGAAAAAGACGATTCCTCAAAGGATTCATCTAAAGACGATGAAGATGTTTCTTTGAAGGCGACGAATACAGAGGGTTCTACGACAACGTATGAAGTATCAGGTGCAGAAGAGATGGAGCTAACCATTTCTGCCTCACAAGCTTCATGGCTTCGTGTGAGAGACGAATCTGGAAAAGTGCTGAAGATGGGTGAATTGAAAGATGGCGAATCGTTTAAAACAGACTTGACTGATCTTTCCCAAGTCGATATTCGCTTAGGAAATGCATCGGGAATCGATATTAAAGTCAATGACGAAACGCTGAAGTACGAATTAGACCCTAAAAACACCATGACACAAAACATTGTGATTGTGAATAAAGGAAAGGAAAAGTCATCTTAAGCAAGTAGATGACTTTTCTTTTGTTCCTACTATTATATACATAAAAAAATGCCTTATTGGAGGATTAGAATTCATGTTTAACTTACCGAATAAAATTACTCTTTCTAGGATCGCCTTGATTCCTGTGTTTATGTTGATTATGCTTGCTCCATTAGATTGGGGTGTTGCGCGCTTTGGTGACGTCAGCATCGAAGTCACTCACCTTGTTGGAGCGATCTTGTTTATTGTCGCTTCGACAACCGACTGGATTGATGGTTACTATGCACGTAAGCTCAATTTAGTTACAAACTTTGGTAAATTTTTAGATCCGCTTGCAGATAAATTGCTTGTTTCAGCGGCTTTAATTATACTTGTTCAATACAATCTCACACCGGCATGGATGGCAATTGTGATCATTAGCCGTGAATTTGCTGTAACAGGCCTAAGGCTTGTCTTAGCTGGAGGCGGTGAAGTGGTCGCAGCCAATATGCTTGGAAAAGTGAAGACGTGGGCGCAAATCATTGCGATTTCGGCACTTCTTTTGCATAACCTGCCGTTTGAACTTGTATCATTCCCATTTGGTGATCTTGCCATGTGGGTAGCGGTGTTCTTCACTGTTGTCTCAGGCTGGGATTACTTTGCGAAAAACTGGGAAGCCTTAAAGAATTCTAACTAAAAAGGACGTGTACGCTTTGAAGTCAGAGAGAAAAGCAGAAATTATTGCAGTCGGTTCCGAACTTTTGCTAGGGCAAATTACGAATACGAATGCACAATTCATCAGCAAACAACTAGCTGAAATTGGTGTGAATGTTTATTACCACACAGCAGTTGGTGACAATCCAGAGCGTTTAAAAAGGGCCATTCAAGTGGCTCAGGAAAGATCGAATTTTATTATCTTCTCAGGGGGTCTTGGACCAACGAAAGATGATTTAACAAAAGAAACCATTGCAAATACGCTCGGTAAAGAGCTTGTGCTAAATGAAGAAGCATTTGAGTCTATTCAAGAGTACTTCCGTAAAACCGGACGTGATATGTCGCCGAACAACCGTAAACAGGCGCTCGTTCTAGAGGGATCTGATGTGCTCGTAAACCGTTTCGGAATGGCACCTGGTATGTTTATACAAGAGGGAGATACGTTTTACATTCTGCTCCCTGGACCGCCAAGTGAATTGCACCCGATGTTTGAAAACGAAGCGAAGCCGCTTATTTCTGAAAAACTCGGCCTAAAGGAAAAAATCGTGTCTGTTGTCTTGCGTTTCTTTGGCATCGGTGAATCTCAACTGGAAACAGATCTTGAAGATTTAATTGATGCACAGACCAATCCAACGATTGCACCGCTTGCAGCTGACGGGGAAGTGACGCTAAGGCTGACAGCCAAGCATGAGGATGAAAAAGAAACAGAGCGTCTGTTAAAAGAAACAGAAGCACAAATTTTAGAACGGGTCGGCGAGTACTTCTACGGATATGGTGATACATCTCTGGCCTTTGAAGCTTCAAAGGCCTTGCATGAACACGGGAAAACAGTAGCAGCGGCTGAAAGCCTGACTGGTGGTATGTTTTCAGAGTGGCTGACAGATCTCGAAGGGGCATCATCCATTTTAAACGGCAGTGTGGTTTGTTACACAAATCAAGTCAAGCAGCAAGTGCTGGGCTGCCGTGAAGAAACATTGTCTTCTCATGGTGCTGTTAGCAAAGAGTGTGCGTTAGAGCTCGCAGAAGGCGTTAGAAAACTGACGGGAAGCGATATCGGTATTAGCTTTACAGGTGTGGCAGGTCCTGAACCACACGAAGGACAGCCGGTTGGAAAAGTATTTATCGGGCTATCGACAAAAGATCAGACAGACGTGTTTGAATGGATGTTTACTGGCAGTCGATCAGGCATTCGCAAGCGTGCTGTGAAATATGGTTTGCACCACCTTCTCAAATTATTAAAAGAAAGTTAATTTTGTTTTTTATGAGGTTTACTCCTTTATAAAAGAGCGTTTTTTCTAATAGAAACAGCTCTTTTCTTAAATAATCTGCCAAGAAAAAATCGAATATGTGTTCGTTTTTTTCTTGGCAAATGACGTAAAACAAGGTATAGTATAGATAGTGGAATTGATAAAGGAGGAAACAATAGAATGAGTGATCGTCAAGCAGCCTTAGATATGGCTCTTAAACAAATAGAAAAACAGTTTGGTAAAGGCTCTATTATGAAACTAGGAGAGCAAACAGATACACGTATTTCAACAGTACCTAGTGGTTCGTTAGCACTTGATACTGCGCTTGGAATAGGTGGGTACCCTCGCGGTCGTATTATTGAAGTATATGGTCCAGAGAGTTCTGGTAAAACGACAGTAGCACTTCATGCGATTGCTGAGGTTCAGCAGCAGGGGGGACAAGCTGCATTTATCGATGCGGAGCATGCGCTAGATCCAGTTTATGCTCAAAAATTAGGTGTCAACATTGATGAGTTGTTACTTTCTCAGCCGGATACAGGAGAACAAGCACTTGAAATTGCAGAAGCACTTGTTCGTAGTGGTGCAGTTGATATTGTTGTCATTGACTCAGTAGCTGCTCTTGTACCAAAAGCAGAGATCGAAGGAGACATGGGAGATTCACACGTTGGTCTTCAAGCACGTTTGATGTCTCAAGCACTTCGTAAACTATCTGGTGCTATCAACAAATCAAAAACAATTGCGATCTTTATTAACCAAATTCGTGAAAAAGTAGGGGTTATGTTTGGTAATCCTGAAACAACGCCTGGTGGACGTGCACTTAAGTTCTATTCATCTGTTCGTTTAGAAGTACGCCGTGCTGAACAGTTGAAACAAGGGAACGACATTATGGGGAACAAAACGAGAATTAAAGTTGTGAAAAACAAAGTGGCACCGCCATTCCGTATTGCCGAAGTAGACATTATGTACGGTGAAGGGATCTCGAAAGAGGGAGAAATCATCGACCTTGGAAGCGAACTAGATATCGTACAAAAGAGCGGGGCTTGGTATTCTTATCAAGAGGAACGTCTTGGACAAGGACGTGAAAATGCGAAGCAATTCCTAAAAGAGAATAAAGACATTCTTCTTATGATTCAAGAGCAGATCAGGGAGCACTACGGTTTGGATACAAACGGAGTGAAATCAACTGACGAAGAAGGACAAGAAGAATTGGAATTGAATGACTAAAAAGACGCTGAAAAGCGTCTTTTTTTTACAATTACATAACAGCTAGCGGGTCAAAAGTTCTGTCTTTGCTTGAAATAACGACTTACGCCTTAGTCTGACTAGCTTGACAAGTATTTCCGACACAATTACAATGGGAATGTATCACTTGTTTTTCTTAACATGATTGATAACTAATTTAAACTTGACAAGGGCAGTGAGGATCTCATTCCCTGTGAAGGCCCTGTATGTTGAGACACAAAACAATGTACATGCCGACACTTTATTTGTAAAACCAAGTTCATAGCAAGAGGAGGTGAAAATATGTCGCCTACGATGTTTACGATCATCTCCATTTTGCTGAGCCTAATCTGTTTAGTTGTTGGCTACTTTGTTCGTAAAACCATTGCAGAAGCAAAAATATCCGGCGCAAGAAACATGGCCGAACAAATTGTTGAGGATGCAAAGCGTGATGCGGAAGCATTGAAGAAAGAAGCGCTCTTAGAAGCGAAAGATGAAATTCATTCGTTTCGTGTAGAGGCGGAGCAAGAAGTTCGTGAAAGACGTAATGAGCTTCAAAGACAAGAAAACCGTTTACTTCAAAAAGAGGAAAACCTTGATCGCAAGGACGAATCTTTAGATAAACGGGAGTCCCTGTTGGAGAAGAGAGATCATTCTCTGAATGAACGACAACAACATATTGAAGAGATGGAAAGCAAAGTGGATGATATGATTCGTTTGCAGAAAGCTGAGTTGGAGCGTATTTCTAGTCTAACTCGAGATGAAGCGAAACAAATCATTCTGGATCAAGTTGAAAATGAGCTTTCCCACGACATTGCAGTCATGACGAAAGAATCTGAAAACCGGGCGAAAGAAGAGGCTGATAAAAAAGCGAAAAACATTCTTTCACTTGCGTTACAGCGTTGTGCAGCTGATCATGTAGCTGAAACAACAGTATCTGTAGTCAATCTTCCAAATGATGAGATGAAAGGTCGTATTATCGGACGTGAAGGACGAAATATCCGTACGTTAGAAACGTTAACAGGTATTGACCTGATCATTGATGATACACCTGAAGCTGTCATCTTATCGGGCTTTGATCCGATAAGACGTGAAACAGCGAGGATAGCTCTGGACAAGCTAGTCCAGGATGGACGTATTCATCCTGCACGAATTGAAGAAATGGTGGAAAAATCACGCCGTGAAGTCGATGATTATATCCGCGAGATGGGTGAGCAAACGACATTTGAAGTCGGAGTTCACGGTTTGCATCCGGATCTCATCAAAATTCTCGGTCGCTTAAAATTCCGTACTAGTTATGGACAAAATGTCCTGAAGCATTCAATTGAGGTTGCACATCTTGCAGGTCTCATGGCTTCAGAGCTTGGAGAAGATGCAAAGCTTGCAAAACGAGCAGGTCTTCTGCATGACATTGGAAAAGCCATTGATCATGAAGTAGAAGGAAGCCACGTGGAAATTGGCGTTGAGCTTGCGACGAAATATAAAGAGCATCCTGTTGTCATCAACAGTATTGCATCTCACCATGGTGACCAAGAACCGACATCTATTATCGCTGTTCTTGTTGCGGCAGCCGATGCATTATCTGCAGCACGCCCTGGTGCAAGAAGTGAGACGCTTGAAAATTACATTCGGAGACTTGAGAAATTAGAAGACATCTCTGAATCTTATGAAGGTGTTGAAAAATCGTTTGCGATACAAGCTGGACGTGAAGTGCGTATTATGGTGAAGCCAGATTCAATTAATGATCTTGAAGCTCACCGTCTAGCAAGGGATATTCGTAAGCGGATTGAGGACGAGCTCGATTACCCTGGTCACATTAAAGTGACAGTTATTCGAGAAACTCGCGCAGTAGAGTATGCAAAATAGAGCGGTGCGCTTAGCGCCGCTTTATTTTTTTGTGTAAATATGCAACACTGATAAGAAGATCATTTTATAAGAGAAAGGGTTCAAAACGTATGAAAATATTATTTGTTGGAGATATCGTTGGTTCACCTGGCAGAGATACACTGAAAGAATACTTGCCAAAGCTAAAGAAAAAATATCAGCCACACTTTACGATTGTCAATGGAGAAAATGCGGCTCATGGGAAAGGTCTTACTGAAAAAATCTATCACGAGCTGCTTCAAGCTGGGGCTGATGTGCTCACGATGGGGAACCACACATGGGATAAAAGAGACATTTTCGATTTCATCGATGATGCACCCCATATTGTTCGTCCGGCAAACTTCCCGCAAGGTACACCAGGGAAAGGGCTTACTTTTATTAAAAAACAAGGTAAAGAACTAGCTGTCATCAACTTGCAAGGCCGCACATTTTTACCTCCGATTGACTGCCCATTTCAAAAAGTAGATGAGCTCATAGCAGAAGCTTCAAAACGTACACCGTTTATTTTTATTGATTTTCATGGTGAAGCCACAAGTGAAAAGCAAGCAATGGGTTGGTATACAGATGGCCGTGCATCATGTGTCGTTGGAACACATACACATGTTCAAACAGCAGATAACCGCGTCTTGCCAAAAGGAACTGCTTATATTTCGGATGTTGGCATGACTGGTCCTTATGACGGTATTTTAGGTGTTGATCGGGAAACGATTATTAAACGATTTAAAACGAGCCTCCCTGTCCGTTTTGAAATTGCAGAAGGCCGCACGACATTAAGTGCAGTGATCGTAGAAATTGACGAATCGTCGAAAAAAGCTGTCAAAATTGATCGAATTTTGATAAATGATGACCATATTTTCTTTGAATAAATATTCACATATTTATTTCAGAAAAATATTAATCAGAAAGAAGGAATATGCGCCCTCTATCGTGAATATAGTAAAAATGGTAGGTAGCCTGCTATTTTTGAAAAACATTTTGGGGATGGATTTTCAAAAAAATAGCAACATCTAACAAAGATTGTTCTAATGAACACTCACTTATCCATTGTAAATTTAAGGGGGAGCAAAAATGGAAATTTTAAAAGTTTCAGCAAAGTCAAATCCAAATTCAGTAGCAGGAGCATTAGCCGGCGTTTTACGTGAACGCGGTGCAGCGGAAATACAGGCTATCGGCGCTGGAGCACTGAATCAGGCGGTCAAGGCTGTCGCCATTGCAAGGGGATTTGTTGCGCCTAGCGGAGTGGATTTGATATGCATTCCAGCCTTTACTGACATTCTTATCGATGGAGAAGAAAGAACAGCAATCAAACTGATTGTTGAACCACGATAATTCTAATTTTATTATTTTCAACCTGCTTACATCATGTAAGCAGGTTGTTTTTGTTTACCGCTATACATTTCTCATATAACATATTTCTTTCACAAAATAGATAGAAAATGACATATTAGAGCTTGCATTTTTTCACCATGATGATAAATTAAGATTAAGTTGAAAATACTTCATCAAAAATAAATATTTAAGTAGGTGAAATAATGATCGAAGCTTTTTTAAAAAGGGGAAAGCTTGTTTTTATTTTATTTTTTATCGTTCTCATTGCTGGAGGTTATTTGTTTACACAGCTTCCTAAACGAGAACTGCCAGAGTTTCAAGCAAATATTGTAACCATTTCGACTGTTTTCCCTGGTGCTGATGCAAAACAGGTAGAAAGTGATGTCACCAATAAGCTCGAGTCGGCCATTTCTGATATCAATGGTGTAGAGAAGACAAGCTCTGTTTCTGCTATTGGTTTCTCAAATATTGTGCTTGAAATTGATGATCAAGCCGATTTTCAAAAGGTGGCAAGTCAAATCAAGAGTGAAACCTCAAATGCCGCCTCTTCTTTTCCAGATGGTGTGATGGAGCCAGATGTAAAGGATGAGTTTGGCAATGTGCCAGTTGGTTCTTATATGATTGTAGCAAGTAACTCATCTGATTTAGCAAAAAGTCAGAAATCGCTGCGTGCGTTAAAAGAAAAAGTGGAGGACATCAAAGGTGTTGATGGAGTTGTCATCAAAGGATTCAATGACAAACAAGCAATATTGAACTTGGATTCAAGTAAACTGGAGGATAACGGGTTAAACGTGACCGATGTCACAAATGCCATCAATCAAGAATTTGACACATCCCCTCTAGGTGACGTCCAGGCAGCTGGAGAAAAGGTCAAGCTGTCCATTGATGCCTATGATCGTTTAGATCAAATCAAAAAGATTGAGATTTTCTCAAAAACGAGCCGCAAGCCTGTTACAATCGGTGAGCTTGGTCGTTTAAAAGAAGTAGAAAAAGAGAAAAGTGATATCGTTTCATATAACGGAAAGCCAGCCTATTCATTTACAGTCAATATCAAGCCGGGACTGGATATTCCTAAAATGTATGACAAAGTCAGTGCGGTCATTGAAAAAGAGAAAGAGCTGCCAAATGGTGTGGATTGGATAGACTACTATTCACAAAAAAGTGAAGTGGATTCCATTTTTAACGATTTAATCAAAGAAGCGATCGTGGCCATCATCGCCGTCATTATCGTCACCACACTTGGTCTAACCATTGGTGGTGCGTTTATCGTTTCACTTGCGATTCCGCTATCCATAACGATCGGAACCATCCCGCTGCCGTTTTTACAAGTGGACCTTAATCAAATTTCAATTATTGGCTTTATCATTGCGCTAGGGATACTTGTAGATGACGCCATTGTCGTCAACGATAATATTTTGAGGCAGATGAAAAAATACGAAAGTCCGCTTAAAGGAACAATTGCAGGTGTAAAAGAAGTGGCTGGATCTATTTTAACGTCAACACTGGCTGTTGTCTTTGCCTTCTTGCCGCTTGTTTTCCTTTCTGGTGCGAACGGTTCATTTATTCGAGCGTTACCGTCTGTTCTAGTCACAACTGTACTTGCGTCAATGGTCATTTCATTGACACTTGTGCCAGTGTATCAATATACAGCAAACCGAAAAAGAAAGAACAAGAAGATTCAAAAAGAACCGGGCTTTTTAGGCAAACCATTAAAAAGGTTAGCCGATTTTTATGCAGATCGAGTACTGACAAACATCGTGAAGCGGCCACTTCTCATTGGATTAAGTGGTTTGCTCGTAGCCACACTTGCCTTTTTGCTTATTTTCGCCACACCATTTGAGTTTTTCCCTGCGGCGAATAAGAAAGAAGTTGTTGTCACTGTGACACTTCCAAGTGAAACAACCTTAGATAAAACGAATGACACATTAGAGAAAATAGAACAAGAGATCAAACAGCAAAAAGGCATTGAAGAGACGGCCATTTTTGCAGGCGGCGGTGTGCCGAACTTGTTTAATGAAAGTATCTCAAACGCAAGTGATCATACGGGTCAGGTTGTTGTCAGAGTAGATAATGAGCAGATGACAAGTAAAGCATTGATCGATCGTATGACAGAGCCATTGCGAAAGAAATTTAAAGATCCTGATATCTTTATGAAAACCATTGTTCAAGGTCCGCCAACTGGTGCGCCTGTGACCGTAACCATTGCAGGAGAACAATTTTCAAAGCTCGTGGATGTGAAAGAGAAGCTCACAAAAGAAATGAAAGAAAGTGGAGCGAGCCTGATCACAGACGATGTCAATCAACCGGTGAAAACCATCTCATTTGAATTGAATCGTGACCGAATGGCAGAGGATGGGCTCACTGCTCAGTTTGTCAGCAGACAGCTTGGCCTAGTCACAGAAGGAATTCCATTAGGCACCTTTAAACAAGGAACAGATGACATCGACCTCGTAGTGAAACAAGACATGAGCACACATCAAAACGGACTGAAGCTAAAAGACATCAAGGTGCCTGTGAGTACAAATGAGGGGGGAATGCCTCAACTTGAGCCGCTTAGCCGATATGTAAAGGAAAAAGAAACAGAGCAGTATGAAAGCATTCCGCATGAAAACGGGATGCCGACGATCACGTTAAAGGCATATCCTGGTACATCAGATACGTTTAAAGACGATATGACAGAAGTTGTAAATGAAGTTGGGGAAAGCGATGCAGCGAAGAATTTGACCATTTCTCAGGGCGGAGAAAATGAAGATCAAACCCAATTCTTTATTGAAATTAGTCTCTTATTTGGGGTAGTCCTGCTGCTCATTTATGTGACCATCGCTTTCCAGTTCAATTCACTCATGCTTCCGCTTTTAGTTCTTGGAACGGTTTACTTAGCGATATCCGGAGCCATTATTGGACTATTTGTCACTCAAACGCCGTTTAGCTTTATGGCCACAATGGGGATTGTCTCATTGGCAGGTATTGTTGTCCGAAATGCGGTCGTTTTGTTTGAATTTATTGAACAGAGGCGCAAGCAAGGTCTCGATCAACGAACAGCTGTGATTGAAGCGGGGAGGGCAAGGATTAGACCTATTTTGCTGACAGCATTTACAGCACTTGTCGCTCTTATGCCCGTTGCTTTAAGTAATGACCCACTCTTTAAGCCGCTAGCGATCTGCATCGTATCAGGTGTCTTTTTCTCAACGATTCTGACACTACTGATTGTGCCGGCTTTATATGTAGCCGTTTCAAAAAAACGCTGACAACTTAAAAGCAAATCTCCGAATAAAAGGAGATTTGCTTTTTTTTTAGAAAAATATCTAAAAAAATATGTGGAGTGTTCATTTGTCTTCTCCTGAAAGACAGTGGTATTTACGTCTAAAATAAGACATGATAAGATCGGATTGGGAGAAGTTTTTTAACAAAGGGGTTGTACGTCATGTGTGGAACGATGAAAGCGATTGTTAAAAAAGAAAGCGCTTACGGAGCGACGATGATGGAAATGCCGATTCCAGAAATAAGTGATCATGAAGTGCTCATCCAAGTAAAGGCTACTTCGATATGCGGAACGGATGTGCATATTTATAATTGGGATGATTGGGCGAAGGGGAGAGTCAAAGCACCGTACATTTTTGGTCATGAATTCACAGGGGAAGTTGTCAAAACGGGGAACCAAGTCTCACGAGCAAAAGTAGGGGATTTTGTATCGGCTGAGACGCATATTGTCTGTAATCAGTGTTATATGTGTTTAACGGGTCAGCAGCATTTGTGCAGCGAAACGAAAATTTTAGGGGTAGACATTGATGGCTGTTTTGCTGAATATGTCAAAGTACCAGAACAAAATGTGTGGCATAATCCAGCTCAAATGCCAGTGGAACTTGCATCTATTCAAGAACCGCTTGGAAATGCTGTTCATACAGTTCTGCATACACCTGTTTCCGGAAAGTCAGTGGCGATTTTTGGCTGCGGTCCCATTGGTTTAATGGCGATTGCGGTTGCAAAAGCCTCCGGGGCTGTCCAAGTGTTCGCTGTTGATAAAAATGAATACAGACTGGATCTTGCCCGTAAAATGGGTGCAGATTATATCGTGGATATCGGAAAAGATGATCCTGTTGCCATGATTAAGCAGCTCACGCGGATGGAAGGGGCAGACGTGATGTGTGAGATGTCAGGACATCCCGTTGCGATTAATCAAGCACTCGAAGCTTGTGCAAATGGAGGGAAAGTGAATATACTAAGTTTGCCAGAGCGGCCGGTAACCATTGACATTACGAATCAAATTGTTTTTAGGGGACTAACCGTGCAAGGGATCACGGGGAGAAAAATGTTTGAGACGTGGCGTCAAGTATCCGAACTTTTAAAAACGAATACCATTGATGTACAGCCGGTTGTCACCCATACGCTGCCATTTGAAGATTATGAAAAGGGATTTGAACTCATGAGAAATGGTACGTGCGGGAAGGTCGTACTGATCATGCCATCATATCAAAGGGGGACGAAATGATGAAAGAATTTACGTATTTAAAAGATGAATTGGACACAATGAAGCAGCAAGGCACACATCAAACACTGAAAGAAATCGATTCCAAACAATCTTCCACGGTGACATTAAATGAACAATCCGTCATACAACTCTCTTCAAATAACTACTTAGGTCTCACCTCACATCCAAGGCTGATGAAAGCGGCAAAAGAGGCGATTGATGAATTCGGTGCTGGAACAGGATCTGTACGAACCATTGCTGGAACGATGACAATGCATGAACGGCTTGAAAAAAAGCTCGCTGCTTTTAAAAAGACAGAGGCAGCCCTTGTATTCCAATCAGGCTTTACGACCAACCAAGGAGTCTTATCCAGTATTCTCACAAAAGATGATATTGTCATTTCAGATGAGCTGAACCATGCCTCAATCATCGATGGGATTCGCTTAACAAAGGCAGATAAAAAAGTATATGCTCATTCTAATATGGAAGAGCTTGAGAAAATTTTAAAGAAATCGATGAATTACCGCGTCCGTCTTATCGTGACAGATGGTGTGTTCTCAATGGATGGAGATATTGCACCCCTTCCTGAGATTGTAAGACTTGCAGAAGCATATGATGCCTTTGTGATGGTAGACGATGCCCATGCGTCTGGAGTACTTGGTGAAAATGGGCGCGGAACAGTGAATCATTTTCAACTTGACGGCAGAGTGCATATTCAGGTTGGCACACTTAGTAAGGCAGTTGGTGTGCTAGGCGGTTACGTCGCTGGTTCTGCCGTTTTAATCGACTATTTAAAGCATAAAGCAAGACCGTTTTTATTCAGCACCTCACATCCGCCGGCTGTCACAAGAGCCTGTGAAGAAGCCATTGAAGTGCTGTTAGACGAACCGGAGCGCATTGAAACTCTTTGGGAGAACGCTGCCTATTTTAAAGAAAAAGTCATCGGTCTTGGATTTGAGGTGGCACCAACAGAAACGCCTATTATTCCAATGATGATTGGAGACGAGGCACTCACTTTCCGGTTTTCAAAAGCATTAATCGAGCGCGGCGTTTTCGCTCAAGGCATTGCTTTTCCAACTGTAGCGAAAGGAAAAGCGAGAATTAGAGCCATCATCACAGCTGAGCACACAAAAGAAGAGCTTGACCGTGCACTGACAATCATCGAAGAAGAAGCAAAAAAACTGAATATACTTGATTGAGAGAGCTGAGGCTCTCTTTTCTTTTGATCAAGAGTATTGATGACTGTCCAGATGAATAGACATTTTTCATAGAAAAAACACATATGAATTTATTTTCAATTCACGACAAAATAGTCTATACTGTAGGGTGGAGCTTGGTTTGAAAGGAGTACAAATTCATGAATGAAGAGCAGAGAAAAGCGAGCGGACAAGTAAGTTCATCGGACAAAAAATCCGAGAAGGACTACAGCCAATATTTTGAAGCTGTGTACATTCCGCCTTCCTTAAAAGATGCAAAAAAACGGGGTAAAGAAGAAGTCGAATACAATCAATTTCAAATTGACGAGCGGTTTCAAGGGTTAGGGAACGGCCGCAAGTTTTATATTCGCACATATGGCTGTCAAATGAATGAGCATGACACAGAAGTGATGGCTGGTATTTTTATGGCGCTTGGTTATGAACCAACAAATTCGACTGAAGATGCGAATGTCATCTTATTAAACACTTGTGCCATTCGTGAGAATGCAGAAAACAAAGTGTTTGGAGAGCTTGGTCATTTAAAAGCATTAAAGCGTGAAAAGCCAGATTTAATCTTAGGCGTCTGCGGATGCATGTCGCAAGAAGAATCTGTCGTTAACCGTATTTTAAAGAAACACCCATTTGTTGACTTGATTTTCGGTACCCACAACATTCACCGCCTGCCAGAGCTATTATCTGAATGCTACCTTTCAAAAGAAATGGTCATTGAGGTTTGGTCTAAAGAAGGCGATGTGATTGAAAATCTTCCGAGAGCCCGCCAAGGAAAAATTAAGGGCTGGGTGAATATCATGTACGGTTGTGATAAATTCTGTACATACTGTATCGTCCCTTACACGCGCGGGAAGGAAAGAAGCCGCCGTCCGGATGAAATTATTCAAGAGGTCAGACGCTTAGCAGCAGAAGGATATAAAGAAATTACCCTTCTTGGTCAAAACGTGAATGCGTATGGAAAAGATTTTGAAGACATGGAATATGGCCTTGGTCACCTAATGGATGAGCTGCGTAAAATCGATATTCCACGTATCCGTTTTACAACAAGCCACCCGCGTGACTTTGATGATCACTTAATTGAAGTGCTTGCCAAAGGCGGTAACCTTCTCGACCATATTCATTTGCCGGTTCAATCAGGAAGTTCTTCTGTGCTGAAACTCATGGCAAGAAAATACGATCGTGAACGTTACCTTGACCTAGTGCGCAAAATCAAAGAGGCAATGCCAAATGCTTCATTAACAACGGACATTATCGTTGGGTTCCCAAATGAAACAGATGAGCAGTTTGAAGAGACGCTTTCCCTCTATCGTGAGGTTGAGTTTGATGCGGCTTATACGTTCATTTACTCTCCAAGAGAAGGAACACCAGCAGCCAATATGAAAGACAACGTGCCAATGCGTGTAAAAAAAGAACGTCTGCAGCGCCTGAATGCACTCGTAAATGAAATTTCTGCGAAAAAAATGAAGGAATATGAAGGGCAGACTGTCGAAGTATTAGTTGAGGGTGAAAGTAAAAACAACCCTGAGATCCTAGCCGGATATACAAGTAAAAGCAAGCTTGTGAATTTTAAAGCACCAAAAGAAGCGATTGGCAACATCGTCAAAGTGAAAATCACACAAGCCAAAACTTGGTCTCTTGACGGAGAAATGGTTGGAGAAGCTATCGAGGTGAATTAAAATGACGCTTTATTCAAAGAAAGAGATTGTCGAGCGCGCAAGAGAGCTCGCGAAAATGATTTCTGAAACAGAAGAAGTTGATTTCTTCAAAAAAGCAGAAGCGCAAATCAATGAAAACACAAAAATTGCAGCGATCATTAATCAAATTAAGGCACTTCAAAAGCAAGCTGTGAATTTAAAGCATTATGGCAAACATGAAGCCTTAAAACAAGTGGAAGAAAAAATTGATGCCCTGCAAGAAGAACTGGATGAGATCCCAGTGATTCAAGAATTCAAAGAATCACAAACAGAGGTTAATTCCCTGCTTCAGCTTGTAGCGCACACAATTTCTAATCAAGTAACGGATGAAATCATACTTTCAACCGGCGGTGACCTCTTATTAGGAGAAACCGGTTCAAAAGTGAAAAACTCATCCCCAAGTTGCTCCATTAAATGAGAAAACCCCGCAGATGCGGGGTTTTTATATTATATAGAATATATGTAATTTGTATTTTGCTACTGCACCAACAACAAAATGTTGATGCAGTAGCCCCTGTATACCATAAAAATGTCTTAAACTAAAAATGAATTGATTTTACAGATTAGAAGATTTAAATTGAAACTCAATGCTTAATCCAAAAATATTTATTATAATATGAAACTCTTTCACAAAAATCCCTCCCTATATAAAGAAGGGCTACTAACTTTATTACATCAAATTACACCATTTCAGTCAACCCCAATCTCTCACTCTCCAACTTTTCCAATTTTCAAGGCAAGTTTATGGGCGACCATGCATACACTGAAACAGAAATGAATTTAATTGAACATGAGACTCAAAATCGTGACACACTAGACGAATGCCCAGCATAAGATAAAACGATCAAGAACAAGGAGGCATGCCGGAATGTCTGAATACAGAGAAATTATTACAAAAGCGGTGGTTGCAAAAGGGAGGAAATTTACCCAAAGCACACACACCATTTCTCCATCGCAAAAACCAACCAGCATCCTAGGCGGTTGGATCATTAATCATAAGTACGATGCTGAAAAAGTCGGTAAAACAGTTGAGATTGAAGGTACATTTGATATTAACGTGTGGTATTCTTACGCAGACAACACGAAAACCGAAGTGGTCACAGAACGTGTAAAATATGTAGATATCATCAAACTGAGATATAAAGATAAAAACTTCCTTGATGATGAGCACGAAGTGATTGCGAAAGTCTTACAGCAGCCCAATTGCTTAGAAGTCACCATTTCTCCAAATGGCAATAAAATTGTCGTTCAAGCAGAGCGTGAATTCATTGCTGAAGTAGTAGGGGAAACCAAAATTGTTGTAGAAGTCAATTCAAGCTGGAAAGAAAAAGATGATCACGAATGGGAAGAAGAAGTGGATGAGGAATTAGAAGATATTCATCCAGAATTCCTCGCGGGTGATCCAGAAGAGTAATTGATGACTAGGGCGCATATCCCCCTAGTTTTTTTGTGCCTTGATCTAGGGAAAAAAGGTGAATTTTTATGCTATAATGAAAGATGGTATGAATTCGAAAGTAATATAGTGAGGGATTAGAAATATGGCAAGTTATACGCCCATGATACAGCAATATTTAAAGATCAAGGCAGATTACCAAGATGCCTTTTTATTTTTTCGCTTAGGCGATTTTTATGAAATGTTTTTTGATGATGCAAAAGAAGCAGCACAAGAATTAGAAATTACGTTAACAAGCAGGGATGGCGGCACGATTCCAATGTGTGGTGTTCCATATCATTCTGCGTCTGCATACATAGAACAACTGATTGAAAAAGGCTATAAAGTCGCCATTTGTGAGCAGGTGGAAGACCCTAAAACGGCAAAAGGTGTGGTCAAAAGAGAGGTCGTTCAACTAATTACACCAGGTACGGTCATGGATGGCAAAGGACTGAATGAAAACGAAAATAACTTTATCGCATCTGTTTCCAGCTTTCAAAATGGCTACGGTCTTGCGCTTTCCGATTTATCAACAGGTGAAAACATGGCGGCTTTCATTGAACGGTTAGATGAAGTTGTGTCTGAAATTTATTCTGTCGGTGCAAAAGAGATTGTGGTATCAAAGCAGCTTAATGAAGAAACGGTGAAAACCTTGAAGGAACGCTGCCAAACGACCATCTCATACGAAGATAGCGCTGAATTAATAGATGAAGCTGAACGACTCGTTGCTCATCTTGACGAACATCTGAAAAGAGCATTTTTAACACTCTATGCATACTTAAGAAGAACGCAAAAAAGGAGTCTTGATCATCTTCAGCAAGTTCAAGTGTTTCAGCTTGAACAAACGATGAAAATTGATCTTTACTCAAAGCGAAACCTTGAATTAACAGAAACCATCCGTTCAAAAAGCAAGAAGGGTTCTTTATTATGGCTCTTAGATGAAACAAAAACGGCAATGGGCGGAAGATTGCTGAAGCAATGGATCGATCGTCCGCTCATCCGCCTTTCACAAATCAAAGAACGCCAGGAAATGGTGCAAATTTTGATGGAACATTTCTTTGAGCGAGAGGATCTGCGAGAACGTTTAAAGCAAGTGTATGATCTTGAACGTCTAGCAGGCCGTGTGGCATTTGGAAATGTGAATGCCCGTGATCTCATTCAATTGAAAGAATCTCTCAAGCAAGTGCCGGCTATTAAAGAGCTTGTCCATTCTCTCCCAGAGGATATGGCGAAATCTAGAGCAAATAACATTGACCCATGCGGTGATTTACTTGATTTATTAGAAGATGCTCTTTATGAGAATCCGCCGATGACGTTAAAAGAAGGCAATTTGATTAAAGACGGCTACAATGCAAAATTAGATGAATATCGTGATGCGAGCCGGAACGGGAAAGATTGGATTGCTCGTCTTGAACAGCAAGAAAGAGAATATACAGGCATTCGATCGTTGAAAGTCGGCTTTAATAAAGTGTTTGGCTACTATATCGAAGTGACCCGTGCAAATACGCATTTATTAGAAGAAGGCCGTTATGAAAGAAAACAAACCCTTGCCAATGCAGAGCGGTATATTACACCTGAATTGAAAGAAAAAGAAGCCCTTATTCTTGAGGCGGAATCAAATATTAGTGAATTGGAATATGAACTATTTTCTGCGCTTCGGGAACAAGTAAAAGCCTATATTCCTAGATTACAGTTGCTCGCAAAACAAATGAGTGAGCTTGATGCGCTGCAATGCTTTGCGACTGTGAGTGAAAAGCGGCGTTATGTCCGCCCTGAATTTTCATCAGATGAAGTGGAAGTCATTGATGGTCGTCATCCTGTTGTTGAAAAAGTGATGGATCATCAAGAGTATGTGCCGAATGACTGCCAAATGGGCAAAGGGAGACAAACCTTGCTCATTACTGGTCCGAATATGTCAGGGAAAAGCACATATATGAGGCAAATGGCATTGATCTCGATTCTTGCGCAAATTGGCTGTTTTGTGCCAGCATCAAAGGCAACCCTTCCGATTTTTGATCAAATCTTTACACGTATTGGGGCGGCAGATGATTTGATTTCTGGTCAAAGTACTTTTATGGTAGAGATGCTCGAAGCAAAAAATGCGATGGTGCATGCGACAAAGAACAGCTTGATTTTATTTGATGAAATTGGACGCGGGACAAGCACTTATGATGGAATGGCTCTTGCACAGGCTATCATTGAATTTGTGCATGATCATATTGGAGCCAAAACGCTTTTCTCTACCCATTATCATGAACTGACGGTACTGGAATCCCAATTAAGCGAACTGAAAAATGTCCACGTACGAGCAGAAGAACATGAAGGGACAGTTGTTTTCTTACATCAAATCAAAGAAGGAGCAGCGGATAAAAGCTACGGCATCCATGTAGCGCAGCTTGCTGAACTGCCTGATGCGATCATTGATCGAGCCCAGACCATCTTAACAGAGCTTGAGAGCGGATCACATGAAGTGATTCCGCGCGTCTCTAAAGCTCCGAAAAAAGAAATGGCTGAGGAAAAACAGCAGCTTTCTTTCTTTGAAGTGGAAGAAAAACCGCAAACAAAACCTGTGCTGAAAAACAAAGATCAAGCAGTGATCGAAGAGTTGAAGTCATTTAATTTAATGGATATGACACCGCTTGAAGCGATGACAAAGCTATATGAATTGCAAAAGAAATTATAATGTAAGGTGAGGTGAGCAAGAAATGGCAAAGATTATTCAGTTATCCGATGACCTATCAAATAAAATTGCAGCTGGTGAAGTGGTCGAACGCCCGGCTTCTGTTGTGAAGGAGCTCGTGGAAAATGCGATCGATGCTAGTAGTACTGTCATTGAAATCGATGTAGAAGAAGCAGGACTTTCTTCTATTAGAATTATTGATAATGGGGTGGGAATCGATGCTGAAGATTGTAAGCTCGCCTTTCAGCGTCATGCGACGAGTAAAATCAAAGATGAAAATGATCTGTTTCGTGTCAGGACGCTCGGTTTCAGGGGGGAGGCGCTGCCAAGTATTGCCTCTGTCTCTCACTTAGAAATGAAGACAAGTACCGGTGAAGGTGCTGGAACACACTTAGCTCTCCAAGGCGGGAAAATCATTTCGGAGAAAAAAACCTCTGGCCGTCGCGGCACCGAAATTGTGGTCACCAATTTATTTTATAATACGCCAGCCCGTCTAAAATACATGAAAACTGTTCATACGGAGCTTGGCAACATTTCTGATGTTGTGAACCGAATTGCACTTGCTCATCCAGAAGTGTCGATTCGTTTGCGACATCAAGGAAAAGTGCTGCTTCAAACAAATGGAAACGGAGATGTGCGGCATGTGCTTGCGGCCATTTATGGAACGGCAGTGGCCAAAAAAATGCTGCCACTACATGTACAATCACTTGATTTTGAAGTAAAAGGCTATATTTCCTTACCAGAAGTGACAAGGGCATCACGTAATTATATGTCTTCTGTTGTCAATGGCAGATACGTCAAGCATTTCCCGCTGGTAAAAGCCATTCATGAAGGATACCATACACTGCTTCCGATCGGACGCCATCCGATTACATTTATTGAGATGAAGATGGACCCCATTTTAGTCGATGTGAACGTACATCCTTCTAAACTTGAAGTCAGACTAAGTAAAGAGCAGGAACTTCATGAATTGATCAAACAAGGGATTAAGGACGTCTTTCAAAAGCAGCAGCTTATTCCAAGTGCTTCAGTGCCAAAAAAAGCACCAATGCCAGCAGTGAAAAATGAGCAACAGTCCTTATCTTTTGATTCTAAACAAACAATGAAAAGCCGAATGGAAACACCTGTTTCCTATGAGCCGGACTCACTCGCATCGGCTGTATACGAGACTAGTCAGAACGACACATACGGGATGCGTGAACCGGAAAGTACGGAAGCGACTTTACCAGCATCGTCTGAAGAAAAGTTTGACCATGTATATGTAGAGGAATCTGCAGCTTCGCATGAACAACATGATGAAGTGATACTGGAAGACAGTGCAGCCCAGCATCAGGCTGAAAGTGAACGTGTCCCTGTGATGTATCCGATTGGACAAATGCACGGAACGTATATTTTGGCTCAAAATGAACGCGGTCTTTACATCATCGATCAGCACGCTGCCCAAGAGCGAATCAAGTATGAGTACTTTCGTGAAAAGGTAGGAGACATTGAACAGGAAGTGCAAGAAATGCTTGTTCCATTAACCTTTCACTACTCAAAAAACGATATGTTGATTATTGAAGAGCATATCGATATTTTAGCAAAAGTAGGGGTCTTCTTAGAGCCATTCGGATCAGGCAGCTATATCGTTCGATCGCATCCGCAGTGGTTTCCTAAAGGAGAAGAGGCTGAACTCATCGAAGAAATCATTCAGCAAGTACTTGATGAAAAGCGTGTGGATATCAAGAAACTGAGAGAAGAAGCGGCGATTATGATGAGCTGTAAAGGCTCAATTAAAGCAAATCGTCATTTGCGTCACGATGAAATCAAAGCCTTATTAGATGAACTCCGGCAAACACAAGACCCATTTACATGTCCGCATGGCCGGCCGATTATGATTCATCATTCTACATACGAAATGGAAAAAATGTTTAAACGGGTGATGTAGCAGGATTTTAGCTGGTGGGTGAATCGGTTTGCCCACCAATTAATTTTTCAATCCGATAGTCTGTTTCGTGTTGTTGTGATGTGAAGATAAACATCCGCTGTCATGTTGTAAGGATAACCCCTTTCCTCAAATGGATAGGGGTTTTTGTTATTTGGTTATACGATTAGGTGAAGCGTGATATGATTGTAAAAAGGAGGGAATATGATGACATTCAAAAAAGCGTTCAATATAGGTTACTTTGTTTTGCTTTTATCTTTTTTTGTCGTATATTTTTTGCTTCCAGTCGATCAACTATTTACCGCAATGATGATCCTAACCTTACTATTTGGCGTATATCAATTTGTGATTTTTAAAAAACTAAAAGAGCAAAAATAACAATAAAAAACGCCATATATGGGTTTGCCAACTAAATGATGACAGTCCATCATGAGATATGGTGTAACAATTATATAAAGTGCAGTAAGCACAGCGGCAATAGTTGTGATAAATGAGAAAAAGCGCTCTAAGAGCGCTTTTTTGTTTAGCATCCGCAAGGATTTGGCGGTGTGACGACAACTGGCCGTTTATTAATATCAATCGTATCCTCTGCATAAAATGTGGAACCGATGCTGATCGCACGATTTTCTGCGCGGAACGTATATGTACCTGCAGCAGGAAGTACTTTATGAGAAAGTTGTAATGTATATTGGGAACTTCCGAATAAATCGAAACGAGCTGGAATGCGAACAGTTTTTCCATTGTTCAAAATGTAACTGTCTTTTAAAGCTTTTCCGTTGATAATATCCTTTGTTGTGGCTTGAAAACCTGCTGGTAAAGTAAATTCAACTGCACCAATACTTAGAACAGAATTTGGACGGTAAGTCAGGTCAATGTCAGAAAAAGACCATTCCTGTTTACTTGCTCCTGTGATTTTTGCATAAAGTGCAGCTGGCCTTGCATTCGTTGAAGCTTTGCTTTCCTCTGTTTTAGCCCCTTCAGCTGATGCGGCTAGCGGTACTGAGAGTGCTATGACCAATGTCAGCATCCCCATCATAATGATTGTCCATGTTTTCTTCATTTCTTCCTTCCCCCTTGGTTGATTATAGGTAAATAATAGATGATTACATCCATTATTTACCTATAAGGTTACCATATTCCTATATGTCATTAAATGGTATTTTATACCCTTATTTTTCTTGTTTTTTAGTAATAACGGGGTAGGAATGCATTTGGTTGGTTCATTCCGTAAGCATTTCCTGTCATATGATGATTTGCCGGCATCATCATTTGCATATCATGATAGCCGTATGGCTGGTGGGGAGCCATACCATAACCGCCGTAGTGACCGAAGTGATGGTGATCGTTCATCTGTACATTTGAATAGGGATCATACTGCTTCGTAAAAGGAGAATAGGCTGAATGATGATGCGGGTGGTGTCCGCTATAAGCATCTTTTTTACCGGTATGATAATGATTTGGCATATTCATATGGTCATGCATGTTTGGTGCGATCATATGCTCATGATTGGCTGTATACACATTTTCAAACGTGTGATAGGGATTTCCTTGATGGTAATGGTTGGTTTGGTTATTCATATTATTCATTTTGTATCTCATCCTTTTTTTCAGGTTGCCATATCTTATGAACTGCACCTGTTTCATGAGCCTATCCATATGAAAGAAAAGAACGACATGCAACAAAAAAACCGGCTTTTCAGCCGGGAAAACAAAAGCAGGTGCAGCGTCAAGCACTAAAATGAGAAGCTATGTCTTTTTCTGCGACGCTTCTTACATCTGCTACAGACACTTTTAGGAAAATAATGGGGATCGTAGCTTCTTGACGTATCCCAAAAATCGCTCTCAAACCAATCATCTTTTTTATGATAAGACATCTTTTTTTCACACGGCTCAATATGGTGATGATCGTCATGCTTTTTATAGCATTTTGAGTGGGAATGTTTGCTCTTGCATTTGCACATTGTCATCCCTCCTAAATGTGACTCAATGCTAGTATATGCAAGAAAGGTGTACGAGGACTGGATGGTGGCGCTCCTTTTGTAAAAAAAGGCTAATTCTTTAAAAACTCAAATAAAAAGAATTGACTAGTGCTAAATTAACATGATAAAATATAAATTTTTATCCTCTGCTGAAATGTGTTATAATGATATTGTGAATACTTTCGGAGGTGGCGGATTTGTTTCAAATAGGTGATAAAATTGTTTATCCAATGCATGGAGCCGGTGTGATTGAAGGAATGGAAGAAAAAGAGATTTTAGGTAAGACGCAGGAATATTTTCTGATTCAAATGCCGAATATGCAGATGATGGTCCCAAAAGGCAGAATCAATCAACTAGGTATACGTCCGGTAGCTGATCAAGCTACGCTGAAAGTTGTGATGAACAATTTTGCAGAAGAAACAAACGACGACACGCTTACTTGGAAGCAAAGATATGATGAAAATCTGAAAAAGCTAAAAACAGGTTCGATTGAAGATGGCGCAGACGTTGTCAAAGATCTGATGAGACGTAATCAGAAAAAAGCCTTAAATTCTAGTGAAAAGAAGATGCTTGAAGATGCACGGGGCATGTTAGTGAGCGAAATTTCACTGGCACAAGGCATGTCGCAAGATGAAGTGCTGACAGCATTAGAGAATGAATTAAGAGTTTAATGCTGGATATACAGAGACTGGCTGTAAACAGAAGGAGATATTCCTTTTGTTTACAGCTTTTTTATTTGAAAAAAGATGAAAATTCCCAATTTTGTAGGTGTTTTTGACTAAAACTAAAATGAGGTCATAGGATTTAGTTTTTACTTGCACATGAACCGTTTTAAAGAAGCCCAAAATACCTAGGGCAACATAAAAAAACAGGTAAGTTCTCCTGATTCATGAAAAGGAGCCGGACATTCTTTGAATTCTTTTAGCGATTGATAGTAAAATAATGCGATAAGATGACATCGAAGAGAATGAAAAGGAGCGGTGAAATGAAAAGACTACTCATATGTGGATTCATCTTTCTCATCCTGTGTGCTCTTTTAATGGTGAAATGCAGCCATTCTATCCAAGAAAATAAAGAGCAAAAACAACATCATGAAGAAGTAGAAAAGTATAAGAAAGAGCGAAAAAAAGGGGATCAATATGAAAGTTTTAAACAGCTTATACGGCATGAAAGAGACGGCTATGAGATAGAGTTTCATGAAAAAGGGGGAAGTGACTTACTTGTCTTTTCTCCTCACGGCGGCGAAATTGAACCAGGAACAAGTGAAATTGTAGAAGCATTTGAAAAGAAGTACTCTACGTATTTATTTGAAGGGACAAAACAAGATAACAATCGTGACTTGCATATCACTAGTACAAAATTCGATGAACCGATTTTGGTTCAAATGATTAAAACATATCCCTTTTCTATATCAATCCACGGCTATAAAAGTGATAGAAGACATACACTTGTGGGCGGGACAAACGAAAAAATGCAAGAAGCGGTTGTGCGAGAACTAAAAGACCGGGGCTTCTCCGCAGAGCTCGTGCAAAAAGGCGAGCGCCTCTCTGGAACGGATCCAAACAACATTAATAATCAAAATGCCAGTGGCGAAAGTGTCCAGTTAGAAATTAGTACGGCGCAGAGAAAAGCCTTTTTTGACAACTTTGATACGAGAAAAGGAAAGAAAAAAGCATTTAGTCGCTATGTCAGTGGTTTAAAAGAAGTGCTTAGAGAATTCGACCCTTCTTCGTAGAAAAAGGGTTTTGATGGGCAAAAGTACTCTCTTTAAACTTGGTAAAAAAGATAGAAATGTGCAAAATCAACATAAAATATGAAATAAATGACAATTTGCCTTAAAATCATAAATTATGTAAAATAATAGTTATCAGTTTGATATGATAGAATGGGGCTGAAGTGGATGGCACACAAAATACCATCTTCCGAAGTAGGTGTAAAAATCAATCAATGGTACACACATATTTGCAAATTTGAAGTTGATCAGGCAAACGATATGAAGCGCCTTGTTGAAGAAGACATTCATGAGATGGAAGAAGATCAAGATTTATTACTTTATTATTCTCTCATGGATTTTCGCCATCAAATGATGCTTCAGCACTTAACGCCAGTCCATGCAGGGAATGAATCGCTTCAAGCGGTCTCTTTTCCAAAAGAAATTGAAGAGGCAGAAGATGAGATGACGGGTTTATTGGGCTATTACTTTCATTTTTTCCATGGAATGTATGCATTTACCCAGCACCGGTATATCGAAGCCATTTCCTATTATAAGCATGCGGAACATCAGCTGATCTTAGTGACAGATGAGATCGAAAAAGCGGAATTTTATTATAAAATTGCTGAAGTATACTATCATATGAAACAAACCTATTTTTCTATGCATTATGCGAAAAAAGCGAGAGACATCTATAAGAAACATCAGCTTTATGGAAAAAGAAGCATTCAATGCGATTTTGTGATGGCAGGTAATTGGATTGATGTAAATCAGCATCAAAAAGCGCTCCCGTATTTAGAAAAAGCTTTAAAAGTGTGTGAAGCAATGGAAAGAAAAGAATGCACATCTTATTTTAAGGCGATGGCCCTTAATAACTTAGGAACTTGTCATTATAGTATGGGAACCTATCATACAGCGACTGTCTTCTTTGAACAAGCCATTTCACTTTATCAAAAAGATCAAGCTGCAACGATGATCAAATCATTGTTTTCACTGGCTCTTACTTGTTTTAAACTCGAAGATATGGAGCGAGCGAGTGAGGCTATAAAGGAAGGCATGAATCAGGCCTCTATATTGGGAGATGAAATTTATCAATTGAAATTCCAATTTTTACAGGCACTCTATATAGAAACAGACAGCTCTGAACAATTGAGATCAGCCCTTTTGGGACTACGAAACAAAAAAATGTTTGCTGATTTAGAGGAATTGGCACTTGATGCGGCTAATTATTATAAGGAACGCGACATGTACAAGGAATCTTCCACTTTTTTTGAAATTGTGATCGAAGCGCGTACGCACATTCAAAAAGGAGATGAGATGTATGAGAACGAAGCATAACATGTCAGCTGCTCAAGTAGAAGAAAGACTTCACACATAAAAACAGACAAAACAACACCCTTTACGAAAAACGTAAAGGGCTTTTTTATTTATTCTTGGATTGCTTTTTCTGCGTCGATGGCACCTGCTCCGTAAATCATTGGGTCCTCTCCAGACCACTTGCTTGTATTTTCTTTTAATAAGGCTTTGACTTCATCAGGTGTTAAATCTGGTGAATGCTCTAATAATAGTGCGCAGATACCGGCACAAATGGGTGTCGCCATCGAAGTGCCAGATAATGTCGTATAATCATCATCGACTCTACTTGATTTATCTAGTTTATCTAGGAATGATCTTGGTGATCTAAGAGAGACGATATTGACTCCTGGTGCGAGGAGGTCGGGCTTTGTTTCACCGTAGACCGTTGGACCTCTGCTCGAAAATGGTGCCACGACATCGTCACTTGATTCTGGCGTATTTCGATCATCATAGGCTCCGACTGTAATGACTTTTTGACTCACGGCAGGGCTTGCGATCGTTTGACTGTTAGGACCGGAGTTCCCAGCAGCAACGCATACGACAATCCCTTGATCCCATGCTGCATTAACAGCGCGCACCATCGGATCGTCTTGTTCGTCATCATAACGCTGTGCATCGCCGCCTAGTGACATACTGATGATGTGAATTGGGTCATCAGGATGGTCTTCGTTGAACTGTATGCACCACTCAACACCTTCTATAATAGTCGAAAGTGATCCAGCGCCTTGTTTATTTAACACTTTTACCCCAATGATATTGGCTTTTGGAGCGGGTCCTTTGTATAAGCCGTCTGAGGCAGCTCCGTCTCCAGCCACATCCCCAGCGCAATGCGTTCCATGACCGTTATCATCATAAGGTTTCGTTTTTTGTTTGACTAAATCTACAAAGTCGCGAATTCTTCCATCTAAGTCCTCATGTGGGTATACGCCTGTGTCAACGACCGCAACCGTAATGCCTTCACCGGTTAAGGTTGTGCCATTTCGAACGACTTCATCCGCATGACTTGATTGTGTCGCCACATCCAGCAGTGCATGTACCTGTCTGTCTAAATATATTTTGCGAATATGCTCCCCATTTGCTAAGAGTTCCTCTAAAGCCGCAGGGGTAAGATCAGCTGCGCAGCAGTTAATATGTGAAAAATGTTTTTTGATGTTTGTTTTTCTGCTTTTTTTCATTAGCTGCTTTGTGCTTTGAATACCTGCTTCGACTGCATCTTCTTTAAATTCAATGATGACCCGAAGCTTCTTGCTCTTCTTTAACCTTCCTTCAAAAAAACGATGAAGAAAACAAGGCGTCCACTTAAAAGGCTTATAGAGGTGAAGGACGGTCTCTCTTAAAGGCTGATCCAATTTACTAGCATGTGTTCTGACCATTTGTACCATGGAAAATCCAAACATGTGATGCCCTCCATTCTAGCTATCCATTCTCGTACACTCTTACGTTATGAACGTGACAGCATCTTTGTTCGGATTCTTGTCCCTTCTTTTGTTCATATTGGCGGCTGACTCATTCCCTTTAAAAAGAAAAGCGCTTACATTTTGTAAAATAATAGAAAAAGGTGGAAATCATATCAAAACTGCCGATGATAGGTGGGAGAGTTCTTCTTAGAGAACCAGTAAAACAGAGGATTCTGCAGAAAAAAGGGGGGTTCTAGACAGGGTCAATGCTCATACAAATGTGATTCATTCCAGATAAAAAAATCAAATTCGCATAAAAAAAAGACGAATTAAAGAAAACAGACTGGGTAGGACTAGGTCATTTTAAACATAACTTCATTTGTTTGTCATACTATTCTAACTCTGTTTTCAATCAGGAGAGGCGTTTCTGTGTATATAAATGCAATTATCTTATTTTTGAGGAATCTCATGATCTAGAGTGTTATGATCAAATTTGAAGAGAAAATGTGGAAAAAATGAAAAGAAATGATGATTCAATATTAATCATAGAAACGGCTTAGAAATCTGTTAAAGGAGAACGGGAATGAAGAAGTTTTTTGCTTTGCTTCTCCTGCTTGTCATCGGATGGGGCGTCTATTATACCATGCAAGCACAGGAACATGATGAGCCAGTGTCATCAGGTGGAGAAGACGAAAGCGGTTCAAATGATATGTATCGCAATTTTAAAGAACTGGAAGAGAATGAATCAACAGATCATTATCAAATTACATCCAATCCAGTGCCCGGCAGCCGTCTTCTAGTGATGTCGCCTCATGGCGGGAGAATCGAAGGCGGCGTTAGTGAGATTGTCCATTTTTTTGATAACGATTTTTCTACGTACTTATTTGAAGGTTTGAGAGAAAATGCATCAGAACTTCATATTACAAGTACAAACTTCGATGAACCAATCGGAGTCGCACAGGCAAAAGCACATGATTATGTCTTAGCTGTTCATGGTTATAAAGGGGAGCCGGGAATTGACCACACCCTTGTTGGCGGAACAGACTATGATCGTGCAGAGAAAATTGTGAACTCATTAGAGCGGAATGGATTTTCTGCTGAACTGGCTGTCGCACACGCAACCCTGAGCGGAACAAGCAATCATAATATTAATAATCTTACAAAAACAGGGCAAAGTGTACAGCTAGAGATTAGTAGAAGTCAGCGTGAAGCTTTATTTGACAGTTTTGACTTTCGGCGGCGGTCCAGCACAAAAAACGAGACGTTCTACCGGTATGTCAGGGCGATTCGGACAGTGCTTGATGAGGAATATACATAAAAATGGTGCACATGTTAAGACAAGCAGCGTGAATTCTTGTTACACTATAAAAAGTGATAACAAAAGGAGAGACAGATATGGCGCGTCATCATTTTCATCTTCAGGCAAGCTGGCCTGGTCTGCGTAACGATGTGGGGACAATCGAATGTGAACAGTTAAAGACGGAGATTTCCATTCCAAAAGAAATGGATGGACCGGGTATTGGAACAAATCCAGATGAGATGCTCCTAGGTGCAGCGGCCACATGTTATATCATTACACTTGCAGCCATGATGGAGCGGAGTCAATTAGAGAAAGAGGATTTATCGATGAGCTCTGAGGCAGTTGTCGATGTGACAAACGGTGTGTTTACATATGAGAAAATCATTCATCGTCCTGTCATCATTCTCAAAGAGTCGGCTACAGCACAGGACATAGAACGAGCTCGTAAGCTTGCACATAAAGCTGAAAGCTCATGTATGATCTCTAGAGCTGTGCAAGGGAATGTCCATATTTCCTTAGAAGAAACCATCAAAGCTGGTTATTAAGATAAAAAAGTCATTTTCTCTTGATTAATGGAGAAAATGACTTTTTTTATGACGTCCATTCGGTTTGATCGAATGGTTCTTTCTTTTCTTCCTTTTGTTTTTTGGATTGATTTAAGACAATGACGCCGCATATGACAAGTGCAAGACCAACGAATCCTTTCATATGAATGGTTTCGTTAAATAGCACGAGGCCCACTAGAGCAGTAAGTGCTGTACCGACCCCAGACCAAGTGGCATATGCAGATGACAGCTCAATTGTTTTGAGTGCCAAACTGAGAAAGGTAAAGGCGCATCCAAATCCGATCAGCACCCCCATACTCGGCAGCACCTGTGTAAAACCTTGCGAAAGCTTCAGCATCGTACTGCCAAAAACCTCTGTCAAAATGGCTCCTGTTAAATAAAGCATTCCTTTCATATCACTTCACATCCTTTAAGACATATTTAATAGTACGACCCCTGAAACAAGCATTGCCATTCCAATAAGTGCTTGACGGTTCAAGGTTTCTTTGAAAAAGAGCACGCCAAAAAAAGCCGTGAGGACGGTACCTACCCCAGACCATGTGGCGTAAGACATGCTAAGTGGAATGATATTTAGGGTCAATGACAGCATGTAAAAAGCAAGTGTATAGCCAGCGACAACGACAGCGCTAGGTTTAAAGCGTGTGAAACCATTTGATAGTTTCAGCATCGCTGCCCCAATCGCTTCTGAAAAAATGGCGATAGCCAAAAAAAGATATCCGAGGATCATCATCATCCCTCCTCTAAAATGTGTAAAATCCGATGAAGTAAAAGGGTTTTTTCCTCTCGATTCAATGGTTCAAGCTGAAACATTTCTGAAAACCATATGCCATCACAGGCAAGACGGATCAATTGGCTAAGTGCAGGGTCATTGATTTCCTCGGCTGCTTTTTCTTTAAATTCCGCATAAAAATGACGCCAAGGATTTAATAACGCTTCATCAAATGACATGGTTGCCAGCATACTTGTACATAGCTGTGTGGTGTTTTGTCTATCAAGATCATTTAATGTGGCCAATATATAGGCACGTACATAGGGCGCCTTTTCGTTTTTGTATGTTTCCTGATACGTGTCAAGCTGCTGACGAAAAGAGGCAACCGCATGCTCATTCATTTGCTGGATCAGGTCTTCCTTGCTCGAAAAATGATACAGTAGCCCAGCTTTGGTCATATTTGCATGTTCTGCCACCTGCTGAAGGGTGAGCTGACTCAATCCTTCTTTTAGAATGGTGTGAGCTGCTGCCTCAAAAATTTGTTCTTTTTTCGTTTTAGACATAAAAAAAACACCTACTTTACTGAACGGTCGGTAAAGTAAATGTTAACCTATGAAAAACAAATGTGTCAATCGATTCATTTTATAAGAGGATGTTTTCACTAAATCGTCATATTCAATAATAAGGGTATGGTCCATAAGGCGGGTATGGCGGTGGATAAGGATAACCATAGCCATATCCTGGAGCAAGAAGCGACCCAGCTAAAAGCCCTCCAGCAAAACCACCTAAAAATGGCGGTCCAAAAAATCCAGGTCTTCCATAGCCAAAACCAGGGCGCCCAAAACCAAACCCAGGTCTTCCAAAACCAAATCCAGGGCGTCCAAATCCAAAAGGTCTTCTCATCTCATCTTGAACAAACGGTGCGTCAAAATAATTCATAAAAAAAGACTCCTTTCACATAAAATCACTGTAACTGACATCAGTGTATTCGAATGGCCCACATGTGTTTGGGTGAATGCCTAAAATAAGGAGGAATGTAAAAAATGGGCCTGTATCCGTCTGATTGGGCTAAATGTCCACCTCATGCTCATGCTTATAAAGCGCGAACGGATGTAACAGAAGAACATTATCATTTAATAGAAGGTATTTCTCAGCCTGTGAATGGAAGCAGTACCGACAGACATACTCATTATTACCGGGGGATCACGTCATTTGAAAGAGGGCATTTTCATAGATATTATGGCGTCACTGGACCTGCTATCCCAAGAGTGGACGGGACGCACTATCATGAAATTGAGGAAGTCACGTTTTCTGCCTATACCGATTCTGTCCCGATTCCATACGGGGGAGTCGTTTACAGTCCAGATGAAGAAAGGCCAACGCATAAGCACCGTTTAAAAGGAAAGACATATGAAGTGGTCGGGAATGAACCGCTTGGCTGGTGACGGGAGGATATAGGAGAGAAAGAGAAGTTATGCTATACTGTAGGCAGTTTGTAAAAGAGAGTGATGTTATGAAAAAACAACCAGTGATTGTATTAGTAGGTCCGACGGCTGTCGGAAAAACAAAGCTGAGCATTGATATAGCGAAAGCATTTAATGGAGAAATTATCAGCGGGGATTCCATGCAGATCTATAAAGGAATGGATATTGGCACAGCGAAAATCACCCCTGAAGAAATGAATGGCGTACCGCACCATTTAATCGATATTAAACAACCGGATGAATCGTTTTCTACAGCTGAATTTCAGCAGCTTGTCCGCTTAAAAATCAAAGAGATAGCTGCGAGAGGGAATACGCCCATGATTGTTGGTGGAACTGGGCTATATATTCAGTCTGTTTTATATGATTACACGTTTACTGATGAGAAAAGTGATCCTGCTTTTAGAGAAGAGATGACGCTGTTTAAGCAGCAGCATGGACCGATCAAACTGTATGAAAAGCTAAAAGAAGCCGATCCTGACGCTGCAAAAGCGATTCATCCGAATAACGTCCGCCGCGTGATCAGGGCGCTTGAAATCATCCATACAACAGGTCAGAAAATGTCTGATATGCAAAACGGGCATCAAGAAGTTCCTCTTTATGATACTGCCTTCATTGGGCTGAAAATGGACCGAGAGCTTTTGTACGAGCGCATTCATCAAAGAATTGATATGATGTTAGATGAAGGCTTAATTGAAGAAGTGAGCGCACTTTATCAATCTGGTTTGAAAGATTGTCAGTCTGTTCAAGCGATTGGTTATAAAGAGTTGTATGCCTATTTTCAAGGCAACTGCTCACTTGATGAAGCCATCCAGCAATTAAAACAAAATTCCCGCAGATATGCGAAGCGTCAGTTTACGTGGTTCCGTAATAAAATGGATGTCACCTGGTTTGATATGACACCACCTTGCCACTTTTCGGACAAAAAAGAGGAAATTTTCGCATATATAGCAGGAAAGCTTGGACTTAAAGCGAAACTGTAGTTATCAGAATCAAGGAGGACGAAACATGAAACCGATTAATATTCAGGACCAATTTTTGAATCAGATCCGCAAAGACAATACATTTGTCACAGTATTTTTACTGAATGGCTTTCAGCTTCGCGGTCAAGTAAAGGGATTTGACAATTTCACGGTGCTGCTTGAGACAGAAGGGAAGCAGCAGCTTATTTATAAACATGCGATTTCAACATTTGCACCTCAAAAAAATGTAAATCTTGAATTAGAATAAACACCCGTTTTCACCAATAGCCCCATGCAACTGCGAATAAACCGGCCGAAACCCGCTACGTTTTTTGTCAGTGCAGAGGGGCTATTTTGCATGCCATGAAACTTTTCTGTCCAAGTTGCGTATAAATCCTTATTGGACATTTAAAAGGTGAGGGGATTTATATGGAAAATGCAGAGCTTGAATTGAGAAGGATTCGAGTGATCCTTCTTTTGATTGGAATCGTTGTCTTATTTGGAGCATGCGCCATCTCGAACATCGAAACGAGACAAGAAAGTTGGCATAACCATTCTGGTGAGCATGATGGGAGCCATGTTGATGGTCTTTTACCATCATCTGTTGCGCTAAAAAATAATCACATTGCTGTTGTAAAAGATGATGAAGTACATGTATACCGGTTTGATGAAAAAGAAGGAGAGCTGACGCTCATTACGACAAAATACATAGATGAATGGGATGAAGATGATGGTGATAGTGAAGACTTTGATGAAGAGTAAGCACGTAAATTTACAAATGAATGTGAAGTCGCTACACTATAAACATGCATCAGACATCTAGACAGAAAAGGATGAGTTCATGACACACAAAATTAAAATTAATCATTGGGAACAAACTTGTGAAGATGACTCCTGTTTCGAATATGGAACAAGCGTTTCTGTAAACGGGAAAGAGTTAGTAAGAGAAGCCTCGATCGTCTCTGCGCTTGAAGCGGTGCTGAAAGAATTAGGTGTTGAAGTGGAAATAACAGAAGTGTCAGAAGATTTACAGTGCGATGCCTACAAAAAATAAAACAAAAAGTCTAGTCTACTAAGCGATTTTTTTTCGTGTTATGATAGATTTCGGTTTCAGTTGAATAGGGAGTAGGGCAGTCTATTTTTAGAACCTGCTCTGCTCTATTTATTTGAACGTACGAGTTCGGCTATGAATGTTCGGCCGGGTTGGTTGATTTTTTTCGTTTCGAGCATCTATATGTTGTGTTTTGAAAAAACATAGTATACTATATATAGTGAATAGCGGAATGATCAACAATACTAAAAACTAGGTCGTGATGGAATTGATTCAAATCGTATTTGATTCAAAAACAGGAAATGTTCAACGCTTTTTGGACAAGACCCCTTTTACAGACAAACGAAAATTGACTGGAGAAGAGTTTTTGGATACGCCGTTTATTCTCGTCACCTTTACGACAGGATTTGGACAAGTCCCTGGTACCACTCAGTCATTTTTAGAGAAAAATGCGCACCTTTTACTAGGCGTAGCGGTGAGTGGGAACAAAGTGTGGGGAGATAACTTTGCCAAAAGCGCCGATACGATTTCTAAACAATATCAAGTTCCTATTTTGCACACCTTTGAACTAAGCGGAACAAAAAGGGATGTTGAATTGTTTACACAGGAGGTAGAAAGAATTGTCACAAAATCAGGTTCCAAAGTGGATACAATTAAATAACGAGATTATGATTCAAAAAGAAGGAAAGTTTCAGTTCGACAAGGACAAAGAAGCTGTACATAGTTATTTCGTAGATTATATTAATCAAAACACGGTCTTCTTTCATAATCTAGAAGAGAAGATTGATTACTTAATAGAAAACGACTACTATGAGGAAGAATTTTTAAGACAATACAGCATGTCAGATATTAAAGAAGTATTTGAAGCTGCATATGCCAAGAAATTTAGATTCCCATCATTTATGAGTGCGTTTAAGTTTTACAATGACTATGCACTGAAAACAAATGACAAAAAGAAAATCCTTGAACGCTATGAAGACCGCATTTCAGTTGTGGCTCTTTTCTTTGCGGGCGGAGACAAAAAGAAAGCACTTGAGTTTGTGGAACTGATGATCAACCAAGAGTATCAGCCAAGTACACCAACATTCTTAAACGCAGGCCGTAAAAGACGTGGTGAGCTGGTGAGCTGCTTCTTGCTTGAAGTGAATGACTCATTAAACGATATCTCAAGAGCCATTGATATTTCCATGCAGCTGTCTAAATTAGGCGGCGGCGTCAGCTTGAACCTTTCAAAGCTTCGTGCGAAAGGTGAAGCGATCAAAGATGTTGAAAATGCGACCAAAGGTGTCGTAGGCGTCATGAAACTTCTTGATAATGCATTCCGATATGCAGATCAAATGGGACAAAGACAAGGTTCAGGAAGTGCGTACTTGAATATTTTCCACAGAGATATTAATGATTTCTTAGATACGAAAAAGATCTCTGCGGATGAAGATGTTCGTGTGAAAACACTTTCGATCGGTGTCGTCATTCCAGATAAATTTATCGAGCTTGCTAGAGAAGATAAAACAGCTTACACATTCTATCCTCATACAGTTTATAAAGCTTATGGACAGCATCTTGATGAGATGGATATGGAAGAAATGTATGACGAGCTTGTAGAAAACCCGAAAGTCAAAAAAGAAAAAGTCAATCCGAGAAAACTTCTTGAAAAATTAGCTGTTCTGCGCTCAGAATCAGGCTATCCATATATCATGTTCCAAGATAATGTGAATAGAGAGCACGCTCTGAACCATATTTCACGTGTGAAATTCTCAAACCTTTGCTCAGAAGTACTTCAAGCTTCAGAAGTCTCTTCTTACACGGACTATGATCAAGATGATGAGATCGGACTTGATATTTCTTGTAACCTTGGTTCTTTAAATATCATGAACGTGATGAAAAACAAATCCATTGAAAAAACAGTCAAGCTTGCAACGGACTCACTTACACTTGTGTCTGAAACAACAGATATCCGCAATGCACCAGCTGTTAGAAAAGCGAACAAAGCGATGAAATCAATTGGACTTGGTGCGATGAACCTTCATGGGTATTTAGCTCAAAACCAAATTGCTTATGAAAGTGAAGAAGCAAGAGATTTCGCTAATACGTTCTTTATGATGGTGAACTATTACTCCATTAAGCGTTCAAGTGAGCTTGCAAAAGAAAAAGGGGAAACATTCCATCGTTATGAGGGCTCTGGTTATGCAACAGGTGAGTACTTCAATAAATACGTAGAAAATGATTTCACTCCAAAAACAGAAAAAGCGGCTGCGCTATTTGAAGGCATGCACATTCCAACAAAAGAAGATTGGGCAGCACTCAAAGACTTTGTAGCGGAAAATGGCATGTACCATAGCTATCGATTATGTATTGCGCCAACAGGTTCTATTTCGTATGTTCAATCGGCAACAGCTTCTGTAATGCCAATTATGGAACGTATCGAAGAAAGAACATACGGAAACAGCAAAACGTATTATCCAATGCCAGGACTTTCAGCACAAAACTGGTTCTTCTATAAAGAAGCATACGATATGGACATGTTTAAAGTAGTCGATATGATCGCAACCATTCAGCAGCACGTCGATCAAGGAATTAGCTTTACATTATTCCTAAAAGATACGATGACAACGCGTGACTTAAACCGCATCGATCTTTATGCACACCATAAAGGCATTAAGACACTTTATTATGCAAGAACGAAGGATACAGGGCAGGAAGGCTGTCTTTCTTGTGTTGTTTGATTAAAGGAGAGTTTAACGTGACAAAAATTTATGATGCAGCCAACTGGTCAAAACACGAAGATGATTTTACACAAATGTTTTACAACCAAAACGTCAAGCAATTCTGGCTTCCAGAAGAGATTTCCTTAAACGGGGATCTCTTAACATGGAAATATTTAGGTGAAGAAGAGCGAGATACGTACATGAAGGTACTGGCTGGACTGACGTTACTTGATACAGAACAAGGAAATACAGGAATGCCGATAGTGGCTGAACATGTGGACGGTCATCAGCGTAAAGCCGTGTTAAACTTTATGGCAATGATGGAAAATGCCGTGCATGCAAAATCATACTCAAATATCTTCATGACGCTTGCACCGACTGAAACGATTAGTGAAGTATTTGAATGGGTCAAGAAAAATAAATTCTTGCAAAAGAAAGCAGATATGATTGTAGGTCTGTACCGTTCCATTCAAAAGGATGACCCGATTTCCTTATTTAAAGCAATGGTTGCTTCAGTGTATTTAGAAAGCTTCCTATTCTATAGCGGCTTTTACTACCCGCTATATTTCTACGGTCAAGGAAAGCTCATGCAAAGTGGTGAAATCATTAACTTGATTTTGCGCGATGAAGCGATTCACGGTGTGTATGTTGGATTGTTAGCACAAGAAATTTACAACAAACAAACACCTGACGTGCAAAAAGAGCTTTATGATTTCTCTATCGATCTGCTTAATGAGCTTTATGAAAATGAACTTCATTACACTGAGGATATTTATGACCAAGTCAATTTATCGCATGATGTGAAAAAGTTCATTCGTTACAATGCCAATAAAGCGTTAATGAACCTTGGATTTGCCCCTTACTTTGAAGAAGAAGAGATCAACCCAATTGTATTGAACGGACTCAATACAAAAACAAAGTCACATGACTTCTTCTCAATGAAAGGGAACGGCTACAAAAAGGCAACAGTTGAGCCGTTAAAAGATGATGATTTCTTCTTTGGAGATGAATCATAAGGAAAGCGTAAAAGTCAAAACGCATCACTCGTTTTGGCTTTTTGCCATTTCTAACAATGTGTTACATACTGGAGGTTACCGAACATGGGAAAAATGGACGAAATCATTTTAGTTGCACCTCGCGCACGCGTGTTCCAAAACGAAACACTTGCGTTTAATGGTGTGAATAGTGAAGAGAAAACAATCAACACCATTATGAAAGAAATTGAAGAGCACTTCGAGCAAATGCGAAGAGGCGATGCAGAAGAAAATCCTGACTTTAAGCAGCCAATTCCATATGTTGTCATTAAGCGTGAGGACGAAGTGTATGTATATGAAAGACTTCAAGGTGGGGGAGAGACTCGCTTACATCATAAGTTATCTCTTGGCTTTGGCGGTCATATGAATTTCATTGAAGGAAAAAAATTTGCTGAAATTCTAAAAGAAAATACCGATCGTGAACTGGACGAGGAACTTTCGATTCAAGAAGAAGACAAACTTGAGATGAAAACCCTTGGACTTATTAATGATGATGACAACAGTGTCGGCCGTGTGCACATCGGACTGTTATCAGCCCTTGAATTATCGCCAGGTGCTCATGTAGAAGTAAAAGAAACAGATCAAATCTCAGGCAAATGGATGAAAGTAACAGATTTGAAAAAGCCTGAGTACTTCGATCGTCTTGAAACATGGTCTCAATTTGTCGTGAACATTTTAGCATAATTGGATAGACAACAAACCGGCTCTAAAGATGACTTGAGCCGGTTTGTTTTTTAGATTATTGAAAAACGAATGCGTCGTGACCGGCCTGCTTTAATCGAGCGACGAGGTCATCTGCATTTTGCTTTGAACGGAAAGCGCCAGCTTGGACTCGGTACATGCCGCTATCCAGTACGACCAGCGCTTCAAATCCTTTGGATCTGAGTGTAGCTGCTAGTTCATCCGCATTGGCTTTGACCTTGAAAGCCCCTGCTTGCACTTTATATAGGTTACTTGCTTTTTTTTTCAATTGAAGGGCTTTTTCTAATCCAGTGGCATGAGCACGAGCGATCCCTTGAAGGAAAGTAGCGTTACGGAGCTTATTTGCATCAGCTACCGTATCAATGAAACCGTTTTCAGTTAAAATGGCAGACATAGAAGTTTCCCGCAGAACGTGGAAGTTCGCCGTTTTCTTGCCGCGGTCGGCAAAATCAACGGAGCGGACAATCTCATCATGAAGGGCATTGCGATACGTGGTGGTTGGTGCTGAAACGCCAGGGTACACATAACTTTCAAAACCTGTGCCTCCGCCAGCATTAATATGAATAGACACGAAATAGTCAGCTCCCCAGCTGTTTGCCGCATTCGTACGCTGGGATAACGTGACGGATTGGTCAATTGAACGACTTAAGCGGACGGAAACCCCATCATATTCACTAATCAACATATCTCTCAGAAAAAGCGCAATTTGCAGTGTGATATTTTTCTCCAAAAGTCCATTAGCAGCAGCTCCAGAATCTGTTCCTCCGTGGCCAGGATCAATAAAAATTTTCACCATCTATTCATCACCTCGTCTTTATTTTATGAGGAAATAGAAAAATTGCCTGTACAAAATGCGGAAATCATCGAGACTCTTTTCTGCACAATTTGTGATGAAAAAGCGCCATTTTTCTAAGAAAAAACAAATTGTTGGTTTGTCCGCCCGAAATGGATGAATACAATGGAAATAGCACATCATTTCCTGGGAAACCGCACAATCCCCTACAAAAACCGGTATCTCGGGTCATTTTGACAGTAAACCGATGCTAGTGCGGGCGATTGTCACGATTACAGCTCCACCCGAATAGATTAAAGAGAGAAGAGCGAGAGGTGAATACGTTGGAGCGAGCTGTCACATATAAAAATAACGGCCAAATCAACATTATACTTAATGGACAGAAGCAAGTATTGGTTGATGCAGATTCAGAGGCAGAATACTTAGAGGCCTTGCAAAAAAATGAGGCCAAACACAGCATCTTACGAGAAATAGAACGAGAAATGAACAGCCTTGTCGGGATGGATGAAATGAAACGAAACATAAAAGAAATTTATGCTTGGATTTTTGTGAATCAAAAAAGACAAGAACAAGGATTAAAGGTAGGAAAACAAGCGCTTCATATGATGTTTAAAGGAAATCCCGGCACAGGGAAAACAACGGTTGCACGGCTTGTCGGGAAGCTTTTCTTTGAAATGAATGTTCTTTCAAAGGGGCATTTAATTGAAGCAGAACGAGGAGATCTGGTTGGAGAGTACATTGGACATACAGCTCAAAAAACAAGAGATTTGATTAAAAAATCACTAGGCGGCATTTTGTTCATCGATGAAGCCTATTCTCTTGCCCGCGGAGGCGAGAAGGATTTCGGGAAAGAAGCCATTGATACCCTTGTAAAACATATGGAGGATAAGCAGCATGAATTCATCCTCATCTTAGCTGGATACTCCAAGGAAATGGATCATTTTCTTTCTCTAAATCCTGGTCTGCAATCGAGATTTCCGATTAATATCAACTTCCCTGATTATACGGTCGATCAGCTGATGGATATTGCAAAACGAATGATGGCCGATCGGGAATATGTCTTTACCCAAGAGGCAGAATGGAAATTGCGAGACTATTTAATGCACATCAAGAGCACAACGAGTCCTGCCAAATTCAGCAACGGCCGTTTTGTGCGAAACACCATTGAAAAAGCGATTCGAACTCAGGCGATGAGGCTGCTTCTTGTGGATCATTATGATAAAAAAGATTTACTTACGATTAAAAGCCATGATCTGCAAATGAAAGAGGATACGCCTTCTTGAAATGGCGTATCCTTTTTGTAAAGAGACAAGAAATTAAACCTTCCGAATGGTGGTATACGTGTGGTGTGTTTGGTATGATGGTACTACTGAAACTTAAGTACAGAAAGGAAACAACTGACGTTGAATGAACATGAAATGATCGAAAAAGCGATCCTTGTCGGCTGTCAACTGCCGCATATAACGGATGAACGCTTTCAATATTCTATGGAAGAATTAGCTTCCTTAACCAAAACAGCTGGCGGTGAAGCTGTCAGCATCATGACGCAAAAAAGAAATAGACAAGACAGCGCGACTTACATCGGGAAAGGGAAAGTGGAAGAGCTTGAAGTGCTTTGCGACGAGTTAGACTGTGACGTTATTATTTTTAACGACGAGCTTTCGCCTAGCCAGTTAAAAGCTTTGGCGACTGCCTTAGATGTGAAAATCATTGACCGTACGCAATTGATTCTAGACATCTTTGCCAAAAGAGCCCGTACAAGAGAGGGGAAGCTGCAAATAGAGCTTGCCCAGCTTCAGTATGCCTTGCCGAGACTGAGTGGACAAGGGATCAGCCTTTCAAGACAAGGCGGCGGAATTGGCGCAAGAGGTCCAGGTGAAACAAAACTTGAAACAGACAGACGTCATATTCGAAACCGCATACACGAAATTCACGGACAACTGTCTGCAGTCAAAGAACATCGCACGAGATACCGGGAACGACGGAAGAAAAATGGCGTATTCCAAATCGCTATTGTCGGGTATACAAATGCCGGGAAATCAACATTGTTTAACCAGTTAACAGAAGCGGATAGCCATGAAGAAGATTTGCTGTTTGCCACACTTGACCCAATGACGCGTAAAATGACACTTGAATCTGGCTACAGTGTACTGATTTCCGATACAGTTGGTTTTATTCAAGACCTTCCAACCACACTGATTGCAGCATTTCGTTCCACTCTTGAAGAAGTAAAAGAAGCAGACTATTTGCTTCATGTGATCGATTCTTCAAATGAGGATTATGAAGGGCATGAACGAACGGTTCATAAGCTTTTAGAAGAATTAGAAGCTGACCGTATTCCGATGCTGACAGTCTATAACAAAAAAGACCAAATCCGGCCGGATTTTATCCCTTCCTCAAAGCAGCGCCACATTTTAATCAGTGCTAGGCGCGAGGAAGATGTGAAGCGGTTAAAAGCGGATATCATGGCTGAACTGAAAAAAGATTTTTTAAAGCCATATCATGTAAGGATTCCGGCATATGAAGGGAAACTCATATCTGCCTTAAAGTCAGAAACCTTGGTGGAATCACTGGAATTTCAAAAGGAAGCAGAGCTTTATGACATCACTGGATTTAGTGGTGAGGAGCAAACCATATTAGGACAAATCAAGAAGTATATGTTGTAGGAAAGGAATTAAATGACGATGTTTCACACTTTAAAACATGGCACCATTTTAGAAAAAATAGCAGCAGAAGCAGAACAAGACATTTCACAAATACATCAGCAAATTGATCGAAAGAGTGAACAAAATGAGTGGCGGGTTCTTGAAAGCTACCGGAAACATAAAGTCAGCGACTCTCATTTTAACCCGACAACTGGTTATGGATACGATGATATGGGAAGAGACACGTTAGAAAAGATCTATGCGGATGTATTTGGAGGGGAAAGCGGTCTTGTACGCCCGCAGATCATTTCTGGAACACATGCCATTTCCATCGCCTTATTTGGTGTGCTAAGACCTGGTGATGAATTGATCTACATGACGGGGAAACCTTACGATACCCTAGAAGAGATTGTCGGGATTCGCGGCAAAGAAGGGACAGGCTCATTAAAAGATTTTCAGATCGATTACAAAGCGATTGATTTGCGTCAAGATGGATCTGTCGATTTCGACAAAGTCAAAGAATCTATTTCCCCAAAAACAAAAGTCATCGGGATTCAGCGTTCTAAAGGTTATGCGTCAAGACCATCCTTTACAATAGAAGAAATTGAACAAATGATTTCATTTGTGAAAGACATCAATGAGGACATCATTGTGTTTGTTGACAACTGTTATGGTGAATTTACTGAATTACAAGAGCCGTGTCATGTGGGCGCAGACCTTATGGCAGGTTCTCTCATTAAAAACCCAGGCGGCGGCCTTGCCAAAACTGGCGGCTACATCGTCGGAAAAGAAAAATGGGTAGAGACTTGCTCTTATCGAATGACATCTCCAGGCATCGGCAGTGAAGCGGGTGCATCGCTGTATGCGCTTCAGGAAATGTATCAAGGATTTTTCTTAGCACCGCATGTTGTTGCACAAAGTTTAAAAGGTGCCGTGTTTACAGCGCGTTTTCTTGAAAAACTCGGGTTCCAAACAAACCCGTCGTGGAATGCGAAAAGAACCGACTTGATTCAATCTGTAGAATTTGGAGACCCTAAAAAAATGATTGCATTTTGTCAGGCCATTCAATATGCATCACCGATTAACAGTCATGTCACACCTTATGCGAGCTATATGCCTGGATACGAGGACGATGTGATTATGGCAGCGGGCACATTTGTCCAAGGAGCCAGCATTGAATTATCAGCTGATGGTCCGATTAGACCGCCTTACACAGCCTATGTTCAGGGCGGTCTCACGTACGCCCATGTGAAAAATGCCATTTGCAGTGCTGTAGATGCCTTACTAGAGCAAGGTTTTATTGAAGTGCCTGCTCGATAAAAAAATCCATGTTAATATTCCTAACATTTCGTTGACACATAATATAACATGACATATAATAAATTTAAGCAAAGAGGAGGAGACAGTTGAGATGAGTGATAACATTCGCCGCTCAATGCCTTTATTCCCAATTGGGATTGTCATGCAGCTAACAGAATTATCTGCAAGACAAATTCGCTATTATGAGGAAAATGGTTTAGTATTTCCAGCTAGAAGTGATGGGAATCGCCGATTATTTTCTTTCCATGATGTTGATAAATTACTAGAAATCAAAAACCTCATCGAACAAGGTGTAAACATGGCAGGAATCAAAAAACTTTTTGCCAAAGCTGAGGCAGAAAATCCATCGTCTGAAACAAAGACAGAGGAGAAAACCACAGCGAAGCACAACTTGACAGATGATGAACTCAGGAAGCTACTGAAGAAGGAACTCATTCAGGCTGGACGTTTCCAACAAGGAACGACCTTTAGGCAGGGGGATATGTCAAGGTTCTTCCGTTAACCAATTAGCAAAAGCATTGCTATACACATTTTACCTTTTGTAGGGGAGGAGTTTTACGAAATGGCAAAGTACACAAGAGAAGATATCGTAAAATTAGTAAATGAGGAAAACGTAAAGTACATCCGTCTGCAATTTACAGACATTCTCGGAACAATTAAAAATGTTGAGATTCCTGTGAGCCAGTTAGAAAAAGCTCTCGATAACAAATGTATGTTTGATGGTTCATCTATTGAAGGGTTTGTACGTATTGAAGAATCAGATATGTACCTATATCCAGATCTAAACACGTTTGTTATTTTCCCTTGGACAGCAGAAAAAGGTAAAGTTGCACGCTTTATTTGTGACATTTATAAGCCAGACGGAACACCATTTGATGGAGACCCTCGTAACAACTTAAAGCGTATCTTGAAGGAAATGGAAGAACTAGGATTTAGTGATTTCAACCTTGGACCTGAGCCAGAATTCTTCTTATTTAAATTAGACGAAAAAGGCGAGCCAACGCTCGAACTAAACGATAAAGGTGGATACTTTGACCTTGCACCAACAGATTTAGGTGAAAACTGCCGCCGTGACATCGTGCTTGAGCTTGAAGAAATGGGCTTTGAAATTGAAGCTTCTCACCACGAAGTAGCACCTGGTCAGCATGAAATTGATTTCAAATATGCAGGCGCCATCCGTTCTTGTGATGACATTCAAACGTTCAAGCTTGTTGTGAAAACAATCGCTAGAAAGCACGGTCTTCATGCGACATTCATGCCAAAACCATTGTTCGGTGTAAACGGATCTGGTATGCACTGTAACCTATCATTATTTAAAAATGGTAAAAACGCATTCTTTGATGAGAAAGCAGACTTACAATTAAGCGAGACAGCTAGACACTTTATCGCAGGTATTGTGAAGCACGCAACAAGCTTCACAGCGGTCACAAACCCGACGGTGAACTCTTACAAACGTCTTGTTCCTGGCTATGAAGCACCTTGCTACGTAGCATGGAGTGCACAAAACCGCAGCCCATTGATTCGTATTCCAGCATCACGCGGCATTAGCACACGTGTAGAAGTACGCAGTGTAGACCCATCTGCAAACCCATACCTTGCACTAAGTGTATTACTTGCAGCAGGTCTAGACGGAATCAAAAACAAACTAGACGCACCAGCGCCAATCGACAGAAACATCTATGTCATGGACAAAGAAGAGCGCCTTGAAAACGGCATCGCTGACTTACCTGCAACACTTGCAGAAGCACTTGAGCTGCTCAAGTCAAACGAAGTCATGATCAACGCACTAGGCGACCACTTATTCGAGCACTTCATCGAATCAAAAGAAATCGAATGGGATATGTTTAGAACCCAAGTACACCCATGGGAACGCGATCAGTATATGTCTCAGTATTAATCAAGAAATCCCCTTGGAGCCATTGGCTTCAGGGGGTTTTTATTTAATTAGTTGGTCTTGTGATATTTTCATGCATATTTTCACTTTTAATAATCGAAAGAGCCACTTCTTATGCAGAAGTGGCTCTATGTTATTTATGACTAAAATAACTCAAGGTACTATTAATAATTAAGGTGCTCACAGATGCAATCAGTAAAGATATACTGATTGCACCCAGTCCTAAACCTTCCCACTTTCCTACGAAAAAACTGATTAATAATAAGATAATACTGATGAAGATGAGAATTGATGGTATTCCATACTGTAAAGGTGCATTCTTTCTTTTAAAGATCAAAGAAACACCCAATATAACAATCGTAAGGATAACTGTTAGCAGCCAAAATGATGACATTTATTGACCTTCCTTCTTTTAAAAATATATGAAATTATTTTATTTCCTCATCCATTACTTTCTTATACTTTTCAAATTCAGCATCTTTCATTTCACCGTTCATTTGTAATAAAAAGTTTCCTTTTGAATAGGTGTGAGAGAAGAACATAGATCCAGCATTGCCTAACTCATCATAATAGGATTTCGCCTGCTGTAAATCAGTTTCATTTCCAAATTTAAAAATTCGTCCACCAGCATTTTCACCTAAGGAAGGAACGAGAATTCTTTTTCCTTCTTCTCTTATATTTCCAAACTCTTTTTGTTTAAGATCAGATGGTTTTTCTGCTTCAAGCCCAGCACTTTTAAAAGCTTCAATAATATTGGCTGTCGTGAGCTGTTTTTCATTTGATGCTGCGCTACTGCAAGCTGTTAGCATCATTAAACAAATAAAAATGAATATAGATAATTTCTTCATATTGGATCCTCCTGATTTTTAGGTGCAAAGGAAATTTTACATGAAGTACCTTCTTTTTACTATCGTTTCGACAAAAATAGACAACGTGAATGACTAAGTAACTAATATTCTTCTTTTATTTTGCCTAAATTGTTAAATATACTCAGCAAGATGGTATACTTATGTGCATATTTTACTAGGAGGCATTCACCTTGAAATCATTTTGGGCAATAGACGAGGAAGGTTACTATACGTTAAAAAAGATCAACGAAGCAGAAATAGCTAAAGCTGAAAAGAAACTTGGTGTCACTTTGCCAGATACATATAAAAAGCTCATATTAGAGCAGAATGGTGGTTATACCATTCATAATGCTTTTCCAACCACTCACTCTAATTCATGGGCTGAGGATCATATTCAATTTAATCACCTGCTGGGTATCGCCGAAGGTGAAGGAATTATGGATAGTGCCTATTTGATAAAAGAGTGGGAGCTGCCAGAAGGGCTTGTCTTAATTAACGGGGATGGTCACACTTGGGTAGCGATGGATTATCGAAAAACGAAAGAGAACCCTGCAATTCATTATTTTGATGTTGAGATGGAAGAAGACTTTAAGTTAGCTGATTCCTTTGATGAATTCATTGAGGGGCTGGGGCTATATACAGCTGAGTATACTGTTGATGAGGAAGCAGCAGCGGCTGAATATGAACTTTCTGAAGATCATTTAAGTAAAGAAGAACTCGAAGCTATATTTGAATTGGACGTGCTTGATGAAGGTAATCTGTATAAAATTCAATATTACCCGATGGTTGATTTGAACGAAATTGAATGGTTTTTTAAAAAGATGCAATATCACATTGAAAAAACAAAAGATGAAGATGATCTTTATCAAGTAGCTGATACGATTATTAACATTCTCTTATTGAATCCAAATATGCCAATCAATAATAATATTAAAGAGCTGGTGCAACAAATATCCGATTTCTTACAAAGTAATGAAGATCCACTTGTAGTAAATGTAGGCGAACTTATTCTTAGTCAGTTCGAGAGTATTATTTAAGGTGAATTTTAAGAAAAAGAGGTTAAGCAATGAGAGCACCGTATCAAGTATTGATATTTCCTTATATAGAAACTGAAAATTCCATTCTATATGCTATTTTTCATCGAAGCGATTATGGTTATTGGCAAGGAATAGCTGGTGGTGGGGAAGATGGTGAGGCTCCTATTGAAGCAGCAAAACGGGAAGCGTTTGAAGAGGCTGGTATTATAAGAGAATGTCCATATATAACACTCGATTCTGTGTCTTCACTACCCGTAGAGGATGTAGTTGGTGAATTTCTTTGGGGAAAAGATGTTTATGTGATAAAAGAATTTTCTTTTGGCGTTAAAGTTTCTACAAAAAATATTAAATTATCTAAAGAACATGTTGATTATAAATGGGTGTGTTTTGAGGAAGCGGTAACTCTTTTAAAATGGGATAGTAACAAAACAGCTTTGTGGGAACTAAATAAAAGGGTATCAAAATAATTGAAATGTTGTTAACAAAGCCAATAGTAGAACGAGAATTAAACGGAAGAAACTTTGCTACACCTCTAAAGCAAAGCTCTTTTGCTTCTTCAATCAATTCAGGTTCCTCCTTACATAGTGAAATATGAAGTATCCTATCAAGTTCTTCTTTAGGCGCATTCCCAATAAAACATTTAAATAACCCTGTGTTCATCTAAGTCCTTCTTTTTATTTAAGTAAATCAAAAATCTACACTTTACTTTATTTTTGAAAAACTTCTAAATAGCGAATGAGAACAAAAGTTTGATTAACGGTTTGGATTTCATGTATTTTGCGGGATACCGAAAACTTTTAAAATAAGCACCTTGTCTTTACATATGTTGTAAATGTCATGTTAAAATTATACAAAGGAAATGATAGCAAGGGGGTAATGGAATGTCGAATTTGATTGCTTCTGTAGATGTAGCAAACACTCTTAACAAATGGTATTTACATATTAAAAAGAGGGAAGTTTCACAAGCAGTAGAGTTGAGGGATGAGATTCAAGATATGTTAGACGAAATGGAAGAAAATCAAGATGTTTTACTCTATTTCAATATTCTTGATTACAGGTTTAAGGTACTGATGGAAGATTTAGTGGGGCAACCAACAATAACAGAAAGTGAAAGAGTCAAAACAGATGACATGCTAAGGTTTTACTTTTATCTTTTTAAAGGTATGTATGAGAGTGCAAAGAATAACTATTCAGAAGCTCTAGTCCTATTCAGAGTAGCTGAGAGACAACTGGACAAGGTACATGATGAAATTGAAAAGGCCGAATTTCATTATAAAATTGGTACACTCTACTATTTCAATAAGGTCACGCTCCTTTCTCACCATCATCTACAAACAGCAAAGGACATCTACAAGGGTCATGAAGGCTACAGCATACAGACCATAAACTGTAATATGTTGTTGGCACTGAATTTGATTGATGATGGTAGACTAGACAAAGCTGAAAAAATGCTTTTGGATTGTGTTGAGAAACTGATTGAAAAGAATGATAAGAGATTGTTAGCGTTAGCTTATTACGATCTAGGATTTCTAAAAATTCAGGATGACCACCATATAGAAGCAATTGAATATTTCAACAAAGCAATTTCCGCAGAGGATCTAAAACAGTCAGCTCCCGTTTCATACTTACAATGTGCGTATGAATTTGCAAGATCAAGCTATAAATCAAATCAGTTGGATCAGGCAATAAGTTGGGTTGCTGAGGGGAAAGCCTTTTCTAAAGAACAGCAGAACACAAACTTTATTTTAAAATTCAATATCCTTGAGAAATGTTATACAACACCACAGGAAAGCTCTGAGGATATTAAGAAAGAACTAGGACTTTTGGAAGAAAGAAAAGCATATGTTGATATAGAGGCCTTAGCTCCTGATGTTGCCTCCATTTATAAGAAGTTAAATCTTTATGAAGAAAGTAACTATTTCTTGGAATTGGCTTTAAAATCTTGTACGCTTATAGGAAAGGAGGTCATATGATCATGAAAAAAGTAATGATGATGATTACTACTGCTTTGCTATTAGGTACAATTCTTGGAATGCCTGTTGTACAACAAACTCAGTCAGATGTTAAAGATGAGATAGTGTTACTTTCCTCAAGAGGTGCAGGATCATAAAAGGGATAGGGTTTTAATTCATCACTGCGAAGTATAATTGTTTAAAAAATGATAAAGTGGATTAAAGTGTCAGGCTCCTTATGGTATAAAAGAATATGCCATAAAGGAGTCTTTTTTATATTAGATGCTCCATTTGCTTTAATGTCAGTTAGAGGAACTCTGGGTATTACCCAATTTCACTGTATATATTTATGCGAGAGCTGTATAAAGCATGGGATTCTGAAAACCGAAAAAAATTTATGAAGAATTTCAGGATGTTTTTATGAAGAAAGAGAAGAAAACAATTTGAGATAAAAATAAATATAGTACATACTTTCAATTTTGTTACTCAACTCCTAAATATGGAACTGACTGTAGAATGTTAAGACTGATTGTTTTATAATTTCACGGTAACATAACTTTCTCTGGATTGTAATTAAAAGTATAAAACGTAAGTGAAAGTATATCGGAGGATTTGGATGATAAAAAAAGAAGTTTTTCAAATAGTTTTGTTTACAGTCCTTTTGGCTATTTTTCTTTATCAAGGTGTACAAAGAGATTTTCCTTTTGAATATCTGCTTACATTAATTGCGTACTATGTTGCTGTGATAGTTTATAGAATTATAAAAGTAATGAAATATAAAAAGGAGCAAAGTACAGTTAAGTAGTTTGAGCTATTTTTGTTTGCGGTGTTCGCAATCACTTTTGGGATCAGACGTATGAGGTCATGGCTCTTTGGCATGTTGACATTAAGAATTATATAATGAACTAAATTTAACTTCGGAGGTGCTTTTATATGTCTATTCAAGTAGATGATGATAATGTTTTAGAGATGTGTAATATATATGCTCAAGAAACTCATCACAGAGAAGCATTGATTTTAGGAAACAGGAAGGGTCTATTGGAATTAAAAAATGCGATAGATCAGGCTTTAAAAAACGGTAGTGCTGTTGCAAATTTATACCCATCTGATTTTGAAGGGTATGAAACTTGTATTGCTCTAGTGGATGATGAAAAGCAGTTTGAGAAATTAATTACTCCTTATGTAGAGGAATATACACAAGATGATGATGCGATTGATCCAATTGATATTATTAAAGAGTACGATTCCAAAAAAGAAAAACCCTTATAATAGAGTTTTTCTTTTATTATTTAGTGGAGTATAGTTTCACCTTTTTTAGCTTTGTGTTTACTTGGTATTAATGCTCTAAGAGCATGGGGTATATGGATTGGTAGTCTTGTATAATATAGTTCAAGTAGAGTTTAATATTTAATAATTGTTCTTCCTAAATGTTGGCCGTTTTTAATGGCTTCAATTTTTTCAGGTAACGAATCGAGAGTAATCTCATTGACTAGAGTCGTTTGGGCGATATTCCATTCGTTTGCTATCTCGTTCCAAATGACTTTGCGTTTATTGATTGGTACATTTACAGAATCGATTCCTAGAAGGTTGATCCCTCTTAAAATAAAAGGTAACACAGTTGTTGTTAATTTAATTCCACCTGCATTCCCGCACATGCTCATGCTTCCACCATAAGAAATTTGAGGGATTATGACAGAAGCCACATCTCCTCCTACGGTATCTAAGACGAAGTCATATTTTTGCTTGTTTAATGGTTTTTTGAGCTCTCCTAACTCGTTTGCAAAAATGACATCAGTTGCTCCTAAAGATTTTGCAATGTCAACTTGATAATCTTTACGCACTAAAGCATGAATATTTTTGTACCCAATTTTAGATAATAATTGTATCGCGATGCTGCCAACTCCACCAGTTGAGCCTGTAACGAGTATATGAGGTTGATTTTTTGTATTCATCCCACTTTCCTGTAAAGCCATGATCGAAAGAGCGGCTGTAAAGCCTGCTGTTCCAAAAATCATTGCTTCTTTTAAAGTCAAGTTATTTGGCAAAGGAACAATCCAATCCGCAGGTACTCTAGCATATTCTGAAAAACCTCCAGTGTGGCTCATACCCATAGCGAAACCTGTGACAATCACTTGTTGACCCTCTACAAAACGATGATCTGTTGTATGAACGATCGTTCCACTTAAATCAATTCCGGGAATCATCGGATAGTTACGAATAACACCTCCATTCTTTTGAACAGCCAGCATATCTTTATAATTGATTGAAGAATATGCTACTTTAATTAATACTTCTCCTTCAGATAGATCATTCACACTTACATTTTGAAGATCATAACTCACTTGATCATTTTGTTCTGTCACTAGTATCGCTTTAAATGAATCCATTATTTATTTTCCTTTCTAAAAATATATTATCACAAAACATTTCTGGTGCAAAAGTGTTTCAATTAAAAAACTACCATGATATTATAGGTAAAGTCAATGTGGGGGAGATAAAATGGAATTATCAGAGTGCATAAATTTCTTACTAAGTGTTAGTCAAAATAAAGTGTTTAAGTACTTTAGTAAGCTTTTAGAGGAATGTGATTTGACACCCGCTCAATATGGTGTGTTGAATTGTTTGTGGAGAGAGGGCCAGCTATCTCCCAAACAAATTGGAGAACTCGTGTATTTAGAAGCCTCAACAGTTTCTGGAATTTTAGATAAAATGCAAAAAGCTAACTTAATTGAACGCACAATAGATCCGAAAAACCGAAGAAATATTTTAGTAGAGGCGACTCAAAAATCTTTAGCCATTAAAGAAAAAGTTGAAGCAGCAACAATTGAGCTGAACAATACAGCGCTCCAAAACTTGTCAAATGATGATAAGGTTTTGCTAAAAAAAGCATTGTATACAATTATCAATAACTTTAAATGATGTATTTTTATAAACAAGTTACTTATGTATCAAGAGGTAGCTCTGATAGATTGGTTAAAAAACGATAAAGTGGATTAAAGTGTCAGGCTCCTTATGGTATTCTAGTAAAAGAATATGCCGTAAAAGGAGTCTTTTTTATATGAAAATATTAGATGCTCCATCTTTACTATCAGCTGTAGAACAGAGATCAAAGGCCTATCATGAGCTTCAAGAAGAAATGAAACTTGTGAAAAAAGCATTAAAAAGTGTGTCGGGCTTAGGTGATGAATTTACTGGAAAAGGTGCAGACAATATCAAATCTTTTTATGAGGATCTTGCGCTGTACACAGACACTTATCTTGATTTTATCGATATGCAGAAAGCTTTTTTAGATGGGGTGAAAGGAAAGCTTGATGATGAATCATTAGGCGGGAGTACTTTTATTGATGAGCACTTTTTAGACAATCAATTGAAACAAGGGATTCAGAACAATAAAGATATGGTCAAAGAACAAAAAGAGGCACTTTCCACTATTTTTGACGATATTAGTGATTTAATTGAATTACATACTTTTTCAAGTAAAGAGGTCAATGAACATTTAGACGATGCGAACAAAAAAAGAAAAGAGACCATTGAAGTTTTACATCAAATAGACAATGATTTGAAAACGGAATACGCAAAGTCAGAAGCGGTTGAGAATCACCTCAACACTTTTTATGCAAAGATGATGGCTGCTACTGGAAAAGGAAAAAATGCGCAGCCAATGTATTATGATGCAAAAGCATTCCATGAGACAGACGTGTACAAGAACCATGATCAGATTGATGCTCAAGTGAAAGCCTATTTAAAGGTGAAAAAAGAAGAAAAAGAAAAACGAAGAATCAAAGAATTGAAAGAAAAGCTCAATGATCCTTCGTGTCTATCAGAAGCGAAGTACTTTGAGATTGTAGATGAGATCGGTTATGAGAATCTCACATATGATCAAAAAATTTATTACAGCCAGCTTCTCCAAATCAAAGCACAGGAAGAAGCATCGGAGGTGTTCATTGATAGTGTAAAAGGTGCTGCAGTGGGTCTATATGATGTGGCAAAAGATACAGTAGTTGGTATCTACGATCTTGTGACAGATCCTGGAGGTGCCGTTGAATCGGTCGTAACGGCTGTTTCTCATCCAATTGAAACATCGAAAGCGATTGGAAAATCGATTTCAGACTCATTCCAAAAAGAGGTCATCGATGGTGATGCATATTCTCGATCACACTGGTTCGCCTATGCGACTGGTTCTCTTGCAGAAATTGTCTTTGGTTCTAAAGGGGCAGGAGCCATCACAAAAACAGGGGCAACAGCTGCCAAAACGACGGTGAAGAAAGGCCTTGAACAAGGGGCAAAATCAATAGATAGAGTCTCTATTCCGAATCTATTGCCATACTCACCAAAGTTTCAAATGGCTGGTGGACCTAAGCTCCCGTACAATGTATTTGATGGAGAAAATCTCAAAAATAAACTCCTCTCCATGGCAAAGCGACTAGACAACAATTCAGGATACGGGATCTCTAAGACAGGCAGACGCTTACCGGCACCAAAATCACCACCGACTGTTGTCAGTTACGGAGATCATTATGTGAGATGGAAACGTAAAAAAGTGCTAAAACCTAATGTTGTCTATTCAACCAAACAAGGTTACACCTACACAACCGATCACTACGGACGTATTGTCAAAGTCGAAGCAAGTGATTTAAAATACGGAGAGGTCAAAAGAAATCAATATGCTCAATCCAATTCAGGTAAGCCGGATCGATTGCTGGATGATGATGGTGGTCATTTAATTGCGACTATTTTCAAAGGTTCTGGTGATATTGATAATCTGGTGCCGATGAATTCGCAGATTAATCGTAGTGGCGGGAAATGGTATGAGATGGAACAGAAATGGAGAAAAGCATTAGCATCTGATCCCCCAAAGCGTGTAGAAATTATAATTGAGCCGAAATATTTAAATGATTCAATTAGACCCTCTGAGTTTGGTGTGTTTTATAGCATAGAAGGAAAGGAAAAGTATCTAATTATTGAAAATAAAATCGGAGGGTGAATAATATGGAAAACATAACAATAGATTCTATCTATCAAAAAATAGCTGAACTTATTCATGATAACATTCCAGTTGAATGGGAAAAAATACGAATGTATACGGAAGTGGTCAAACACGAAGCAGAAATAACTTTTTACTTTAGAAAAAAGGGTGATAAGGAGTTTATTTACGGGCACAATATACCTAAATTATTTAATATCAGTAGATCAATATATATGGATTTTTTAGTTGAATTAACACGATTATTTAGACAGTTAAAAACATTTTATGAAAAAAATAATTATGGTTCATGGACTAATCTCACGCTTGAGATGGAGCATTCAGGTAAATTCTCGATTGAATATGGGTATGAAGATATTTTCTCATTAGGTATTGATGGTGATCAAAGAATAGCCGTTTGGGAATACGAAACGTTCGGATTTCTACCTGAAGATGAGGAAGATAAAGAAGCTGTGCTAAATTATTTGAAAAATAAAGAAGAAAATAGCAAATGACCCTCCAAATAAATGAAGGAGGGTTTTTGTAATTCATTAGAATTTCTCATTTTACCTATTTAAACCGATAAACCGTCACTTCACACTCACCAAGGACCTCTTCCATCATCTCTCGAACAACCGTCCAATCGCCACCTGCCAAGCCGCAGCCGATCCCATAAGGAATGGCGATAGAATGAAGGGGGTTCTCTTCATTTGGATTTGTCACTGTCTGTTTTAGATGTTCAAAGCAGCTGCGTAACGCGTCGTCATCCGTTTGTTTTGTTTTTCTTCCGTATCCAACTTGGGCGAATAAGTTGGCAATGGTTTTTCCGTCGCTCGTTGTGATGAGCTGAACGGAGCTTAATAAATCATCTCCTTGTTCTGCACATAACCGTTTATAGTCTTTATACACATTTGGATATTTGCTTTTGATCTGCTTTGCTAACCCTGCTCCCATGACACCCTTACAATTCACTTGGTGACAGATGATATCTTCTTTTGCCTCTAAGATATTGCCTTCTACCGTTTTGATCATTTCAAGTCATCCCTTTTCAATAAAATGCAAACTTATGTTCGATTATAGCAGTTTTGATGACATTATTTCATTACAAAATGCGCTTGGAGTTTAAAAAATGGATACGTCCATGCGATCAGAGTGTCAAAAACAGTGGATGTCATCTAAAATAGTGAAAGATAAAGAAGAAACAGTAAGGAGACCCTTATGGATAAAATAGAAACAAATCGTTTAATTCTTAGACCATTTCGTGATGAAGATGCACCCGGAATGCTTGCATACTTGTCTCAACCAAGAGTAAATTGTTTTCTGGATGATCAAATCTCTACATTAGAAGAAGCGGTCGCTAAGGTGCAAAAAAGAAAAGCAGATCACTCTTATATGGCGGTTTGTTTAAAAGAAAGTCAGTTGATTATCGGTGAACTGTTTCATTTAAAAGATGAGCCGGATACGTATTCGATTGGCTGGAATTTTCATGCGTCATATGAAGGAAAGGGATATGCCCGTGAAAGTGCTGAAGCGCTCTTGTTATATCTATTTGTCAATCAAGGAGCAAGGCGTTTATATGCATATGTAGAGGATGACAATGATCGATCTCAAACATTATGTGAGCGTTTAGGCATGAGGAAGGAAGGCCTCTTTCTAGAGTTTGTTTCATTTACTACAAATGAGGATGGCACCCCTAAATATGAAAATACCTATCAATATGCTTTGCTGAAAAAAGAATGGTAGCAGTATCATTCTAAATAGTGCTTTGTTTCTTGGTATCCGAATGACAACGAAGTGACAAAAATGTGAGATGATCCCTTTATTTTGTTCGCTCGATCGATGTCACGGTCTTCTTTTTTCATTTATCCTTTTCCTAAACGAAGCAAAAGGAATGAAATGAGATGCAGGAGTTTAATGAACGGGTATTTCGGTCGATTAATCAACTTAGTATGAATCACGATGTCTTAAATCCAGTTCTTATTGGATTGGCTGAATATTCAGTGATGTTCATTGCGATCATGTTTTTGATCATGTGGTTTCAAAATCGGAGCAGAAGAAACAGATGGATGATGATATCTGCTGGGTTGACCTTTATCTTGGCAGAGATGCTAGGGAAAATCGCTGGGCTCTTTTATTCCAATCAGCAGCCCTTTGCAGAATTGAATCATGTTAATCTTTTAATCGAAAAGGAAGTGAACAACTCTTTTCCGAGTGATCACACCATTTTTATTTTTTCCATTTGTATAGTCTTTTGGCTTTTCCACAAGCGTCGTATTTACTGGCTTTTCATTGCCTGCGCTGTAGGATTTTCAAGGATTTGGGTAGGTGTTCATTATCCATTTGATGTGTTGGCAGGTGCTGTGATCGCTTGTTTAACGGCAGTAACGGTTGTTTATTTGCCGCTATTCCAAAAGGGCGTTAATGTACTTCTGTCGTGCTATGAATGGGTGGAGCAGAAATGGACAGGAGAGAGAACCAAATAAAATGTAAGTCCACGAAAAAACACCCCAATCTGTTATGAAAACAGATCGGGGTGTTTATTATTTTCGCCAAAATGTGGAACAATCTGCTTTGTCTTCAATGTTAAATTCGATGATTTTTTTTAGGAGAGGGTAGTCAATCGGTAAGCTTTCCTTCATCCGAAACATCTTTTTTCCATGGTCATAACCAGCTTGTACAATATCTGTTGAAAAGTGATCAATCCCTTTTCCTTCTGGCGCAACAGAAATGTGGTGTTTTGCGACGCTAAATCCGATAATAAATGTGCCATGATCTGTGAACATGGGCTGATTCCAAGCAATTCTTGGCTCTAATTGAGGGAATGTGTCTGAAATCCATTGTAAGATGTCTTGTGTGCGCTGTTTCAGCTCTGGATGACCGATATTGCTTACATATTCTTCAAAAACCTGCATTGTTTTCATCCTCCATATTCATCAAGCCTCAGACGGGATTCGAACCCGCACTCCTTTCGTAAGCATAGGCTAGGGGGCAACACGCTTCCCTACGGAATTTCACCGACAGGAGTTTCACCTGTCTCAGCTCATTTGCTTTTCGGTGCTTCTGAAACCCTTGCCTTGCGACCCGCTAGCTACAATTGTTTTACGGCGCTCTTCCCTTCTAGAGCTACTGAGGCACGGAAGTTCTTGTTCATATTATATAGAGAAACTTGAAAAATGAAAAGCTATGCTCATCATCTAATCCAATCGCACAAAATAGTCAAAGGCACATATGATAAAAGACCATATAGTTATGTATACAGCATGGAATTGGGCTGATTGAAAGTGACAAACCTGTTGATGAGTAAACTAAAAGAGATAAACAATCAAACAAAATTAGAAGGCTTTACTCACAAACGTTCGATGAGTTCTCCCTTTTTGCTCACCATGGAAGATGGGGAACCTTTTTACTCATGGGTGTTTTTTGAAAGAAGTGTGTTTAAGACTTGCTATTTTTCTTTGAGCTCTATCAATGAAAAGCAGAATTGTGTGCTGTTGGAACTTCTTGTACCGTGCTGCAATAGATCAACATGCTGTCAAAAAGTTTTGTATCGATCCAGTTCGAAAATTCTTGTAGATCTTTCTTTTTTATGTGGAATGATTGAAGTAGAGCTTCCTGTATATGATGCGCTTATTTTAAAGAATATAGAATCTCACCACATCTTTCTTTGTTTTTCCACATCGCCCAGTTCGGTGGAAGTATGGCGGAATGGAACAAAATTTCTCAATACGGCAACTGTTGTGTTGCATCATCAAGATCATCAGGATGTACCAGTCGCAATTAGGATTCAAACTGGTACATTTTGTTATGATCTTCTTGTCCAAAAAGGAGAAAGTCGTGCGATTACTGTGAAAGATGTGAAATTTATCTTGAAATCTCCATCAACTGAAAGTGTGCAAGCACGATTAGACATGCAAATCAACATGGTGCAAAGAAGAAAAATAAAGCTTTGAAGCTGTGATAATCGCACAATCTTCAAAGGTAAATGGATCATAGTCTATCAAGACTAGGTTGAAGGAGGGTTAAAATGGCTATTTTAGGCGGATGTAGTAATGAACAAGCGGGCTTTGTAAATGATGCAGTATGCTTCACACTTGATTTAGCAGCAGCAGCTGATGCAGTTGTCGTCTGGACAGATGGAACACCTTATGTCATAAACGGAACCATCATGGTGGAAAACAATGGGATTGTGGCTGTAGCACCTACCGTGGCTTTAGAGGTAAACGGTACAGCTGTTCCTGATTTCACGGTACCGCCAGGAGAGAGTCGATCCATTACGCTCAGTGATCTGAACTCGATTGGGATTTTAGCTACTGGTGGAACCTCGACTGGAAGTATTGTCGTTTCGTTTTCTCTCAATTATCAGTATTAGTGTGTATGTCTTGAAGATTCCACAGTTTGAAAGTAGTGTGAGACATGTGCGCCCAACTTAATATGTGTGGAGGAATAACTGGTCCAACGGGATCCACGGGTTCAACAGGAATAACCGGCTCAACCGGAGCCACGGGTTCAACGGGAGTAACTGGCCCAACGGGATCCACGGGTTCAACGGGATTAACCGGTCCAACGGGAGCCACGGGTCCAACGGGATTAACCGGCTCAACGGGAGTCACGGGTTCAACAGGAGTAACTGGTCCAACCGGATCCACGGGTTCAACAGGAGTAACTGGCCCAACTGGAGCCACGGGCTCAACGGGATTAACCGGCCCGACTGGATCCACGGGTTCAACGGGAGTAACTGGTCCAACCGGATCCACGGGTTCAACGGGATTAACCGGCCCAACGGGAGCCGCGGGTCCAACGGGAGTAACTGGCCCAACCGGAGCCACGGGTTCAACGGGATTAACCGGCCCAACCGGATCCACGGGTTCAACGGGATTAATCGGTCCAACTGGAGCCACGGGTCTAACAGGAGTAACCGGCCCAACTGGAGCCACGGGTCCAACGGGATTAACCGGCCCAACGGGAGCCACAGGTCCAACGGGATTAACCGGCCCAACTGGAGCCACGGGTCCAACAGGAGTAACCGGCGCAACTGGGACCACGGGTCCAACGGGATTAACCGGCCCAACTGGAGCCACAGGTCCAACGGGATTAACCGGCTCAACGGGAGCCACAGGTCCAACGGGATTAACCGGCTCAACGGGAGCCACGGGTTCAACAGGAGTAACTGGTCCAACGGGATCCACGGGTTCAACGGGAGTAACTGGCCCAACCGGATCGACGGGTCCAACGGGAGCCACAGGTCCAACCGGAGTAACCGGTGACACAGGTCCAACCGGTACTAGTTTTACAACTAACTCGATGTACGCATCCAATACGTCGGGAAGTACGGTGCTGGTTGTTTTAGGCGGAACGGCAGTGACGCTGCCTAATAACCAAAGTTTAGATGGATTTACCGTAAGTGGTGGTAATACGGTGTTTACTGTACCTGTTTCAGGGCGGTATTTTATCACGTATCAAGTAAATACAAGCGCTGCACTTCTGGCAGGAACAAGGGTGATTAACAACGGAACACCCATAGCAGGGTCTATTTTAACACCTGCTTTATCTACATCTACCTACAATGTATCTCTCATTACAACACTTGCAGCAGGGAATCAAATTTCTCTTCAAATATTCGGTTTAGTCGCAACCGTAGTATTACTTGGCGGGGGATCTGTTGGAGCGGCATTAACCATTATCAGATTGGAATAAATCCAAAAAGCCCAATAAGGGCTTTTTTTTCAATTCAACCGTGTCCTTTAATAGAAAAAAGACGGAATTTTTAGTGTATGCATCATTGACTAGGAGAAAGAAACGCAATAACGAAGGAATCGGTTATTGAAGATTCAAGTGATTCATATTAAAATGATGTCAAATGGACTAATTAGCAATTGCTAATAGAAGTTCCATATTTAGTGAAATCATGTGGTGTAGCTGAAGGTGATTGGGGGTGTAGAATGAGCAAAGTTCCTGTGGCGGAATTGGCATCACTATTAAATGACTGGAACATGGAAATCAAAAAAGATCATGCAGATGAGGCAGAACGGCTATTTGCTAAAGCGAAACAGGCAGTAGAGGAAATTGATGATGCTGACATCCTCATGTATTATTCTCTTCTAGAGAAAAGGCATCATATTCTGATGTACAATTTAAGAGGGCAAAAAGGCAATGTTTCAACGAAAAGTATAGAAGGCCATTATGGGAAAAAAGATGATGATTTGTCTAATCGCCTTGCTTATTATTTTGATTTTTATGAGGGTGTGTATGAACAGCATCAGGGGAATTATGAGGTTGCATTACAGATGTATCAAAGTGCGGAAAAGCTCTTAGATAAAATTCCAAGTGAAATTGAACGCGCTGATTTCGATTTTAAGGTCGCGTGGCTTTACTATCGCCTGAGTCATATTATGCTTTCATTAAGTTATATTCGCAGGGCTCTACACGTCTATAAACGTCACAAGCAATATGAAAGAAGAACTGCACTTTCATATTCTCTTATTGCAGCCAACCTTACAGAGATTGGCAGGTACGAAGAAGCGCTTGAGAATTATCGTTTGGCGGAAGAGGTGTTGACGAGCGAACAGGATGATTTTATGCTGGCTCAGCACCATCATAATGTGGCCATTTTATATTCATTTTGGAATAAACCGAAAGAATCCATCAGCCATCTTGAAAAAGCATTGTCTCATCAAGAGTATTATGATTCAGATTTCTTTTTCCATTCTACGTATCTGATCAGCCGGGAACTCTGTGTGATTGGTGAAAAGCAGCGCGCAAGCCAGTATATAGAGGCTGCATATGCACGAATAAAAGATGCTTCTCATGAAGTGTTTCAGCTCAAAATAGGCATCGTACATGATCTTTACTTAACGAATGTGCCACAAAGATTTCAGCAAATTAATGAGAAATTAAGAAAGTTAGAAGAAAAGAATGAATATCATGAAGTGAAAGAGCTTTCTCACTTTGCTGCAAAGTATTGTGAAAAGCAAGCACTTTATGAGCAGTCTGTTTTTTACTTGAATAAAAGTTTAGAAGCGGATTTACATATGAAAAGAATGGGGTTGATATAAGATGAAAACAGGATTAAAAGTATTATTCGTTGTGGGTTTAGCGGTCGCTGCGGCTGTTTTAACTGAAAATGTAGCGGGTTCTTTCGAAGTAGCAGAAAAAATCATTGGTGGTTAATCACCCAATCATATCTCGCCCTTGTTGATGATCATCAGCAAGGGTTTTTTATATGGGTGAAAATAGGCTCTTCTTATTAAACGCTGCAAGAACGTTTAATAAGAAGAATTCGCAACAAAGGGGGTGTGCAAATTTGTTACCTGCTCCATTATTCTAAATAAACATAGGGCAGAGCAACAAGTTAAAAAGGTCACCTTTCTTTGCTTAATTTAATTTTTTGCAGGACTTTTCATTCAAATTTTATGAAATTGGTCTATTGTACATAGAAATTGTTACAAAAGAGGGAACACCGCTCCATTTGTCACGCATATGATGAGATGAAGTGTAAGTTGAAGGCAGGTGATTGTATGGATCCACGGGTGTATGGAGGCTTTCATGGCGGCGGTTTTAGCGGTGGAGCAGTGGGACCTCATATTGGCTTTGGCGGGTATTATGTGAGCCCTGGCGTGTTCTCGGGCTTAGGAGGTTACCCTGGATATGGAGGGTTCGGGACGTTTTCTGGATATTCTCCATATGGCTCCACATTCATTATGGGGCGTCCTCCTGGTTTTTATGTAAGAAGTTATTAATGTTTCATCACAGTGGTTGAAATAGCCATCTAAGATTGGCTATTTCAATTGGTGAAAGTGCTTAAATGTAGCTGTGATTACAATAACCCCTAGGATGCAAATAGGCAGCCAAATGATGATAAACGGATCGTACGCATCTGTGTGTGCTGCTAAAGCAGCACCTAGGCAGTAAAAGACAATAGAACCGATTCGCAGCAAGCTCACATGTTGAATAGGGGCTTTTCTTTTTTCCCGATTTGATAAGCGCTGCGCCAAATCTTCAAATAAGTTAGCAAGTGTACTCGTTAAAACTGTTGTAGAAATGCCAGCGACATTTAATTTGCGTGCGGCCGCCGTTTGCATGCCCATCGCCATACTTAAAAGGATAATCAGCATAAAATAAGCACCTTGCGTATAAGGAAAAATGGTCATAAGAGCAAATAGAAGCAAGATGATGACTTCTATAATAAAGATGCGTGTAACGGCTTTTGGCCAAAATGTTTTTTCTTGTTTTCCACCTATGACAACAGCTAGTAAAACACCTAGAACAAATCCGCTAAGTGCCGTGATGGAATGAAGAGCGGTTAACTGCAATGAACTGCCTGCTGCAATGCCAAGCAGTACAATATTTCCCGTCATATTTGCTGTAAACACATGCCCCAGGCTTAAATAGCCAATAACATCCACTATTCCTGCGGTAAGACATAAGAACATCAGGGCAATGTTTCGTATTGAGTGTGCGGTCAAAATAGTCATCCCTTTCTTCCTCTCTAATGAATAAGTGTAACGCTTAATGACCGCGTATGTCCATTTTATGAGCTGGTAACATGTCCTGCAGCTGATATAAAACTTGTCGAAAAGAATCATCATTCACATGGTGCCTCATTTTCCGGAATGGATCGCCTTTTTCCTTTAGACGTTTCATAACAGCCGGCATCGTAAATAAAGAAGGATGACAGTCTTCGCTATTTAATTCTTCCCATTCAATCGGTGTTGCAACAAGTCCGAGCTCGTTTCCTCTCGGGGAATACGGGGCGATGATTGTTTTTCCAGCATCATGTTGAAGGTAGTCTAAATATAAACGGTTGCCGCGGTTTTTCTTTAGACGCTCTAGCGTAAACAGCTCGGGTGCTTGTTCACATAAAAATTGGCAGATGAACGCAGTGAATTGTCTAGTTTGTTCATATGTGAAGGCATTTTTCTTCAATGGGATATAAACTTGTAGCCCTTTCCCACCACTTGTTTTAATAAATGTGGTGAGAAAGAGTCCATCTAAAATGGCCTTGATTCGTTTGGCTGCTTCTATTGCTAGGTGAAACTCTTTAACAGAAGGCGGATCTAAATCAAATACAATTTCTACAGGCCGATCTGTATCTCTCGTTTCAAAAGGAATATGAAATTCCATCGCCAGCTGGTTACCAAGCCAAAGCAACGTATTAGGATCATTACAGATTGTGTAAGAAATATCGTGCGCTTGATCTGTCTCAACAAAATCAGGCGCATAATCGGGCGTTGCCTTTTGATAAAAAGATTCTCCACCAGTGCCATGAGGAAAGCGTATTAACGTAAGACGTCTTTCACGTAAAAAGGGCAATAAATAGGGAGCGGCTTGCCTCAAATAAAGTAAGTAATCTGCCTTTGTGATATGAAGGGCAGGTACAACCGGTTTCTCTGGGTGGGTGACGTCAATCAAAGCTGGGAGCGGATAAAGCTGTTTGAGCATGTGTTGAAAGGTACACGTTGCTGGATCTGCATCGAATAAAAACGAAGAAAACCGGGGCTCTCGTAAGGCTGATCCATCAAAAGAGATACAGGCAATCTTTGCGACAATGGATGGTGGGATTTCATAATGTGATGCTCCAGTCATTTGACCTTTGGTTAGAAATAAGGTGCGCAGGGTTTGTTCTTCTTCTTTAGAAAAACCATGCTTAAATTGGACAACCTCTAAGAGATTCGTTTCTTGATAAAGACATCCTTGAAAATAGCCATTGTCTTTATCAAAACGAGTCACGATGACAGATACATACCGCCAATTTTTGATTTTGAGCCATTCTTTCGAGCGGGTATGCTCCTGCCATTTACTCATTTTCTTTTTAGCAACTAATCCTTCCGCTAAATAGGTCAGCATGATTTTTTTCATGTCATCAGGGCTGCTATCGGTTTGGATGATTTGAAGAAGAGAGGGGTGATTCAGCTGAACGGAGGGAGGAAGATTTGCAGCTTGGAACACCTCATGCAGCTCAGCTTTTCTTTCAATCAGCGGTAAATCAACGAGGGATTTCCCTTTAAATCTCAATAGATCAAATGCAATCAAATGACATGGAAACCGCTTAGCCTGGCGTTGAATGGTTTCTTTGTTTTTCAGCCGGCCTCTTTGCTGAACCTTTGTAAAGTCGCTTTCTTGTTCACTCAGTAAAAAGACCAATTCTCCATCTAGGGTCAGCGGTAAAAAAGGTGCAAGCTGCTTTGTTAGTTGCTGGCACTGCTCAATGACTTCAGGAAATTGTTTGTTTAATCGTTTTCCCGCTCTGCTCTCTAAATGGATGGTGTCTTTTTCCCAAATAAGAATGGCCCTGAAGCCGTCATATTTTAATTCATACAGCCAGTCTGCTCCAGCAGGAATATCATGTGCAGACGTTAAACGCATCGGATCCATTGTGTTTTTCACTTCCTTACATCATGTGTTCTTATGGTGGGATGAAATTTTCATAAACATACATAACTCTGATGAAAACATTACATAGTAAGGAGAAAAGAACGGAGGCGTTACGATGCATACAGTATGGAAGGGCGGCATTAGCTTTGGACTGGTGAATATTCCAGTCAAGCTGTTTACCGCTACAGAAAACAAAGATATTAAATTAAGACAGCTTCATAAAGAATGCCATACGCCGATTAACTACAAAAAGGTTTGTGCTAACTGCGGCGAGGAGGTAGCGCCAGAGCAAATTGTAAAAGCGTACGAGTATGCCAAAAATAAATTCATTGAATTGGATGAGGAAGAACTCGAAAGGCTGAGAAAAGAAAATGAAGAAAAAGCCGTCGAAATTATTGATTTTGTGAAGATAGAAGAAATCGACCCCATCTATTATGAAAGAAGTTATTTTCTATCTCCAGATACCGGCGGAGCAAAGGCTTATTCATTATTAAGAAAAGCGTTGCAAGAATCAGGGAAAATCGGTGTAGCCAAGATCATGATTCGCTCAAAGGAGCAATTAGCGATTGTTAGGTGCTACGAACATATTTTACTAATGGAAACCATTCATTTCCCTGACGAAATTAGGCAAGTGTCAGACGTCCCAAATATCCCGCAAGAGGAAAACATCGTGAAGAAAGAGTTAGATACGGCACTCCTTTTAATTGAGCAGCTGACCACCACATTCGATCCAGTCGCTTATCGCGATGAATACAGAGAGCAGCTGATGAATGTAATTGGAGACAAAATCTCTGGAGAACATACCGTTCAACCAGCAACGACAGGTAAAAAAGAGGCTTCATCCAATGTCACCGATTTGATGGCCGCTTTGCAGGCTTCTATCGATCGATCAAAACCAGAAAAAACGAAAAAAGCAGCACCTAAGAAAAGAAAAGCACCCGCTAAAAAAGAAAAGAATGCATAAAGAAAAGACCGCTCGCCAAAGGGCGGTCTTATTTTGGCTTCACCACATCCTGAATTGTCCCGTCTGTTCGGTGGATGACAACTGCTGTTCCTTTTTTAGATGAAATCTCTTTCGCGCGGTCGATGGCTTCCTGTTTCGTTTCTTTTACCTCACTTGCACGCTTCGCTTTTTCAGTTTGAACCGCCCAGCCTTCATCATGTTTCACGACATGCTGCGCATGATCCATGAGCTCAGGTCGTGCAGAGCTGCTTTTCTTAGAAGGAGTCACAGAACCATGAGAGTGAAAGTCCTCCATTTCTTTTTCCGTCGCATTCTTTTTCCACTCTTTTGCTTGATTGATCGCAATTGGAATCGCTCTACCTTCTTCATAGCCTTCCTGCACCATTTTGTTGGCAATCTCAAGTGCTTTTTTTCGAATGACTTTGTCTAGTGATTGGAATGAAGCTGGATAATCTTCCATTGTCCAAGGCATATTGAACGCTCCTTTCTTTTATTTGAACACCTTCCCCCATATGCAATGGATCAAACATTTCACCATCTCAATCCAATGGCTTGGTTGAAATACATCGTTTTGCTGAGGAAGAATGTTTTCAATTCCTGCACAATAGAAGATAGTAAAGGAGTGATTGAAATGATGATGAAAGGCTTGTATGAAGCACATTTACCTGTGAGTGATTTGAAGGCATCCATTTCTTTTTTTGAAAAATTGGAATTAACGCTTGCTCATGAAAATGAACGAGTGGCCTTTTTATGGATTGAGAAAGGAAAGAGCTGGCTCGGCCTTTGGAAGGTTGATATGTCCACTGTTCCATATCACCCAGCGACGCGACATGTGGCCTTCCAAATAGAAACATCCAGCATTGACCAGATCAAAGAATGGCTGATAGAAAAAGGGATCAGCATACATCCGATGTTTGGCTTTTCGGAAGAGCAACAGCCTTTAGTACTTGATAACCCACCACAATTTCATGCCGCCATTTATTTTCTTGATCCCGATGGAAATCTGCTTGAATGTATTGCACCGCTAGAAATTGATGCAGCAGAACATCATGAGATGATGACATTTGAAGATTGGGAAAGAAAGAAAAATCCGTTTATTGATTGACAAATCCATTCATTGTAACTATATTGGTTACAACGGTGGTGAAGGAATGTGAAACAAATTAGCAGCAGGTATACCATTGCTGTTCATATTTTGTCATTTATTGCGGGTGTTTCAAAAGAGTGTACAGGGGATTTTATTGCAGAAAGTGTCAATTCAAATCCAGTCATTATCAGAAAAATGATGGCTATGCTCAAAAAGGCGGATCTCATTGAGATTCGCCGAGGAGTTGGCGGTGCTTCCTTAAAAAGGCCGGCAGAGGACATTACTCTACTAGATGTGTACCAGGCTGTGGATGTAAGCGCAAATGAAGAGTTATTTAACTTTCATCAACCAGTCATTGCATGTCGAATTGGTCAAGCCATGGATACGAGACTGCGGAAAGAACTTAAAGAAGCACAGTCCGCACTTGAGCATCACCTTAAACAAGTGACAATTAAGCAATTATTAATCGAGGCGGAGTAGAAAAAGCTCATACATAGAGCTTTTTTTACCCCTTCGTTGTAACCATTTCGATTATAACGAATGATCTGATGCAAGAAACTAGCTGCTTCATACATGAAACATCACCGTTGAACGAAAAATGAGGAGGTCAAATCAATGACATTATTAGTGACAGGTGCAACAGGACAACTTGGATCGCTCGTCGTCAAACATTTGCTCGCGAAAGTGCCAGCTGAACAAATTGCGGTCAGTGTTCGAGATCCGCAAAAAGCAGTTCATCTAAAGGAAGCTGGGGTGGATGTGCGCAAGGGAGACTTCACACAGCCGGATACACTTCAATCAGCGTTTCAAGGGATTGATCGCCTTTTGATCATTTCGTCTGGGGATGGAGACCGCGTGAAGCAGCATATCAATGCCATCCAAGCAGCGAAAGCAGCGAATGTGTCATTTATTGCTTATACAAGTGTTGTCAATGCAAGAGAAAGTCAGCTTAACCTAGCACATGACCATGCAAAAACAGAAGAAGCAATTTTGGCCTCTGGCATACCTCATGTTTTTCTAAGAAACAATTGGTATGTGGAAAATGAAAAAGATACGATTCTGGCATCAGTGAACGGAGCGCCGTTTATCAGCCCAATTGGTGAAGGTAAAGTCGGCTGGGCAACAAGAGATGACTATGCAGAAGCAGCAGCAAATGCGTTAACAATGCCGGCACATGATCAGGAAATCTATGAATTGTCAGGTCCGCTTCGCACACACACTGAACTTGCACAAATGGTCAGCAACGTGAGCGGGAAAGAAATCAAAGTAGAGCACATGGATATAGACGCATTTGGAGAATTTTTAGCGTCAAATGGTGTGCCAAAAGAAGTCGTTCCATTTTTCAAAGCGATGCAAAGCGGAATTCGTGATGGTGCGTTAACAGTCGAAAGCAATGATTTCGAAAAATTATTAGGCCGTTCTTTAACACCTATTGAAGATAGAATACGAGAAATGATATCAAACTAAACAATTAAAAACGCCCTGTAAAAGGGCGTTTTTTCTATCCTTGTTGATCCGTTATTTTGAAAAAATAGGTGTAATGTCCATTTTGTCGTACATATTCTTGTATGTAGATGTTAGAATTTTATGAGATGATTCCAGCAAATGAATGACGCTTACTTTATTATGAAATACATTATTCAAGATATTCATTTTGTTTTAGTCCTATTAAACAGCAGGATGTGATGACATGTTACGCAAAGCCTTCCTCTCTTATTTGACTGCCAGTATGATCACAATCATCGTCATTATGATTGAACTCGGCTTTCGTTCAGCCGTTGTTTCACCATTTGTTTTACTTGATTCGAACGAAGAAAGCAACCCAAAAGTATTCGTCGCTCATTCGCTATATCAGGGTGACGTTTTATTAACCTATCAAGACGGTTCTTTCAATGGCCCTTCAGAAGCATCCCTTCAATTAAGTGGAAAGAACATAAATCTCACACAGATCCCATCTACGAATGGAATCAGTATGATTGAAACAGACAAAATAATGAATGATAAGGCATTGGTTTTTCTAAGAAAAGGTTTTGTACCTATCCATGATGAGACGATCATGATGGAACAGGTAACGCAAAATCCCTTCTTTTCTACATACAATCTAACAAATCTAACAGAAACAACTAAGATCAACACAAACTTTAAGTATAGCATCACATTTGTTACATTCATGACTCTAATGGGAATTCTTTTGCCCGCTTTGTTATTTTTCCTTTTTAACCTTCATGAATCGATGAAAAACCTATTCACATTATTCATTCCCTTTGTTCTAGCCATTTTTCTTCCCTTGGGATTAAATTATTATTTTTTAATGGGATACGTGCTATCAGTTACAGGATCTTATGTGTTGAGTATGATTCTCTCTATACTTGTGCCTAGTTTCCTGTCAGTCTTATTGACAGCTTATTCATTTGAGTATGTGACAAAAAATTCTTCTGATGTATTAGGAGAAAATGAAGACACTTTAGGAAATTCATTCTTTCTAAACGTTAGGGAGCAAGCCGTTTTATTTGGTGCTATCACATTATCCTTGATATATTTCGGCTCTTATTTAGTCATGCCTTTGGCGTTTCAAGCGAAGGTTATGGATCACCTTTTTCTATTTTGTGCTTGGTATCTCGCCCTAGTCATCTTATTTATTATGGGTTACTCATTCATTCAAAAAATGATAAATAAGTATGAAGTCTTACGGACGGACGAATTCATACTTATTTGCAAAGATATTGAGCATCAAACGAACCAAAAGGTAAAAATATGGGTAAAAAAAGACTCACAACATGATGTGAATGCATGGATATATTCATTTCAACTTCCATTTAGAAGAAAAGTCAATCTATATGTGACGGAAGGGTTATTAGATAAGTTTGATACAGAGGAAATTCGTGCGATCTTATTCCATGAAATGGGACATGTAAAATTAAAACATGCGCATTTCACCATTTACCTCACTGTGATTGTCACTTTACTTATGGGAATCAGTATGTATTATGCCAGACAGGTGATGCTTGCCAATGGTTGGTGGCAATATATTTTGTTGTTCCCAGTAGGGGTATTAATCATAATATTTATGACGGAGTGGTTGCCAAAGAAAATGAGTCGGTTATTTGAGATTCAGGCGGATCGCTTTGCTGTTCACCATCTTGAGAATCAAACTCTATATCTCAATACTTTGATAAAATTAAGTCATTTGATTGAAGAAGATGGAGATGACGGAAGAAAATCTGAATGGCGTGAAAGTCATCCTTCTTTTGAAAAACGAATTCATCACATAAAGAAAATCATGAAGTGAAGGCGGTTTGTGTGAAAGACGACACTTCCTTCGGTAGTATGAAGAAATAAAAACATGAATGTTCTCAAACGCCCTGTAAAAAGGGCGTTTTTTTCATGTACCTTCACAAGCACAATATCCAAACTTTAAACAAATCCGTTCGTTGAAATTTCAGAAATTTGGGATTAAAATGAAATGAAGGTCCATTATTTAGTCATCAGATGACCAGACATAAATCAAGGTGCAGCAAAAGAAAGGAAGTTCGCCGATGAGAGTCAGTTTATTTGTCACCTGTTTAATTGACACGATGCAGCCACATGTAGGAAAGGCGACTGTTGAGGTATTAGAGCGGCTCGGTGTTGAAGTAGAATTCCCTGAGGCACAAGTGTGCTGCGGGCAGCCCGCCTTTAACAGCGGCTATACAAAAGAAACAATCAAAGCGGCCAAAAATATGATGAAAGCCTTTGAATCAGCTGAATATGTCGTCACACCATCAGGTTCTTGTAAGGCCATGTTTTTAGAATATCCGCACCTTTTTAAAGAAGACCGAGCGTGGTTCGCCCGTGCTCAGGCACTTGCTGCGAAAACATATGAATTAACGGAATTTATTGTTGATATATTACATGTAACAGATGTAGGAGCGAGTTTGAAAGGAAAAGCCACCTATCATACCTCCTGCCATATGACGAGACTGCTTAGAATTAAGGAAGCGCCTTTCACACTGTTGTCAAATGTCAAAGATTTGGTGATGGAACCATTGCCTCGCGCTGAAAATTGCTGCGGATTTGGAGGAACTTTTTCAATCAAAATGACACCCATTTCTGAGCAGATGGTTGATGAAAAAGTACAAAGCATAGAGGAGGCAGGCGCTGAATATATCATCGGTGCTGACTGTGGATGTCTGCTCAATATCGGAGGAAGGCTGAATCGTCTTCATAAGCCAGTTAAAGTGATGCATATCGCAGAAGTGTTGAATAGCCGCTGAAGCTAAGAGGGGGAACGGCACATGAGTATGAAAATTGGAGAGAAGGCTTTTAAAGAGCGGATCGGCGAAGGATTAGAAGACGCTGTGATGAGAGGAGCTGTTTCCTCAGCACAGGAGCGTCTGTATAAAAGGCGGATGACCGCAGGTGAAGAGCTTGGAAACTGGGAAAAGTGGCGTGAACTTGGAGAGGACATCAGGCAGCATACACTTGCCCATCTTGATGACTACTTATATCAATTAAGTGAGAACGTGAGTAGACGTGGAGGTCATGTGTTTTTTGCAAAAACAAAGGAAGAGGCATCGGCGTACATTCAAGATGTAGCACAAAAAAAAGCAGCAAAAAAAATCGTGAAATCAAAATCAATGGTCACAGAAGAAATTGAAATGAATGAAGCGCTAGAAGAGATTGGCTGCGAGGTAGTTGAAAGCGATCTTGGAGAATATATTCTTCAAGTTGATGACCATGAACCACCTTCACATATCGTGGCACCAGCCCTTCATATGACGAAAGAACAAATACGGGAAGTTTTTCACGAAAAGCTTGGATATGATATGTCAGAGACTCCTGAAGAAATGACCAAATTTGTAAGAGCTTTGTTACGAGAAAAATTTCTTGAAGCAGATATTGGTGTGACGGGCTGTAACTTTGCTGTGGCTGACACAGGATCGATTTGTCTTGTGACGAATGAAGGGAATGCGGATCTTGTCACGTCCATTCCAAAGACACATATCGCAGTCATGGGAATGGAGCGGCTTGTACCAACGATGGAGGAGCTCGATGTCCTTGTCGGTCTATTGTGCAGAAGCGCAGTCGGTCAAAAGTTAACAAGCTATATCTCTGTCGTGGGACCAAAAGGAGAAGGAGAGGTCGATGGACCAGAAGAGTTTCATTTGGTCATTGTGGATAACGGACGGTCAAATATATTAGGGACGGAATTTCAGCCAGTTTTGCAATGTATTCGGTGTGCAGCCTGTATTAATGTGTGCCCCGTTTACCGGCATGTTGGCGGTCATTCGTACGGATCAATTTACCCGGGTCCGATTGGCGCTGTTCTTTCGCCGCTACTTGGAGGATATGACGACTACCAAGAGCTTCCTTTCGCCTCAAGTTTATGCGCAGCCTGTACAGATGCTTGTCCAGTGAAAATTCCACTTCACGAATTATTAATCAAACATCGACAAGCCATCGTTGAAAAAGAGGGGAGAGCGCCTAAAGCGGAAATGATGGCAATGAAAATGTTCGGAATGGGCGCATCCACTCCTAGAATGTATCGATTTGGAACAAAAGCAGCCCCTGTGCTCTTGAAACATATGGCTTCAAACGGACAGATTTCAAAAGGTGCGGGTCCTTTAAAGAATTGGACAGAAATTCGTGACCTCCCAGCGCCAAGCAAAGAAAGGTTTCGGGATTGGTTTAAAAAGAAACAAAAGGAGGAGCGGCAATGAAAGGAACCATTTCTCATCGAGATCCATTTTTAGCACATATCCAGCAACAATTAGGCAAAAGCTCCTCCAAGCCTGCATCTATTCGGCGTCCGGCTTGGAAGAATCGAGTCAATTGGGAAACAAATGAAGGTCTGTCGAAAGAAGAATTGATAGAGCAATTGAAGGTGCAATGTCAGCAAATTCATACGAGAGTGGTAGAAACAACGCCAAAAGAAGCACCCTCAACGTTACGATTATTGATGAAAGAGTATGGAGAAGGTCCTGTGATGACTTCGAGCGATAGACGTTTTGCACAATATGAATGTCATCCTATGTTTCAAGCTTTGCAGAAAGAAGGAATCTCAGTCACTAGCTGGAATGCAGATACATCAAGAGAAGAAAATATAAGGCAGGCAGAACAAGCGAAATATGCAGTGGTATTCAGTGATTACACACTTGCAGAATCCGGAACGGTTGTTCTTTCCTCCCATCAAGGTCAAGGGAGAGCACTTCATTTTTTACCGATGATGTATATCGTATGTATTGAAAAAAGCACAATTGTCCCGCGGATGATTCATGCTGTTTCAGCTCTTCATCGCTTAGTAGAAGAAGGAGAGCAGACGAAAGGCGCCATTCATTTTATATCAGGTCCAAGTAATTCTGCCGATATTGAAATGAATTTAGTGGTTGGTGTTCATGGGCCGGTGCGGGCTGTTTATGTATTAATAGATGATGAATGAGGCTTTCGTGAAGAAAGCCTTTTTTATGTAAACATTCTTAAAATTCATCTTGCCTCTAGGCGAATAGTCATAGTAAGATGACGTCATACAAGATGAGAAGCTCATCTACTGCTGATGTAAAGGAAGCTGCTAATGGAAATGAAGACAAATGCTCCAAAGAAGTCGATTGCGGTGCCGCTTATGATCTCAATCATTGCGATTTCGTTTTCGGCCATTATTGTGAAGTGGTCAAGTGCGCCTGCTGCTATTTTAAGTATGTATCGAATGATATTTGCGGCGGTTTTGATGCTTCCGTTTATTCTGCCGCGTCAAAAAGAGTTTGTCTCGTTAAAGCGGAGAGACTGGTTTTTCTTATGTATGTCAGGTTTCTTTTTAGGGCTCCATTTTGTTTTGTGGTTCGGCTCATTGAAGCTCACCACAGTGGCGAGCTCTACAATCATCATTGCACTTCAGCCGATGGTGTCATTATTAGGCGGATTTCTCATTTTTCGTGAACGAACAACGAAGTCAGCCATTTTCACAATGTGTACGGCGATTGTTGGTGCGCTCATGATCGGATGGGGGGATATCGGACATAGCCAAGACGCCATTATAGGAGACATTTTATCCTTTTTCAGTGTAATCGCTGTTGTTTGTTATTTATTAATCGGTCAACAAGCTGTGAGAAAGATATCTCATTGGATTTATAGTTTTTGTGTATTTGGTTTTGCCGGCCTTTTTTTAATTTTATTTAACCTTATACAGCAAACGCCTTTTGTAGGCTATTCGGGTAAAGAATGGGGGATTTTCTTACTGCTCGCCATTATCCCTACCATGTCCCATGTCATTAACAACTGGCTGTTAACCTATGTGAATGCGACAACTATTTCAATGAGTATTCTAGGCGAACCTGTTGGGGCAACGATACTCGCTGTTTTACTGCTTGGAGAGAAAGTCACGCTGCTGCAAATGTTCGGTGGTCTTCTTGTCCTTTTAGGTGTCTTTTTCTTTTTGATGCAGCAGCGACAAGGGATCGTAATGAAAACACAAAAATCCGGATAACTCCCGGATTTTTACTCTTTTAAATGATTTTTTTCAATTACTTTGTTTCATCTAGCCTCTACTTTCTTTAATTCCATTTGTTTTCTTCTTATCATTCGAATAGCAATCACAATGATGGTCACGATCAATGCGATGAATAGAAGAGAATACGATATCCCCAATATTGAATGCAGCACTCTCTTCATTAGACATATGTAACCCCTTCTTTTTATATCTATATATTTCCATATTCAATAAAAGATTGAGATTTATCCATAATTTATCTATAATAGGTAAAATATCACTCATTAAAGGAGAACCATTATGAGAACTTTAGTCCTTTTACGAGGTCTCCCAGGTGCAGGTAAATCAACTTGGATCAAAGAACAAGGCTTAGAACCATATACATTATCAGCGGATCAGATCCGTCTGTTAACCCAGCCTCCGCAGTTATCAGTCAATGGGAAACCGGAAATTTCAAGCAAACATGATCATAAAGTCTGGTCTTTATTATTTGAACTCCTCACAGCCCGGATGGAACGAGGAGACTTTACTGTCATTGATGCAACACATGTCACAAGTAAGTCCATTTCGCAGTATAAGTCATTAGCTACTTCATATCGCTACAGAGTGTATGTCGTCGATTTTACGCAAGTGCCTCTTGAAACAGCCCTGCTGCAAAATCGCGGTCGAGAGCCTCACAAAGTAGTGAAGGAATCTGTGTTATATCAAATGAATGAACGGTTAAAGACAGAGAAGGTGCCTTCATGGGTAACCGTTTTGACGCCTGAGGAATATCCAGCCATTATGACTTATCAGCCCAGGTCTTTTGATCAGTATGAGGCCATTCACGTATTCGGTGATATTCACGGCTGTTACACGGCTCTAAATACTTATTTGCAAGGAGACTTGAAAGAAAACGAGCTTTATATCTTTGCAGGTGATTTGCTTGATAGAGGAATAGAAAACAAGGAAGTTTTAGAATGGATGCTGGCACATAGAGAATGCCGCAATGTGATCGTCATTGAAGGAAATCATGATCAGCATCTTTACAAATATGCGCATGAAGAAAAAGTGAGAAGCAATATGTTTAACCGTCATACTGCGCCTGAAATTGCAGAAGCAGGTTTTGACCTAAAAGAGTTAAGGAAGTTTGTCAGAACATTTCATCAGCTCACCTATTTTACGTATCATGGTCAGACATTTCTTGTCACCCATGGTGGGCTTGCCCATTTGCCAGAAGAGCTTCTGCATGTCTCAACGCAGCAGCTTATTCACGGAGTAGGTGAATATTCAGATGACATTGACCACTTATTTGTGCAAAATACTTCTGGATTAGATATCATTCAAATTCACGGTCATCGCAATTTATATAGACTGCCTATCCAAGCGGCGGAAAGATCTTATAATCTCGAAGGTCAGGTTGAATTTGGCGGACAGCTGCGTGTGTTAAAAATTACAGCAGGCGGGGTTGAGACACATGAAATTGACAATCCTGTCTACAGAGCTTCTGAAAACAAGCAACCGGTCTTTGTTCAGCCCAATGTGACGCTGGATGATTTTTTATCCCATTTAGATCAGCATGAATATGTACAGGAATTAAAGCTGCCACACGATATTTCATCTTTTAATTTCACCAAAAAAGCATTTAGTGAAAGACAATGGGATGAAATAAATGTCAAAGCAAGAGGGTTGTTTATCAATATGACTTCAAAGCAGATTGTGTCTAGAAGTTATAATAAGTTCTTTAATATTGATGAACGTCCTGAAACAAGAATGCAGCATTTAGTTAATCATCTTCAATTTCCTGTGACGGTCTATGATAAAGCAAATGGATACTTAGGCACGGTTGGGTTTAACGACATAAAAGATGAGCTGGTGTTTACGTCCAAATCGTATACGTCACATGTGAAGCAAAATCAGCATGCTGCTTGGGTCGAAGAGCTATTTTATGCGACCTTTGACGATGTGCAGGTCGATTACATCAAATCATATGTACGCGACAACCATGTATCCCTTGTATTTGAAGTCATATTGCCAGAGAAAGACCCGCATATTATCACATATGATCATGATCAACTCATTTTACTTGATATCGTGAAACGTCAGCTGAGTTATGAAAAAGAACCATTTGCTGAAGTGAAAAGGCTCAGTGAACAGCTTGGCATGCGGTGCAAACAGCAAGTGGCAGTGTTTCATGATTGGACCTCTTTCTATAAATGGTATCAATCTGTATCACATGATGACACAATCAAAGAAGAAGGCTATGTCATTGAGGATAATAGCGGCTTTATGACCAAGTTAAAGCTTCCTTATTATCAATTTTGGAAGCAAATGCGATCCATTAAACAGCGTGTTGCAGATAAGCGCTCCACCCAAAAATATATGCAGGCTTTGCAAACAGCAGAGCAAGCAAGATTTTATACATGGCTACTCGAGCAAGATCCAGTAAACGTGAGAAACAGCTCAATCATTGAGCTGCGTTCACAATTTGAGCAAACGGAAGCGGGCCATTTGAATAATGACGGAATAAATGCATAGTCTAACAAAGAGTCTTTTCTAGAGAAAAGGCTTTTTTTCATGAAATCGAAAGGTGGAAGCTGAAATGCCAGATCATATTGAAGTCATACTTCGAACCATATTTGCTTTTGCTATTTTATTCGGCGGTGCCCGTCTTCTTGGAAAGCAAACCATTGCACAAATGAATATTTTTGATTTCATTGCGGCGATCAGTCTAGGTTCAATTGCGGCGAACCTGGCGTTTAATACTACGCTTCCGCTTCATCACACAACCATTTCTTTTGTGACTCTTGTGATCATTATTTTTGTGATTTCTTTGCTTGCTTTAAGAAGCCGGAAGATGAGAGGATTTATGGCCGGTAAACCAACGCTTGTGATTCAAAATGGCAAAATCCTTGAAGAGAATATGAAAGGAATGAGGTATACACTTGATTATTTAAATCAACAACTCAGAGAAAAGAATGTGTTTGACATTAGTGAAGTTGAATTTGCAATGATTGAAACAGATGGGCATATGTCAGTGAAAAAATACCCTTCATTTGATTATGTCACGCGAAAAGATCTTAACCTGTGGATGCAGGCAGAGCGTTACATGCCCATTGAAGTCATTATGGACGGAAAGCTCATTTTGAAAAACCTTCATGAAAACCAATTAACGGAGCAGTGGATATATGAAGAAATGCAAAAACGGCAGCTGTCTTTAAAAGACATTGTTTATGCGGTTCGTTCAAGTAATGGCAGTTTATACATTGATACATATGACGATCACATCCATTCTCCAATTGACCAAGAATGAACATATAGTTCAGACGACACCCGCGCGTCACAGAACTGCCAATATTTATAAGTCGTTTGGATGTCATCTATCTAGGTATCATTTCTCAATTATTATTATTTTCTGAAAATGTAGTGACGGAGAAAAATAAGTATGTTTAAGTATAAATAGAAGAATTTAAAATATTAATATAATATACATCAAGCGGAATGAACATTCATTCCTGATAAAACGAAAGGAGAGGATGAAATGCCCGCAGCAACTACTGATAAACAGGAGCAGATTATGAAGGCTTCTCTGGACTTATTTATTGAACGGGGTTTTGACGGTACAACGATGCCGATGATTTCGAAAAGAGCCAATGTTGGAGCAGGAACCATTTATCGTTATTTTGATAGTAAAGAGGCTCTTGTGAACATTTTATACCAGCGAAGCCTGACTGCATTTATCGACAAGGTGAATACAAACAGTCCAGACCCTAAAGCAAGTATCAGGGCTTATTTCAAACATGTCTTTTACTGCTTAGTGCTCTTTACAAAAGAGAACCCAAGTGGTCTGTACTTCTTAGAAATTGACAAACGCTCACACTATTTAGATGAGACAAGTAAAGAGAAGATGCAGCAGCTATTAAATGAGCTATTTCATATTTTTGAAGAAGGCAAAAAGGATGGAATTCATCCAAATCTTTCAGGGAGAACGATTTTATCCATTGTATTTGGAGCGTTCGTTCAGCTTCATAAACAGATTCTAGCAGAGGAAATTGAACCAACGATTGAATTTTTAGAAGATATTGAGCAATGCTTATGGCGTGCCATTAGCGTTGCATCATAAAGAAATAAAGGGAGTGGGCACATGCAACAAACATCAATCATTCCAAAACCAAAAACATACGGACCTTTAAAAAATATTCCTCATATCAAAAAAGGAGAGCTTTCTCAAAGCTTTTGGCGGCTGGCAGATGAATTAGGGCCGATCTTTCAGTTTGAATTTTCAAAAGCAACAAGTATTTTTGTTTCCAGCCATGAACTTGCCAAAGAAGTATTTGATGAGAGGCGTTTTGATAAATTCATTGGAACCAGTCTCAATAAAGTGAGAACATTTTCAGGGGATGGGTTATTCACAAGTTGGACAGAAGAGCCGAATTGGAGAAAGGCTCATCACATCTTGATGCCGGCGTTTAGCCAGCAGGCCATGAAGGGCTATCATGAGATGATGCTCGATATTGCCACACAGCTTGTACAAAAATGGCAAAGAACGGGCCGTGATGAAGAAATTGAAGTAGCAGAGGATATGACAAAGCTCACTTTAGATACGATCGGGCTATGTGGTTTTGATTTTCGATTTAACAGCTTTTATAAAGAAAATCAGCATCCATTTATTGAAAGCATGCTGAATGGTTTAAATGAAGCGATGGATCAAGCAAGCAGATTGCCGGTCGCAGATAAATTAATGATCAAAAGAAGAAAAGAATTTGAACAAGATGTTGATTTTATGAAGCAATTAGTAGATGACATTATTCAAGAACGGAAAAAACAAGATAAAACGGGCAATGATTTACTTTCTCTCATGCTACATGCAAAGGATCCTGAAACAGGTGAACGCCTGTCAGATGAAAATATCCGTTATCAAATCATTACCTTCTTAATAGCGGGTCATGAAACAACAAGCGGATTGTTGTCATTTGCGATTTATTTTTTACTAAAAAATCCTGACAAATTAAAAAAAGCCGTACATGAAGCAGACGACGTGCTACAAGGCGGCCTGCCGACATTTAAGCAGGTTCAAAAACTAAGTTATACACGTATGGTCTTAAATGAAGCACTTCGCCTCTGGCCGACGGCGCCTACGTTCTCTCTTTATGCGAAAGAGGATACAGTCATTGGAGGAAAATATCCGATCAAAAAAAACCAAAGTGTCAATGTGCTGCTTCCTAAATTACATCGGGATCAAGCGGTTTGGGGGGAGGATGCAGAAGAATTCAAGCCTGAACGTTTTATGCATCCTGAAAAGATTCCACAGCATGCCTATAAACCGTTCGGAAATGGACAGCGTGCGTGTATTGGGATGCAATTTGCCCTTCACGAAGCCACGATGGTTCTGGCGATGGTTCTGCACAACCTTGAATTGATTGACCATACGTCGTATGAACTGGATTTAAAAGAATCCCTGACGATTAAGCCGAATGATTTTAAAATCAAAGTGCGGCCAAGAAAGCAGCAATTCTTTATGGCGCCTCCGAAAGAAGAACCAACAAAAAGCACGGCATCTGCTGAAGTGAAAATAGCAAGTCATGGAACACCACTATTGGTCTTGTACGGATCAAATCTGGGCACAGCAAAGCAGATGGCAAACGAATTTGCTGAAGACGGAAAAGCAAAAGGGTTTGACGTGAGAACGGCACCGCTTGATGATTATACTCGGAAGTTACCAGAGTCAGGCGCAGTTTTAATTGTAACGGCTTCATACAACGGGCATCCGCCTGACCATGCGAAACAGTTTGTGGATTGGGTGACGCAGGATGAGGAGCAGGATCTATCAAACGTGACATTTGCAGTCTTTGGGTGTGGGGATCGAAATTGGGCGAGCACGTATCAGCGTATTCCTCGTCTGATTGATGAAGCACTTGAAAGAAAAGGGGCGAAGCGTGTAACGGATATTGGTGAAGGCGATGCGGGCGGTGATATGGATGAAGATAAAGAAACATTCCAGAAGACAGTCTACGATGAGCTTGCAAAAGAATTCAATTTAACCTTGCAGGAGAAACGCCAAGAAAAGCCAAACCTATCCATTGCATATACGAATGAGCTAGTGGAACGTCCTGTAGCTAAAACATACGGTGCTTTTTCAGCTGTTGTATTGAAAAATCAAGAATTACAATCTGAAAAAAGTACCCGCCAAACAAGACATATCGAACTTCAATTACCTGAAGGCAAGCACTATAAAGAAGGAGATCATATCGGAATCGTGCCAAAAAATAGTGCAATACTCGTTCAGCGAGTGACCGATCGTTTTAAGCTGGATCCAGAGCAGCACATGATACTCTCTTCGGAAAAAGAAGCAAGTCATTTACCATTAAATCAGCCAATTCAAGTCGGAGAATTGCTGGCGTCACATGTAGAGCTGCAAGAGCCTGTGACACGTACTCAGCTAAGAGAACTTGCAAAATATACGGTGTGCCCACCTCATCGTATTGAACTTGAACAAATGGCGGGAGACATTTATCAAGAAGCTGTATTAAAGAAACGTGTGACCATGCTGGATTTACTAGAACAATACGAAGCATGTGAACTGCCATTTGATCATTTTTTAGCCCTTTTACCAGGATTGAAGCCTCGTTATTACTCGATCTCCAGTTCGCCAAAGGTGGATGAAAAGAGGCTTAGTATCACAGTAGCTGTTGTGAAAGGAAAATCATGGAGCGGACGCGGTGAATACGCAGGCGTCGCATCAAACTATTTATGCGGACTGCAAGAAGGAGATGAAGTGGCCTGCTTCCTTCATGAAGCTCAAGCAGGATTCGAATTGCCGTCTTCTCCTGAAATACCAATGATCATGATTGGACCAGGAACAGGTATCGCCCCGTTTAGAGGGTTCATTCAGGCAAGGGAAGCATGGCAAAATGAAGGGAAGTCGTTAGGTGAAGCCCATCTTTATTTTGGCTGCCGCCACCCGCATGAAGATGATCTGTATTATGACGAAATGCAGCTTGCACAAGAAAAAGGAGTCGTCACCATCCACCGTGCTTACTCTCGCTACGAGGAGCAAAAAGTGTATGTCCAGCACTTCATTAAAAATGATGGAGCCAAGCTCATTGAATTGCTCGACAAAGGCGCCTACCTGTATATTTGCGGGGATGGAAAGGTCATGGCACCAGATGTCGAGGCAACACTTATTGAACTGTATCAGACTGAGAAACAGTGTGCGAAAGAAACAGCTGAACAATGGCTGACATCTCTAGCCAATGACAACAGATATGTAAAAGATGTATGGAGCTGATCATGTTGAAACCGCCAAAAAGGCGGTTTTTTCTTTTTTCATAGAGAGATCGCTAGAATAAATATTTGGAAGATACGAAACACCTAATTTACAAATGAAATATTTTGTAAAAAATAAGAATATTCTCTCATTTACTCCAATATGAAACAATCGTATCATTTTTGATATAGGACATAAAGGAGGAATATGATGAAAAAGGTGAAAAAATTAATCCCTTCTCTACTCGTTTTTGGTGCTTTAAGTGTGCCTAGTTTTGCCCATGCAGCATCTGATTCAGTACTTACGTCTGATTATGACATGGTGACTTCTGACGGAAAGGTGATTTCTTCAGCTGACTTCCACAACGATATGAAAACCCCCTCATCCTTTGACAAAGTGGATGATCTCTCTTCTACTATTGGCGAAAAAGTAAAACCACTCACAACATATTTAAAAGACTTTCAAACAAAAGTAGTCATTGGAGACGATGGTAGAACAAAAGTGACGAATACAAGAGTAGCACCCTATAATTCTATTGCTTATATTACATTTGGTGGATCTAGCTGCACTGGAACACTCATTGCTCCAAACAAAATATTGACAAACGGACACTGCGTCTACAATACAGCCACAAGAAGCTATAGTGCAAAAGGGTCTGTCTACCCAGGCATGAATGACAGCACGGCTGTGAACGGCTCAGCAAACATGACCGAATTCTATGTACCAAGCGGATATATCAATACGGGGGCGAGTCAATATGATTTTGCCGTCATTAAAACAGATACGAACATTGGAAATACGGTCGGCTACCGCTCTATTCGTCAAGTGACAAATCTAACAGGTACAACGATTAAAATTTCTGGATATCCAGGTGATAAAATGAGATCGACTGGCAAAGTGTCACAATGGGAAATGTCAGGTCCAGTCACGAGAGAAGATACGAATCTCGCATACTATACGATCGATACATTTAGCGGAAACTCTGGCTCTGCGATGCTAGATCAGAACCAACAAATCGTCGGGGTCCATAATGCGGGTTATTCAAACGGAACGATCAACGGCGGACCAAAAGCGACGGCTGCCTTTGTTGAATTTATCAACTATGCGAAGGCGCAATAAAAAATAGAACAATCAGCTTGTTTCCTTTACAGGGGACAGGCTTTTTTGATCGTCAAATGCAGAAAAGTTTCTTTTTTTGTTCATCACTATTTCATATTTACAAGCTATGCTGAATGAAATAAATGAAAAAGAAAGAAGAGATATGAGTGAAAAATAAAAAAATAGATATGATATTGTTGTTGATTTTACTGATTGCAGCTTTTCTCTACACTTATCAAATTTGGCAGAATGACAGTGCCAATCAATATTATTTAGCTGCAGTCAAAAGTATGTCCAAAAGCTTCCATCACTTTTTTTATGCCTCATTTGATGCAACTGGATTCGTATCAATTGATAAACCACCCGTCGTTTTATGGATTCAAACCATCAGTGCACTTATTTTTGGCTTTCATACATGGAGTGTGATATTGCCGCAGGCACTTGCTGGAGTGGGGTCTGTTCTTCTTCTTTATCTCATGATAAAACCGGCTTTCGGTCAAGGTGCTGCAAGGGTGTCAGCGGCCGTTATGGCTCTCACACCAATTGCCGCAGCTGTGAGCAGAACGAACAATATCGACAGTATGCTCGTCTTCACATTACTTGCGGGTACGTATTTCTTGATGCGTGCTGTAAAAAGAGGGAAGTTGCGCTGGCTTCTTATTGCCTTCGCTTTGGTAGCGGTAGGATTTAATATGAAGATGCTGCAAGCGTTTATGGTCGTTCCAGCATTTATTTTCTACTATTTCATTGCTGCTCGCGTACCGTTAAAAAAGAAAATTTTCTCTCTCTTATGCTCGATCGTCGTATTAGTCTGCTTATCTCTATCGTGGGCAGTTGCTGTAGATATGACAGCTGAAAGTGAGCGCCCTTATGTGGGAAGCAGCCAAACAAATTCAGTGTTAGAACTTGCCTTTGGGTATAACGGCACGGAACGGCTGCTTGGTCAGACGACAGGGAAATCTTTTGGTGACATGAACCAGCAAGCAGGTATGGTGATGCCAGACAATTCTGGATTAGGGAATTCGTCAGAGAATCAGTCAAACAGAAATCAGCCGCCTCCATCCCAAAATCAAATGATGCCACCTCAACATGGTCCAGGTGGTGGTTCTCCGCCTGGAAGTGCTGTAGGTCAACAAAGTATGAATATGTATGGCACGGGGAATCCCGGTATATTTCGTTTATTTCAATCTGCATTGTCAGGTCAAATCAGCTGGATGCTGCCGTTTGCTTTGTTTGGGCTTTTAGGGATGATCATCAGTTGGTGGAAGGAGAGAAAAGCTCAATTAAATGAATGGAAACAAACGATGTTTTGGACAGCATGGCTGATTCCTGCTGCCGGATTCTTTAGTATTGCGGGTTTCTTTCACCATTACTATCTCATTATGCTTGCCCCGCCTATTGCAGCACTATGCGGCATAGGAGCTAAGAAGATGGGAGAGTTATTTAAGGCAAACAAAGGAGTATCTGCGTATTTGCTTCCAGCAGCAATCGCTGTTACAGCCATCTTCCAAGGGTATATTTTGAGTAACTATACGACTCAAATCAGTAGTATTTGGATGTATGCCATTGCGATTGCGGGAACAAGTATCGCTATCCTATTGCTGATGTACAGAGAAAAACAATTGATCATGAAACGACTGCTCATCACTGCTTTGACAACGCTGTTACTGTTTCCAGGTTTTTGGTCCGCCACCCCAATCATATATGGTGGAAATGCTGTTCTTCCAGAAGCAGGTGTACAGCTGGCTAGTTCACGAGGAGGGAACATGTTTACATCTAGTGTCGATCAAGGCTTACTCACTTATTTAAAGGCTCATCAAACAGGTGAAACGTATTTATTTGCAACGCTTACGACTGTTACCGCAGCGCCATATATCATTGATGAAGATGAGAATGTCATGGCATTAGGTGGTTTTAATGGGACAGATCCTATTTTGACTGTCAACAAATTAAAAGCACTTATTCAACAAGGAAAGGTGAAATACTTTTTATTACCAGACAATCAGTCATCAGCTAACAGCAAATTGGTTAGCTGGATTAAATCACATGGTACAGTCATCTCATCTGAAGAATATAAACGATCCTCATCAGCTGAAGAGGGGATGCCGTCCGAGATGTCTTTACAAAACGAAACATTATATAGAGTAGATGAAATATCTTAATTAGAACAAGGCGAATGATGAAGAGATCATTCGTTTTTTCTTATGGATCAGTATCTAGGAAGATTCAGCTCATGTTTTTCACATGTCATCACTCAGCCACTCATACATTAAAAATGACTCATTCCCTAGAAGTCAACATCATTTCATCAAAAGTATGAGGAGGTCACGAGCTTTTGAAGATGAGAAAAGGCTGGATCGCTGCTGTCGTTCTTTGTTTTGTCATTTGGATGGGTGCGTTATTAGGTGGTTTTGGAGAGGATCGTTCCGCAAAAGGGGCAGATCGTTATGATCATGTGATTCAATTTCCTAAGGAACGGTATCCTGAAACAGGCAGTCATATTCAAGAAGCTATTCGAAAAGGACACTCAGACGTGTGTACCATTGACCGAAATGGGGCAGATGCTCGCAGGCAAGAATCATTAAAAGGAATTCCCACAAAACCTGGTTTTGACCGGGATGAATGGCCGATGGCGGTGTGTCTTGAAGGAGGAAAGGGGGCGAGCGTTCAATATGTCAGTCCATCAGATAATAGAGGCGCTGGTTCATGGGTCGGGCATCAAATCAGTGGGTATCCTGACGGGAAACGAATTTTATTTATTGTCAAATAAACATAGACAAGAGGCTCCTTGAGAGGGGCTCTTTTTGTTCAACAGGAGCGTATTCGAGCTAGCAGGTACAAAAGATTCAGTGGTACAATCAATCCATCAGGTACAAAGACTGACAAGTAGAAAATGTGAAGGGACATATGCTTATGGAAAAGAACCGTGCATTATACGATTTTTTCATGCAACATGCAGAGAAACTGACTGAAACATGGTATGAATCAATTGAGGATGATGATCCAGAATCCATTTATCGTTCAACAGATTCCAGCATCATAGCAGAGCTAAAACGGCAAAATCAAGATTATTATCAGCATTTTATACGCGCACTTATTGAAGACAAGACGTATTTACATACGAAATTTAAAAAATGGTCTGAAGACTTAGCAAGTGATCCGAAGCACTTGAACACGCCATTAGATTACGTCGTGAGAGAATATATGTCCAATCAAAGAGTAGTTCTTCATTACTTAAAAGAGTTTATAAAACAGCATCAAGGTGATATTGACATTGACCGAATATTTTATTGGTATGATTTGATATCTGAGGCATTTAACATTTCAATTCATGTCTTTATTCAGCAATATGTGAAAAATACCACCAAAAAACTCGTTGCACAAAGAGACATGATTTATGAGTTGAGTTCCCCAGTCATTGTGTTAAAAAGTCATGTTGCCTTATTGCCTTTAGTTGGAGATATTGACACTGCGCGAGCAAAGATTATCTTAGAAAATACATTAAAACAGTGTTCGCAAAAAGGTGTTCAACATTTATGTATTGATTTATCGGGTGTCGTCATCATTGATACGATGGTAGCACATCAAATCTTTGATCTTGTCACGTCACTTCGGTTAATCGGGGTTGATACGACCATTTCAGGTATTAGACCAGAAATTGCTCAAACGGCTGTACAGCTTGGACTTCCTTTTAATGAATTTCAAACGGCTTCATCACTTGCTCACGCTTTAGATCGTATGACTGAATTTTCACCAATATAAAAAACCAGGCCTAGTAAACGGCCTGGTTTTTTATTTAGATCACAGCGTCAATTTTTGTTACTTTCCAATCCTTTTGTACTTTCTCGAAAGTGACAGTACGTTTTACCTTGCGTCCATCAAGTGTTGGGACTGTGAATTCGTATGTGCGGATTGTATTTTTCTTAGAGACGAGTTTAGGTGTTGCCTTATCCCAATTAAGCATATTGTCTCCGTCACCAACTGGCACAGCCATTTTTCCTTTATGAACGATGAACTGATAGTCTTTTAAACCGTGAGTAATGGCATCTTTTGTGAACACTTGAGATAGATAGCTGTTTAGTTTTTTCTTTGTATCAAATGTGTTAGACAGGTAGTTGTAAGTCATGTCTTTATAAGTAAATGATTTTAATTTGTAATCTGAATGCTCTTTAATGTTGTAGCCTGACATAGCACTCCAAAAGTGTTCTCTTGCATCAAGGGCAATATGTAACGCTTCTTTATTTGTCAAAGCGGCTGATTTTTTGGAAGCGGCCAGTGTTGTTGTTTGTAATGAGATCATAAGCATAATAGCGGTTAATAAAACAAATAATTTTTTCAAGGCGATTGCCTCCTTTTCTCAATGAAAACTTCTTATGTTACAAATGTTACAATAGTTACAGAGATATTACAAGTATTAAATCTAAATGTTTTTTATTTCTTTTCTTTCTATCTATATAACGTTTGAGGGAGACAAAAAGTTTTCATTTTTTTATTTTTTTCTTCCTCATTAGTATTTAACCGTTCTAAAGAAGAATAAAACGTCTTTTGGAAAGATTTCTATTTGTCTCCTCAACACTCTTTTTTTATGTATGACATATACTGTCGTGATGAATGTCTAAGAAAGTGGTGTTTAGTATGTATAATCCATATGAAGGTACGTGGAATGGGTACTTGTACGATCGGCAGGTACAAAGCATGCCGGCGTTTCCTATTTCTCAAGTTGGAGGATTTCCCGGCTTGCCATTCGGAGGGACTGGGCAAGGGCAAGGTGCAGGAGGACAATCGGTCCCGCCAGCCCCGCCGCAGCATATCATCTCGCAATATCAACAAGCAGTCTCTCAGCCTCAAAGTATGCAGCCGCTCATTGCAGGGCAGAGTGTAGGCGGAAGCCAGCAAACGGTTCAATTTGCAGCTGGATGTAATAGAAGGTGGACCATTGTGTTCCTTAGAAACGGTCAAGTATTTCTCATGTATGTTCTTTCGTCGCAGCCTTTTGGCCGTACAACAGGTTTCATATGGCCGAACTTTACATTCGGCTCGTTCCCAAGCTCCAGTATTCTTGCATATTCTTGTTCATAAAAGAAAAAGCCGGCTCTCATCAGCAGTTGATGAAATACCGGCTTTTTTTAATGAATATTTCTAAATACGCCAATCACTTTACCTAGTATACTCACATTCTGTAAAATAATCGGTTCCATTGATGGATTCTCGGGCTGTAATCTAAAGTGTGTATCTTCCTTATAAAAACGTTTCACTGTTGCTTCATCTTCTTCTGTCATAGCCACCACGATATCTCCATTGTTGGCAGTGCTTTGCTGACGCACAATGACGTAGTCTTTGTCCAAAATACCTGCATCAATCATACTTTCTCCCATAATTTCAAGCATAAATACTTGTTCATCTGGCGCTGCAAAAGTTTCTGGAAGTGGGAAATATTCTTCTACATTCTCAACAGCCGTGATAGGCAAGCCTGCTGTGACTTTTCCGATGACTGGAACATTCATTACAGCGCTCTTTGGAATATTCATTTCCTCTTCATCTAGTACTTCGATCGCTCTAGGTTTTGTTGGGTCTCTTCTAATTAAACCTTTCGTTTCTAGTCTAGCTAAATGTCCATGGACAGTTGAACTTGATGCTAGACCGACAGCTTCGCCAATTTCACGAACGGATGGGGGATAACCCTTGCTTTTTACTTCTTCTTTTATGAATTTCAGGATATCGAGTTGTCTTTTTGATAGCTTCGTCATCTTTTGCACCTCAAAACGTCAATTTTAAAGAAATTATAGCATGTTTTTCCTAACAGTACAAACATAGGTTCGAAAAAAACGTTTGACAGAAACGTTTGTTCGTATTTATAATGAGTGACAGAAAGAACGAACACACATTCTATTAGGAGAGATGACATTATGAGGTTAAAGGAATCTATTATTTTTATTGGGCTATTCTCATTCATCGTTGGCATATTTCTCTCACTTATTGCAGTCACTAGCCATAATGATCCAAATCAATATGTTAAAATAGAGGTTCAATCAGGTGATACTCTTTGGGGATTAGCTGACCAAGTAAACGACAGTAAATCAATCGATAAAAATGCTTTTATTGACTGGGTAACTGAACACAATGATCTCGCTTCAACTGACATCCAGCCTGGAGATATCCTTGTCATTCCAGTTAAAAAAGAGCATCCAGTCGTATATCAACTTGCAACAGTACAGTAGAAAGGTCGATTGAAGACATGAATGCAATCATTTATGCGAGAGTAAGTACTGCCAAAGAAGAGCAAGAAACCTCGCTTAAAAGACAAGAAGAAGAACTGCTTGCTTTAGCCGCAGCGCACAAGATGAATGTAGTCAAAGTGATTAAAGAAAAAGCGAGTGGATACGATCTTGATCGTGACGGTGTTTTTGACATGCTGGCTGCGCTGAAAGAGGAAGAAATCGATGCTGTTCTCATTCAAGATGAGACACGCCTTGGAAGAGGGCAGGCGAAAATCGCTCTTCTCCATTGTCTGTTTAAAGAAAAAGTCAAGGTGTACAGCGTATTTCATAGAGGAGAGCTTGAGCTTTCAGAAGCAGACGAGATGGTCATTGAAATTGTAGGCGTTGTAGAAGAGTATCAGCGGAAAATTCATAATTTGAAAATTAAGCGTGGGATGAAAAAAGCTGTTGAGCGAGGGTATCAACCCGAACTGAATTTAAAACACCAAGAACAGGCGCCTGGCCGCGAACGTATTGAAGTACCGATTTCTGAAATTGTTCGATTAAGAAAAAACAACATGACATTCGCTGAAATTGCAGTGACATTGCAGGCACTTGGTTTTGACATTTCAAAAGCAACCGTCCATAGAAGGTACCAAGAATATGAAAAAGGGCTTGCGACTTAAAGCGTGATTTGTTGTAAAAATGACTGATATTTAGTAGTATGTAGAGAAAATGTTTTAAAGGAGTTTGTCATGATTTCTAAAGAACAGCTTGCAAGAATCAATGAGCTTTCAAAAAAGTCGAAAGAGGCCGGTTTGTCGGACGCTGAGAAAACAGAACAGAAGCAATTAAGAGAGGAATATTTAAAGGCTTTTCGTTCTTCTATGAAAAATACACTCAAAACCGTGAAAATCGTCGATCCAGAAGGAAACGATGTCACACCAGAAAAATTAAAAAGAGAAAGAGACCAGAATCTTCATTAAAGGTCGTCATTTCTTTATTTTTGAAAAGATGGGAGGAATATTCTCATCTTTTTTCATATTTGCATAAGTTTTTAGGTGATCGATAAACTAAATGTGACAAAATCCTTCTTTTTCGGCGTGAAATAGTTGTGAAAAAAGGACAGTAGATTTATGATAATGGTGTACACAAGATACGGAAGGGGATTTATATGGAAACGATTGAATTGAAATCTATTGCAACAATACGTACTCTCTCCATAGACGCAATTGAAAAAGCGAATTCCGGTCACCCTGGAATGCCGATGGGCGCTGCACCAATGGCATACGCTTTATGGACGAATCACTTAAACGTAAGTCCGCAAAATCCAAATTGGTTTAACAGAGACCGTTTTGTGTTATCTGCGGGACATGGCTCTATGCTTTTATATAGCATGCTTCATTTAAGCGGATACAATCTGAGCATCGAAGATTTAAAACAATTCCGCCAATGGGGAAGCAAAACACCTGGACATCCTGAGTTTGGACATACAGAGGGCGTAGATGCGACAACAGGTCCTTTAGGACAAGGGATTGCGATGGCTGTTGGAATGGCACTTGCAGAAAGACATCTTGCAGAAACGTATAACAAAGACAATTTTAATGTTGTGGATCACTATACATACAGCATTTGCGGAGATGGAGACTTAATGGAGGGCATTTCCTCTGAAGCTGCTTCACTTGCTGGTCATTTAGGCTTAGGCCGTTTAATTGTTCTTTATGATTCAAACGACATTTCTTTAGATGGCGACCTTGATCGTTCTTTCTCTGAAAATGTGAAGAATCGTTTTGAAGCGATGAATTGGGAAGTTCTTTATGTAAAAGACGGCAATAACATTGAAGAAGTGACGGCTGCCATTGAAAAAGCCAAACAAAGTACAGACAAACCTACACTTATTGAAGTGAAGACGACAATCGGTTTCGGTTCTCCAAACCGTGCGGGAACGTCTGGGGTGCACGGTGCACCGCTTGGCAGTGAGGAAGCGAAGCTAACGAAGGAAGCTTATTCTTGGACGTTTGAAGAAGATTTCCATGTACCTTCTGAAGTGTACGATCATTTCAAAACAGCTGTTAAAGACGCTGGACAGAAAAAAGAATCAGCGTGGAATGAACTGTTTGAGCAATATGAAAAAGAATATCCAGAACTGGCAGCTCAGCTGAAGCTCGCGATTGAAGGAAAACTTCCTGAGAATTGGGATCAAGAAGTTCCTGTTTATGAAGCAGGTTCAAGCCTTGCCTCTCGTGCTTCTTCTGGAGAAGTATTAAATGGCATTGCAAAGCAAGTACCATTCTTTATTGGTGGGTCTGCTGACCTTGCTGGATCAAATAAAACAACAATCAAAGATACAAATGACTTTGGTAGAGAGAATTATGCTGGCAGAAACATTTGGTTTGGTGTGAGAGAATTCGCAATGGGTGCAGCATTAAACGGTATGGCACTTCACGGCGGACTTCGTGTATTCGGTGGAACATTCTTTGTTTTCTCAGACTACTTAAGACCTGCCATTCGTCTTGCTGCATTAATGGGACTTCCTGTCACTTATGTATTTACGCATGACAGCATTGCGGTTGGGGAAGATGGACCAACGCATGAGCCAGTTGAACAGCTCGCTTCATTACGTGCGATGCCTAACCTTTCTGTTATTCGTCCAGCTGATGGAAACGAAACAGCTGCAGCATGGAAAATTGCTGTATCTTCAACGAATAAACCGACAGCGCTTGTTCTTACTCGTCAAAACCTTCCAACGATTGATCAAGCACCAGAGAAGGCGTATGAAGGCGTAGAAAAAGGTGGATATGTCGTCGTTGAAGCAGCTGATGCACAGCCAGAAGCTCTTCTACTTGCTTCAGGATCTGAAGTAGGTTTAGCCATTGAAGCACAAAAAGCACTTGAAAAAGAAGGCATTCGCGTTTCTGTCGTGAGCTTACCTGCATGGGATCGCTTTGATGAGCAGTCAGACGAATACAAAGAGTCCGTTCTTCCTAAAGCAGTGAGAGCACGTGTTGCAATCGAAATGGGTGCTTCACTTGGCTGGGAACGTTACACTGGCCTTGATGGCGATGTGATTGCGATTGATAAATTTGGCGCTTCTGCACCAGGCGAAACCATTATTGAAAAATACGGTTTCACTGTCAGCAACGTGGTGAGCCGCGTAAAAGCAAAGCTGAATAAATAATCAGTCTCCAAGCATCATGCTTTTTTGCAGTCGGTTTGCAGAGCTTTTCACTATGCTCTGCAAACTTTTTTCTTTTTTCTTGTTTTTTTGACAAAACTAGTTTCTTCTTGCTTCATATATAGACAATTCTTTCTTTCACATTTTTGTATAATACAAGCAATAAGCGAGATTGACGAAATGTGAAAGGAAGGGATAGACATGGAACGCCATTATTATATTTATTGGATTGAGGATGAGTTTGCTCATCATTATTTTGGTAGAGAATCTATTTTGTTTCATTTGTTTGAATCGTTACACTGGACGAACCGCAGTGATGACGAATTAGTCATGCTTGTTAAGCAAGTGGATTATGTAACGAAACGAATCCCTGCTTTTCATATGCACCAGCGTTTAATGAACAATTTAACCAACATTCACTATACACAAATAGGCTCAATATACAGTGCATCGCTGCCAGATGGAAAAGGCACAGCCGCATTCATTATAAAAGACCGTTACATTCAAATGTCTGCCACAGGCAGTTATGAGGCAGAAGCGGTGTTTTTTGAAGTACTAAGAAAAATTAGTCCTTGTTTCCTGGCTATGGACTTTGGATCAAAGAAGCACGGGTGGCTCAATCCGGTAAAAGTGAGGAATTTTGTTTAAAAAAATAAAATTGAACGTGAAATGTTGTATAATAGCCTTTTGTTTAGTACACTTTATACGAGACAACATGAAGGAGGAAGAATTATGGATTTATGGGTTGTCATCCTTGTAGGCGTTGTTGCATTGCTTGCAGGAGTTGCACTCGGATTCTTTATTGCTCGTAAGTATATGATGAGCTACTTGAAAAAGAATCCACCAATTAATGAACAAATGCTTCGAATGATGATGATGCAAATGGGCATGAAACCGTCCCAAAAGAAAATCAATCAAATGATGAAAGCCATGAACAACCAAGCGAAATAATACGTACGTTATTATGATCATAGATGGAACATGGTCCCTAAAGATTGGACAAGCGATGTCCTTTCTTTATTGAAGTCACCTTCATCAGACGCATAAAACCACTGTACTTGCATGAATAAAGCAGGGAAAGTGGTTTTTATTTTGCCGTGAACCGTCCGTTAAAGACAAAACAAAAAACCCCTGTGAGCAGAGGTTTTCGTTTCTTTTATTGTCACACATATCAACTTTTCTAAAATCGTGCGGCATTTGTTTCTATCTTGAGATATCATTAGTTGGCTGAGTTTGAGTGTAAGTGTCGTTGATATTGTAAGAGGAGATGATCTAGCTGCTGGCTATGTTCGATGGTCACTGTTGATGTCATCCCATTATGCAAGACAACTTTCATCAGCTCTTCTCTTTTTTCTTCAATTTGAGTTAATAATGATGTTTTTACCAAAGTCATGTTCCTTTCATGCAAATCTTGATAAAAAGAATCGATTCTATTATATCCATTTTAAGGTTTATTTTCAAATTTAAAGGGTTTGGTATCTTGATGTCAAATTAAATTATATAAGGTTTTAAGAGATTAGACCATCTTTATTGAGGCGATGTAAAAAAAATGAAATGAATTTGTCATCTCTTATTGTATATTGTAAGAAGGGGGTGTTCTTTTGTCAGATTTGAATTACTTTTTAGCGTTTGGAGCAGGGTTTCTATCTTTTATCTCACCGTGCTGTCTGCCACTTTATCCAGCCTTTTTATCCTATATTACGGGCGTTAGTATAGATGAAGTGAAATCTGAGAAGGTGATGCTGAGAAGAAGAAGTCTTCTTCATACATTATTCTTTTTAATTGGGTTCTCTCTCATTTTTATTGCCATTGGATTTGGGACATCGTTTGTTGGGAAGTTTTTCATTGAATATCAAGATGCGATTCGTCAAATTGGTGCTATTCTCATTATTTTCTTTGGCTTTATGATTCTTGGTGTATTTCAGCCTTCTTTTTTAATGGGAGAAAAGAGGTTGCAGTTTAAAAATCGTCCAGCCGGTTTTTTTGGATCGATTCTCATCGGAATGGGTTTTGCTGCTGGTTGGACACCATGTACCGGCCCGATTTTATCAGCTGTCATCACACTTGCCAGCAACAAGCCAGAGTCCGCTGTGACCTACATGATTGCGTATGTATTAGGTTTTGCTATCCCATTTTTTGTTCTTTCCTTTTTCATCACAAAAATGGCTTGGATCAGAAAGCGTCAGCAGCTCATCATGAAAACTGGCGGGATTATTATGATCGTAGTAGGGATCTTGCTGTTCTTTGATCTTCTGACATGGATCATTATTATGTTCTCATCATTATTTGGAGGATTTACGGGCTTTTGAAATCGTTTTCTACAGTCGCGGCGAATGGTTTTTTTTCGTCAATTGGAGTATATTATACATAGACTGACCTTAAAGAATAAAGGAATGATTTGATATGATGATCATAATTTCTTCTATAGTGGCGGTATGTATGGCGGTAGCCGTCATGTTTATTCGCATTAAATCATCAGCAAAACCTGCAACCGCGAAAAAAATTATATTACCTCCTATCTTTATGAGCACTGGTGCACTGATGTTTTTTGTGCCAATGTTTCAAGTAACTGGAGCTGAATTTTTAGAGGCGATTACTGTAGGGATGTTTTTCTCTATCTTTTTAATTAAAACATCGAAATTTGAAATTAGAGGCAATGAAATCTATTTGAAACGTTCAAAAGCATTTGTGTTTATTCTCATTGGACTTCTTGTCCTTCGTATCGGAATGAAGACGATTTTAAGCTCTTCCATTGATTATGGTGCGCTCAGCGGGATGTTTTGGATTCTAGCCTTTGGCATGATTGTCCCTTGGCGGGTTGCGATGTATTTGTCGTTTAGAAAGATGTCTAAACAATTAGATCTGCAGCAGGCCCAAATAAATTAAACCTCCTTTTTAAAAAGGAGGTTATTTTAATAAAGATTCATATGGTGAATGGTCGATCTTTTTTTCTTGAAGGCGCTTTAGTAGAAATTTATGATCCCGCTTCGGTGTAGCGATAATATAGCCGCGAATGATTAAGTCTAAATTAATGCTGGCCGCTTGTTCTTTAAGTGCCAGCTCGCCAATTTTACCGGCGATTTTTTCTTTGGCGACATCTCTAAAAAGTTCTGGAACCGGTAATACTAGCTCATTTAATAGCTGTTTGTCTTCATCGCGCCATAGGTGCAGGCTCTTTTGAATATATTCATCCTGCCAATCAAGCTCTGATTTCCCGTCTTCTTTCGGCAATCGTTTTAAAAACTTGCGAAACATAAAAAAGCCACCGATTGCTAGTAATCCAATCATCACTGTACCCCAAAATAAAATGAACCACAAAAACCAGCCGCTTAACATGTTCTCACTCCCTATATCCCTTCTCTCTACTCTATTTTACATGAAGGGAAGGTAGAAGAAAATAACAAAAATGTATGAGTTTTTTCTCTATAAACGCCTTTTTTGATCAAGAGGCGCCCATTTACTAGAATGACCCAAACCATTTAGTAGAAAAGGAATACATTATTGTATAGCGACTCTACTATTTGGCCATGGTGGTTCGCACAAGGTATTGACTTGAAACGAACGGAAGAGAGCCCGCCTGTATACAGGCGGGCTCTTAATGTTTGAAGTGCGGCATTTGAAAGGAAAATGCTCCGTCTTGACGATGGGCATCCTTTTTGATTTTGATTGATATGATTCTGTTTTCGTAATCTGTATCAATGTCTTTGTCATTCAAATAAAAAGGGAGCATGACACTTTTTTCAATCGGCTGTTCTCTTTCATCAATCAAATAAGCGAGGATGAGCTCACATCCGGAAAAGGTCAGTTTTAAATCAGTGATCGACAGGGTGGAGAGGTCGATCTCAATAATATAATCACGGCTCGTTTCATAAAGATCTATTGGGAGCTGTTCGTCATACCATGCAAAAGGATCGTCCATTAATACATTCAGCCAATCATCTATTTCAAGAAAATCAGAGGAATTCACTTGCTTTTCATTCTCCATAAACACTCCTCCATCACATCTCATAATAAATCATATGATAAAAGCTGAAATGTGTGAAAGACCTAAAACATCCCGTTTGGTCACGGGCTTTAGAGAAAATGTTTACATATCATGATGTGAATTGTGCTTTTGTCTTGTATGGTTGCGATTTTTCACTTTTTTACTGCCTGATAGTGGCTCAGGTTGCCCGCCTTGATGCTCTTTAGGAGAGTTTTGACGTATGTCTTTCCCAGTGTTTTTGTCCGTCATCATTTCTCACTCCTTTCTTATTGGTTTTTTTTACGCTTTTTATTGTTTTGCTTTTGTTCTTCTGTTAAAACGAGCTGATCATTTTCTATATAGCCTGCACCATTTCCTTGGCTTTTGGCTGCGTTCATGCCGTCAATGACATGATTTGCTTTTCTTTTTGTCATGTTCTATCACCTCAGCATTAGTATGAACCCGTGCTGCTCAGTTTATGAAGAGTAATCATTTCCTTATGATAAGCTAAACTTATTGAATTTAATAAAAGCATTGTTATTTACTTATGTATGAATTTGTTTTAAGATGAAATTGTGAGAAAATTGTGGTGAAATACGACGATTTTTCTGAGAATTGAAATTGATCTTGATCATCAAAAGGGGGATTTTGGACATGTCGAAACAGCAGCAAGTCGCTAAACAAGACGCTTTTCAATCTAGAAAAACGTTTTCGACAAATGGGAAAACGTATCACTATTATTCGTTAGAAGCACTAGAGAAACAAGGAATCGGAAATGTTTCTAAGCTGCCTTATTCCATTAAGGTACTTTTAGAATCAGTGCTTCGCCAAGTAGACGGTAGAGTGATCAAAAAGGAACACGTTGAAAACTTGGCAAAATGGGGAACTGCCGAGGTAAAAGAAATTGATGTTCCATTTAAACCTTCTCGTGTTATTTTACAAGACTTCACGGGTGTGCCAGCTGTCGTTGACCTTGCTTCTTTAAGAAAAGCAATGGCAGATGTGGGAGGAGACCCAGATAAAATCAACCCTGAAATTCCAGTTGACCTGGTCATTGACCACTCTGTACAAGTCGATAAAGCTGGAACTGAAGATGCATTAAACATTAACATGGATTTAGAATTCGAACGTAACGCAGAGCGTTATAACTTCCTTAGCTGGGCAAAGAAAGCGTTTAACAATTATCAAGCTGTTCCGCCTGCAACAGGGATCGTTCACCAAGTGAACTTAGAGTATCTTGCAAGTGTTGTTCATGCAATCGAAGAAGATGGCGAGATCATCACTTACCCAGATACATTAGTTGGTACTGACTCACATACAACAATGATTAACGGTATCGGTGTACTTGGATGGGGCGTTGGCGGTATCGAAGCAGAAGCTGGTATGCTTGGTCAGCCTTCATACTTCCCAGTACCAGAAGTTATTGGTGCTAAATTAGTTGGAGAGCTTCCAAACGGAACAACTGCAACTGACCTTGCATTAAAAGTGACACAAGTTCTTCGTGAAAAAGGCGTAGTGAACAAGTTCGTCGAGTTCTTCGGACCTGGTGTTGCACAATTGCCGTTAGCAGATCGTGCAACAATTGCAAACATGGCGCCTGAATACGGTGCTACTTGCGGATTCTTCCCAGTAGATGAGGAAGCTCTTGCTTACCTTCGCCTTACTGGACGTGATGAAGAGCAAATTAATATCGTTGAAGAATATTCTCGCGCAAATGGCTTATTCTATACGCCAGATGCAGAAGAGCCAATCTTTACTGATGTTGTGGAAATTGATCTTTCTCAAATTGAGTCAAACTTATCTGGTCCTAAACGTCCACAAGATTTGATTCCACTTTCTCAAATGAAAGAGACGTTCCATAAACACATCGAAAGCCCAGCTGGTAACCAAGGGTTTGGCTTAGAAAAATCAGAGCTAGACAAACAAATCGAATTTGATCTAGCAAATGGTGAAAAAGCTGTGATGAAGACAGGTGCGATTGCCATTGCAGCGATTACGAGCTGTACGAATACATCGAACCCATACGTCTTAATCGGAGCAGGTCTTGTTGCGAAGAAAGCAAGTGAGCTTGGCATGAAGGTGCCAAACTACGTGAAAACGTCACTAGCGCCAGGTTCTAAGGTTGTAACAGGATACCTCGTGAACTCAGGACTTCTTCCATACTTAAGAGACCTCGGATTTAACATTGTTGGGTATGGCTGTACAACATGTATCGGAAACTCAGGACCGCTGGAAAAAGAAATTGAAGATGCTGTCTCTGAAAATGATCTTCTGATCACTTCTGTTTTATCAGGTAACCGTAACTTTGAAGGGCGTATCCACCCGCTTGTAAAAGGAAACTATCTTGCATCTCCACCATTAGTAGTGGCCTATGCGCTTGCTGGTACGGTGAATATTGATTTAACAAAAGATCCGATTGGTGTCGATAAAAATGGCGAGAACGTTTATTTCAATGACATTTGGCCATCAATGGATGAAATCAACAGCGTCGTCAAAAGTACGGTCACACCTGAGCTATTCCGTTCAGAGTATGAAACTGTTTTTGACAACAATGACCGCTGGAATGAAATTAAAACAACGGATGATGCATTGTATAAATGGGATGAAAATTCCACATACATTGATAACCCGCCATTTTTTGAAAACTTATCAGTTGAACCTGGTAAAGTTGAACCACTTAAAGGATTGCGCGTAGTGGCGAAGTTCGGTGATTCTGTCACAACAGACCATATTTCTCCTGCTGGAGCAATTGGTAAAGACACGCCTGCAGGTAAATACTTGCAAGAAAGAGGCGTTTCGCCAAGAGACTTTAACTCATATGGATCACGTCGTGGTAACCACCATGTAATGATGAGAGGTACTTTTGCAAACATCCGCATTAAGAACCAAATCGCACCAGGAACAGAAGGCGGGTATACAACGTACTGGCCAACTGGTGAAGTGACATCCATTTATGATGCATGCATGCGTTATAAAGAAGATGGAACTGGTCTTGCGATCTTAGCAGGCAAAGACTACGGAATGGGTTCTTCACGTGACTGGGCTGCAAAAGGAACAAATCTTCTTGGAATTAAATTCGTTCTTGCGGAAAGCTTTGAGCGTATCCACAGAAGTAACCTTGTCTTCATGGGCGTACTTCCTTTACAGTTTAAAGACGGTGAAAGTGCAGAAACTTATGGACTAACAGGAACAGAAACATTCGAAGTAGATGTTGATGAAACAGTTCGTCCGCGTGATCTTGTCACTGTAAAAGCAATTGATACAGATGGCAACGAGAAAACATTTGAAGTAATTGTTCGCTTTGACAGTGAAGTCGAAATTGACTACTACCGTCATGGTGGTATCCTTCAAATGGTACTGCGTGAGAAATTGGCAAGCAACTAATAAAGCAAAGAAGAGAAGGCGCTTAGACAGCTTTCTCTTCTTTTTTAACATAGTGGAGGATCAATCATGTGGAAAAAAGGAATGGCAAGCGCTGTTTTACTTGTGTTGATTGGTTTACTTGCATGGAATGTATTCGGACCAAAAGAACCCGCCATCGGTCTTGAAACAGGGGACAAAGCCCCTGATTTTGAGCTCAAAACCCTTGATGGCAAAACGGCATCTTTATCTGATTATCGAGGGAAAAAAGTACTTCTCAATTTTTGGGCGACATGGTGTAAGCCTTGCCGAACAGAAATGCCAGATCTAGATGCAATTAGAAGTGAAAATGACCAAGTTGAGGTACTAGCGGTGAATTTGACGAACACTGAAAAGAGTGTGGATCACGTCGCATCTTTTATTGATGAACTTAAGGTCAGTTTTCCTGTTTTATTAGATCAAAAAGGTATTCAAGCGAGATATCAGGTACTTTCATATCCGACGACATACATACTAGATGAAAAAGGGCGTATCCTGTCTGTAAAACATCAAATGCTCACAAAAAAAGAAATTGAAAAAGAGCTGGATCTATAATGATTCAGCTCTTTTTTGCTTATTTTCTAAATGTTTTGGCGAAAATGGTATGAACAGAGTGGAGGTGGTGATAGAAATGAGACGAAGAAAGCGCCGTACTTTTGAAGAACTTGTGCTTGAAAATAAAAAAGAATTATTAAGCAATGAGGAATTTTTAAACCAGCTTGAAGAAAAGTTGGAAGAGCGATTTAGACAGAAATAAGTTATGATTTGACCTTTTTCGTTCATCCTAAAGAAGAGGGAGGGATGAATGATGGGTAGAGAGCATGATAAACAAGCGCAGTTTACACCAGACCATTTAGGGACAAAACCTGTAGCATACAAACGAAATAAAGGCAAAAAGATGCATAATAAATCGAATGAACAGCCTGATGTGATACAGACGAAGGGCGAATAATAGGAGGGAAGCATGATGAATGACAAGTCATATCAATCCAATCCAGATGATCGTTCTGATAATGTTGAGAAGCTGCAGGATATGATCGAAAACACACTTGAAAATATTGATGAATCTGAAGCAGCAATGGGTCTTTCAACAGAGGAAGAAAAGCAGATGATCAAGCAAAAAAATGAAAACCGTAGAACAAGTATTGACGCAATGCGTTCTGAAATAAAGGACGAGGAAGCAGCAAGAAAGAGCGGTTACACTGAATAAACCAGGGATTCCTGGTTTATTTTATTGCCTCTTTTTAGAAGAACCATTTGGAATGTGGTAAAATGTCAGAGACGTTAGGTTTTGATAGGAGAGCGATGAAAACGTGTATGTATCTAAAAAAGAAATAGAAGTCCGTTATGCAGAAACAGATCAAATGGGTATTGTGTATCATGCCAACTATTTAATCTGGATGGAAGTCGGCAGAACAGCGTTAATTAAAGAATTAGGCTTTTCCTATGCCCAGTTAGAGGCAGACGGTGTCCTTGCACCTGTTGTCGATCTTCAGGTTCAATATAAGAAACCACTACTGTACGGTGAAACGGCTACAGTTCACACATGGATTGAAGAATATAACGGCGTGAAAACAGTGTATGGCTATGAAATACAAAAACCTGATGGACAAACGGCTATTACAGGGACCACCTCACATATTTGTGTGGACAAAGAAACCTTTAGACCGATTCAATTTAGAAAAGCTTTCCCTGCATGGCACAGCGTATACGAACAGTCCAAGAAGCAGGTTTGATTCATGGCATTTGGAATTAAAAGAAAGGATCTACATGCTTGGAAATCAGCTGTTCGGCAAGGGAATGTGGCCTTTTTGACACACTATTGGCTTGATGACCGTTTTCCGCATGCGAATACTGTCACAAAGGCAGCCTGTCAGGATATGGAGCAATTAATCGCTTGGGGACAAAAGCATGGATTAAAGAAAGAATGGATTCATGTTCGCGAAGGTTTTCCTCATTTTGATCTCATCGGTGATTCGCAAAAACGGATTTTACAAAAAGAGCGGTCGTTAGGAAACATTCAGGAGTATGGACTTTATATTGAGTGATAAACAAAAAAGATACCCGAGGGATGAGGTATCTTTTTTGTTTATTCATAATGAAATTCTGGTTCTTTCACGGACTCGTTATAATCAATATGCAGATCATGGTTGTCAAAATACCAAATATCACTTTCTTCCACGAAGAAAGTAATGCCTTCTACTTCAGCGGTTGCGCCGGCATTTTGAGGTTCATCTTTTGCGACGCCGAGAGAAAAGCCTTTTTGTACATTACTGCACCCGCCATATCTGACAAAAAAGCGAACATGATCACCTTTTTCTAAATCCAGTTCATTCTTGTACCAATTGAGTGCATCATCTTTTATCGTTAATTTCAATGTGATCGCCCCTTTTTGAAGTCATGCTGTTTTTAAATGCAGGATGCAAAAACAGCTTTTCTTTACTTTTACCACATATTTAAATTGATGAAACGGCTAAAGCCATTTGATTTTCGGTTCAGTTTTGTTGAGAATTCGTTTGAGGTTGGCGATGTGTCTGAAGATCACAAAGCCAGCAAGAACGGCAACAACAATAATTAAAAATAGATCTTGGGTGAATATGCTGTAAATGAATGTGTAGATCCCAGTCAGCATAGATGATAATGAAACATATTTACTAATGTATAAAAATAAGAAAAAAGCAGCGATCATCGTGATAAATAAGAACGGGGCATAAAATAACAGCACGCCGCCTGATGTAGCGACCGCTTTTCCCCCTTTAAATTTTGCAAAGACAGGAAAGCTGTGACCGATAACAGCAGCAACTCCTGCTAATAAGGGATGAATGTCCAGTTGCATGAAAAACGGTAAAGCAGAAGCAAGAGTCCCTTTTAAAATATCAGCAGTGATAACGATGGACCCTGCTTTCACACCTAGTGTACGGAATGCATTCGTCGCACCTAGGTTCCCGCTGCCATGTTCACGGATATCGATTCCCTTTGCAGCTTTCCCGACAATGAGACCTGATGGAATACTGCCGAGAAGATAAGCCAAAATAAACATCAAAGCAATTAACATCTGCATAACTCCTTTATATTCTCCCTCTTGTCTTACATTTTAACATGATCTTATGAAAAACATGGCGATCTTTTTTTGAAAAAAACGATGGCCGATGAATTCAGCTTTGTTTTTAACAAGAAATTCGCTAAAATAGAAGAAAAGGAGTGTCTGGATGAAACATCCTTCAAAACAAGAAATTGGGCGTATATTAAAAAGCAGTAAGCGAATTGCAGTTGTAGGTTTGTCAGATCAGCCGCACCGAACGTCCTATATGGTTTCAAAAGCCATGCAAGATGCCGGTTATGACATCATTCCTGTCAATCCAACGATTGATGAAGCACTTGGGGTAAAAGCGGTCGCCTCTTTAAAAGACATAGAAGGGCCTGTTGATATCGTCAATGTCTTTAGACGTTCAGAGTTTTTGCCTGAGGTGGCGAAAGAATTTCTTGAAATAGACGCACCTGTTTTTTGGGCGCAGCAAGGCGTATATCATGAAGAGGCAAAAAGGCTGATTGAGGAAAATGGCAAGGTCGCCATCATGGATTTATGTATCAAAGTGGCTCATGCGATGACAAAAACTCATTAAATCGTCAAAAATCCTTGGTTTTTCAAGGATTTTTGCTTTTTTGTTGCAGAAATATATTTGCGATTCTAGAAGAAAGCGATAAAATAAGGCGACAGGGACCTATCGGTGACCTTGCATATCGAGAAAAAGAGCGATAAGATAAATATAGAACATTTGTTCTGTTTTGCTAAAACCATCATATGATTGCATTTGGCTTATGAAACAGTCTTGTTTATAATGGACTTCTAGTTCTGATTGCAGAATGTAGAACATTCTCATAACCGTGCAAAAGAGCATGTATCGCTGAATCACACATGCATGGTGATGATGCAGCTTATTAAAGTGGACAGTAATGAGCAGCATGATCATCATTAAAATCTAGAGAGATCATTGATGATTAGCCGGTTATGTTTGTTAGTGAAAGGGGATTAAGCATTTGGTTAAAAAGCAGCAAGTAGATTATAACGATGATTCTATTCAGGTGCTAGAGGGGCTTGAAGCGGTCCGTAAACGCCCAGGGATGTATATTGGATCGACGGATTCACGCGGTCTTCATCACCTTGTCTATGAGATTGTAGACAACTCTGTCGATGAAGTGCTCGCTGGCCATGGAGATCATATCATTGTCAAAATACATAAAGATAACAGCATTTCCGTCCAAGATAAAGGGCGCGGAATGCCTACTGGTATGCATAAGCTTGGAAAACCGACACCAGAAATCATTTTAACGGTCCTGCACGCAGGCGGAAAATTTGGTCAGGGCGGTTATAAAACAAGTGGTGGACTTCACGGAGTTGGGGCGTCCGTTGTGAACGCACTTTCAGAGTGGCTCACCGTGACGATAGAACGCGATGGATTTATTTATCACCAGCGCTTTGAACATGGCGGAAAGCCAGTCACATCACTTGAAAAAATCGGGAAAACGAAAAAGACCGGTACACTGATTCATTTTAAGCCAGATCCAACGATGTTCAGTGTCACCACCTATAATTTTGATACATTATCAGAGCGTTTAAGAGAATCAGCCTTTTTATTAAAAGGGTTAAAAATAGAGCTGATTGATGAGCGCCATGATGTGCAGGAAACCTTTTATTATGAGACAGGTATTGAAGCGTTCGTTGCTTATTTAAACGAGGAAAAGGATGTACTTAGTGAAGTCGTTTCGTTTGAAGGCGAACATCAGTCCATTGAAGTCGATTTTGCCTTTCAATTTAACGACGGATATTCAGAAAATATTTTGTCGTTCGTCAATAACGTAAGAACCAAAGATGGCGGTACGCATGAGTCTGGTGCAAAAACGGCCATGACGAGAGCCTTTAATGAATATGCACGCAAAGTGACCCTTTTAAAAGAAAAAGACAAAAATTTAGAAGGTACGGATATTCGTGAAGGCCTGTCAGCTGTTATTTCTGTCAGAATTCCTGAAGAACTTCTTCAATTTGAAGGACAAACAAAAGGAAAGCTTGGAACGAGTGAGGCAAGGTCAGCTGTTGATGCCGTGATTTCTGAAAAATTGGCTTATTTCCTTGAAGAAAACCGCGAAACGGCGACACTGCTTGTGAAAAAAGCGATTAAAGCGCAGCAGGCAAGAGAAGCGGCTAGAAAAGCAAGAGAAGAAGCAAGAAGCGGCAAGAAACGGAAAAAGTCTGAAGCGACACTAAGCGGAAAATTAACACCTGCTCAATCTAGAAACCCGGCAAGAAATGAACTGTATCTAGTAGAGGGTGACTCAGCGGGTGGATCAGCCAAGCAAGGACGTGACCGGAAATTCCAAGCGGTGCTGCCGCTTCGAGGAAAGGTCATTAATACAGAGAAAGCAAAGCTTGCGGATATTTTCAAAAACGAAGAAATCAACACCATTATCCATGCTATTGGCGGCGGGGTTGGTGTCGATTTTAATGTAGAAGACATCAATTATGACAAAATTGTCATCATGACAGATGCTGATACAGATGGAGCACATATTCAGGTTCTATTGCTTACATTCTTCTACCGCTATATGAAGCCGCTGATTGAGCATGGCAAAGTATTCATTGCCCTTCCGCCTTTATATAAAGTTAGCAAAGGCTCAGGGAAGAAAGAAGTCATTGAATATGCTTGGTCTGATGAAGAAATGGATGACGTACTAAAGAAAGTTGGAAAAGGATATACGATTCAGCGCTATAAAGGTTTAGGTGAAATGAATGCCGACCAGCTATGGGAAACGACAATGAATCCAGAGTCGAGAACGCTTGTCAGGGTGAAGATCGATGATGCTGCACGAGTGGAGCGCCGCGTCACGACACTGATGGGTGACAAAGTAGAACCACGCCGTAAATGGATTGAAAAGAATGTCGCCTTTGGACTTGATGAGGAAAGCAACATTCTTGAAAATGAAAACTTGTCGCTAGCTGAGGAGGTTTAAACATGGCACAACAAGAACGATTTCATGATTTACCGTTAGAAGAAGTGATTGGGGACCGTTTTGGTCGCTATAGTAAATATATTATCCAAGATCGTGCACTTCCAGATGCACGTGATGGATTAAAGCCTGTACAACGAAGAATTTTATATGCAATGTATGCGGAAGGAAATACACAAGATAAAAACTTCCGTAAAGCTGCCAAAACAGTCGGTAACGTCATTGGTAACTATCATCCGCATGGTGATTCTTCTGTTTATGAAGCAATGGTGAGAATGAGCCAGGATTGGAAAGTGCGAAATGTGCTGATTGAGATGCATGGAAATAACGGGAGTATCGACGGAGATCCTCCTGCTGCCATGCGTTATACGGAAGCAAGGCTTTCTGCCATTGCATCAGAGCTTTTAAAGGACCTCGACAAGGAGACAGTCGAATTTGTCGCGAACTTTGATGATACAAGCAAAGAGCCTGTTGTCTTACCAGCGATGTTTCCCAACCTTCTTGTGAACGGGTCAACAGGGATTTCAGCCGGTTATGCGACTGATATTCCGCCGCACCATCTAGGAGAAGTGATTGATGGCGTGATTAAGCGAATCGAACAGCCGCATTGTACGGTTGAGGATTTAATGACAGTCATCAAAGGACCAGATTTCCCAACAGGCGGGATCATTCAAGGTGTGGATGGTATTAAGAAGGCATATGAAACAGGTAAAGGAAAGATTATGATTCGCGGAAAAGCGGAGATTGAAACCATTCGTGGTGGACGCCAGCAAATCGTGATCACAGAAATTCCTTATGAAGTGAATAAGGCCAATCTTGTCAAAAAGATGGACGAGTTCCGCATTGAAAGAAAAGTAGAAGGAATTTCTGAGGTTCGGGATGAGACGGATCGTACCGGCCTTCGGATTGTTGTAGAGCTGAAAAAAGAAGCGGATGCGAATGGTGTCTTGAATTTCTTATATAAAAATTCTGATCTGCAAATCCCATATAACTTTAATATGGTCGCGATACATAACAGAAGACCGACTTTAATGACGCTTACAACTGTACTAGACGCTTACATTGCTCATCAAAAAGAAGTGGTGACGAACCGCTCAGCATACGAGCTTCGAAAAGCAAAAGAACGTCATCATATTGTAGATGGATTAATTAAAGCTCTTTCCATTTTAGATGAAGTCATTGCGACGATTCGTTCGTCTAATGATAAGCGTGATGCGAAAAACAATTTGATGGAGAAATATGATTTTACAGAAGCTCAATCAGAAGCGATTGTTTCTCTCCAGTTATATCGTTTAACAAATACAGATATCACTCAACTAAGAGACGAAGCAAGAGAGCTTGACGTGCGAATTGCAGAGCTGGAAGACATTTTAGCGAATGAGAAGAAGCTGTTTAAAGTCATTACGAACAACTTGAAGAAGTTGAAAAAGACGTATGCTGATGAAAGACGATCCGTCATTGAGGAAAAAATTGAAGAAATTAAGATTAACCTTGAAGTGATGATCGCATCAGAGGACGTGTACGTCACAGTCACAAAAGATGGATACATCAAACGGACAAGCCAGCGTTCATATGCTGCATCAAACGGTAAGGACTTCGGTATGAAGGATACAGACCGACTGATTCACCAGTTTGAAATGAATACAACAGATGTTCTTCTGCTCTTTACGAATAAAGGGAGCTACATTTACTGTCCAGTTCATCAGCTGCCAGATATACGCTGGAAAGATATGGGGCAGCACATTACGAATATTATTTCGATTGATCGGGATGAATCCATTCAAAAAGCGATCCCAATTAAAGAATTCGATGAATCATCGTATCTCTTGTTCTTCACAAAAGGCGGTATGGTGAAGAAAACAGAGCTTCTCCAATATAAAGCGCAGCGCTATTCAAAACCGCTTGTCGCCTTGAATTTAAAAGGTGACGATGAACTTGTAGATGTTCATGTTACAACAGGTCAGCAAGAATTGTTTATTGCAACGAAAAATGGCTATGGATTATGGTTTGATGAAGAAGAAGTGAGTGTGGTCGGTCCGAGAGCGGCTGGTGTGAAAGGCATCAATTTGAAGGACGGAGACGAGGTGGTCTCTGGACAAATCATTGATCCGAAGAACAATGTGCTTGTTCTCACGACACAAAGAGGTGCTGTGAAGCGGATGAACCTCTCTGAATTTGATAAGACATCAAGAGCAAAACGTGGAGTGATCATGCTAAGAGAATTAAAGAAAAACCCTCACAGAATTGTTGCTGTGATTGCTGCTTCACTGCACGATACACTTGAGATTGATACGGAAAAGGGTGCCACGATCCCGCTCGATATTTCCACACTAAGGGCAAATGATCGTTATAGCAATGGATCGTTTATTTTAGATGAGGAAGAGCAGGGAGAAGTAACTCAAGTTCTTTTATCACCTGCTGCATCTGACCAAGATGACAATAAATAAGCAAAATGAAAACCCCCTGCGTAAGGCAGGGGGTTTTTTATGATGAGGTCAATTTAACTCTCGTGATTGCCAAACATGCTTGTGATGGCATGCACTACTTCAATTCCTTGGTAAACGAAAAGAGAAAGTGAAGTGACAGAGAATAGACCTAGAATGAATACTCTTAAGAAAAATAACATCGTGTAAAACCTCCCAATTTTTGTTTGATTTAAATGGTTGGGTTAACACGAGCTACTCGGAAATTCGAAGACTGGTAGAACACTGCAAGTAAATGCTTCTTTTTCCGGTCAAATCGATCAGTATAAGTGATGCGTGCAAATCCAGCTGCCATACTGCCAATGACTAGCAGTGCTGTAAATGCCGCAAATACTGCGTTCACATGTTTTTGTTTCTTTTCATCGCCTACTGTCTGAACGATTTTCATTTCATGTGATTCTTGATCAGCAACCACCTTTGCATGATGGTATACCTGAACGGAATGAGGCATTGAGAACAAATGAAAACTTGCAAGTGCTATGAATAAGACTGCTAATTTTAACAGCATATTTTTTTTCATTTTTCTCACCCCTTCCTGTTTATTTTCATGATCTTACCACGTTTTCAGTTATTTGAAAAGTCTTATTTTTTTACTTTCCCTCTTTAAAAAAGCGCTAAACATCAAGACATCTATAGGACTGTTTCACTTCATGAAAGGTTTCAATTTTATTTTTTAAATTTAAAAAAAGTACCGAGATCAAAGATCTGGCACTTGTCAAAAAGAATGTATTGATGTCGGTTTTGCAACAGCTTTTGTAAAGATTCCTGCAATACAAATGGCAAACAGAACAAAAATAAACGCATGAAGCAGTCCGACTTGATTGGCGAGCAGTCCTAAAACAGGGGGCCCTGATAGAGAGGCTGTATACCCAGATAAAGTGACGATACTGACACGTTTGACAGCATAGCGGCTATCATCACCAGCTGCTGAAATGGTCAGCGGGAAGCCTAAGGACGCGCCAAGTCCCCATAAAAAGATAGATATCATACACACGACGAGTGAAATCTTTAAAATCACCAAGAATAGTCCGGCGGCAGCAGATAAGATCGCGATTCTTAGCAATAGCACCCTGCCAAAGCGATCAATGAAACGTCCGCTCAGTAATCTGCCACTAATCATTCCGCACAAAAATAATGCATAGATGACCGTACTCATTGAATGAGAAACCTGATAGCCATCAACCATTGCTAGTGGAATCCAATCATTTGCAGAACCTTCTACAAATGCGAGACATAAGGCAATCATCGCTAATGAGATCGTCCGTTTGTTCAGCCATGATGTTTGAGAAGCCTCAACTGATTCTGTCTGCGTCTCATCCGGATCTTTTCCTGTCCCGTGCGGAATAAACCGTGTACAAATTAGGATGCTGAGAAAGAAAAGGAGTGCAATGGTGAGAAGGTGAATGAGGACAGACACACCTAAATAAATAAAGAGAATTCCGGCACCTGCACCAATTAACGTTCCAATACTGAAAGAAGCATGCAAAATCGGCAGGATCGTTCTCTTGATCTGATACTCAATCTCCGTTCCTTCTAAGTTCATGGCTACATTGCACATGCCTGATCCTGAACCAAAAAGAAAAAGACCAGCAGTGACAATTAGCGTAGAAGAGAGGGTGGCGCCGATTGCAAGGGTTGAGAATCCAATAAACATCAAAAAAGCGCTGACCACAATCGCCACTCGGCCGCCTTTTTTGCGAACGAATACATTGGAAAGAATCAGCCCGACAATGGAACCTACAGATAGGCCGAGTAAAATGAGTCCCATTGTGCCTGTATCTGCTTGCAACAAATCTCTCACTTCTGGTGTTCTTGAAAACCAAGTGGAGATGGAGATCCCAGACATCGTAAAAATAACAATGATCGCTTTATACCACTTTAATTTCATCTAATCCCTCATATCTATGTAGTCATACAGAACAAATCTACTCGATTATAAATGAGACTTCCTGATTCGTAAATAACATGAGGGAGGATCATCATGAAGAAAATATTCCAACTTCATCATTCTTTGATAGAATAAAGACAAAAGGGGCGATACATATGTCATATCGAATAGGTGTTTTAAAGGGAGACGGGATTGGACCGGAAATTGTTAATTCTAGTATGCGTATTTTAAAGACAGCGCTGTCACAGTTCAATGAACCATTTGTGGAATTTGTAGAGTGTCCTATCGGTGCTGAAGCCATTCATTCTCATCAAGATCCAGTGCCAGCATCTACGATAGCCGCCTTGAAAAAATGCCATGGCTGGATATTAGGACCTCATGATTCAGCTTCATATCCTGATCAATTGAAAGAAAGAAGAAATCCAAGTGGAGAACTGCGTCATACATTTGATTTATTTGCAAATATTCGTCCATCGCAATCGCTGCCAGGTGTGAAAAGCGTTGCCAGTGGCGTCGACCTTGTCATTTTTCGAGAAAATACAGAAGGCTTTTATCCAGACCGGAATATGTATCAGGGGACAGGAGAGTGGATGATTACACCAGATGTCGCCATATCTACAGGTGTGTTTACAAAAAAAGCAATTACCCGTATTGCCCACGCGGCCTTTCAACGTGCAGTGGAGAGGAGGGGGAAAGTCACCATTGTTCATAAAGCGAACGTGATCAAATTAGGATCTGGCTTGTTTTTACGAACATGTCAAGAGGTAGCGAAAGCATATCCACAAGTGGAGGTTGAGGATATTCATATTGATGCGATGGCTGCTCATTTAGTGAGACGTGCAGGTGATTTTGATGTGATTGTGACAGAAAATATGTTTGGCGACATATTATCTGATCTTGCAGGGGAACTAGTCGGCAGTTTAGGAATGGCACCCTCATTAAATTGCAACGAAAATCAAGCGATGGCACAGGCGGCACATGGTTCAGCACCGGATATTGCTGGTCAAAATATCGCCAATCCAATGGGCATGATTCTTTCTACAGTGATGCTTTGTAACTGGCTACATGTGAAATATCAAGATGAAAGATTAAAACAGACAGCCAGTCTGATCGAACATACTCTTGGTGAGACCTTAAAAAAGAACTTGAAAACGAAGGATTTAGGAGGAAATGAGACGACGACACAATTCACCGAGGCATTCATTCAAACGATGAATGAAGTTTCAATAAAAGGGAGATGAACATGAAAACAGAAAAAGAAAAGATGATCAAGGGAGAATACTATCACCCAAATGACCACACATTGATGGCAGATCGAGCAAAAGCGCGACAATTGACATTTGCCTATCAGCAAACAAATGAGGCATCACAGAGAATGGCCATTTTAAAGGAGCTTTTAGGCGCTTGCGGAGATGATGTGGTATTTGAAGGCAGAATACAATGTGATTATGGATACAATATCGAGGTTGGCGAGCATTTTTTTGCAAATTTTGATGCTGTGTTATTAGATGTTTGCAAGATTACAATTGGAGATCATTGTTTGTTAGGTCCGAATGTACATATATATACAGCTGGACATCCATTAAATCCAGAAGAACGTCAAACAGGTATTGAATTCGGCAAACCAGTCACAATTGGACATCATGTATGGATTGGCGGCGGTGCCATTATCAATCAAAATCTTAAAACATTTAGAGGAATGAAAATCTGACGAATCATCTGACGAATCAACCGTTGGATTTTCATTTTTTATTTTATCTCAATAAGATAAGTATACTTAATAATGAGACAAAGAAAATTCAATTGTTGTTTAACTTCCTAGAATATATATTATGTAAACTAGATATTAATTAATGCAAAAAGAGAACCTTTGACTTGATCCTCTTTATTATTAGATTTTATATTCAATCGACTCAAACGCAGCACTACTTTCCAGTCTCAGCAAACTGTTTCAATCGATCTCCAATTTCATCTCTTACCCTTTGGAAAAATGACCACTTCTCTTCTTCTGTTCCTTCTGCTTTTGCTGGATCATCAAAGCCCCAATGGACACGCTCGACATGAGGAGGAGTCATCGGGCATTTATCAGCTGCGTCCCCGCATAGTGTTACGACTAAGTCAGCGTGATGCAATATTTTCGGATCAATCAGGTCAGACGTTTGATGAGAAATATCAATCGCTATTTCTTTCATTGCTTTTACAGCATTCGGATTTAATCCATGAGCTTCAATACCAGCGCTATAGACCTTCCACTCATCTCCAAGATATTTTTTAGCCCAACCTTCAGCCATTTGACTGCGGCAAGAATTACCGGTACATAAAAAGTATATTGTTTTCTTTGACATGTTGATCGTCTCCTTTAATGTATAATCATTAGCCAGAAATACAATGCTAAAAGTGTGATGAATAGCGTTGGTACAGTTAAAATAACCCCTATTTTGAAATATGTCCCCCAGGAAATCTTCACACCTTTTTGAGAAAGGACATGAAGCCATAGTAGTGTTGCTAAGGAGCCAATGGGCGTAATTTTTGGTCCTAAATCAGAACCAATGACATTTGCGTATATTAACGCTTCTCTCATCATTCCTTGTGTATCGGTGCCGGATATGGCTAATGCATCGATCATGACCGTCGGCATATTATTCATGACAGATGAAAGAATCGCTGCGATAAACCCCATACCAAGAGTCCCTGCCAATAAACCTTGATCTGCTACAGCTTGAATCACGCTAGAAAGAGCATCAGTAAGCCCTGCATTACGCATGCCATAGACAACAACGTACATACCTATGGAAAAGAAAACGATCGCCCAGGGAGCTTCTTTTAGAACGCTTTTTGTTTGAACAGAAGGGCTTTTTTGTGCAATGACCAAGAATAAAATGGCAATCACACCAGCTATGACCGATACAGGTATAGATAAAAATTCGCTTGCAAAATAACCAATCAATAAAAAAGCTAATATATACCAAGATAATCTAAACATCTTTGGATCTTTTATTGCTTCACTAGGTTGCTTTAACTCATTCATATCATAGCGTTTTGGTATACTCTTTCTAAAGAAAAGGTACAGCACAGTGATACTCGCTAGCAATGAAAAAAGGTTTGGAACAACCATTCTGGATGCATATTCAATAAACGTAATGTTGAAATAGTCGGCTGTTACAATGTTCACCAAATTACTTACGACAAGTGGAAGCGATGTTGTATCTGCAATAAACCCACTCGCGATAATAAAAGGGAATACTATTTTTTCATTGAAGTGTAATGCTCTGACCATGGCTAAAACAATGGGTGTCAAAATAAGTGCTGCACCATCGTTTGCAAATAGAGCAGCGACGATTGCACCAAGGATGGTCACATACACAAACATACGTAGCCCACTGCCTTTTGCAGCCTTTGCCATATGCAATGCTGCCCATTCAAAAAAGCCGATTCGATCAAGGATGAGTGAAATGACGATAATGGCGACAAAAGCTAAAGTCGCATTCCAAACGATGCCTGTCACGGTGATCACATCGTCAACATTCACAACACCTACGATTAATGCTAAAATGGCCCCTCCACATGCGGACCACCCTATGGATAAATTTCTTGGCTGCCAGATAACCAGTACCAAAGTTAACAAAAATATGATTAATGATAAAACGGCAAAACTCAAACCCAGCCCTCCTTACGAACAAGAAATGTTTGTTGCGTTCTGTTGTATTCTTTTTAAAAGGTCATCTTCTTTATTAATTTGATTTAAGATCATACGAATCGTCTCAATTTCTGGACACAGTGTATTAATTGAATAATAACGCCACTGCCCTTTTCTGTTCTCATTGACAAATCCAGCTTTTTTTAATTTTCGTAGATGCTGACTAATAGCTGGTTGACTCATTTCGAACATATCTACCAGTTCACACACACAATATTCTTTCTCCAAAAACAATTTCATCATGATCAGTCTTGTTTGATCACTGAGTGTTTTTAAACAATTCGACATATGTGTCACACCAATTGAAACATCTGCAGTCACAATGATTACCCCCTCTTTTCAAATATGGGTGTCGGTCCCTGTTATCAACTCCTTCAACAGTATATAACTGAAAACTTATATAATCAATTGATTATATGAATTTAAACAAAAATTTATTCTTAGTTATGCTCCCCTTTCATTTCACCTTAAGGAAATTCTATTTTTGGATCATAATTGCTATCATTTTTGTGCCAGCATGCTGTTGGATTTATGCTATCATGAGTCATTAGGGGGTTTTAATTACCAGTACCAACATTTTTTTGCAAACCAATTTTCTGCTTATGCTTTGGTTATTGTGTAATGTCGAGCTGTTTGAATATGTTATAATATCGCTTTCGTACTTTATTGCAAGCAAAAAACCATGTCAATTAAGACATGGTTTTACGAACTTTATCCTTGACCTCTATTTTATTGAGGGAAAGAATCAATTGATCCGTAAAGATTCTCTTTACTTTATATAAATCCCAAAGGCTCATTTTGTTGATGTGCCAGTTCCATTCCCATTCCCATTCCCATTCCCTCTGCCAGATGGAGAGCGTTCATTTATCCATATCATCATCTGGCCAATTGCGGATCAGTTGACGCAATCTAACTGCAACGGTCTGACAAACCTCTGGCATTAAGTAACTATCAGAATCCGAAAGATCAAGCAAAGGAATGATGTCATCTGTAAAGTTTTCAAAATGTGCTTCGCAATGAGTAAAATCCATTCCCACGAATCATTCCTCCGTTTTCAAATTGTAATGGTCGTTTCAACACTCGCTAATATCACTCCTGATTGATCATATAATAGGTCAACGAGCACGCAACTCTCTATTCTATCTGGGTTTCTAAGGTTTATGTTGATTTAATTCCTGCACCACAAAGAGGAATGATGACGCTTTCTGCTGATTCCTTTTGATATTTCATGTAGCCAGCAAAATTGATGGCAGATGTCACCTCTACATAAAATCCTTTCTCACTTAGTTTAGAGCGTGCATGGAGAATTTCTTCTTCTTCAATATCAATAAACGTACCATTCGTCTTGTATACAGCTTCTAAAATTTGTTTGGAGCGCGCCGGGGCAGCAATAGCTATTCCTTCTGCTACAGTCCCTTTATTTGTCATAGGCGTTGCTGATTCCTCCGCATGTTGAAAAGCTTTCACAAGTGGTGCGCAGTTCTTTGCTTGTACGGCAATAATTTTCGGTATTTTATGAATGAGACCATTTTCGAATAACTCTTTAAAGCCATAATACGCACCGAGCAGCAGAGTTCCGTTTCCAACCGGAATGATTAAAGCATCCGGTGCTCCTTTTAGTTGCTCATAGATTTCATAGGCATATGTTTTTGTACCTTCGAAAAAATAAGGGTTATAGACATGGCTTGCATAAAAAACGTTTTCCTCGTCTACTGCCTTTTGGGCCGCAGCTGCAATGTCCTCTCGTGTACCATGAATTTCTTTAATCGTTGCTCCGTGGGCCTTTATTTGAGCCACTTTTTTAGGTGATGTTTGATCACTTAGATAGATGTCACAGGCAATACTACAACGCGCAGCATACGCAGCAATTGCCGTTCCTGCATTCCCGCTGCTATCAGCAATGACTTTTGTTACCCCTAATTCCTTAGCTTTTGTCATTAACACAGCTGCTCCACGGTCTTTAAATGATAGTGTAGGCATCATATAATCAACTTTTACATAAGTAGTTGGCTCACTAGGATCTAGAACGATTAAAGGAGATTGGCCCTCGCCCATTGTCACAGTTTCCCACGTCTTAGAACCTTTTGGAAATGGCATGGTTTCAACATAACGCCATAATGAATTTGGATAGTGCTCCCAAGCTGCGACGTCTATTTTCGGGGTATCTTTCACTAGATTGAATACTCCACCACAATCACATTTCCATAGAGTTGGTGTTATCTCATATTTTTCCCCGCAATGGTTACAAATCAATTGATTCATCAATCATCAACCCCTATAAATATTTTTTTATACGAAATATAATTTTTTATATGGAATGAGCAAAAAAATATATTAAACATATGCAATGGCATCCATTTCAATTTTGAATCCAAAATGTAATGCATTCGTTGGCACAACCGTACGAGCTGGTTTATGTTCACCGAAAAATTCGGTATAAACCGCATCTACTTTGTCCCATAATTCAATATCTGAAATGTATAATGTCATGCGCAAAATCTTTTCTTTTTGACTTCCTGCAGCTTCTACAATCATCTCCACATTCTTAAGCGCTTGTAATGTTTCTTCTTCAATGGGGCCGAACTCTTTTTCTGTCGTTTCGGGATTGATAGCAAATTGTCCCGAAACATAGACCGTGTTTTGATGAATGGTTGCGAATGCATAGTGTCCGTTTGATTTTAGATTTCCTACCTCGAGTATGCTTTCCATTTTGACACTCCTTACCTCAATTTATTTTTGATTTCATCCAAATAGCTATAGACGGTTACTTTGGAAATGCCTAACATAGATGCGACCTTCTCAACAGATCCTTTCATTAAAAAAATGCCCTTTTCATCCATAAATTTGATTAGTTCAATTTTTTCATGGCGTTTCATGACTGGGTGAACACTGTTTTGAATGATCTGTTGAATCAATTGATCGACGATTTCTTCCACATTTTCAAGATCATCATTTGATGTTGTTTCTTTTTCTTGAGCTTCCACTTGTGTAGAAAGAAATGTGTCCATAAATTGCTGCATTTGATTTAGTGCTTCAACATCAAAATTGATACAGAAAGCACCGATTACTTTTTGCTTTGAATCACGTATTAATGAAGTCGAAGAACGAATCGTACGCTTATCTTCTGTTACAAATGTATAACCAGCCAAATAATCTTCTTTAAAATCTTCTGATTGTAATACAGTCTTGACTAGATGATCAAATGATTGGCCGATTTCTCTTCCTGTCACATGGTTATTTACTGTAAACATGACAGATGCTTGAGGGTTCGTTAAATCATGAATCACCACTTCACAATTTGGTCCAAACATTTTTGCAGTAGATTTTGCTAAAGGAATATAACTCTCTAATAACTTTTTAATATGTTCCATGCCTAAGCACCTCATTTTTTTATTCCACTAGATTATATAATTTTTTATATACAAAAACAATATATAGATTTATTTATATGTTGTAATGCTCACAAGATCACAAATATGAAAATCACCACATAAAAAAAGCAGCCATTGACTGCTTTTTGCTTATGCTCCTTTCTAATTGTCTTCCTGCTGGATTCCATACAAAATGACGTCAATTCCCCATCGGAACCGTTCCATTGATACGGTATCACCTGCAAACATTTCTTCTTTTACACGATGAATGAAAGGAAACTGCGTTTTGTCTGCTTGAAGAAATGCTTTTTTTGTGTCTGAAATCTGTGAAGAGCCTTGTTTCTTCCAAGAGACCTTTTCGTAAGCTACGGAAGATACATATAACAGCAATAGGTCTACTCCCCATGCTGCGGATGTAGATTTGATCCCGCCTTCATGCAATGCAGCGAGAAGATGTTCGGTCAACTGAAGAAAGTTCGTTCCTTGTGGAATGGTGGAAAGAGAAATTTCAGCGAGACCAGGTTTTTCGAACAGCAGTAGGAAATAAGTATGCAATAGGTCGAATAACTGTTCTTTCCATGTGCTATCCTTTGAATCTGGATAGACCATTTGTCCGAGACCATAATCCAATACGTAAGCACTGAGTTCTTGAACATTGTTCACGTAGACATACAAGGATGCAGGTCCCGTATCGAGTGCTTTAGCCACCTTACGCATACTCATGCCCTCTATCCCATGCTCCTTAAGAAGCTCATAGGCCGTTTTCACAATAAGCTCACGGCTTAAGGGTTCTTTAGCCGGCCGAGACCGGCGACTGATCATACGACGATTTGAATTGTTCATACTCTCTTTATAACATGTCAAAGTAAAATAGTAAATTGAGCATCAATCATCATCCTTTTGAAAAGAGTTCATCATATCTGCAAGCTTGACCGCAGCGTCTTTTGAAAAACACAGTTTTAAACTATTCTCCGATTCATTAGCTTTTTTCGATGAATATTCGTACATCATGTCTTCGTATTCTTCAATCGCCTTTTCAAAATGATGAGGATGCCGGACAATAGCAAGTGCTAGCTCCCTTGCATCAAACATCGCCATGTTCACACCCTCGCCTGCGAATGGCGACATGACGTGAGCTGCATCACCGATAAGCGTTACTCCTTTATGACGATTCCATTTGAAACCGACAGGAAGCGTATAAATCCGTCTTGGAATGATGGCATCTTCTGCATAACGAATATAATTTTTCAGCTGATCATCCCAATCACTAAATAACGCTAATAATTGTTCTTTTGCTTCTTTCGCTTGATGAAACGGTATACCACAAGTCTCGATCCAGTTGCGTTCTACCATAAGGCTTGCATACACTTTGATTCGGCCATCTCCGTTTAACTGCCCAATCAGTCCTTTGTGGTCTGCCAAAGCAAACATCTTACCACGTTTATTAAATGCAGCTAAATCAGGGTGGTTCACCTCTACGCTTAAGACATTCAGTTCTAGCATCGTGAGCCCAGAGTATTCAATCTCAATATCTGTTAACAGAGGACGCACACGAGAAAAAGCACCATCTGCCCCAATTAAAAGATCAACTGTCTCGACAACCCCGTTTTCAAAATGAAGCTCTGTCATACCACTTTCTAATGAAACGCATCTTTCTAGTTTATATCCATATTTGATGGTTTCAGCATCAATTTGTTCTAACAGTAGTTCACATAACACACCACGATCAATTTCCGGGCGAGTACCTGTTTGATCTGATTCCGTTTCTTCATCTAAATAAATTCTTCCTGATTTATCAAGTAATCGGAAATCTTCCCCTTCATAGCGGGCGTTCTTTTGAAATTTCTCATAAACTCCTGCTTCTTTTAAGGCTTTTTGACCTGTTTCTTCGTGAATATCCAGTGAGCCGCCTCGTTCAAGGCTCTTGTCATGCATCTCTCGTTCATAAATGGTTGTTTGTATACCGTAATTTTGCAAAATTAAGGCAAGTGTTAGTCCCCCAGGTCCTCCTCCGATGATAGCGATTTGCTTTTGATTCTTAGATAATGACGTCATCTTCTGCATCTCCTCATCCCTTTGTGGAAATCGTTTTAAATTCCATTTCATTTATATTATAACGAACATCGTTCGTAAAGAACAGTGTTCGTTCAAAATCGTTTGTTGTACGATTGTGTTTTCATGAAAAGAAACCAATCGCCCAACATCATATGATACACTCCATTTAGGACGATTAAAGGTTGTCGAATCATAACAATGATACTTAGATCAGTAGGGCTCCATTGTTCTCACTCTAAGTGTAAGAGGTGTTTCTATGAATAAATTGTTTGCCATGTTGATATTAGGATTAGGCTTTAGTGGTGCCGCACTTATTCTTTCTATCCCTTTGTTATTCAAAGTCAAACCAGAGCAAACTGAGCTGGTGTTTGCTGCTGGATCAGCGGGTGCTTTCGCAGTATTTACTGTCTCATGCCTAGTTCTTCGTAAACGATTCAATCGCTAAAAAACCTAAACAAATACCCATTGTTTATGACGGTGGATTTTGTTTAGGTTTTTGTGATTTACCTTAGTGTTCAGTCAAAGAATGTATACAAGCTGACCCCGATAGGGAATCTACTTATTCAAAACAAAAGAAACCGCTGAAACATATCACGATGTGCACGCTAAACGAATCACTAGCTTTGGCATAATAGATATCAATGCGAAAATCTTTGATATGAATTCTGACCTTCCTCATATCACAAAAGGTCCATTAAACGCATATCGTTTTGTGATATAATCTTGAGTCAAAGACAAGCGCTAAGAGAAAATGAACTGGCTGAATGGACATCATGACTGTGAAAAATTCTGAAGAAATGATAGGGTGATAGCGATGAGAAGACTTGAGTCTGGTATATCAGTAGACAACGAAACATTTTCTGATGTTGCCAGATATGAAAACGAAAAAATTAGCAGAACGACAATCATCAACTCAAATGTTCGTTCTCCTATTTTTTGGAGCTGTCACTTGGATCATCTTGTATTTGATACGTGTGATCTGACGAATGCGAGATTTTTTGCCGGTAGTACGATTGATCATCGTACTTTTAGTCATTCAGACTTGCGCTCTGTGGGCATTGGCAAAAACGAAGCTGTCTTCACCAATTGCGAATTTTCTTCCTGCGATATGAGGGGAATGACATTGGAGAATGCTACGTTTATCGATTGTACTTTCTCTAATTGTAGATTCAATGACCGTGTTTTACAGGCAGCGAACATCGTCAATTGTACCTTTGCTGGTAAGCTAATAGATATAACGTTTGAGGGAAATGGCAAACAAAAGCTGATCGCCAATTTTGAAAACTGCACCCTTGATGGTGTTCGTTTTATAGGCTGTGACCTAGCGGCATGTATTCCGCCAGCTTCCAAAAACCATTTATATGTTGAACATGTATCTGCACGTGTGAAAAAGGCCTTAGAGAAGATAGATGATGATCCTACTCTGTCTGACCATGATCGGAAAATACTAGTGCGGAGTCTGCGGAAGCTTGAACAAATGGAACAGTATATTTTTAACACGAAATATATGGAGAACATACATGGGGCCGCTTTTGTTGAACGATTTTTCAGTCATCTTAGATGTAGCAAGGATCACATGTAACATTTGCTACATCCCTTTTCCTACTTTATCATTATGTCGTACATCAGCTTCGAGTATATTTGAGCGGAATGAGTTCTTCGATTTTCACCTTGACCAGCTCCCCATCCATATCAAGGATGACAAAACACGTTGGTCCAAAGTCTGAAATGAGCTCTCGGCAGATGCCACAAGGGCTGACTACCCTAATTCTTCTATCTTTTTCATCTGAATAAGGGTGTCTCACTGCAACGATTGTATCAAAATCTTTGTATCCATTCGATAAAGCGCTGCCAATCGCAATGGCTTCTGCACAAACAGTTACCCGTCCGATATAGGCTTCTATATGGACAGCTGATATGATTTCTCCTGTTTTCATGCGGATCGCTGCCCCTACATGATGCTTGTCATCTTCATAAAGACTGATAATCCTCTTTTTTGCTTCGTCTATTAATTCGATATCTTCTTGTGATAGATCAAACGTTTTCATCGCGTTTCCCCTTTCGCCTCACTGCTCGTATGTATTATACCAAACATGAGGTGATGAACTGAACTTCACTCTCCTTTACTAACCAGCCAAAAGACCGTTCGTTCTGTAGTGAATTGCCATTTTGAACGTATTTCATATTCAATTGAAAAAGGCTGCTTTCAAATAAGCAACCTTTTCCCCTATTTACATCAGAACATGTACCCTTTCTAGGTGTGAACTAAATCCCTAACGATTGATCACTTGAATGATTTTCTTCAGAGCATCTGCCGCTTCTGGAATTGGCATGACAACAAACACATGCAGCATTTCAGGATAAACAAAGGTTTTGATGTCCATTCCTTGTGCTGTTAATTTTTCATCAAGCTTGATGGCATCTGGATATAACATATCATGTGTTCCGATAAAATGAGTGATCTTCGCTAGTCCTTTGAAGTCGCCGTATATGGGACTGATCAATGGATCTGTGAGACTTTGATCAGCTGCCCACAATTTAGTGATGACTTCCATTCCTTCATGACCTAGAATCGGGTCCTTTTTTGCATATTCAAAAATGAGAGGGTTGCTCATACTCATATCAACACACGCAGATAGTAACACGATATCCTTTGGCTGCGGCAGATCTTCCTTCTTTAAAAGGTGCGCAAGACCAAGTGAGATGTTTCCGCCAGCTGAATCTCCCATGATCGTCAATTGATTGGCACTTCCGGCAGTTTTCAGAAGGTCTTTATATAGGTTAAGCATTTTCGGATACGTATCCTGGTTGCTATAATGAGGTACTTTTGGGTAAATAGGAGCGACTACTTTCGCACCTAGTGATTGCGCCATTTTATCCATGAACCACCAATGGACATTCAAAGGCTGATTTGTCCACGCGCCACCATGTAGATAGAGAATGACTTTTTGATTTTGTGATGCTTGTTCATTCAATGTGAAAACTTGCATGCCTTCGAAAGTCTGCTCTTGTACCTCACTGATTAAATTCACATCATCCCCAATGGCATAAGGCTGTGTATTTTCAATTCCTTTTTGCTCGAGGAATTTTTTTGTCTGTTCGATACTGGAAAAACTCTCTTTATTACTTTGCGAAGCGAATAATGTTTCAAATTGAATACTTTCTTTAGAACGTTCACCATGATACATTTCTACACTCATTTTTTTCTCTCCTTCACTCAATAGGTTTATTGATCATCCTGCTTTGGAACACGAAATGATTCCAGGTAGAGTTGTACTTTTTTTTCAGGGGTTTTTAATAAGTTAGATAAAAGGTCTTGAATGAGACGAAGGCTTTTAATTTTCTTTTCAATTTCTTCATGTTTAAGATGGACAATTTGTCTTAGGGTATCAAGGTCTATGTCTTGACTTAGCATGTCCATAATTTCTGCTATTTCCTTTAATGAATAACCGAGCGTTTTCGCATCTTTGATCAATTGAATTTTCACAACATAGTCGTCTGTATAGAGTCTGTAACCGTTTGAACGTCGTCTTGGAGCAGGTAATATGTTGTGTTCTTCATAGTAACGAATTGCGGCAGGACTTACTCCTGTTTTTTTGGCAAGTTCTCCTCTAGTCATCAACTCCATCGTTACTCCTTTTTTATTATTTTGTTTTACTATATGTACATTATAAAGGTTGAACTATACTTCAAGGTCAAGGTGAAACATTTTTCGGCCAACTTTTGTTATCAAATGATTGTAGCAAAGAGATCTCTAGCTTGAACATCCGGGTAGAACATCTTCAAATGGTTCGACTTTACTGATTGTAGATTCAGAGGGGGCGAAGTCAACTTTTTTTCTGAAAAAATAAATTGAAATATCGATCATCATTTTATGGTTTAACATATTTAAGGTTGCTGTAAGGTTCGGATTAATACGAGTTAAGGTTGAGGTTGTACAATGGGTTTGTAAGGAATTGAGGGATGAGTCAAATGGTCCCCTCTTCTAAATCAATCATAGAGGTGAAAAGCTTTGAGAGAAAATAAAATTTTGTCTTCATTATGTTACTTCAGTATCTTTTTTGCACCGTTTCTATTTCCGATTATCGTTTATTTCTTAGGAAAAGACGAAGTGAAATACCATGCGAAAAAATCACTATGGACACATATTATTCCTTATTTGATTTTCGGTCTTGGTATTGCCGGTTCAGGTTTACTTGGCATGAACGATATCAGTCATGCTGGTCCGTTCTTAATTGCAACATATGCTGTGACATTCCTTGTGGCGATCTACTTCTTCATTTGGAACATTGTGAAAGGCATAAAAGTGTTTTCAGAATAAGAGTTAGAAAAAACGGTTCTGTGATTGAGCAGAACCGTTTTTTTGTATGTCCGTTTAAGCGGGTAATTGGATATCAATCGTTGTTCCTTCTCCTATCATACTTTGTATTGTAATATCTCCCCCATGTTTTTGGATGATATCTTTTGCAATCGCCATTCCAAGGCCTGAGCCTGCATGTGTCCCTCCAGTATTCGTCCCTCTATAGTAGCGATCAAACACTTTTTCTAGCTCTGCCTCTTCAATTCCTTTGCCGTTGTCTTGAATGGTGATGTGGGTATGTTCTTTTTGTTCAAGCTGTACAATGATTTTCACATCAGCATCATTGTGAACAAGGGCATTTAAAATGAGATTGGTGACCGCTCTTCGTATGAGGATCGTATCAATATTCAGCATGAGCTTGTCTACATTCGTTTGTAGCTCAATGGTCTGATCTGCATATCTCGAATCGTTGAGGATATCAATTAACGTTTCACGCAGCAATGGCACAATGTTCACAAGCTCTTTATGCAACATCACGTCGTTATTTTTCAGCCTTGTTGTTAAATTTAGATCCTCCATCACATCTTTGATGTACAGTGATTTATTCTCTATGATGCTGGCATAATGTCTAATGTCTTGATTTGAAAGAGGATAATTTGGATCTTTCATGATTTCTGCATAGCCTTGAATAGAGGATAATGGTGTTTTAATATCATGAGAAATATGACTGATCCACTCTTCTCGCATTTGCTCTAATTTGTCTTTTTCTTTTTGGCTTGAAGCGAGCTGCTCTGATAAGTGATTGACATTATAGAACACATCTTTATATATCCCCTTCGTTGGCAACTTCGTCGTATAATCTCCGTTTGCGAGCCTCTGGATGCCATGAATGGCACGGCCGAGCGGTTTGATGAGTTGCCGGCTGAATAAGTATCCAATGAATAAGGCAATGATGGCATCAATCGATAATAAAATCATCGTCCCGATATTGAATTGCGATATTAATTCTTTCGTATCAAAAGAAAATAAATATTTTCCGATGGAAGGGTCCTTAAATCCGATGAAATAGCTGTATTCCTTACCCTTTCCATTTTTTCCTCCAGCATAGATCGTCGACATCAATTGCTTATCTTTATATTTATGTAAGTTAACGACTTCTATAGGTGTGTATTTGCTCTTTAAGCCTTTAGGTGCTAGTGCATGATAGACGTCTTGTCCATTTTCGTCTAATATTTGAATCCACGCATTTTGTTGTTTTAAAGCTTGCTGTCCTTCTTTACTCACAGTGATATCTTGATCAGACAAAGTGATGTATTGTTCAAATGTTCTTGTAAAGGTTTCCGGCGTATTTTCTTCGTTTTGCTGACTGCTTGCTTGTAGTACAAGCCATATCATGAATCCAAATAAGTTAATAAAGACCGTGATAATGGTCACGATAATGACAGAGACCATGTATCTGCCTGTTAATCGCCATTTCATCTTTACGCATCCTTTACAACAAATTTATAGCCAAGCCCTTTGACCGTCACGAGAAATTCTGGTGTAGATGGGGAATGTTCTATTTTTTCCCGAAGTCTTCGTATATGAACCATTACCGTATTATCAGAACCGAAGAAATCCTCTCCCCAAACCGTTTGATAAAGCGTTTCTTTACTGATCACGCGATTCGGATGCTGCAAGAAATAAGTCATCAACATAAGTTCTTTCGGAGTGAGCTCAATCGCCGCTCCGTTTTTCGTCAGTTCGGCTTGCTGCTCGTTTAACTCAAATGGGCCTTTTTTGATCACTGGCTCCGCTTGAGAAGGCTGTAAGTATGATGACCGTCTTAGCTGGGCTTTTACCCGGTAAGCGACTTCTTTTGGACTAAACGGTTTTGTAATGTAATCATCGCCGCCAATGGCAAGTCCTACAATTTTGTCTGATTCCTCTCCCTTTGCTGATAAAAAGATAATCGGAACATGCGAGACATCTCTGATTTGTTTGCAAATATCGTAGCCTTCTCCGTCTGGCAGCATAATATCCAGTATGACGAGATCTGGTTGTTCTTGATGAAATTGCGTGAGCCCATCACGGGCAGTTGAAGCTGTTAACACCTGGTCAATGCCTTCTCTTGTTAATACGGTATGGATTAATTCTAAAATTTCTTTTTCGTCATCTATAATCAATACTTTGCTTTGAACCTTTGGCATGATGATCACTCTCCTGAAGTCATTGTTATTATTATACCCAAAGTGTTGACGTCGTGAAAAATCAACTTTCTATTTACACAGAAAAAAGCCAATTTTCTTTTTTAATGAGAAAATTGGCTTTTCGTGTTTCTTTAGCGTTTGACCACAAATGTTGTCACACTTTGAGCAGGGAGATGAGCCCAAAATTGATTTCCTGATATGTTTAAGTCAGTTCCAGGCTGAAGGTTGCTGCTGCCGCTCGTCACCCATCTAGACGCCTGAGAAACGGAGCCATTTTGCACGACGAAGTGTTGATTGACCCCTGCATTGTTTTTATTAATCGCCACAATGACGACCTGATTGTTTCCTTTATAGGCTGAGACGAAAACATTCGGTTCAGGGCTTTTCGTTGCATCAATCCTGACGTACCCTGGTCGCACAAACTTGGAGAAATGCGCCATGTTGTATCCGCGTTTGCTAATCATTCCATCTTCTTTCAAAGGACCGTATGATCTCCGGATGTACCACCACACATACGCCTGAAAGTCCCCTTCCACCATTGAATGGTGAATATGCTCTGATACCCCTAATGCCTCAGGCCAGCGGTCCGCTGAATTGTTATCACTATTCGGATAGTAGACCTCTGTCATCCATAGCTCTTTCCCTGCCCCTTTTTGTTTGAAAAGAGGGTAAGGAAGCTGGCTAATTTGGGTTCCGTATAGATGAGCGCCGAGAATGTCCATATTCCTAAGCGCCTGCGGATCGTTTAAGATAGGATCTGAGATATTCTTAAGGTATTGAAAAGATTCTGGTGCAATCACACGTGCATTAATGGAGCCGGCATTTTCTCTCATGAATCGCAGGATTTCCTGAGGTGTCCACCATGTCCATTCGTGTGCATAATCGGGCTCGTTTTGAACAGAAATCGCATAAAGATTGACTCCGTTGTTTTTCATGTAAGTGACAAAATCATTCAGATGCTGAGCATATGCTGCGTATTGATTGTATTTAAGCCGCTTGGCAGGTGATCCATTCCGGTTGAATGTTTCAACCATACTGCTTGGAGGATTCCAAGGGGAAGCAATGACTAGAGCACCATGCTCGATCGCTCGTTTGGCCGTCGCGACTTCTCTGCTCCAATTGTTTCTGTTTTCGTCTACATAAATTCTAAGAATGGAAAACCCTAACTGATTTTGTCCATTGCCAAAGGCGGTTTCCCTTTGTGGTGCTGTCAAATCACCAATCCAAGCTGGATGGTTCATTCCGCCAAAACCACGAATCACTTGTCTTTCTGCGTTGAGGTTAATGTTTGCGTCAGCTGCTGATACTTCAGCTACTCCGGGGCCTATGAACATGACAGATAGCATGGTGAAACACACCAATAAAGCAAGCATTGGTTTTTTTATACATGACATCAAATTTCCCACTCCTCTATCAAACATTTAAGCACCTTTATTCGCTACCTTTGAGTAAACTGCCAAGAATCAAATTGGAATAGATTTCCCCCGCCTGTTCCGGTAAAGACAAAAAATACGTTGTGCACTCCGGATGCGCCGTTAATCGATGTTTCTATTTCCCGCCAGTTTTGTGTTCCACCGGTGGAAGGGACATTCAGTGTACCGACCAGTCTGCCGTTCGCGCTGCCAAGGCGTACTTCTATTTTCCCGCCTACTGTCGATGCGACATTGGCTTTAAATGTTCTAGCGCCATTTGAACCAAAGTCTACATTCCCTAAAGCGACCCAATCGCCGTTTTGAATGTTGGTGACATGCTGGTTATTCACTGGTCCTCCTGGTGCTGACGAGGCTTCTGTCAAAATGCGTCCATTCCAAGCGAATGTTTCAGCTTCAACACGTTGATATGGATTCAGATTAGATAGCTGTTTCACTCCTTCATAATTGGCTGCTACTTCTCGAAGGGAGCCATCTGCATTATGAACCAGCTTGTTAATATGTGGAGAGCGATAGCCTTTGCCGCTTCCGTATAATGCAGAGCTAACGGTTTGCGTATGATACACCACATACCACTCATTTTTAAAATTGAACACCGCATGATGGTTGTTACCGCCGCCACCAAAAAAAGCACCCGGATTTTTCAGAAAGTGTCCTTTATACGTGAAGGGTCCCATCGGACTTGAGCTCGTCATATAGCCGATTTCACCAGGTGGTTTATCAGCAGGATGTGAGCCACCAAAATTGATGCAATAGGAATAGTAGTAGGTTCCGTTATACTTATGCATCCCTGAGTCTTCAAACATAAAAGGAGCATCAATGGTGGATGCGCTACTGGCCACACTTGTCATATCAGCACCTAGCTTCAAAACTCTTGCTGTTTTAGGATTTGCCCATTGTCCCTGCGTTGGATTGGAACCACCTGGAACGCCTCCGCCGGCATATAGATAGCCAGTGCCGTCATCATCTACAAATACGGCCGGATCAAAAAGCCATACAACTCCGGACATGCCAGGTGTACTTGGCGTAACGAGTGGTTTTCCAATCGGATCAGTCCATGGGCCGATCGGGCTGTCTGCTGTAAGGACACCTATCCCTCCGCCGCTGTTAGCGAAATAAAGGAAAAATTTATCCTTTCCGTTGATCTTCTTTACCGCTGCTGATGGGGCCCATGATGCGCCTGCCCATTTGGCAATGCCTCTGCCGCCGTTTGCCCCATTTGCCCCCGCTACTGGAATCGCTCCGTGATCGGTCCAGTTGACCATATCCGCCGAAGAGATGACGAATACTCTATTCAGATTTGCAAATGAATTGTCCTTAATCGTTCCGTTGCTTTGATATTCATAGTCATCACTCGACATATAAAGGTACACTCTTCCGTTATAGGTAAGTGCAAACGGGTCTGCTCCTAAGTGATGATCAATGAGCGGGTTTGCATTTCCTACTTGTTTGGCAATAGGAGTGCTTGCCGCATTCGCTTCATATACCGGCAAACAACTCAGTACCAAAGTGAAAATCAATAAACAAACGCTGCACTTCATCCTCGTCCTCATCGTGTCATTTCCTCCTGTTTTCATCTTCCTGATATTGGGGTTTAGGCCCAATTTCAAATTATGTTGATGTTTCGTGATGAAGAATGAATACAAAGAATGATTTCTCCCTGTGAAACCCTGTAAAGAGTGCGATGAAAACCCTTACTTTTTAACTAGAAGACAACAAAAAAATGCAGTCTCCATTTTGGAGCTGCATTCTTTCTCAATGTTCAATAAATGTACTTCTACATATACCGAGCGGTCACCATTTTCTTTCTCGTGTAAAACTCTACTCCGTCTGTTCCATTGGCGTGCAAGTCTCCGTAGAAGGAATCTTTCCAGCCGGAAAATGGGAAGAAAGCCATTGGAGCAGGAACACCAATGTTAATGCCTAACATGCCGGCTTCGATGTTTTCACGAAATTCTCTTATGCTTGAAGCGCTGTCTGTGTATAGGCAGGCACCGTTTGCGAATTTTGATTGATTGGACAGGTCGATTGCTTCTGCGAGTGATGAGACACGGACAATGGATAAGACTGGGGCAAAAATCTCGTCCTGCCAGATTTTCATTTGATTTGTGACATGATCAAAGATCGTTGGTCCGACAAAATACCCTTCTCCATTTGTTTCGTTATCTTGTCTGCCATCACGAATCAGGCTTGCGCCTTCTTCAATTCCTGATTGGATATATTGAAGAGTTCGTTCTTTATGCTCTTTCCGAATGACTGGTCCGAGAAAGACATCTTCATTTATTCCGTTTCCGATGACAAGCTGGTTGGATTCATCGACCAATTGTTGAATCAAGTCGTCCGCCACGTCTTCTTCCACTGCGACAACGGCTGCTGCCATGCAGCGTTCACCTGCTGATCCAAAAGCAGCGCCAATGATCTGTTTTGTTGCCGATTCTAAATCAGCATCTTTCAAGACGATGGAGTGATTTTTTGCACCGGCAAGTGCTTGTACACGTTTACCATGTGCTGTCCCTTTTTTATAGACGTATTCTGCGACTGGCTGAGAGCCGACAAACGAAATGGCTTTTACCTTTTCATGTTCAAGTAGACCGTTTACTACATCGTGAGCGCCATTGACAATGTTGAGCACACCTTTTGGAAGTCCCGCTTCTTCAAATAGTTCTGCTAACCGTGCAGCAAGGATTGGCGTCCGTTCTGAAGGCTTTAAAACAAATGTATTTCCACAAGCGATGGCAAGCGGGAACATCCAGCATGGGACCATCATCGGAAAGTTAAACGGGGTAATGCCGCCGATGACGCCAATTGGGTAGCGGTACATGCCAGACTCTAGACCAGTCGCAATATCAGGCAGTTGTTTCCCCATCATTAAGGTTGGTGCACCAGCGGCAAATTCCACACATTCAATTCCTCGCTGCACCTCTCCTTTTGCTTCTGTTACACTTTTTCCGTTTTCCAGCGTGACGAGTTCAGCCAACTCATCCCATTTCTCAACGAGTAACTGTTGGTATTTAAATAAAATACGTGCCCGCCGGGGAACAGCTGTTTTAGACCAAGTGGTGAACGCTTCTTGTGCTGCTTGGACTGCATGTTCTACATCCGTTTTTGTTGAAAGCGGTACTTCTGCGATGACTTCGCCAGTAGCTGGATTATAAACAGCTTCCGTTTGGTTCGTTTCGGCGTCCACCCATTGTCCACCAATATAATTTTTCAACGTTTGTACATCTGTTTTGGTCATGTTCCCTCTCTCCTCTTTGTTTGGATTGTGATGCAATCGTGTGTTGATTTATCGTCATTGTCTCATCTAAGGGGCCTTCATCTGTATACACTCTTTGTCAAATGAAACCACAGTTTTGCTTTACGTTCTGATAAAACATGTGAAGTCTATCGCTTTCAGCTCTTTTGGTTCCGCAGATCTGTCCCCCCTTTTAGGTCGTTTTATCTGTGTGTCATGTGGCATGATCATGTTAACTAATTTATGGTGTATTTTTGGTTAACTGTTGGTTAACTTTAGAAAAATCATAATATTAAAAACACTTCCAGTCAATGATCAGTTTGTTGATCTAAAAAAACCTGATGCCAAGTGCATCAGGCTAAGACTGTTTATGTTAGTTATTTAGAAGAAATTGCGTATTGACTCGGCTCTGTATAAGCCGGGAGCATCTCCCCGTGTGCTTCAATTAATTCATTACATAGTTTGATGGTGTCATCAATTGATAATTCAGCACTTGTATGCGGGTCTAATAATGCCGCTTGGTAAATGTGTTCTTTTTTGCCGCTGATTGCAGCTTCAATCGTCATGAGCTGTGAGCTGATATTGGTCCGGTTGAGTCCAGCCAATTGTTCAGGTATCTCTCCGATATAACATGGCATGATACCGCTCCGGTCTGCAACACATGGCACTTCGACACAGGCTTTTTCAGGAAGATTGTGAATGAGTCCACCTGTGTTCAGTACATTTCCACCAAATTTAAAGGGAACGTTCGTTTCAATCGCTTCAATGATACGTGAACCATATTCTTTAGAGCGCGTATGCGTGATCTGTGTGTTTCCCACAAGGTCATGTTTCATCGTATTCCAATTGTTGATTTGTTCCTCGCAGCGTCTTGGGTATTCATCGAGCGGAATGTTAAACTGTCCAATCAGTTCTGGATAACGAGATTTGATAAAATACGGATGATATTCTGCATTGTGCTCTGAGGATTCGGTGACATAGTAGCCGAATTTATCCATTAGTTCAAAACGAACCATATCTGGATGCCGCGTTTTTTGTTTTTCTTTTGCTCTTGCTTTGATTTCTGGATACAAGTCTTGACCGTCCCGTTTTACTTCTAATAACCATGCCATGTGATTAATGCCGGCAATTTTTTCTTCAATGCCTTCATGGTCCATTTCAAGTGATTGAAATAAATCTTTCGTACACACCTGTACGCTATGGCAAAGACCAACCGTTTGAACCCGAGTATAACGCAGCATAGCGCCAGTCAGTGTGGCCATTGGATTCGTGTAATTTAATAATAAAGCGTGTGGACATACTTCTTCTATATCCTTTGCGAAGTCCAGCATCACGGGAATGGTTCGAAGTGAACGGAAAATACCGCCGATGCCAACCGTATCCGCAATCGTTTGTCTTAATCCATATTTTTTTGGAATCTCAAAATCAATAACAGTGCTTGGCTGATAGCCTCCTACCTGGATGGCATTGATGACATATTTCGCATTCTTTAAGGCTTCTTTCCGGTTGTGATACGACTGAATGGTCACATGTGCACCGTAGTTCTCTTTTAAGTGACGTAGCATCGTTTCTGATTCTTTCAGCCGGTTGTGGTCGATATCATATAACGCAAATTCGAAGCCGGCAAGTGCGGGAACGAACAGACAATCTCCTAATATATTTTTAGCAAACACGGTACTTCCTGCACCGATAAATGTAATTTTAGACATAGACGACACTCCTTTTTACATCAAGGTTGGATTACCCTTTAACAGAGCCTTGAGACAGCCCTGCGATAAAGTATTTTTGCAAAAGTAAAAACATCGTGACCATTGGCAGCATCGCAATGAGAGCAGCGGCGCCAACGAGCTGGAGCTGGTGTTGATTTTGACCAAAGAAATTGGATAAGGCGACTGTCAGTGTATGCATCTCTTTATCTTGCAAGAAGAAGATGGCAAATTGATAGTCGTTCCAAATATACACACAGGCAATGATTAAAACAGAAGCGGTAATCGGCTTCAGCAGCGGAAAAACGACGGTGAAAAAGACTCTAAGTGTTCCCGCACCATCAATACGAGCGGCTTCTTCAAGCTCCTTTGGAATCGTCGACCGGATAAAACCGGCATATAGAAAAATCGTCAGTGGCAAAAAAGCAGCAACATTGTTTAAAATAGCGATTTGATAAGTATTCATCATGCCAATTTGTACAACCATTTTGTATAGCGGGACAAGGGCGGTGAGCGGCGGTATGACCATAATGGCAATGAATAAGAGATACACCGCTTGATTCAGCTTTGTTCCTCTTCTTGCGAGTGGATAGGCGGCAAGTGATCCAAAGATGATGAGTAGGGCAGCGGAGCTGAACGTAATGATCACTGTATTCAAAAAGGACTGGCCAAGCTGAGCATCTGTCCATGCCATGCGAAAGTTTTCAAAATGAAGCGTTGATGGGAACAACCATTTTGAGCTAAAATCTCCTATCCCCTTTAGAGAGGTCGTGACTAAAATATAAAATGGAATCAGGTGAAGCAATGTTATCAAAAGGGCGAGTAAGGAGTACCATCTTTTCTTTCGTTTATAGGCGTTATCCATCACACCTCGGTCTCCTTTCGTTTGAAATAAATGAGCGCTGCGACACTAACGACAAGGATGATGACAGCCATAAAGACACCTTGCGTCGCTGCATAGCCTGCATCCTGCCGTTTGAAATAAAGATCATACATAAAGGTCGACATCGATTGCGAGGAATCTCCGGGTCCTCCGCCAGTGAGCGCGACAATGACATCAAATAATTTAAGTCCACCGATGACATTGAGCACAACATTGATGGTGATAGATGGCATTAAAAGTGGTAATGTGATGCGCCAAAATTGCTGAAGACCTGAAGCTCCGTCGAGTTGTGCTGCTTCATAATAATCTTTAGGAATGCTTTGGAGTCCTGCTAAATAAATGATCATGGCAATCCCGACGAATTGATACGTATTCACAAACACGATGATCCAAGTGTTTAGCTGCGGATTACCAAGTGCGTTCATTGGATCAAATCCAAAAAGGGTAACAACGTCGTTTAAAGCACCACCTTGGTACGCAAAGACAAAATACCAAATATAGCCCATGGCAATCGGGCTGATCATAACGGGTAAATAGATCACCGTTCTTGTGATGGCTCTCATTTTTAAACTTTGATTTAATAAGAGTGCATATCCAAGACCAATCATATTTTGTAAGATGGTGCTCCCGATGCCGTAAAGAAGGGTATTTTTCACAACAAGCCATGTGGTTGGATCTTGCAGCAATCGTTTGTATTGATCCAGTCCGATCCACTTATACTGTTGTGAGAAACCGTTCCAATTTGTAAAAGAGAGCTGAATCCCGTTAAAAAAGGGATAAATGATAAAGGTACTGACAACGAGAACAGCAGGCAGATACATCCACCAAAGTGAAGAATTTTGGCTATTTTTCATCTTCTGTTTTGGAAAAGAGGTAAATGTCGCCGCCTGTTTTTCTTTTGTGATGTCACTCATTGGCTTCACTCCTGTTTCAGCATGAGCCTGCTATTGTTTTTTCAGACGCTTATATTCCTCTTCCATTTTCTTCGATAGTTGTTCCGGTGTGATGGAGCCTGCTAATAATTCTTGACCGGTCGTTGCCATGACAGCCCACATGCCGCTCGGTAAGTATTTCCGATCAAAATATGGTTCAATCTTAATATCTTCATATTGCTCGTAAAATGTAGAGTAATAGTTTTTGGCTTTGACTTCTTTTAAAGCCGTTTCAGAGGAAGTGCCCTCTGCGATTTTTTTTGCGTTTTCAGGCTTTGCTAAAAAGTCAATGAATTGTTGTGCTTCTTTTAGATGCTTTGAGTCTTTCCATGCCGCAACAGTAAAGCGTTCCCCGCCAATCCAGCTTTGCTCATCTCCTTCATGAATCGCTGGTACGGGCATGGTGCCTACTTTGATCGATTGATTGAGTTCAGTCGCCTCAGGTCCTAAAGATCCTCCCACAAAGGTGAAAGCAATTTTGTTTTGTGCCATCAGCTCAGGTGCTTGGGATAGTTTCGCAGTGAGTACATCTTTGTTTAAAAGGTCTTGATCTTTCAGCCCCTTCATAAACTGTGCAAGCGGTGTATAGTGAGACCAATCAAATGATCCATTTTCAAGGTCTTTTCCGTATTGATGTTTTTGATCGGTAATGAGTAAAGGCGTTGCCAGCTCATCAAAGACTTGGGCAATATTAGAATTATCGCCTCCTGGGATCCAGAGCGGCACAACGTCTCCTTTACTTTTTTCTTTGACAGTCTGTAAAGCAGTTCTCAGTTCATCCAGTGTTTTAGGAACTTTTATGCCATATTCTTTTAATAGATTGGCATTAAAACTAAGTCCGTCTTTTGCTTGATTCAGCGGATAGGCATAGACTTTGCCATCTTTGTCTTTTAAAATTTGATCAAGTGAAGGATCGAGTTGTTTTACCCAGTCCATCTCCTTTAGATCAGCCACGTATTCGCTATATCGCAGCTTGGCCCAGCCGTGTGTATCAAATAGGTCTGGCATGTCGTTTGCGCCCATTTTGACGCGTATCATATCTTCATAGCTGTTGCCAGGGAAGTTGGCATCAATTCGGATGTTTTGATGTTCTTTTTCAAAGTCACGGATCACTTCTTCAAATGCCTTTCTCTCCCCGCTGTTGCTCATTGTAGAGAATAGAGTCAAGGTCACTTTTCCGTTTGCTTCAGACGCACCGTTATTGCCACAAGCAGACAAGATCATCGACAAAACTAGAGCTGCACACAGCATCAAATTTTTTTTATTCATCGTTTCCTCCTTTTGATCACTGAAAATTCAGACGATTATAGGTAGAATTCATGCAGTTGCGGAAACAAAAGAAGTCCATTATACTGGAATTCTATTCTTTTCAAAGAGATAAGAGAGCAATTGGGTAAACTGCGTTGTTTTCAGCATGATCTGGCCATCATGCTCAGCAGCTCCCTCCCTGCTTTTTTGTCTCTTTTTTGTTTACTGAAATGCTTATTCACCCCCTTTCATGGATTGGGCATGTGCTGCCTCTTTGCATGAGTTTTGTTGGCACGACGACTTTTAGAGGCAGCTTTCTTCCTTCTATCCGCTCAAGCAAAAGCTTTAGACCTACTTCCCCCATTTGTTCTGTATATACTTTAACCGTTGTGAGCGGCGGGCTTGAAAAGGAAGCGGCTTCGATATCATTAAACCCTACGATTGAGACATCTTGAGGTACACGAAGACCGGCCTCATGTAGCGCACGCATAGCGCCTATTGCCATAGAGTCACTTCCGATAAAAAAGGCTTCTGGAAGCTTTCCTTTCTGAATGGCTTTTTGCATAAGCGAGTAGCCTTCTTGCATCGAATATTCGCCTATGTGGATGTCATTCATATGAAGGGTTCCCGCTTCTTGCATTCTTTTGATAAAAGTTGTTTGTCTTTCGTCCTCAATCACAGCATTTCCTTCAAAATAATGCTCCCTCTCTTTCCCGCCAATATAGCCTAGATGTGTGTAGCCGAGAGATTGCAGATGACGAATGGCACGATCTGCCGCTCTGACAAAATCCACATGTACACAATCATACAAATCTTCATCCGCATAATGATTGATAAAAACGATATGTTCCATTCGGTTTGTCATCTTTTCAACCGTATCAGGGCTGATTCGTCCAATGACAATCAAACCGTCAATATCCTTTAGTATCGCCCCTTTATCCATGTTTCTTAGGCGAAAGGTATGGAGAGTAGACAGACCTTGTTTGGCATATTCTTTTTCAATTCCTTTTCGAATCGATGAAAAAAAGGGATCATTTAATTCTTCGTCAATGGATTGGGCGACAACGACACCGATGACTGGGGATGCGGGTGGGCTTTTTACTTCTATTTGATCGGCTTTTCTTGCTCTGACTGGGGTATAGTTTAATTTCTTGGCTATGTCGAGGATGTTTTGTCTTGTTGCGTGTGAAACGGCAAGCGTTTGGTCGCCATTTAACACACGGGATACAGTAGAGACGGATACTTTTGCATCATGAGCAATATCTTTGAGTGTAGTCATAGGCAAACTCCTCATCATTTTTGACTAAATGTTTACTAAAGATATTTGAAGAATAACACATAAATAAAGCGCTTTCAATTATAAATTTGTGCTTTTATGAAGTTTTTGAGTATGTTTTGATAAGGAGATAGTTCGTTTAGTAAAATTGCGTAAAAAAGAGGATGGGCTTCATCCTCCTTTTTACTAAGGTGATTTCATTGTGGCTGTTTCTTTTGCGAACAATTGCTTCATTATTTCCCATGCTTTATCTAATTCTTCGTGAAGTCCAAATAAACCTGAGGTGCCGATGATGTAAATTTCATTTCCTGCCTCAGCAAGCAGCCGGAACGTGCTTTCATTACAAGAGCCGTCTACCTCAATTGAAAATGAGTATCCCCCCTTCTCTTTGATTTCTTTCACCTCTTTCATTTTCGGAAGCATTTCTTTGATAAAAGGCTGACCCGCAAACCCTGGATCAATTGTCATGATCGTCACCCGGTCTATTAAATGAATAAAAGCATCTAATGCTGCAACTGGTGTGGCGGGATTGAGAACAAAGCCGACCTCACACTTTCTTTCGTGGATATGCCGAATGATTCGAAAAACGTCTTTTTGCACCACTTCTGGATGTAAACAAATCATCGTTGCGCCTGCATCAATACATGCATCAATTAAAAATTCCTGAGGCTGTTCGGCCATTAGATGAACATCAATCGGAACGTCTGTCAGTTTCCGAAGTTGTTCAATGAAAAAGGGTGATAAGGTCATATTTTTTACATAATGACCATCCATGACGTCGACATGATAACGATCTGCCCTTGTGTTCAGAAGCTGAATTTGTTCACGGAAGTGCGTTAAATCCATGCACATCAATGAAGGTGAGAAAATAGCTGTCATCCTGAAATGCCTCCTTTTTAAAGATGAAATATAAATTTGATCAATCCAATCAAGATTCCGATGATACCGAAGTCTGTATCGCCAAATGTTGTCCCTTCAAAGCCAAGAGTGCCTAACACAGGAAGTAAACAAGCTGGTAAAAATGAAAGGAGTATTCCATTCACAAAGGAACCGGCGACTGCACCTCTCACTCCCCCTGTTGCATTGCCATATACGCCCGCTGTCGCACCGCAGAAAAAGTGCGGCACAAGTCCAGGAACAATGACAGTTAAACCAAACAAAGGAAGAAGGAAAATAGACACGATGCCTCCAGCAAAACTGCATAAAAAACCGATGATCACTGCATTTGGAGCAAATGGGAAAACAGTTGGCGCATCAAGTGCCGGCTTTGCCCCTTTGACGAAACGATCGGCAATCCCTTTGAAAGAAGGCACAATTTCCCCGATTGCCATCCGTACACCTGCTAAAATAATGTACACCCCAGCAGCAAAGGTAATGGCCTGAATGAGAATGAAGACAGCAAAATTCGTACCACCACTAATGTTTTCTATGAATGAAATTCCCGCAAACGGTGCAATCGCAAAGAAAAGCAAAGCCATCGTAATGGAGATGGCCACCGATGTATCTCTTAGAAAACCGAGTGATTTAGGCACTTGAATGGTTTCCGTTGATTTCTCTGGGCGCCCGACCCATTTGCCGATCATTCCCGCTGTAAAATAGCCGAACGTACTGAAATGACCGAGTGCCAGATCATCACTTCCAGTGACTTTCCTTGTAAACGGCTGAAGGATTGCGGGAGCAATGACCATCGCTGCACCTAATACGATTGAACCAGTGGTGATCAGCAGCGTTCCTTGCATGCCGGCTGTTGACAGAACGACTGCAAGCATAGCCGCCATATATAGCGTATGATGCCCAGTTAAAAAGACGTATTTAAAGGGTGTGAATTTTGCCAAAAGCAAATTGACCACCATACCAAAAATCATAATGAGCGCTGTCTGTGTACCGAATTCCTTTTGGGCAATGGCCGCCATGGCATCTGTATTTGGGACAACCCCTTGAATGTGAAAGGCTGCTTCAAACATCTTCCTGAAAACCCCAAGTGAATCAGATACGACTGTGGCGCCCGCTCCTAATATTAAAAAACCCATTGTTGTTTTTAAGGTGCCTGATACAGTATCGGCAGCTGACTTTTTCTGCAAAAGTAAACCAGCCAGTGCAAACAAACCGATGAGAATTGCGGGTGTGCCCAATATATCGTTCATGATCAGTTCTATCATGATGTGAATCCCCCTTTTTCCGTCGATTATATGTGTTTACGAAGGACGTCTTTAATGGCTTCCTGGTCTAACAAGTTATTTAATCCAGCGACCTTTCTTGTGCCGTCATCCAGCTGATCGATAATGTCTGTTGCTCCGATATAGAGGTCTGCTTGTTCATTTTTGCTTGTACTGAGATCGGTGTGATCCACTTCCGCTAAAAGTCCTAATTCTTCTAAAGCCTTTTTGACATTCATTTCAACAATAAAGCTGCTTCCTAAACCGTTTCCGCATACAACTAGAATTTTTTTCATTCTCTTTTTCCTCCTTTAAACTTGTGAAAATTGATTGATTAGTTGTTGGATGGTTGCTAATTCCTCTGCTTCAATCAATTGTCTCACCCGTTTTTCTTCACTTAACAGCATCGTCAGCTGTTTGAGTGCTTTCAGGTGGGTCATACTGTCAATGGCAGCTAATACAATGATGAGCCGAACTTGCTTTTTTCCATCCTTTGAAAAGAAAACGGGCTGATGACATGACATAAGTGACATGCTTAATTTGTTCACGCCATCCTCTGGCCTGGCATGCGGAATCGCCACTTGTGGCGCAATCACAATATAAGGGCCATTTTGATGAACAGACTGGATCATCGCTTTCACATAACTTTCCTGAATCGCTTGTTGATCAAGCAAAGGCTGCGCTGCTTTTGTAATGGCCTCCTGCCATGTGTCTGCTGTTTGCTGGAGCTGAATGGTTTCTTCTGTTAATAAATCGTTTAACACTGGTTTCCACCCTTTCTGGTGTGATACATATGTGGAATGAAGCAGCTCCTTCAAGTCATGAAGCAATGCTTTTTCATTTTGAACGATGGTATGCTGCTGAATGATATTGAATAAAGCATTCACATGGTGCTCATCAAGCTTAGGTTCTGAGCCTTCTCCATATTGAAGCAATGTTTTTTTCTCATAAGCAGTGAGAATAGGGTGAACGAGATGAACAGGTTTTCCTTTAAACGAAATAGGTGTCGTTGATACAACAAAGTCGGCATCAATGGTTGTTAATTCTTCATATGAACGTTTTGATAACAGTCCGCGTATGTCGATGTAGCCGATTAATTCAAGAAGCTGCGTTTTCAGCATGTGACTTGTGCCAATTCCTTCTCCGCAGACAATGTAAACAGAACGTTTCGCAATCGACGAAATCCCTTCTCTTCTCATCCAGCCGCCAAAATGCATCGCCACATAGGCAATTTCATGATCGCTCATCTTTGAACAGGCCGCCTTCTCTAAATGGCAAGCAACCTTTTGCGTGATGTCAAACACCTCTGGCTGTGCATGTTTCATGGAATCTGTTAATTCATTGATGATATCAATGTGATAGATGAGTCTATAATAGGCAGGAATTAAATGCATGGTTAAGTTTTGTTCCAAGACTTCTACTTCCTGGAAGGAAATACACGCATAACGCTGAAAGTCAATGATCATTTGTCTCGCAATGGTTCGAATGAGATGTTCTTCTGGTTTTTGACTTGATGGAAGTTTTTGTTTTTTGGCACTGAGCCATAGCGTACTAAGAAAATAGATTTCATCATCATGAACCAAAAGACTGGTTTCTTTTTGAATTTGCGCCATGAAACGAATAGCAGCCAAGCATTCATCTGTTTCCTGCAATGTCCGTTTTTCTTCTGTTGAAATGTGTACAGCACGTCCTAGCTTCATCCGTTTGAAGTAGAAAAAGAGATCCATAGACAGCTGATCCAGCATGTCATCTGCAAACTCAAGCTTCAGATCTTGTTCGGACTGTTGAAGGAGAGCATGTATTCTCTTATATGAGATAGGACCCTTTAACCAAACCGATGGAAATGTTTTTTCATTTTTTATCATGTTGCGAATGAAATGAATATAAGGTTTCAGCGCCAACCGAATTGTTCTTTCTTCTCCTGAAATTAAATAGCCACTGGCCGCCTGATAATGAAGTGTAAGCTGCTGTTTTGAAAGTGCTTCTTTTAGTTGTTTCATATCTTCAAGCAGTGTATTGCGGCTTACCTTCGTCATCTCCATAAAATCATCAATTTTTAGATGCTTCTCACTGCATGTAATGGATAGGAGCAAGATGGCACGTCTTTCTTTTACACATGGTTCATAGTCATGACCGACTAGAACGGTGTCAGCTTTTTCGATAATGACTTCTTTCTCGTGTGGATTTAAATAGTAGCCTCGTTGATCTTTTCGCTGGACGCCACTAAGCTGATGGGTTTCCAGCCAGCTATTCATTCGCTTGATTTCAGCGTAGACCGTTCGAGTAGAGACATTCAGTCGATTCTGTAAATCTTCAATTGATAGATAAGTGGTCGTGTGAAGCAGCATCGATAATAAAGTCGTGCCCCTCTTGGTTAAGTGCAGTTGGAATCCCTCCCTTCTTCCCTTTGGTTATAAGTCTAATCAACTCACATGTGTCAAAGAAGTCCAAATGTCTTCAGTAAATGCTGTGCAGCTTTTGGATGCTGTTTTTTCGTCAAAAAAGCACACCCGTATGAGTGTGCTTTCAACCTTATAGACAAAGATTTCTTAGTCTTCTTTTACTTGAAAGAAAACGATGCTAACGATGTCGTGAATGTTCTGGTAAATCTTTCTTCACAAATTAGTGTTTTGCATCAGTTCATATTTCTTCTGTGTTCAATCCCAATAATAAATATAGTGCTGAGTTGAAGAATCGCTTGTCATCCCCATTTTTTCATACAATTGTTGTGCTTTTATATTAGAAGTTGCTGTTTCTAAACAGATAAATCGGGTTCCTTTATCATTTGCAAATGAAAATGCTTTTTTCATCAATTCCTTACCTACTCCCTTTTGACGAAAATCGTTTATAACAAACAAATCATTTAAAATGAACGCATCTTTCATCGCAACAGATGAAAATGTGGGATACAGTTGTACAAATCCTACATATTGTTCACCTTGCTTTGCAACAAACAAAATAGACTCTTGTTTACGGTATCGTTCCACTAGAAAATGATAAGCACCTTCTACATTAGAAATCTGCTTATAAAATTGGCGATATTGATCAAACAGAACCGAAACTTGTTTTAAATCATTTTCATTAGCTCTTACTATATCCACTCTTCTATCCCCTTTTCATATCAATTAGTAGTATAATAATCGATATTCTGACATGTAAAAATGTACAGATTTATACTTTATTAAATGTCAGAAGGGAGAAATGAAGAAATGAAACATTATATTTTCCCTTTCAGTGCCAATCAACCAAAATATAAACAAATTTATGAACAATTTAAAAAATTAATCGAGGAGGGAAAGTTAAAAACAGGAGAAAATCTTCCTTCCATTCGTTCACTAGCCAATGAGCGTAAAAGCTATAGTGTCAATGAATTTGAACCAATATTTCTTCATACCCCGATTCCAGAAGAAACTAGAAATGAACCAATACAATTGATCGATTTCATTGATTTCAAAGCAAGTACTGTTGATGAGGAACAATTCCCTTTAAAAGTTTGGCGGCAATTTTCCAACAAAGTGCTGCAGCAATCCATTAGCTTTCAATATGGAGATCCTTTTGGAGAACCGGGGTTTAAACAAGAACTGACTGATTATTTATTTCAAGCGAGAGGTATGATCATTAACCCCAAAAATATTATCGTTGGAAGTAATACACAGCAACTACTGTTGTATTTGGGATTTCTATTAAAAGAAAGTTTTTCTAGTATGATTGTTGAAAACCCTGGTTATAGCGGTGTACGGGAGGTCTTTCATTTACATGGATTTGAAATGGAGAGTATTCCTGCATTAAAACAGGGTGTATTATTGGACCAACTTGTACATAAAAATGGGAAATTATTGTATATAACACCTTCACATCAATATCCTACTGGTACTGCACTATCGATTCAACAAAGAATGGAATTGATTCAATGGGTACGATCAAATAACGGTTTCTTATTAGAGGACGATTACGATGGAGAATTTCGATATGGACAAAAACCGTTTCCTGCTTTAGCCTCTTTAGATGCTGCACATGTCATTTATTTTGGTACGTTTTCAAAAGCATTTCTACCAGCTATACGATTAGCATATATGGTTTTACCTGATTCATTAATCAATATCTATATGAGTAAATTTGAACATTTCGAACATAATGCTTCTTTATTGCACCAACTGACCATGACTGAATTTATGAAAAGTGGTGAATGGACAAAGCATATTAAGCGTATGCGCAATACTTATAAAAGGAAAATGAATTTATTGGTACAACAAGTTCAACATTTATTTGGAAAACAAATTGAGATCATTGGTGACAATGCAGGGTTATATATCATGTTACGTATACACACTCCCTATTCCGAAAAAGAATTAATTGAAAAAGCTCTTCAACAGCATGTTAAAGTGTATCCTACAAGTCATTTATTTATCGAAAATCCACCTGTACAACCGCACATACTGCTCGGTTTCGCAAACCTTACTCTTGGACAAATCGAAAGAGGTATTTGTTTATTAAAAGAAGCATGGAAATAAAATTGATGGTTCATTGAAGGTTTTTTTGTAACTTAGATGGATAAACTCATCTAACGCTTCCTCTGGCGAATCAATATCCTGATGAAATGTCCCATCTAAAAAATCTTCTAACTTCTTTAAATAACTGGAGCTCTCATTCATTGAATCACCTCTGCAATGTATTATATCTTTTCTACTATTGAAAAAAGTTAAATAAATGAAAGGGTATAACATATTTTATATGACGAATATGTTATACCCCTTCTTCTTAAACTAACGCACCTGTTAGCACAACAAGGAAATGATTATTTTATTTTTTTTAGCATTTTAAAATTAGCCAACTTAACCCCCTTTTTTTCCACAGTTTGTGAACAAACAATGTTGTAACCTAGATGTTCAAAAAATGGCTTAGCTGTAATACTTGCTTCGGTATCAATTTCTAAAAGATTTAGTTTCTTTGCCTCAGATTCGAGCATATTAACTAAAGCTGTGGCTATACCTTGTCCTTGATAATCTTTATGAACGAATAGTCTATCTAAGTACCCGGTATGCGTTAAATCGCTAAAACCAACAACTTTATCATTCACTTTAGCAACAAATGTTATATTTTGACCCAATGATTCCTTCCAAGAATTCATTTTAGATTCTTTTTCATCTCTTGGTGCCCAAGCATCCAATTGTACTTGGGAATAATTTTTTGAATTTACGGAATGAACTGTTTCATAAAATAATGAAACAATTTCTTTTGTATCAGTTTCCTTAAACTTTATAATCTCCACTTTCTGTTATACCTCCCCTTATTAGGATAAGCATCCTATGTTGTTATTCTCAATGAGAACTTCTTGCACCCTCATAACACATTTCTCATAAAAGATATTACCGCTTCGTCTAAAGACCTCACATTGTCCTTTCTTACGCCTTAGACTTAAGCAATTGCAGCTCTTGATCCATGACCTCAGCTGCCTCGGTAATAAATTGAATGATTAAATCCAATTCTTCAGGCTTGTATTCATTTGTGAGTTTTTTGGTGGATGCCGATAAAGATAGAAAGAGTTCCTTCACTTGTGATTTCCCAGCCGTTAATGGAACAATGATGACCCTTCGCTTGTCTTTTGGGTCCTTCTCCCTTTTGACGTAGCCTGCTTTTTCTAACCGGTCAATGAGAGCTGTGACCGCACCTGAGCTGAGACCGGTTTTTTCACTTAATTCACCTGCTGTGAGTGGTCCAAGTTCGTTTAACAAATCTGCTGATTTGAGATCTGTTGGGAAAAGGCCGAGCGATTGAGCGGCTGCTTGGTGAAATAGGACTGTTCGTGTAGCAAGGCGTCTCATCGTATGTATGATCTGGTCCGCTCGATCTTCTGCCTCGTTCTTTATTGACAACTTGTTCTCCTCCCTTTAAAATCAATTTATCTTGATCATCAAGATAAATGTTCTCTTACTTTATAATTAACTTGATCATAGCAAAAAAGTGAAGAGAACGTAAGCAGGAGGTAAATGAAATGAATAACGTGGATCATAAAGGCAAGGCATCCACTCGCTTTGTTGTCATCGGTTTGCTGTTAGGGATTTTTATGGCAGCGATGGACAACACCATTGTCGCAACAGCAATGGGAAGCATCGTCGCCGATTTGGGCAGTTTTGATAAATTTGCTTGGGTGACTGCTTCTTATATGGTGGCAGTGATGGCCGGTATGCCGATTTATGGAAAGCTTTCAGATATGTATGGTCGAAAGCGTTTTTTTCTGTTTGGACTTATTTTCTTTTTAATTGGATCTGCGCTGTGCGGCATCGCACAAACGATGGATCAGCTCATTATTTACCGTGCGATTCAAGGACTTGGAGGCGGTGCTCTTCTTCCGATCGCTTTCACGATTATCTTTGATATCTTCCCGCCAGAAAAGCGCGGGAAAATGTCCGGTATGTTTGGTGCAGTTTTTGGTCTATCCAGTGTATTAGGACCGCTGTTAGGAGCAATTATTACGGATTCGATCGGCTGGCATTGGGTGTTTTATATTAACGTACCAATCGGTATTGTCAGTGTGTTCTTGATCGCCAAATTTTATCAAGAATCGCTCGAGCATCGTAAGCAGAAAATTGACTGGTCAGGTGCCATTACACTTGTCGTTGCGGTTGTCAGTTTAATGTTCGCTCTTGAGCTTGGCGGTAAATCGTATGCATGGGATTCTGTTCAAATCTTGACACTATTTGCTGTGTTTGTTGTCTTTGGCACCATCTTCTTCATTGTTGAACGGAAGGCAGAAGAACCGATTATTTCATTTTGGATGTTTAAAAATCGTTTGTTTGCGACATCTCAAATTTTGGCGTTTTTATATGGCGGGACGTTTATTATTCTAGCTGTCTTTATTCCTATCTTCGTCCAGGCGGTGTACGGTGAATCTGCAACAAGTGCCGGGTTCATTTTAACACCGATGATGATTGGTTCCGTGATTGGCAGTATGATTGGCGGAACGATGCAGACGAAAGTACCTTTTAGACGATTAATGACCATCTCTGTGATTTCATTTTTTGCTGGGATGCTGCTGCTTGCCAATATGTCGCCTGATACAGCAAGATTGTGGCTTACGCTCTTTATGATGATTTCAGGTTTTGGCGTTGGATTTAGCTTCTCCCTTCTGCCATCTGCTTCAATGAATGATCTCTCTCCGCGCTACCGCGGCAGTGCTAATTCTACCAATTCGTTCATGAGATCACTTGGGATGACTTTAGGCGTGACGATTTTTGGAACGATTCAAACCAATGTCCTGACAAATCGTTTAGCAGATGCTTTTAGCGGAATGAAAGGAGCTTCTTCTCAAGTTGGTGATCCACAAGCCATTTTCCAAGAGGGGGCACGCTCACAAATTCCGCCTGATATTTTAAATAAAGTGATTGATGCGATGTCACAAAGTATTACGTATGTATTTATGATTGCTTTATTCCCGATTGCACTTGCGGCGATTACGGTCGTATTTATGGGAAATGCACGAGTACGTACATCAAATGAAATGAAAGAAAGCGAATAATGTGAAAAAAGCAGAGCGATGCGGCTCTGCTTTTTTTCATCTTATTGATATAAAAGTTGGGCTTTTCCTTCACTGCCAACGATCTTTATTTTAGATGTGACCATGTCTTTTGCTGCTTGTTTTGCTTTTTGTAAATACATACGCGGATCTAAGCTTTCAGGTTCGTTTGAGAAATGATCACGAATCGCTTCAGAGTATGCATTTTTCAGTTCAGTGGACACATTGACCTTTGCCATACCGAGTGCGACACATCTTTTGACATCCTCATCTGGTACAGCTGAACCACCATGAAGGACAAGCGGCACATCGACAAGCGCTGCAATTTGTTCAATGCGGTCAAAGTCGATATCCGGCACCCCTTTATAAATGCCGTGGGCCGTGCCGATCGCAGGTGCTAAAGTAGGTACACTAGTTTCTTCTACAAATTGACGGCATTCTGATGGAATGGCTTTTTGAGCATCCTTTTCATCCACGACAATATCATCTTCTACCCCGCCTACCTTGCCTAACTCGGCTTCTACATTCACACCTACTTTTAAGGCAAGGTCCACCACTTCTTTTGTGCGGCGTACATTTTCTTCATATGAATGCATGGAAGCATCGATCATCACGGATGTATATCCCGCTCGTATACAAGTAAGAATCACATCACAATCAGTGCAATGATCGAGATGAAGGCCGATTGGTATTTGGTATTGATCAGCTGCCGCCTTTACTGTATCTGCAATGGCTTTTGCGCCAAGCGATTGGACCGTGCCAACCGTTGTTTGCAAAATGACAGGTGATTTTAATTCAGCTGCCGTTTCGAGTACCCAGTAAATACTATCAAAGGAATGTACATTGAATGCGACAATTCCGTATTTTTCTTTTTTTGCTGCTTCAAGCATAGGTGTTGTGGAAAGTAAAGGCATGGTCAAACATCCTCTCTCGTCAAAATATCTGTTTTTAATACAGCGAGCATTTCTTCATTTGTTCTTGTTTCGAGCAGTTTTTGTCGTTTCGTTTCATCCATTAATCCGCGTGAAAGAGCAGAAAGTGCTTGTAAGTGAGTGGTTCCTGCTTCACTTTTTGGAATGAGTAAGGATAAGAAGAAAAAGCAAGGCTTTCCATCAAAAGCGTCCCATTCGATTCCGGTTTCTGTACGAACGATGACGAGTGCCGGTACTTGAATGGCGTCTGACTGTGTATGCGGAATGGCAAATCCATCTTGAAAGCCGGTTGTACTCAGAGCTTCTCTTTCAGCTAGTCCTTTTTTGACTGCCTCAGGAGATGTACAAATCCCTGCTTCAGAGGCAATGTCAGCTATGGCTGCGAAAACGCCAGCCTGTGAAGAAGCTGTTTCATGTAGATTCATATAAATATGTTCCATCATTTTTCTTCCTCCCTATTAAACTGCGGGTTTGTCTATTTTCTTGCGGTAAAGTCCGTATAGAATCGCACCTACAAGTGATCCGATGAGTATGGATAGTACCCATTGGAATGCGCCTGTGACGACTGGAAGGACAAGGAATCCACCGTGCGGAGCTGGAACCTGTACGCCAAAGAGATACGTCAATATAGCAGAGATGGCGGAACCAAACATGATAATTGGCAGGACAACGACTGGGTTTTTTGCTGCAAATGGAATGGCTCCTTCAGTAATATGAGTCGCTCCGAGAATATAGTTGATCATCCCAGCATTTCGTTCTTGTGGTGTAAAATGTTTTCGGAAAATCGTTGTGGCAATCGCAATGATAAGCGGCGGTGTGATACATGCTGCTGACACCCCTGCCATGAAGTAAAGGTTACCTTCTGCGAGTAAAGCCGTTCCTGTGACATAGGCTGCTTTGTTAAAAGGTCCTCCCATATCAAATCCACACATGGCTCCAACAATTAAACCTAAAAGCAATGGATTTGTGGATTGAACTGATGAGAGAAAATCCATTAATGAATTATTTAGCCCTGTAATTGGAACTAATAGCGGGGTCATGACAGCCCCAATTAAGAAAATACCAATGACAGGATAGATGAAAATTGATTTTAATCCGTCAAGTGATGCTGGTAATTTTTGAAGCAGGAATTGAAGAAGTACGATGATATACCCTGCTGCAAAACCTGCGATAATACCACCTAAGAATCCAGCGCCTCCATCGTTTGCAAGCAAGCCACCGATAAATCCGACAACCATCCCTGGGCGTTTCGCGATTGAATCAGCGATAAATGCTGCTAAAATAGGTACCATTAAGCTAAAGCCGAGTCCGCCAATGTTTTTCAAGTAGGCAGCAAACGGATGATACGTTTCATGCTGAGGATCAGCTGAGTAAATACCGAATAGAAAAGATAAAGCAATTAAGACCCCGCCTCCAACAACAAATGGAAGCATGTGTGATACACCGTTCATTAAATGTTTGTAGATGGTGTGTATCCACTTATTCGCTGACTTTTGTTGAGCTGATGAAGGCGCAGATGGTTTTTCTGTTCCAGAAGCTCTTCCTTTCACTTGATGAACGGGGGCTTCTCCATTGATAATGCCTTGAATCAGTTCGTTTGGTGTGCGAATCCCCTTTGCTACAGGCACTTCAATGAGTGGTTTGCCGTGAAAGCGATCTGTATTCACATCTTTGTCAGCAGCGACAATGACCCCATCGGCCTCCAAAATGTCTTGATCCGTTAAAGCGTTTTCAATTCCTACTTGACCATGCGTTTCAACTTTGATGTCGACCCCTAATTGCTCAGCTGCGATTTTTAATGCCTCAGCTGCCATAAATGTGTGCGCAATGCCTGTTGGACAGCCAGTGGCAGCGACAATTTTCTTGCGGCTCATGTGAACTCCCCCTTATATGTTCTGAATGTGTATTTGCTCAATTAATGAATCAATGTCATGTAAATCACTTAACCCTTTTGAAAAGGCGGTAGATGCCCCTGTTGCAATGCCATAGCGTAAGCATTCTTCATGAGGTTGTCCTTCCAGCTGTTTACTTAGGAATGCAGCGAGCATGGCATCACCAGAACAAGCCGTGTTTACAACCGTTCCTATTGGTGCATTTCCTTTTAATACGGCTTCGTTTGTAAGGAATAGTGCACCTTCTCCTCCTCGGGAAATGAGTACTTGCTCTGCACCCATCTCGATCAGCTTTCGTCCTGATTCAACGAGTTCTGTTTCTGATAAATGGTGGGTTTTTCCAAAAAATGCGGCAATCTCTTCTTCATTTGGTTTTAGTAAATATGGTTTGTATTGAAGTGTTTCTAAAACCGCTTTAGAGCTTGTGTCTAAAATAAATTTCACGTTGTTTTGATGACAAATAGCGGCTAACTCTGAGAAAATGCTAGCAGGAACGCCTTTAGGCAGACTGCCTGACATAATGAAGATGCTGCCTTTTGGAATGGTCGAGATTTTTTCGCGAAAGGCATCAAGCGCTTTTGCCTCAATAGCAGGTCCTTGATTCACAAGCTTGTATTCTTCCGTTGTGTTAATAAATACATTAATGCGTGTAATCCCCTCCACTGGGATAAAATCGGTTTGAATGGAGAGATCTTTTAACGATTGTTCAATATATGAACCTGAAAACCCAGCAATAAATCCTAATGCAGTGCTGGTGAAGCCATATTTCTTTAGCATAATGGACACATTAACACCTTTTCCATTCGGCTGATAATCCTCATCTTCCGTGCGGTTGACTGTATCTGCCCGCATTTCTTTTAATGCAATATATAGGTCAATAGCAGGATTTAAGGTGCAGGTATAAATCAATTGGTTTCACCTTCTTTCTTTTCTCTAAAGAAAGTATCTCATACGATTCAGTGAAAATGTTTTCAGATTGTGTAAAGGTTTTCACGGTAAAAAGCCTCCCATCATGAAGTGTGGAAGGCTTTTTGAGTGTTTATTTCATCCGAATCACATAGGCGTCTAGTAAAATACGGGCAATGACATGAAGCGACAGGCGGGACCTGACTTCATAATCTGGGAAGAATGATTGTTCCCCTTTATATCCGACGAGTGTCATATCTGATATTTTACTTAATGTAGAATCAATTCTAGTTGTGACCGTAATGGTCGTGACCTGCTTCATACTGAGGTTTTGGCAGGCTTCTACTAGTTCCGACGTTTCTCCATTTAATGAAACAAAGATGGCAAGTTCGTTTTTATCAATGTCACGCGATTTGAGCCGAATGATATTCGGGTCGTCATGAACTTCACATGTTTTTCCGATGAGCTGCAATTTGATGGTCATCTCTTTGGCGATCATCTCTGAAAAGCCTCTGCCAAAAATATAAATTTTGTCTGCATCGTGGATCTTTTGAACCGCATCCTCAATTTGCCCAATACTTTGCAGTTGAATCGTCTTTAAGACCTCTTCTTCATTTTTTCGAATGGCTAGTTTGATGTCTTCGTCAATATTTTTTAGTTGATCACTATCATCTGTCATTTTCTTTTCTTGTTTCAATCGATATTTAAAGGATGTATAGCCATTGTATCCGATTTTCTTCATCAGTCTGACAATGGTCGCCGTCGACACGTTGGCTCTTTCACTTAATGTGACGATGGATAAGGTGGAGATATCCTCTAAATGCTGGTGAATATAATGCAGTAAATAACGTTCTGTTTCACTTAACGTTTGGTACACATCACTTGGTATATTAAATAATGGTTCATTCAATGCGATTCCCCCTTACTCATTTCATACTATAATTAAATGCCCTATGAAAACAAGGTGATTCTTTTATCCTGTATTTTTTATTAGAAAGCTGGATGAGTGAAATTTTGTTTTTAACATAAGCTAAGAAAAAGAACGGTTTGTGTGAAAGGAGTTGATCACTGTGCTTCAATTCTTGTTTTTTCTGATCCTTTTATATGTGGTGTATGTATTTTTGACCGCATTTGTCTTGTTTTATTTACCGTTTCAAAAAACTTGTAAAGAACATTGCATCTATAAAGCTTCTTCCATCTCAGGAGACGACCAAGGCATAAATCAAGTCATGCTGCTTGATGACGGATTTGAATCGGGTCAAGTGAGAGTTCAAATGATTCGAGAGGCTAAAAAGAACATTCGTTTGAGTTATTATTCCATTCAAAAAGGAAAAACCGCCGAATGGGTGCTTGGTGCTTTAATTGAAGCGGCTGATCGAGGAGTAAAAGTTCAGCTGTTGTTAGATGGCATTTGCCATAGCCTGCGTGGACCGCTGAAGCATTTGCGTTATGCTGTGGCGAATCATCCGAATATGGCCATTCGTTTTTATGAGCCTTTTCGTTTGTTCAAGCCATGGACGTGGCATAACCGCCTTCACGATAAGCTTCTTTTGGCAGATGGCAGGGTCGCTGTCATGGGCGGCAGAAATATTGGTGATAAATACTTTGCAGATCAGCCGCCGAAAGACTTTGCATATGACCGAGATGTGCTGCTGTACAACGCCAAAAAAGGAAAAGTATTAGATGAAATGGAACAGTATTTCGTTTATTTGTGGAATCATGATTTTACGAAAAGAACGAAAGATGTATTTTCCAAGGCAAAAGCGAAAAAAGGAAAAAAGCTAAGAAAACAGCTGCTTCGATCTTATCAGGAAGCCATTCGTACAAAAGAACCCTTTGTCATGTCCACATATGATTGGGCAAAAGACGCCATTCGTGCAAAGCAGATTGCATTTTTCACAAATCCAGTGGAACGCTTAAATAAACGTCCGCTCGTCTTGAAAAAGTTAAACGATCTCGCACAGCGGTCAAAGCGTTCGGTTCTTATCCAGACGCCTTATGTCATACCGACACGGCCAATGAAAGACGGACTCACGCCATTACCAAGTGATATTCAAACGACGGTCGTGACGAATTCTCTTACAGCGACACCAAACCCTTTAGCATTTGCAGGATATTTAAGCACGAAAAAGGAACTCATGAAAACGGGTGTTCATTTGTATGAATATCAAGGTCCATATTCAATTCACGCCAAATCAATGGTCATTGATGATAACTTAAGTATTATTGGAACATATAATCTAGATGCAAGATCCAGCTTTTTAAATACTGAATCGATTTTGGTGATTGATAGTGCACCATTTGCGTTATCTCTTACGGAAGCAATCGAACGAAAAATCGCTTATAGTGTTCTCGTAGCGAAAGATCGGACAGCATATAAAGCAAGCGACTACGGACAGAAAAAAAAGCCTTTCATGAAAAGGCTCCTTTTAACTGGTTTATCTACCATAACGGTTTTATGGCGGCGGTTGATTTAAATAAAAGGGCAGCTACTTTTGTGGCAGCCCTTTTTCTCTTGACTGCTCCTCTTCTACTGGTTCAAGCTTGGTTAACTTAAATACGAGGATTCCTGCCACAATGACAAGTACACCTAATAATTTTGTAAAAGAAAATGTTACTTTTTCTAACCCAAGCCAGCCAAGCGAATCAAATAGAAGCGCACAACCTAGCTGGGAGGTGAGAACAATCGAGATTCCATAAGTGGGACCGAGACGTTTGATGCTCTGAACAAGACAGATGACAACGCCTACCCCGATGGCTCCGCTTATCCAGTACCAGGCTTCCATATGCCTTAATTGAAACATGCCGGTTCCTTCTAACAAAAGACCCATCAGAAGTGAAGCGATAAAGCCCATTCCTAGAACTAGCGTCGTTGTTGACCAAGAGCCTGTATGCTCATTGACTTTACTATTAAAAATGGTTTGTAAGCTGACAAGTGCCCCAGCAGTGACAGCTAATATTATTCCTATGATCATATAAAAGTCCTTTCGTTTCTTCTATTCATAAATGTTGTGTTCTGCTATTTCTAAAAGCCCTTTTTGATCACAAATCGTAATCTTTCCTCTTCGCCTTTCAATCAGCCCTTTTTCTTGGAACTGCTGAATGACCCGATTAATATGGCGGTAGCTTGTTCCAATTAAGCTCGCTGCATCCGTGAGGCGAAGCGTGCGTGCGTGCGCGTCAGCATCACCTGTTAAAACAGACAATAAATAGCTTGCAAGCCTGACCTCTACAGGGTATAAAAGGTGGAAGCTTAGATCATTTGATTTTGTATAAAATTTGTTTGTGATGCCCTTAAGCAAAAAGGTTAAAACTCGAGGATCGTCCTTTGCATGACGCATGAGGGCTTGATGAGAAATCCTGAGCATATGTACTTCTGTAACGGCTTCAACTGTATTGACCATATCTGTCTGCTGAACGTATTCAATATCTCCAATCGCTTCAAGAGGGTTTTTAAAGCAAAGAATAAATGTTTTTCCTTCCTTTGTGGTGGTGAAAATCTTTAATTTTCCTTTCACCAGCAAGTACATATACTCCCTTTTATCCCCTTTTGAACAAATCAGCTCACCTTGCTGATAGCGCCACAAGCTCACATGTGAGATGAGTTTTTGATGAAAGACATTCTGTAACTGATGCGTCTTCATATAAGAGGAAAAAAGAGATTCATCATGCAGCTCCTCCATCTGATGCCCTCCTTTATAGTTTTAAGATGATGACGCCTGCAATCATTAAAAAGATGCCTGCATAATGGGGCCATTTCATTTTTTTCTTCTGAACACCAAACCATCCTTTTGCATCGATGGCAAAGGTAAACGCAAGCTGTGCGATAAGTAAAGCAGCGATGGTGAGTGTCACACCAATGATTTGAATGGCAGTGACCTCATTAAAGATAATAATGGCTGCAAATGCACCTCCAATTAAATAAAGAGGCTGCACTTTTTTGTATTCCTTAAAGTGGCCATCCCGTACGATGAGTAAAATGACGAGAGAGATGATAAACCCTGTCAGCTGCGTGATCGTTGCCGCCTGCCACGTCCCGATATCTTGACTAATTCTGGCGTTGGCTACGCCTTGCAGTGTAATACAAGCGCCTCCTAATAATGCAAAAATAACACCTTTCATTCGTTCAAAAGCTCCTTCTTTTTTCAGTCTAGTTTCATTAAATGATAGATGCCCTCATGTTGAAAAGGACATATGTCCCACTTTGCGTATTATATCAGAAACTTTTTCTCATGCAGTTTCTCCGTTTTAGATTTTTCACAGTGGGTACAGTTTTATATGAGCTGAAAACAGAATATTGGATTGAATCACACATAAAAAGGAGACATGTCAGAATGAGAAATCAAGAGAAACACTTTATTAATGGAGAATGGGTCGCATCAACAGGAAACGAAACGACGGAGGTCATTAACCCTGCGACAGAGGAAGTCATTGGCACCATTAGTTTAGGAACGAAAGAAGATTTAAATCAAGCTGTCAAAGCAGCTCGAGCTGCCTTCCCTTCTTTCTCAAAAACATCTCGAAATGAACGAGTAGAAATGCTGGAAAACATTGTGCGCGGGTACGAAAAACGCAAGGATGAACTTGTAGAAGTGATGACAAAAGAGCTTGGTGCACCGCTGAAAGTATCCGAAGAAGTTCATTACAAAATGGGTTATGAACATTTTTCTAAAGCAGCGGAAGCACTGAAATCTTATACATTTACCGAAGACCGCGGTGGACATACGATTATAAAAGAAGCAATTGGTGTCAGCGGATTGATTACACCGTGGAACTTCCCGACGAATCAGACATCTCTTAAAATTGCGGGTGCCATTGCGGCAGGCTCAACAGTTGTCTTAAAACCAGCGGAAATTACCCCTTTTGCTGCGATGATTCTTGCAGAAATTATTGATGAAGCAGGTGTACCGAAAGGAGTCTTCAACTTAGTAAACGGAACGGGTGACGTGATTGGTGACGGCATTAGCTCACATCCTGATATTGACTTCGTTTCATTTACAGGATCAGGTGCCGTCGGCTCTAAAATTATGGAAAACGCAGCGGACAATGTGAAGAAAGTAGCACTTGAGCTTGGCGGAAAATCCCCTCTTATCGTCTTAGACGATGCAGATGTGGACGAAGCAGCAGAAACAGCCATTCATCATATTGCGATGAATACAGGTCAAGTGTGTTCTGCAGCTACACGTGTGCTAATTCCAGAATCAATGAAAGACAAGTTTGAAAAAGCGCTGCTGAACGCCCTGCCAAAGTTTACAGTTGGTGATCCGAGAGAAGATCACGCTACTGGCCCGCTTGTTTCTAAAAAACAGTGGGATACGGTGCAATCTTATATTGAAAAAGGAATCGAAGAAGGTGCTACCCTTCTTGCTGGGGGAACTGGAAAGCCAGACGGAATCGATAAAGGATATTTCGCCAAGCATACCATTTTCACCAATGTGAAAAATGATATGACCATTGCGCAAGAAGAAATCTTTGGGCCAGTCATGAGTGTGATCACGTATCAAGACCTCGATCATGCCCTTGAGATCGCCAACGATACAGTGTATGGTCTTGCCGGGTATGTTGTTGGTCAAGATGAAAAAACATTAAAATATGTCGCTGAACATATTCGTGCCGGTCAAATCACCATTAACAATGCAGAAACAGATTACTTTGCCCCATTTGGCGGCTTTAAGCAATCAGGTATCGGAAGAGAATGGGGAGACTTCGGTATCGAGGAATATTTAGAAGTGAAAGCTGTGATGGGGCTTCCAACGGCGTAAGTCAGGCGAAAAAGAGGAAAACGGTGATCCGTTTTCCTTTTTTTGTGCCCTTTCCCCTATTCATCCGTGTTTTGTCATTAGAAATCTTAATCATGACAATCAATATTATATATTTTACTTAATGGCAAACTTTCGGTAAAGTTCAAATTGAACCTATATATATAATTCCTATCGAATTAATCTATGTTTATATTCCTTGTGAGGTGGATATTGTTGCAACTTCATGTATTGAACAGTCCGTTTAGCCAGGAGCAGGCAGAGTTACTCAATCAGCTGCTTCCGACTTTAACAGATCAGCAAAAAATTTGGCTTACTGGTTATTTATCAGCGCAGGCAACGCTTGCCGGCTCAGAAGCTGTCACTCCGGCGCCTTCTGCCCAGCCTGTGAGCAAAGATGTGACCGTGCTTTATGGGTCGCAAACAGGCAATTCCGAAGGGTTAGCAAAAAAGACAGCCCAGCATCTTGAAGAGAAAGGCTTTCAAGTGACGCTCTCTTCTATGTCCGATTTTAAACCGAATAATCTGAAAAAAATAAACAATTTACTGGTCATTGTCAGCACACATGGCGAAGGAGATCCGCCGGATAATGCCCTTTCGTTCCATGAATATGTTCACGGCAGACGTGCGCCAAAGCTCGATCATTTAAGCTTTTCTGTCCTTTCATTAGGTGACAGCTCATACGAATTCTTCTGTCAGACAGGAAAAGAATTTGACGAACGCTTTGAAGAACTTGGCGGTACTCGCCTGTTTGACCGAGTGGATTGTGACCTTGATTATGATGAGCCGTTTTCAGAATGGCTTCAAGGTGTTGCCTCTTCTTTGAGTGAAGGTGAAGCTGTATCACTGCCGCAAGAATCAGCGGGAGCCAACAGTACGGCCGTTTCTGAATATTCAAGAACGAATCCTTTTTATGCTGAAGTTCTTGAAAATATCAACTTAAATGGGCGTGGATCTAATAAAGAAACACGTCACTTAGAGCTTTCGCTTGAAGGTTCAGGTCTCGTGTATGAGCCAGGTGACAGCCTTGGCATTTATCCGACAAATGATCCTGCGCTTGTCGACGAACTGATTCAAACATGCGGGTGGAATGCAGAAGAATCCGTCACCGTTCATAAAAATGGAGACACTCTTCCTTTAAAAGACGCACTCACCTCGCATTTTGAGATCACGGTTTTAACAAAACCACTTCTTCAAAAGATCGCTGAACTGACAAAAAGCGAATCCTTGCATGCCCTTTTAGAAGAAGGAAACGAAGAAAAACTGAAAGAATATATCGCAGGCCGGGACTTAGTAGATGCGGCTCGTGACTTCGGTCCTTTTGAAGGAACCGCCGCAGACTTCACGTCCATTTTAAGAAAAATCCCTGCACGCCTTTATTCCATTGCAAGCAGTCTCAAAGCAAATGACGAAGAGGTTCATTTGACGATAGGGGCTGTCAGATATGATGCGCACGGCAGAGAACGCCAAGGTGTCTGTTCGATTTTATGTGCAGAGCGCCTGCAGCCAGGTGATACGTTACCTGTTTATATTCAGCACAACCAAAACTTTAAGCTTCCTCAAGATCCAGATGCACCGATCATTATGGTAGGACCAGGCACAGGCATCGCCCCTTTCCGTTCATTTATGCAGGAACGTGAGGAACTGGGTGCAAACGGAAAGTCATGGTTATTCTTCGGTGATCAGCATTTTGTGACGGATTTCTTATACCAAACGGAATGGCAAAAGTGGTTAAAGGACGGCGTCTTAACGAAAATGGACGTGGCTTTTTCAAGAGATACTGAGGAAAAAGTGTATGTCCAGCACCAAATGAAGAAACAAAGCAAAGAATTATATGAATGGCTTGAGCAAGGTGCTTACGTGTATATTTGCGGAGATGAAAAGCATATGGCGCATGATGTTCACAATACCCTTCTATCCATTATTCAAGAAGAAGGTGCGATGAGCAAAGAAAAAGCAGAAAGCTATCTTGCCAACTTACAGCAGCAAAAACGCTATCAGCGTGACGTTTATTGATTTGATGCTTGAAAGAAAGGAGCTTTTACTTACATGGTGAAGACAGCATTAACAGCGCCGGATGGACCTCCGAGCGACGTAGAGGAAATCAAAGAAAAAAGTGATTATTTACGGGGTACGTTAAAAGAAGTGATGCTTGATCCGATTTCAGCGGGAATTCCGGATGATGACAACCGTCTGATGAAGCATCACGGCAGCTACTTACAAGACGATCGTGATCTGAGAAATGAACGACAAAAACAAAAGCTTGAGCCTGCCTATCAATTTATGCTGCGTGTCCGTCTGCCTGGCGGAATCGCCACATCTAAGCAGTGGCTTGTGATGGATGAGCTTGCTCACAAATACGGAAACGGTACGTTAAAGCTGACTACCCGTGAAACCTTTCAGCTTCACGGTATTTTAAAATGGAATATGAAAAAAACCATTCAAGACATTCATTCTACTATGCTTGATACAATCGCTGCTTGCGGCGACGTGAACCGGAATGTCATGTGTACATCGAATCCTTATCAATCAGAAGTGCACCATGATGTATACGAGCTGGCGAAAAAATTAAGTGATGACCTGCTCCCGCAAACAAGAGCTTATCACGAAATTTGGCTTGATGAGGAAAAGGTTGCGGCAACGCCAGATACGGAAGTTGAACCGATGTATGGTCCGCTTTATTTGCCAAGGAAATTCAAAATTGGTGTGGCGGTCCCTCCTGCTAACGATATTGATGTCTTTTCGCAGGATTTAGGCTTTATTGCCATTATCGAAAACGATCAATTGGTCGGTTTTAATGTCGCAATTGGCGGCGGAATGGGTATGACGCATGGTGATACAGCGACTTATCCGCAGCTTGCAAAGGTCATCGGCTTTTGTACACCTGAACAGGTCGTAGAAATTGCCAAACAAGTCATCACCATTCAGCGTGACTACGGAAACCGTTCCGTGCGAAAAAATGCCCGCTTTAAATATACGGTGGATCGCCTTGGTCTTGAGAATGTAAAAGAAGAGCTTGAGCGCCGTCTTGGGTTTACTCTTTTAGAGGCAAAGGATTATCACTTTGATCATAACGGTGACCGTTATGGCTGGGTAAAAGGCATTAATGGCAGATGGCATTATACGATGTTTGTAGAAGGCGGACGCATTACAGATTATGATGATTATCCGCTGATGACAGGCATCCGCGAAATCGCCAAGGTTCATACAGGTGACTTCCGTTTAACCGCCAATCAGAATTTAATCATTGGGAATGTGACAACTCATAAAAAGAAACAAATCGAACAGCTCATTCAGAAGTTTGGTTTATCAGACGGCCAGCAGCACTCTGCCCTGCGCCGCAGCTCAATGGCTTGTGTATCTTTGCCAACATGCGGTTTAGCGATGGCTGAAGCAGAGCGCTACCTTCCACGATTGATTGATAAAATCGAAGACATCGTTGAAGAAAACGGATTAAGTGATAAAGAAATCACCATTCGAATGACTGGTTGTCCAAATGGCTGTGCTCGTCATGCGCTTGGAGAGATTGGATTTATCGGAAAATCACCTGGTAAGTATAATATGTATCTTGGTGCCGCATTTGATGGCAGCAGATTAAGTAAATTATACCGTGAAAATGTGGGTGAGGAAGACATTCTAAAAGAACTTGGCTCTATTCTCCCCCGCTACGCAAAAGAACGAGAAGAAAATGAACATTTCGGCGATTTTGTCATTCGTGCAGGGATTGTGAAAGAGACAACAGATGGAACGAATTTTCATGTGCAATAAAAAGAGACAGGAACCATCCTGTCTCAGATTGTTGACAAAGGGCTAAAATGAACTTTATTTTAGCCCTTTGTCTTCTTTTCAGCGTGATAGAAAACCTTTGCAGCCCTAGGAAGGACGAGCATCGGCGCGGAGCGAATTTAACATTCGTGAGCACCGAAGCGCAGGACTGACACCGAATGCGAGGGTTTGCCTACACGCTGAGACAGGAACCATCCTGTCTTTTTTATTTTTTCTGTTTCTTATTCAAGTATTCGGTCAGACTCTTATATACATCTGGATTGTCTAATGAAGATAGATCGGGTGAAGGCTGATCTTCATACGCCCCTTTAAGTAAACGCCGTACGATTTTTCCATTCCTTGTTTTCGGCAAAGCTGAAATGAGATGAACTTCTTTTGGTGTGAGCGCTTTTCCGGCATGTGAACCAACATGGGCTGAAAGCTCTTGGATAAGGGCAGCTTCTTCAAAAGCATGCGGACTGGTCACGATGAAACAGACGAGCGCCTCCCCTTTCACCTCATCCTTTACCCCGATCACAGCGGCTTCATGCACGGCAGGATGCCAGGTAAGGATGGATTCAATTTCAGCTGGCCCGATGCGTTTCCCTGCTGTATTAATGACATCATCCGATCTGCCGGTGATGTGGAATTCTCCGTCCTCTGTTTGCATGACCCAATCTCCGTGTGTCCATACACCATCAAATCGTTTGAAATACGTATCTTCATAACGCTCCGGTTCGTTCCAAAAACCACATGTCATGCCGACCCATGGCTTTTTCACCACAAGCTCCCCTACTTCATTCATCACGCTTTGCCCAGCTTCATTGTATACATCTGCCGCCATTCCTAAGATCGCCGCATTAAAGAGAATCGGTTTGATGGGGCGAAGCAGCGTACTGCCTACAATGCCACCAGAAACCTCGGTTCCTCCTGAATAATTTAAGATTGGAATGTTCTTTTGACCAATGGTGTGAAATAACCATTGCCACGGAGCTTCATTCCATGGTTCCCCTGTAGAAATAATGGCTTTGACATGCGATAGTTCGACCCCATCAATCGTTTGCTGCATCGCAGAACGAACAAATGTAGGGGAAAGTCCAAAATGAGTGACTTTCTTCTCGTGGATGAATGACCAGAGCTGCTGCTCATCTGGATAATCGGGAGCGCCGTCATATAAAACGATGGCAGCTCCATTGATCAAGCCGCCAAAGACGAGGAATGGCCCCATCATCCAGCCCATATCAGTCAGCCAAAACAGCCGGTCTCCTTTTGCCACATCCATACATAGCCCGGCATCAAAAGCTGCCTTTATCGGAAAGCCTGCGTGTGTATGAACGGCTCCCTTTGGAGTGCCGGTTGTGCCTGACGTATACAAGATCATCAGCGGGTCTTCATTTGTGACATAGGTCGCGCCGGTGAACGGCTGTTCTTTTAACAAATCATTCAGCAGGACATCGTCCTGATATCCGGTATGAGAGGAAGTGTGCACAATCACTTTTTGCACAGTTGTGGTTTTATTGATGGCATCCGCCACACATTCCCGCATGTTGATCGTTTTCCCTCGCCGCATCATTTCATTCGCTGTGACGACAATGGATGCGCCTGACGCACGAATGCGTACAGCGAGTGGCTCGCTTCCATAGCCTGAGAAGACTGGGCTGAAAATAACACCAATCTTTGCAAAGGCAAGCATGACGGCGACCGTTTCTGGAAGCATTGGCATATATATGATGGCTACATCCCCTTTTTGAAGCCCTTCTTTCAAAAAGCCAGCTGCAAGACGGCTCACTTTCTCTTGAAGTTCGAGAAATGCCCATTTCTTTTCTTCACCGGCTTCATTGCTCCAAATGATGGCGGGCTGATGCCTCGTCTCTTCTTTTTCTGCCCATTTGTCCACAGCCGTTTCGGTGATGTTTAGTGTGCCGCCCTGATACCATTTCGGCCACATCAATGAGTGGTGACCTAATGCCGCTTCATATGGTTTTTTCCACTGAATGCCGACTGCCTTCTCCGCTTCTCTCCAAAACCAGTCTGTGCGATCAATACTGGCTTGATAGAATGAGTCATACGTAGAAAAACCAAGAGATTTCATCCACTGATGCAAACGTGTTTTTTGGCACTGCTTTTCTTCCGGTATCCATTCTGGTTTCTGGTTGATCATGAGGTCAGCCCCCTTTAGACCGGATAGACCGGATGTTTTCGTTTCGTAAATGTCATGTCTTTCGATGAATAGGCTAGTAATCTATGACAAAGTTCCGTTCTGAGACGGTCAAATGGGATGACGCCATCGACAATCATTTCAGAGGCAAGCTCATAGATATTCATATCTTCCTGGTATTCCTTCCGTTTCTCTTGTATAAATGAAGCCCTCTCTTCGGGCGGTAGTTCTGCAATTTTATTTGCATAGACGGCATTTACAGCGGCTTCTGGACCCATCACAGCGATTTGCGCCGATGGAAGAGCGAGACAGCAATCTGGCTCAAAAGCAGGGCCTGCCATTGCATATAGTCCTGCTCCGTATGCTTTACGGACGATGACGGATATTTTCGGAACGGTCGCTTCTGACATAGCGGAGATCATTTTTGCCCCATGACGAATAATGCCGGCTTGTTCCACTTTTGTTCCAATCATAAATCCTGGTATGTCCGCAAGAAAGAGCAGCGGGATATGAAAGGCATCACAGAGCTGAATAAACTTGGCGGCTTTATCAGCTGAGTCGTGGAATAATACGCCGCCTTTGACCCTTGGCTGATTGGCAATGAGACCGATAGGCTGACCGTTCATTCTGCCAAAGCCGGTAATTAACTCTGCGGCAAACAGCTTTTTGATTTCAAAAAATGACCCTTCATCAATCAGTAAATCGATGAGTTGATACATATCAAATGGGGTATTCTGGCCTTTAGGGATTAAGTCTTGGATGGTGGTTTCAGATGGTTTAGGTGCTTTTGCTACTGTCGTTTTTGGTTTTTCTGTATAGTTGGCAGGCATATAGGTTAAATAATCACGTGCAATTTGAATAGCCTCTTCCTCTGTTTTGGCTAATATATCTCCGCATCCAGAAATGCTGCAATGCATTTTCGCACCGCCCATTTCCTCAAGTGATACTTTTTCACCGATCACCATTTCAGCCATTCGCGGCGAGCCTAAATACATAGAGGCATTTCCTTCGACCATGACGACAATGTCACAAAAAGCAGGGATATACGCACCACCGGCTGCAGATGGACCGAAGAGTAAACAAATTTGCGGGATACGTCCAGACAGCTTGACTTGGTTATAAAAAATGCGCCCTGCTCCTCTTCTGCCTGGGAACATTGCGATCTGATCGGTGATTCTTGCACCCGCAGAATCGACTAAATACAGCATAGGACAATTGAGCTTCTCGGCCGTTTCTTGAATTCGAATGATTTTTTCTACTGTTTTGACACCCCACGATCCTGCTTTAACCGTAGAGTCGTTTGCCATGACACAAACAGTCTGCCCATTCATACGACCGGTTCCGGTGACGACACCATCTGCTGGTAAGTGTTCATCTTTGCACTCTGCAAACATGGCATCTTCAATGAAAGAATCCTCATCTAATAACAAATGGAGGCGGTCACGGACAAATAATTTTCCTTTTTCTTTGTTTTTTTGATGGTAGCGTTCTGCCCCGCCCTTTTCAATTCGTTGTTTTTTTAATTCATATTCTTCGATCATAAACATTCCCCTTTCTTGCTATTTCCCTCTGTAATAAGGCGTTCGTTTTTCTTGAAAAGCCTTGAGACCTTCTAGTCGATCTTCTGTATGAATAAGCCGCAGATAAGCTTCGTATTCTTTCGTCAGACCTGTTTGTAAATCGTGATCAAGGCTGGATTGAATGGCTTGTTTTGCTTCTTTTAAAGCGATCGGTCCATTTTTGGTGATTTGTTTTGCGAGTGTGATGGCATCATTCATCAGTGAATCGGCTGTAGAGATACGTTCAATCAGCCCAATTTGAACGGCTTCTTCTGCTCGTAAAGAAGTGCCTGTGAAGATCATTTCTTTCGCTTTCCCGGGTCCGATCAGGCGCGAAAGTCTTTGTGTGCCCCCTGCTCCCGGCAGGATAGCTAGTCCTGTTTCCGGCAGGCCGAGCGCTGCACCCGCTCTTGCGATGCGGAGATCACAGGCGAGCGCGAGCTCAAGACCTCCGCCAAGTGCGTGTCCGTTTATCACGGCAATGACAGGAACAGGCAAAGATTCAATGTCTGTAAAGGTTTGCTGAATGGTCAGAACGGCTTCTTTCGCTTCTTGTTCTGTCATCAATCGCCGTTCTTTTAAGTCTGCTCCTGCGCAAAAAACTTTAGCGCCAGCTCCTGTCATGAGCAAACAGCGGATGTTTGCATCATGTTTGATTTCTTGAATCGTTTGGTTGATTTCCTCTAGCATAGCAGCGGAGAGAGCATTGGCTTGCGCTGGTCTATTTAATGTCATGATGCCAATGTGATCTTGTATTGAAAAATTGATCAATGAAGTCATGTGATTCACCCTTTATCAAGTAGTGTGAGACTGAAAAGCGCGTAAACAGTGACTTGGCAGGGTTCGATCCACTTTTGCTTCAATCCATTCAGCCGCTTTAATCAAGCGAGGAAGGTCGACATTTGTTTCGATCCCGAGTTTGTGAAGCATGTGCACCACGTCTTCTGTCGCCACGTTTCCGCTGGAGCCAGGTGCATAAGGACAGCCGCCAAGCCCCCCGCTAGAGGCATCAAATATGGTGATGCCGGCTTTTAATGCTGTATAAATATTGGCAAGCCCCATTCCTTTCGTATCATGAAAATGAAGTGCGATTTTATCAGCAGGAAAGCGTTCAAGTAAAAGGTCTAACCGTCTTTCTACTTGCAGCGGATGGGCTTCCCCAATGGTATCCCCAAGTGATATTTCATCAATGCCGAAGGACAGCAGCTGTTCCGTTAATCGCAGCACTTGGTCCATCGGCACTTGTTTTTCATAAGGACATCCAAACACGGTTGAAATATAGGCCCGCGTTTGCCGTCCTTCTGCTTTTAAATCGGCTGTCATTTGTTTGATCACAGGCAATGTTTCCTGTATAGATCGATTCATATTCTTTTTGTTATGTGTCTCACTCGATGAGATAAACATAGCCCCTACCTCAAGGTTTGCTTCAAAAAAATGAGCTAATCCCTTTTCATTTGGGATGAGTGCGGCATAGGTGATATCCTCTTTTTTGTTTAATGATTGGGCTAATTCTTTGGCGTCTTTTAAGGCTGGAACCCATTTCGGATGAACAAATGAGGTGACTTCAATATAAGGAAGATGGGCTTCTTCGAGTAAATGGATCCATGTTCGCTTCTTCATTGTGTCCAGCCAAACGGATTCATTTTGTAGTCCATCGCGCGGGCCGACCTCTCTAATGAGCACATTTTTTGGTAATGCCATGCGGCTTTCCCCCTATTCTGTCAGCTCCAAAAGTACCTCTCCCTCGTCAACAAATTCCCCCTCCGCCTTATACACTTTACTGATCACACCTGCTTCTTCTGCAACAATGGGAATCTCCATTTTCATCGATTCTAAGATGGCGACTTCCTGTCCTTTTTGCACATCATCACCCTGTTTCACAAGAAGCTTCCATAAGTTTCCGGCCATTTGTATCGTGACAGTTTTCATGAACGGTTTTCCTCCCTTTTTTTCATCAGATAATCGGTTGTGATGCGGCCATGTAAAAAGGCAGTTGATTCGGCCATTTCCTTTAAAAGCGGTACATTGGTTTTGATCCCTTCTATTTCATATGCTTGTAATGCTGCTTTTAATCGTTCTATGGCGAGTTTTCGAGTATCACCGTACACAATCATTTTCGCAATCATTGGATCGTAAAATGGGGTAATGACACTTCCGCTCGTGACGCTTGACTCATGACGGATATATGGGGCATCAGGTGTAGAAAGCCGAGTGATCGTGCCTGGCGAAGGGTAAAATGTCACAGGGTCTTCAGCGTATATTCTAACTTCAATCGCGTGCCCAATTTGATGAATATCCTCTTGGCTGAAGGACAGGGGCTCTAATGCGGCAATTTTTAGCTGCTCCTCGACAAGGTCAATCCCGGTAATTTCTTCTGTGACAGGGTGTTCTACTTGCAATCTCGTATTCATTTCTAAGAAATAAAATTGCTGGTTTTGATCGACTAAACATTCAATTGTGCCCGCATTTTCATACCCAATTGCTTTGGCAGCTTTGACGGCCATCTGTCCCATTTGCTGTCTCACCGTTTCTTCAAGACAGACGGCTGGTGCCTCTTCAACAATTTTCTGATGTCTTCTTTGGAGTGAACAATCTCTTTCAAATAAGTGAACGCCGTGACCGAACGAATCAAAAAGAACTTGAATTTCGATGTGCCGTGCGTGTTCAATCACCTTTTCCATGTATAAAGTTCCGTCTTGAAAGAAACTTTGTGCTCTTTTTTGATTTCCTTCAAACGCTCGATGCAGTTCTTCGTCGTTGCGGACGAGCTGCATACCAATCCCGCCGCCACCGCTCGATGCTTTTAGCATAATGGGATAGCCGAGTGTCTGTGCTTTATGAACACCTTCGTCTGCATCATGGAGTGGGGCTGAAACACCAGGAACGATTGGGATGCCCGCTTGTTCCATCGTTTTTCTCGCTTCAATTTTATTTCCCATCTGCTGAATGACTTGTGCAGATGGTCCAATAAAGGCAATGCCTTCGCTCCGGCAGCGTTCAGCAAATGCCGCATTTTCTGATAAAAGACCATACCCTGGGTGGATAGCATCAGCATTCGTTTGTTTGGCAACCTTAATGATCGCTTCCATGTTTAAATAGCTTTCAGAAACTTTAGCACCGCCGATATAATAGGCGCTGTCTGCTTCTTGCACATGAAGTGCATGCTGATCAGCCTCTGAATAAACGGCAACGGTTTTGATTCCGAGCCGTTTACATGTCCGAATCACTCTACGGGCAATTTCGCCTCGATTGGCGATCAATACTTGTTCAAACATCGCTGCTTTCACTCCTTTATTAGATCAAGCGCCTGCTTTTTCAAGCGGAATTTCTGAATTTTGCCTGAGGCGGTCATTGGGTACTCATCTGTAATGAAAAAGTATTTCGGGATTTTGTAGCGTGCCATTTGCGACTGACAATAGCTCGTTAATGTCTCAATTGAGACCGACTTCCCTTGTTTTAGCCGAATGAATGCGGCTGCTTCCTCGCCGTATGTCTCGTCAGGAATACCAACAACCTGTGCGTCAAGAATGGCAGGGTGAGTGTATAGGACATCCTCAATCTCTTTTGGGTACACATTCTCTCCGCCTCTGATGATCATATCTTTGAGCCGGCCTGTGATTTTCACATAACCGTCATGATCCATCTCAGCTAAATCCCCTGTATGAAGCCATCCGTCCTCATCAATGACTTCATTTGTTGCTTCTTCGTTTTTATAATAGCCCTTCATGACATGGTAACCTCTTGTACAAAGCTCCCCTTGCTGTCCTCTTGGCACTTCTTCTGACGTTCCTGGTAAGGCAATTTTGACTTCAATTTGAGGAAGCGCACGTCCGACCGTTTGAACGCGTCTTTCAAACGAATCATCGGTTCTTGTTTGGGTAATGACGGGTGAACTTTCGGTTTGACCATAGGCAATCGTGAGCTCTCTCAGTCCCATTTTTTCAATGACTGCTTTCATGACGTGGGATGGGCAGAGTGAACCGGCCATAATCCCCGTTCGTAATGTGGACAGGTCATAAGAGTGGAAATTTGGATGATCGAGCTCTGCGATGAACATGGTTGGTACACCGTGAAGAACCGTGCATTTTTCTTTTTCTACTGTTTGAAGGACTCGTTCTGGATGGAATGATTCAAGTGGAATGATCGTTCCCCCTTTTGTGAGACAAGCAAGTACACCAAGAACAGAGCCGAAGCAATGAAAAAATGGTACTGGGATACACATACGGTCCTGCTCTGTTAATTTCATACAATCTGCGATCTGACTCGCATTACAGACGATGTTTGTGTGGCTGAGCATGACGCCTTTTGGATAGCCGGTTGTGCCTGAAGTGTACTGCATATTAATAACGTCATCAGGCGTGAGCTCATTCATTCGCTTCTCCCATTGATGATCTTCGGTTCTTTTGGCTGCCACTTGAAGACGATCCCAGCTGAGCATGCCGTTTGGTACATGCTGACCGATATAGATACATCTTTTTAAATAAGGAAATTGTGTGGAAGTGATCTCCTCTTGATGAGCGGTTTGAAGTTCTGGAATCAGCTCTTCAAGCATGTTGACATAGGACGTTTCTTTAAAGCCGTCTACAATAAACAACATTTTGCTGTCAGAATGCTTGAGTAAATAGGCGAGTTCCTGTGATTGAAAATTGGTATTCACAGTGACAAGAACAGCACCAATGGAGGCGCAGGCAAATTGAAGAATGAGCCATTCAGGTATATTTGGTGCCATAATGGCGATGTGATCTCCCTTTTGAACCCCTAATGCCATGAGACCTTTACCTGTTTCCTTGACCTCTTGATAAAACGCTTCGTACGAATAACGTAAAGAACGTTCTGGGTAAACAATGGCTTCATGTGCTGGATGCTGTTCTTTTTTTTCTCTTAATAGGGAGCCAATCGTTTGCGGGTGAATCGACATCATTGCTTTCCTCCCTCATATATAGTAAGCGTTTTCATTGAGGTATTACGCTAATAACTGTCTTGCGATCACGAGCCGCTGAATTTCAGAGGTCCCTTCTCCGATTTCCATCAGCTTGGCATCTCTCACAAGCCGTTCAACACCGCATTCTTTCATATAGCCTGTTCCTCCATGAATTTGGACCGCATCAAGACTTGCTTTTGTGGCCATTTCTGAAGCAAACAGTTTGGCATAGGCCGCTTCTTTTGTAAATGGTTTGCCTTGATCTTTCAGCCAAGCGGCTTTCCAGACCATTTGTCTTGCAAGCTCTATTTGCATCGCCATATCTGCCAGCTTAAACTGAATGGCCTGGAAGGATGAGAGCGTCTGCCCAAATTGCTTTCTTTCTTTTGCATAGGAAAGTGAAGCATCAAGTGCCGCTTGTGCAATTCCGACAGATAAGGCTGCAATGGAAATTCGTCCGCCGTCCAATGTATATAAAAATTGCTTGAATCCTTTCGATTTGTCTCCCAATATATGATGCGCTGGTACACGCACTTCGTCTAAAATGATTTCAGCCGTATCTGAACCACGAACCCCCATTTTGTCATATGGGTTTGTAATTGACAGTCCTTTTTGCCCTTTCTCCACAATAAAGGCGGAGATGATCGGACGTCCGTTTTCATCATGATCTGTCACAGCGGTGACAATAATCGTTCTGGCATAATTGGCATTGGTGATCCAGCACTTTTCCCCACTGATGACATATTCTTGTCCGTCTTTAATGGCTTTTGTTTTTGTTCCTTTTGCATCTGATCCGGCGTTTGGTTCTGTTAATCCGAAGGAGCCAAGCGCTGTTCCAGAGGCTAATGGAACAAGATGGTCCATCTTTTGCTCCTCCGTGCCGAAGTAATAAAGTGGACTTGCGCCTAAGGAAACCGCTGCGGCATAACTTAAACCTGTACTCGCACACTGTTTTCCAATTTCCTCGACTGCCAGTGCATACGAGATCGTATCTCCTCCAGAACCTCCATATTTCTCTGGAAAGGGTATACCCATAAAACCGAGCTCCCCCATTTTTTGAAATGTTTTTACGGGAAATGCTGCCTGTTCATCAACAGTTTGAGCGTGTGGTGCAATTTCTGTTTTTGCAAATTCTTTGACCATCTGACGGATCATTTGCTGCTCTTTCGTTAATTCAAAATCCATTTTGCTTCCCCCTTTGGCGCTTTTCTATCATATTTATTATTGAAATAGCTGCTTCATGCCAAGCTTGATTGAATTCAGAAAATTAAAATAAAAATAGTAGAAAAATAGAGAAAGCAAAAAAGCATAAATGGAGGAAACCCCTCATTTATGCTGTCTTTGTTATTTTACTGTTTTTGTAGAAGGCTTGCTTTCATGATGAAGGCGATTGAGTGCCGTCACTTTGTAGGTATAGCTCTTCTTTTGATTTGCTAAAATGTCTTTCGTTTGTGTGAAGGAACCTGTTTCTTTTCTGACCGTTTGCACAAATTCGTATGTCCCTTTATTCGACAATCGATAGACTGCATAATAGGATGCACTAGAGTGCGGATCATTTTGTATCTGTAAAACTGCACCATCCTCTGTCTTTTTCACAGATTGAATGATTGGTTTTTTTGGCGCTTTTTGATGAAGCCATGGCATCTCTGGTATGAGAGCCGGTTTGCTATAGGTTTCTTCTATTAATCGTTTCTTTACATTTAAGGGATTCCGATTGATATCTTTCAGACTAAAATGCATGCTTCCTTGTACGAGCTGTGACTGCCTGTTCAGCTCGATCTGGCGAAAATACTCCTCGGGATCAGACCAAGCAGGATCACTGTTTTGATTGATTTTATACGTCGCTTGGCCAATGTACAAGTGAACAGGCTGCCCCTTCACTTCATTTGACCACCATTTCGTCAGCACATCATAGGCAGCGGGCTGAAAGCCGATACTCCAATAAATTTGCGGGGTGATATAATCAATATGGTGCTGCTGTATCCACTCTCTTGTATCAGCATACAAATCATCATAATTGGTCATCCCTGCTGTTGTGTTTGAACCGGTTGGGTCATCTTTTATGTTGCGCCATACACCAAATGGGCTAATGCCGAATTTCACATACGGCTTTTCTTTCTTAATGGTGTCATTGATCTGCTTCACTAGCTCGTTCACATTATCTCTTCGCCAATCTTCTATATGTGTGAATTTCTGCCCGTAAGTTTCATACGTTTCTTGATCTGGAAATGGCACACCAGCGATTTTATTCGGGTAAAAATAATCATCCATATGCACCGCATCAATATCGTAGTTTTTCACCACTTCCTCTATCCCGTCAACAATGAAGTCCTGAGCATCAGGAATGCCTGGATTAAAGTACAGCTGATTTCCGTAGGCGATGGTCCAATCAGGGTGTGCTCTTGCAGGATGATCGGCTGATAACCGGTTGAGATCGGTATGATTCATGGTGATTCGATAAGGGTTAAACCAAGCATGAAATTCAAGGCCGCGTTTATGTGCTTCTTCTATCATAAATTCAAGCGGGTCATATCCAGGGTCTTTCCCTTGTATACCAGTCAAATATTCAGACCATGGCCCGAATTTCGACGGATAAAAGGCATCTGCTGTTGGTTTAATTTGCATGATGACGGTGTTCATATTCATCGCTTTGATGTCGTCTAACAGTTGAATGAACTCTTGTTTCTGCTCATCTCTGGGCAGTCCTTTCTTTGAAGGCCAATCTAAGTTATAAACCGATGCGACCCACACTGCACGCATCTCTCTTGTGCTCTCAAGCTTCCCTTTTGGCATCGAACGAGCTAGACTGCTAGACGGAATCAATAAGAAGACACCCATGAAAACTAGTGTCAGAACCGTCATACTGATCTTTTTCAGCATGGTTTGCATCACCTCATATTAAGTTTATTCTGCGTTTTGTGATGGAATGCCAGCAGATGGTGTAAGCAAGATGTTTTTCATTTTAAACAGCTGAGCTTGCGGGACGTCGCAGGCTTCTAGTAAATACCGCTCTGCACTTCCGTATGTATCCATCATCTCATTCAGTACATCTTCAAGATAATCTTGCTGCACACCAAGCAGGGGCTGAATTTGTTCTTTTGACACCCGATATAAACTCATCATGCGAACAAATCGTTCTTGTCTTTTCACTAGCATTTTCACGCCTTCATTGGAACGCATGTATTCACTTAAAACGGTATGCACCGGCACACCCGTTGCTAATTGAATAAGAGCAGATAAAAAGCCTGTACGGTCTTTTCCGCTTGTACAGTGAAGCATAAGCGGATAATTTTTTTCATCGGACAGTAATGTAAACAATTGCTGAATCTCTTTTTTTCGCTCATAGAGCATGCTTTGATATACATCTTTCATGATCGGTGTAAAGGATAGAGATTTTCCTTCTGCTATCAGCATACGAAACATGGTCCATTTGCTAGGCATCATGCTGTCAGGCTGCATAGGGATATGAACAATTTTGTCATGTTCCATGATCTTTGGCGGGTGTGATTTTCGTTCTGAGCTTGTACGCAGGTCACAAATCGTTTGAATTCCAAGTGTTGAGAACGTCAATATGTCTTGCTTCGTGAGACGTGATAAATCGGCAGACCGATAAATCATTCCTTGTTTGATGACCATCTGATCCGTTGTTTGGAGTCCCCCTACTTCTCTAAAATTTGCAAGCTTTGAAAATTGTATGTTGTGTTGATTCATAGAAGTGAAAATCCTTTCTATCCTCTTTTCTCTATCATACGCTTTTATGAAAAATGAGAAAAGATAAGAGAAAAAGATCATTCGATTCTCCCATGTTGATCAGTGACATCTTTTACGTGGAATTATTGTTATAATAGAATCAGCATATTCGTATTGATTGGAGATTGTAGCATGATAAAAACAAAACGTATTCAGCAAATAAAAGAGTATGTATTTGACCGGGAATCTGCCTCTCTTGATGAGCTTGTGACGCATTTTGGCGTCTCAAAAAACACCATACGCCGAGATGTACAAGCATTGGTAGAATCCGGCGTGCTAAAGAAAGTGTACGGCGGCGTCGCTGTGAATCACTCAACATTGGTGGTGTATCAGGAGCGAAAGACTCGTCAGCTGAGTAAAAAACAATTGATCGGACAGGCTGCCGCTGCTTTTGTTGAACATGGTGATATGATTTTTGTTGATTCTGGTACAACGACACTGGAGATGCTTCCCTATTTGAAGGAGAAACGGATTACCGTTGTGACAAATAACGTGGATTTCATTACACAGGCTATGCCTTATGAACACCTCACCATCTTTTCAACCGGCGGTATGCTAGAGCGAAAAACAAATTCTTTCGTTGGTTATCAAAGTGTTGAGCGCCTAAAAGCATACAATGTCAATAAAGCATTTATTGCATCAACTGGTTTATCCATTGATCATGGCGTCACGAATTCCTCCCCGCTTGAGACAGATATTAAAAAAACGCTCGTTGAAAAAAACGCCAAAACCTTTTTATTAGTCGATGATAGTAAGTTCGACCATTATGCCTTAACCACGTTTTGTGACTTAAAAGACATAGACATCGTCGTGACGAATGAACAACCAAATGAAGATTACCTTCAATATGGAAAAGAGCATGATGTGAAATTTGTCACGCCTTAGTCCAGAGCAAAAAAGCCAAGCGTCAATGTGTTGGCTTTTTTCTTATGCGCAAAAGAGTGAAACGGCGAAGTGTTGGTTACATTATGATTGTATATTAAACACATATTTGGAGGTTGACCTGATGCCGTTGTTACGATTTGACGTGATAGAGGGCCGTTCAAAAGAGGAATTAAAGAAACTGCTGGACACTTGTCATGAAGCAATGGTTGATGCCTTTGGGGTACCTGAACGAGATCGCTATCAAATTGTTCATCAGCACCGCCCTGAAGAGATGATCATTGAAGACACTGGACTTGGTTATCCGAGAACAAAGGATCTGGTTGTCATTAGTGTTGTCAGTAAACAGCGGACGAAAGAGCAAAAGGAACAGCTTTATGCACAAATCGCAGAACGTATAGAAAAAGAATGCGGGATTGCCAAGACGGATGTGATGATCTCGATCGTGGAAAATGGAGACGCCGATTGGAGCTTCGGAATGGGTGAGGCTCAATTCATAAGAGGATGGCTTTAAAAACGGCTCAGGAGTGTGAGCCGTTTTTTGATTCATTCATTTTCAAGCTGCATGAGCAAGTTGAATAAATAGCGGTACACTGCTGAGATCACACCAATTAAAGGCGTATCTTCTTTGATGTCTTCTAGTTCAAGAAGCGGAATGTTGATATCAAATAACCCGTCTTGTCCATTAAATTGAAGCTGAGCACCATTTAATGTTGAGAGCATCTCTTTTAGTAATCCAGTATCTTTTTTAGGACGCTTCAATCCGAATAACACGGTATACGTCTGAAATACTTCATCCCATTCTATGGCAAGTCCGTCGGCTCTCACCACATCAAACCACTTCGACTCGATATAAATGAATTCTTTTTGTTGTTTTTTTACGTATGTAAGAGGTGTATTTAAAAAGGAAGCATTTTCTGTTTGAATCATTTCCTCCGATTCCTTGTCTACACGTTCTATATAAACATCAGCAAAGCGTGCTTCTTCTGTCATTTTTGCCCCTTCTAGCGGCCAATTTTGACTTGTGGCTTTGTTATATTCAAAGTCGGTGAGCGCCTGCCCTTCTTTCAATAAATCTTGTAAGCGATTTTGCAGTGACATGACTGTATCTCCTTTCATCTACTTCATATGCGCTTTTTATTTTAGCATAACACATGAAAAGAAAGATATGCCTGAGCATATGATGGTATGATAGTGTAAAAAGAAACATCTCGGAGGGGACCGTTTTGCTCACAATGACACTGGCAGAAAAAATCGTAGATGAGGTCAAAAAGGTACTGACGGAAGAAATCATCATCACACAAACAAACGGTACCATTATTGCTGCAACAGATCCAGCACGCATTGGCCAATTTCATGAAGGAGCATATGTCACATCCTTAGAAGGGCAGAAACGAATTCTCACAAAGGATGATGTGCTGCAGATGAAAGGCGTCAAAGCCGGTATCAATCTGCCTATTTATTTTAAACAAGAAGTCATTGGGGTCATTGGAATGACAGGTGATCCTAGGCATGTCTCCCCTTTTGGCGACATTTTACGTAAAATGACGGAGCTGCTCATTCAAGAGCATGAATTCTTTCAAGAAACGGAAACAGATGAACGGCAGCTTGAAGCCTTTGTATTCGACTGGCTTCACCTGCCAGAGACAGCGGTTGGTATGACCGAGAAGGCGCAGCGGCTTGGCTTTGATGTCAACAAGCAGCGTGTCGCTATTCTCATTGATTGTCAAGACGAATCGTTTATGAAGCAGGATCAATACAAACTGATGAAGGACAAATTGCAACTCACCAATCAGGAGATCATTGTGCGCTGGGGGCATGCACGTTTTTTGCTCATGCTACAAGCCACACCAGATGGTCGAGAAACATGGCACAAGCGCTTGTTCCATATTCATGCTGCGCTCACAGCGCTGTCACCATCGAGGATTTTAATGGGGGCAGGAAAACCAGCAGCTTCTCATGTCATGAAGCAGTCCTTTCATCAAGCTTTTCGCGCTTTAAAATTGGCGCATGCTGAAACACCCATTGTGTTTGATGAAGATTTGACGCTTGAACTTTTTATGGAGGAAATCAGTCAGGAAACAAAAGATGCGTTTCTTGATCGAACGATTGCGTCCCTTTTCCCCTATCCTGAACTAGTGAAAACATTGCGGGTTCTCATCGCTTCGGATTACTCATTGAAACATACAGCAGAAACTATGCATGTCCATATTAATACACTTCATTACAGATTAAAACGGATTCAGGATTTAACGACACTTGATCCAAAGCGCATGCAAGATGCGATGCTTTTTTATTTGGCCTTGCTGCTTTTAGATCATGATACAAAAAATACGATAAAACAGCCTGATATTTTGTAGAATCGTCTATAGTCATGTGGCGGTTCTTTTTTTATACTTGTAGAAACGAGACGTTAAATGAGCGGGAGTGATTGTATATGCTAGATTCAGAATTTTCAAATCAATTAAAAGAGATTGTCGGTGCGCCCAATGTCCAAGACAGCAAGGCGGATCGTCTTGCCTACTCTTATGATGCGACACCAAATTTTCAACAGATGCCAGATGCCATCGTGACACCTCGCACGGCAGAAGAAGTGCAGCAAATTGTGAAACTGTGCGCCTCTTACAAGGTGCCGATCGTCCCAAGAGGCTCAGGGACGAATCTGTGCGCAGGAACATGCCCTACTCAGGGCGGATTGGTGATTCTCTTTACTAGAATGAATCAATTATTAGAAATAGACGAAGAAAATTTAACCGCAACGGTGCAGCCTGGCTTAATTACGCAGGAGATGATTCATCAAGTAGAGGAAAAAGGTCTCTTCTACCCGCCTGATCCAAGCTCTATGAAAATTTCCACATTAGGCGGCAATATTAACGAAAATTCAGGGGGACTGCGGGGGTTAAAGTATGGAGTGACAAGGGATTATGTCCTTGGGCTTGAAGTGGTTTTGCCAAATGGTGACATCATCAAAACAGGCGGAAAGCTTGCAAAAGATGTCGCTGGCTATGATATGACTCGATTGTTCGTTGGTTCAGAAGGAACACTCGGGATTGTCACAGAAGCGGTGCTAAAGCTCCTGCCGCTTCCAGAAACGAAACAAACAATGCTTTGTTTATACGAAAGCCTTGAAGAAGCTGCGACTTCTGTATCGGCCATCATTGCTGAGCGTATCATTCCTGCTACATTAGAATTTATGGATCAGCCGACCCTTGAAGTCGTTGAAGATTTTGCAAACATCGGCCTGCCTACTGACGTTCAAGCTGTGTTATTAATTGAACAGGACGGCAACCCTGAAGCTGTTTCTCGTGATATCCAAAAAATCGCAGAAGTCTGTGAGCAGCACGGGGCTAAAAGCGTCAAGATTGCACATTCAGAAGAAGAGGCAAGTGCGCTCTTAACAGCGAGACGCTCTGCTTTATCTGCCCTCGCTCGATTAAGTCCTACAACGATTTTAGAAGATGCGACCGTTCCCCGGTCTGAAATTGCCAATATGGTTCGTGCAATCGAAGACATTGCACGAAAGTACGAGGTGAACATTTGTACGTTTGGTCATGCAGGTGATGGCAACTTACACCCCACTTGTGCGACAGATGCAAGAAATGAAGAAGAAATGAAACGTGTAGAAGCTGCCTTTCAGGCCATTTTTGAAAAAGCCGTTGCACTTGGCGGCACGATTACAGGCGAACATGGCGTAGGTCTCATGAAAGCGCCCTATTTGGAGCTGAAGGTCAAAAAAGAAGGAATCGCTGCCATGAAGGCGATTAAACAGGCACTTGACCCAGCAAATATCATGAACCCAGATAAAGTGTTTGGAAAAGCCTCAAGAAAGCGAGTGGTGGTCTCATGAGTTCTTCTTCTAAGCAAAAAGAGATCCAGCAGCAGTTTCAGGAGCAAATGGATGAAAAGGAGCTGCTTAATTGCATGCGCTGCGGATTCTGCCTCCCTTCCTGCCCTACCTATATTGAATCTGGACAACAAGAAACGCACTCTCCTCGGGGCCGAATTGCGTTAATGAAAGCTGTAAGAGATGGCGTCATTGAGCCAGATGAAGATGTTGAACATTCCCTTAATCTTTGTCTTGGCTGCCGTGCATGTGAACCAGTCTGCCCTTCTGGCGTCAAGTATGGACAGTTGCTAGAAGATGCCAGAGACATTATTCAACAACATAAAAAACAATCATTTCCTGTCAAATTGATGAGACGTGTTGTGTTTAAAGGTCTCTTTCCGTCGCAAAGTCGTATGCGACAAGCTGCTAGTTTTCTTCGATTTTATCAAACTTCTGGTCTGCAAACAGCCGCCAGGAAGACGCGCATACTGAAGCTGCTTCCCTCCCATTTACAGTTGATGGAACAGGCACTTCCAAAGGTGCCGCCTCAAAAGAAAAAACGTTTGAATGAATATAAAGCCATTGGTCAGGCAAAAAAACGGGTAGCGTTTTTTACTGGCTGTTTAATGGATACAGTTTTCTCAAACACAAACAAAGCGACCATTCATCTCTTACAGCTGGCAGGCTGCGATGTGATCGTTCCTCCTATACAAACGTGCTGCGGCGCGCTACATGGTCATAGCGGAGAAAAAGACCAAGCAAAACAGTTAGCCAAGCGGAATATTGAAGCATTCGAGGAAACAGATGCCGATGCGATCATCATGAATGCAGGCGGCTGCGGTGCCTTTTTAAGTGATTACGATCATTTGCTTCAGGATGACCCAGATTTTCAAAAACGAAGTAAAGCCTTCTCACAGAAAATAACCGATATATCAAGCATCCTTGTGGAGCTTGAGTTTCACCGCCTCATGCCACTGGTTTTGCCAGCGCAAGTAATCACCTATCAAGACTCCTGTCATTTACGAAATGGGATGAATGTACAACAGGCGCCGAGGGTGCTCATGAAAGCCATCCAAGGGGTAACGTTTAAAGAAATGAAAGATGCCGGCCGCTGCTGCGGATCTGCAGGAATCTACAATATCTTGCAGCCAGACATGTCGATGCAAATTTTAGATCATAAAATGACGGAAGCGAGCAACACAGCTGCAGCTGCCATTGTGACGTCGAATCCAGGCTGTCAATTACAAATGGCAGCAGGCGTCAAAAAGGCAGGACATATGCCTAGCATGAGAGCGATTCATCTGGCAGACTTTTTATTAGAAGCCGTTCAATATGGAAAAAAAGCGTCCAGTTCATGAAGCTGAACGCTTTTTTTATGCATATCTTCAGAAGATCGGTTGGATAATAGAGGCAAATCACGGAAGGAGATGGTTCAAGTGCTGAAGAAAAACAAATCAAAACAGAAAGACCCGAATTCAGTATTTGAAGCATTATCGCGCTCTTCTGATTTTATCAATGAATTATCAAGTTCCGGAGGTTTTCTTTACAGAATTTCTTTTTTTCGTTCTTTAATTAATGGAAATCTCCTTCATGAACAAATCTTGCCTTTTATTCAACAATTGCATCTAACACCCACCCTTGAAGAGCTGAAAGAACACATCCCAATTGAACAAGCTGTGATTACGAAGGACCTTCAAAAAGTGGAAGAAGCTCTTCATCGGGGCAGTATTGCTGTACGGATTGAGACAGATTGGGGCAATACGCTTCTCTTGCCGATTGAAGAAAAGAAAGGCAGACAAGTGGGCCCGCCTGAGATTGAATTCGGAATCATTAGTGCGCAAGAAGCGTTTGTAGAAGTGCTCGATACAAATTTAAACTTGCTCAGACGCAGGCTGCCCACTCCTGACCTTAAAGTAGTTGAACACACAGTGGGTACCCTTTCTCTAACGAAAGTAGCCGTTGTATACATAGAGAATATCGCCAACCCGCAGAACATTGAAACCGTTCTTCAGCGGATTCAAGATGTTGACTATGACCAAATTCTAGATTCTAACTATCTTGCGCAAATGCTTTATGATGTGTCCAATACAATCTTTCCATTGTTTTTAAATACAGAACGGCCAGACAGGGTTTCCTCAGGTTTAACGGAAGGAAAAATAGCCATTATGGTTGACGGTTCGCCTCATACCCTGCTTGCACCTACAATTTTACTCGAGTATTTTTCTACAATGGAAGACTATAACATGTCTTGGATCGCAGCATCCTCCTTTCGGCTGTTACGCATTTTTGCTGTAATTTTTTCTATTTTTGCAACCCCTTTGTATGTAGCTGTTTTAACGTTTCATTACGAACTGATTCCTAAGGACTTATTAGAAACGATTGTCGCATCACGCTATCTCGTGCCCTTTCCGCCTATTATTGAAGCTTTATTTTTAGAGATATCGATTGAGCTACTTAGGGAAGCCGGTTCTCGCCTTCCTGCAAAAGTCGGACAGACGCTCGGGATTGTTGGAGGTATTGTGATCGGACAGGCTGCCGTTGCAGCGGGATTAACAAGTAATATCCTGCTCATTATAGTTGCATTATCAGCTCTTGCCTCTTTCGTCACTCCTATATATAAAATGGGGACAACCATTCGTCTCTTACGTTTCCCATTCCTTTTTGCTGCACAAGTGTGGGGAGCGCTAGGGATTTCGCTGATGGGGGCTTTTCTTCTCACACATTTAATGAAATTAACGTCTATAGGACAACCTTACTTAGAGCCAATCTTTCCACTTCGATTGGCCGATTTAAAGGGGAGTTTGATTCGGCCCCAGCTCCGCTTTTTGAAAAAACGTCCAGAAAATTTACGGCCGCAAAATGAAACGATACACCGCCAAAAGCCAAAGCAAGGTCGTAAGGGGAAAAATGATTTTTATGAATAAGGAAGTGAAGGCATGAGCTCGTCTTCTGTGAAAGAAAAATTTCAAGTATCCCCTTTTTTTGTGTTTTTTCTGATCAATGCCAATCAAGTTGGTGTTGGTATTTTAAATTTCCAGACGAATCTTGTCCGGACGATTAATAATGATGGGTGGATCGCCATTTTAATTGCTGGTGCAAGCGTCAATTTGATGATTTTCCTCATTTACTTTTTGTTTAAAAAAGCACCTACTGACGAATTTAGTGACATTACGCAATCTGTGTTTGGTAAATGGCTTGGACAATTCATCAACATTCTCTACATTTTGTATTTTTCTTCATTATCTTTGATCGTGCTTGTTCATTATATGGATGTAATCCATGTTTGGCTGTTTAAAGAAATTCCTGGTCTTTTATTTGCATCAGTGCTGCTCATCCTCGTCTATTACATTCACACAGGCGGATTTAGAACAATCGCTGGCTGGGCATTCTTTAGCATTGTCCTAACGTACTGGATGACCTTTATCTGTTTTTATGTCATGAAATATAGTCACATCCGGTTTATGTTCCCAATGTTTGATCATTCATTTTCACAACTCATGATGGGGGTCAAAGATGCCTCTTTATCCATGTTTGGTTTTGGAACATTGCTTGTCTATTATCCCTTTATTAAAAAAGCACAAACGTCGCAAAAATTTGCACATATGGGAGTGTTGCTAACTACATGCCTGAATTTGCTTGTATTTCTCGTCTCTATAGCGTACTACTCAAGTGCTCAGCTCGAACTAACGAAATGGCCGACATTGACATTAACCAGCATTGTCAAACTTCCGTTTATCCAGCGCTTTGAATTTATTGAAGTGTCGCTATGGCTTTTGCTTATCGTTCCAAATATCGCTATTCCATTATGGGCAGCCAGCAGAATGGCAAAACAAGTGTTTCACACGAGCCAGTGCACCACGTTAATAGTTCTCAGCCTTCTCATTCTCGTCATGTTTTCATTTTTTATCAGAGCTACCTCATTTGAGACATTTAATAAATGGGTGGAATATAGCGGATACATCCTCGTCTATGGATTGATTGGATGTATGATCATTGTGCTGCTGCTGAAAAAAAGGTGGGTGAAAAAACGAACATGAAACATTCTATTCTGATATGTATCATGTTATTGAGTCTTTTCTTAACGAGCTGTGCACAGCCTCGTCTCTTAGATGAATTAAGTATCTCGCAGGCGGCGGGATTTGACTTATTGGAAGATGGAGAAATGAAGGGCTTCTTTGTTTTCCCTGTTTTTAAAAGCGAAGAACAAGGAAGCTATCAAATTGTAAGTGCTAAGTCAAATACCATTAGTAATATTCAGTTTCTTGTTTCGGAAAAATCGCCTTTCCCCGTTGTCATGGGACAAGTACTCGTGATTTTAATAAGTGAAAAGCTGGCGAAAGAAGTGGGTATGATTGATTTGATGAATTACATCTATCGTGATCCAATCATTGGATCTCGTCAAGTATTTGCCATAGTAGACGGAGAAGTTGAAGATTTATTGCATACAAAAATGAATCAAACCAACTTAAATATCGGTGTATATCTTTCAGATTTACTGGCTCAAAACATGCGAAACGGCAATCAACCTGTGACCAATCAGCATATTTTTATGAATCAGATGATGGCAAAAGGCGTGGATGCCTACCTCCCTTACATTAAAAATACAAGCAACTCTATTAAAGTGTCAGGTGTCGCTCTTTTTGATCAAGAAAAAATGGTTGGGCATATTCCAGGGGAAGATACGTTTACGTTTAAAGCGATGCTTGAAAATCATAAAAATGGGATTTATGAGTTTCGATTTAATGACAAAAAGAAAACCCATGTTGTCATTGAAAATATCAAATCACATGTGTCTTATCACATTAAACCAACTGAAAACCTTTCAAAAAAGCCTCATATCACCATTGATATCAAGCTGAAAGGTGAGTTAAAAGAATTCATGAAATCAAAAAAAATCGATACGCCTTCCATCTTGCAGCATGTTGAAAAAGAAGTGGAGAAGCGTGTGGCCCAGCAAGGAAAAGACCTTGTTCAATCCTTTAAAAAGCAAAAAATTGATCCACTTGGACTTGGTTTGAGGTATCGCTCTAAAGATAAAGCCATGACACCGGAGAAATGGCAAAAACTCTACCCTGATGCAGATGTCCAAGTGAATTGTCATATGAACATTGTCCAAACGGGTGTCAGCCAATAAAAAAGACTGTATGAAAAGGTTCTCCCTTCTCGTACAGTCTTTTTTAATCTTCATCTTTTACGTCCGGGTCCTCAGGGATTGGTTCATTTAAGATGTCTTGAATGAGCTCTTTATATTGTTCTAGCTGTTTCATATGGGTTTGAAACTGCCCTTGATAAATGAGATACGATTCCCCGTCAAATACGTAACGAATCTTTTTTTGCTGGATTAATTTTTCAACATATGCTTCTGATACTTCTAAGTATTCAGCTGTTTCTCCAATTGTTAAATACATGCATGTGCACCACCGTTCGTTTCATCTTACAAATTATATCACGAGCTGGTGAAAAAACAGATATCGCTTGTTCATGTTTTTTTCATCTTTTCTTCACTGAATCGTCAACTCGCTTTTGTACAGTATTCATACACCCACTCAAACACTAGGAGGTGATGATCCTTCGCATGACAAAGAAAAATATTCGGACCTATGCCACATTTTTAACTGTAGGCGCAAGCAATACGATGATTGACTTTCTGTTCTTCTTTTTTTTCACTGCTTGCTTTGTTCCCTCTTTTCTTGCACAGTGCCTGTCCTATACAGCAGGAATGCTGAACAGTTATGTTTGGAATCGAAAATGGACGTTCCAAGTAAAAAAGAAAGCGGACAGGTGGGAATGGATCAAGTGGGCCACAGTCAACGGCGCAGCGTGTCTCCTCACCTATGTTGTCTTATATGTCATGCAGCAAGCAGGTTTCTCATTATTCATTAGTAAAGCGATTGGTACCCTTCTTGGCATGATGATCACTTTTACTGGAAGCCGCCTATGGGTGTTTCCATCAGAAAACAAACGATCAGAAATGGAGCGATGATTCAATGAACATCAAAAAAGCCGTTATACCAGCAGCCGGATTAGGCACACGTTTTTTACCCGCAACGAAAGCACAGCCAAAGGAAATGCTGCCGATTATCGACAAACCCGCCATTCAATACATAGTTGAGGAGGCTGTTCAATCAGGCATTGAAGATATACTGATTATCACAGGAAGAAATAAAAAATCGATTGAAGATCACTTTGACCGTTCGATTGAGCTAGAACAGAATTTGCTTGAAAAAGGAAAAAAAGAACAGCTGGCTGAAATCAAACATATTGCGGATATGGCCAATATTCATTATATTCGTCAAAAGGAGCCCTTAGGTCTTGGACATGCGGTATTATGTGCACGTCATTTTACTGGCAATGATCCTTTTGCGGTGCTTTTAGGTGATGATGTCATGGTGTCAGAAAGACCTGCACTCTCTCAGCTCATGGAAGTCTTTGAAGACAAACAAAGAGAGGTCATTGGCGTCCAGCAAGTGGATCGTCTAGATGTCAGTAAGTATGGTATGATAAGACCAGCTAGAGTAGACGGCCAAGTGTTTGAAGTCACAGACTTAGTGGAAAAGCCAGCTATTCATGAAGCTCCTTCCGATTTAGCCGTGATGGGCAGGTATCTGTTAACACCATTGATTTTTCCTATTCTACAAGGAATCGAGAGAGGTGCTGGGAACGAAATCCAGCTGACAGATGCGCTGAAAATCATTGCACATGAATCACCCATTTATGCAAAACAATTAGATGGGATGAGATTTGACGTTGGTGATAAGCTGGGCTCATTTAAGGCAGCGGCTGAAATTGGATTAATGCGTCATGATATGCGGCCAGCCATGCTAGCATATATGCAAAGCATACTCATGAGAGAAGCAAAACAAGCATAGGCTCTTATAAGGATGCTTGAAGAAAATTCGTATTTAAAGGCAGAGTGAAATGAATGGGAACCTTGTTTAATGAAATTTTAACCTGGCTGACAAGCCTTGGTTACGCAGGTGTTGCACTCGGACTGATGATTGAAATTATTCCGAGTGAAATTGTACTTGCCTACGGCGGATATATGGTGTCAACAGGAAGCATTGGGTTTGTTGGAGCCGTCATCGCTGGGGTTATTGGAGGAACACTTGCCCAGTGCTTTATTTACTGGATCGGCCTTTATGGCGGAAGACCTTTTTTAACAAAGTATGGGAAGTATTTATTCATCCATGAGCATCATATTGCCACGGCAGAACGCTGGTTTGACCGATATGGAACGGGTGTCGTATTTACAGCTCGTTTTATCCCAGTCGTGCGCCATGCGATCTCGATTCCAGCTGGTATTGCAAAGATGCCATTTCTCAAATTTGTTCTATTGACCGGATTAGCCGCCATCCCTTGGTCCATTCTATTTATTTATCTTGGAATGCAGCTTGGGACAAAATGGGACCACATTCAAAGTGTCGCTCACACGTATACAACACCAATTATGGTCATTGCCATCGTTCTGATCGTACTGTATTTCGTTTTGAAAAAAATTCGCACAAATCGAAAACGGACAATCTAACGAAAACGCCTTTCACTCGTCATGTGAAAGGCGTTTTTTCTATGCGTGCGTCGATTGTTTTTTCATATATTGAGATAATTCCATAATCATTGCACCCATTCTTTCAAGTGAAGGGGCTAGAATGCGGCTTATCCCCTGTTCTTTTAATGCTTCAGCTGTGACTTTTCCAACAGCTACAGCTAATACATGCTGCTCGAATAGATGTTGCAATTCTTCTTTTTTGCCCCATTCTTCTGCTAGTTTGAAAAAGGCATGAACCTGAACAGCGGTTGTAAAACAAACGGCATGGACCTTCCCTTCTTTCATTTCTTGAAGCAAAGTGTCCGCCGCCTCTGGTTGAGGGGGCGTGTGCTGATATGGCATGAGCTGCAAAACGTCTGCTCCTTTGTGATGTAAAAAATCAATGAGAGCTGGTGCATTTTCACCGTGAAGCTGTACCATGACCCGTTTACCTTGAAGTTCTTTGTCTTCTAACTTTGAAATGAGGTCACGAACGGTTCCATCTTCATCAGAAACATCTGGCTGAATGCCGTGTTTTTTTAGAGCCGCGAACGTTTTGTATCCTCTTGAAGCGATATGGGCACTTGATAAAATGTTCATAAAAGTTTCTCCAAGCTGCAGCTCTTCTGCACTTTCAATTAATGTGTCTGTGCCGATACCCGTTGTTAAAATGACCCAGTCAGCTCCCTTCTTTACAAAGATTTCTATGCCTGGCTTCAATTCCTCTTTGGCTAAAAATACAGTGCCCTGAAGAGAACGAATAACAGCTTGTCCTCCTTGCTTTTCAACAAGTGTACGCATTTCTTCTGTTTTTCTTGTTCCGCATATGGCAATGGTCTTTCCAGCTAAGCCTTTACTCATTCTCATCCCTCTTTTTCTATCACATGTATGATGTATTGTATTAAATATAGATTTATTTGGAAGACGTTGCAAGTGTCTACTAAAAAAGAGCTTGACGTTTCTATCGAATTCGAGTATCTTTTGTAAGTGCAAATTGTAGGAGGTCATTATGGAAAAACAGAATGTTCAAGCAATTCGATTATCAATCGCAGACCCAACACCACTTGGTTTGTTTGGTTTAGCAATGGTGACGCTTGTTGCGTCTTCACAAAAACTAGGAATCACAGATGGCACATCCCTTATTTTACCTTGGGCTATCTTCCTTGGAGGAATCGCGCAGCTGATTGCGTCCATACAAGATTCAAAGCATCATAATATTTTTGGAGCCACTGCCTTCGGCGCATTCGGTCTTTTTTGGATGGGCGTTGGAACCACTTGGCTCATTCAAGCTGGCGTTTTTGGGAAAACGCTTGCGGGAGCTGCGGACCCAAAACAACTAGGTTTTGCTTTTATTGGTTATTTGATTTTCAGCTTATTTATGACGATCGGTGCAATGGAAACACATAAAGTATTGTTTTTGATTTTCGTCTTTATTGATTTCTTATTCATTGGCCTGTCCCTAAGCTCGTTTGGTGTGATGTACGATGTGACTCATACGATGGCTGGTATTGCAGAATTGATTATTTCTCTTCTTTCATTTTATGGTTCTGCAGCTGTTGTGCTGAATACACATTTTGGTCGTACAGTACTGCCAGTTGGACAACCATTTCGCGTGTTTACTAAAGCATAAATAAAAAAGAACTGCTCTTGGCAGTTCTTTTTTTATTCTTATTTTTCTTGTTCCTCTTGAAATATCTCTGCAATGATTTCATAGGAACGCATTCTTTCTTGATGGTCAAACATATCAGAATTAATCATGACTTCATCTGCTTGAGTCGCCTCAATAAAGGCTTCTAACTCTTTTTTCACCTTTTGTTTATCCCCGATCATCGTCGAACTTAATTGTTCGTCCACCATCGCCTTCTCATATGGACTCCATAGCCCATCCATACTTTCAACAGGGGCTTTGAGTTTTCCTGGTGTATTGCGAATGAGGCTCAAGAAGCGCTGATAATGAGACGTCGCCAAATATTCAGCCCGCTCTGTTTGATCAGCAGCAAAAACCGTCACACCAACCATCGCATAAGGTTCTTTTAACACATCTGAAGGTTGAAATGACTGTCTGTATAATTCTAAAGCAGGAATGGTATTTTTAGGGGAGAAATGTGCCGCAAAGGCAAATGGCAGTCCCAGTTCTCCTGCAAGCCTTGCACTAAAACCACTTGAACCAAGAAGCCAAATCGGGATATCCACTCCTTCTCCCGGAACGGCTCTTACATGTTTTTTGACCTGACCAGTCGGTTTGAAATATTGCCGAAGTTCTTCAAGCTGCTCAGGGAAATCCTCCCCATGATGAAGATTACGTCTAAGTGCCCTTGCCGTTAACTGATCTGTTCCTGGTGCCCTGCCAAGACCTAAATCAATTCTCCCTGGATACAAAGTCTCCAGTGTTCCAAATTGTTCTGCAATGACGAGTGAAGAATGGTTTGGAAGCATAATCCCCCCAGAACCAACGCGGATCTTTTCAGTCCCTCCAGCAATATGTCCAATCAAGACGGATGTTGCTGAACTCGCAACCCCTTCCATATTATGATGCTCCGCAAGCCAATATCTATGGTAGCCCCACTTCTCAGCTTTTTTTGCTAAATCCATACTATGTTCAAATGACTCTTTGATTGTGCCACCTTCTGTTACAGAGGATAAATTTAACACGGAATATGCTGCACGTTGTAAAACTGATTGACTCATACATGATGCCCCATTTCTTTCAAAAATCATACTAGTTTCATTCTTTCAACACCATAACATAAAACGATTTAACTTTTAAATGATTTGATTCGATGATTTTCGAAATGATGAATTTTCTAGGTTTTACTTCCGATTTAAAAATTCGTACATAGAATGAAATATCAATTTTAGGAGATGGGCAATTTGTACAATCAATTCGATCACAAATGTCCCTTTTGCGGTAGATATCATGAGCAGCCTCATTACAAAAGATCACGTCATGACCGTCCTCAAAGAAGAGACTGTCCTTTTATTAAACAAGAACATTCAAAACAAAACAGACCTCAAGGGGATCCGTCTTGTGCAAAAGGAGAAAAACAATCAAAAATAATTCAAAGGGTTGGACGAAGAGGCCCAGCAGGTCCGGTTGGGCCTACCGGACCAACCGGACCTGCTGGCGGATTAACCGGTGTCCTCCCTTTTAACCCCTCACAATCACAAGATTACGAGGCTGGTCAAGTTGTCACGTATAATGGCAGTACTTATATTGCTAAGGTAGATGCTCCCTCAGGAATACCTGGACTTTCCCCCGACTATACCCTTTTGGCGGCTTCTGGGAAAACTGGCCCAACTGGCCCTACAGGGGTAGGATTAAGTGGTATTGAAACATATGATCCAGAAAGAGCATCAATGTATTCAGTCGGTCAAGTGGTCACTTATGAAGGTGGTACGTATATTGTGAACTCTGCTCCACCTTTAGGTACGCCAGATACGTCCCCGGATTATACGCTTTTGGCAGCACCTGGTGCTCCAGGTTCTACTGGAGTAACGGGCAGCACTGGAGCTACAGGAATTACTGGTGCAACCGGACCTACTGGGGCAACGGGAATCACAGGTGCAACTGGATCTACTGGTGCTACTGGTATCACAGGTTCAACCGGACCTACTGGCGCCACTGGTATCACAGGTTCAACCGGAGCTACTGGTGCTACAGGTATCACAGGTGCAACTGGACCTACTGGGGCCACTGGTATCACAGGTTCAACCGGACCTACTGGCGCCACTGGTATCACGGGTGCAACCGGTCCGACTGGTGCCACGGGAATCACAGGTTCAACCGGTCCGACTGGGGCTACTGGTGCTACAGGTATCACAGGTTCAACCGGACCTACTGGGGCAACGGGCAGCACTGGACCAACTGGTCCGACTGGGGCAACGGGCAGCACGGGTG